>JBNKLF010000013.1:0-90020 GCA_050292215.1 Sulfurimonadaceae bacterium | reverse complement strand
CGACTACCGCCTTAACGTCACCGCCAACAAGATCACTACCGTGGAGAAGGAGGCGTTGACGACGGTCATGGGGGACCGGGAAACCTCCCTTGAACAAAACGACATCACCATCACGCAGCTCAACCGTAAAACCATCATCGAACAGGACCTCATCGAGACCATCAAACACGAGGCGCTGCGCTACACCGAGCTCGATGAACGCCGCCGCTTCCTCGAAAGCCTCTACAAGAACGTCAACCTGGAGATGGGGCTCGACGTCAAAGGGGCCTTCCACCTCGACACGGGTTCGCACAAGGAGGTCTCCGCCTCGACCATCGAGTACGAAGCCCCCTCGGGCATCAGCCTCAAATGCGGCGGCAACGTCCTGACCGTAGACGGCAGCGGCATCCACTTCAAGACGCCGGTCTTCTCCGACAACTCGGGGAATGCGGGGGTGAGTGCGGCGGAGGTGGCTGCCGTTCAGGTCAAAGAGGCTATCAAGCCCATCCATATTCTTTTCTCGGAGTAAGCGTCCATGAGCACCAGTATGATTTCCATCCCATCATTCGCCTATCCGTTCAAAAAGATCAAGGATATGGACAGCTGTTTCGAAAGTCTTGCCAAAGTGGACAGCGGCAACTACCTCTTTAACGCGAAAGGGTTCTGGCACGGCGGCGTCCACTTCACCGGCGGTGCGCTGAGCGATGCCGAAGGCGACACCAAACCCGTCTGCGCCATCGCCGATGGGGAGTTGGTGGCATACCGTTTGAATCCCGACTACACATATGATGAAGACGACAAGACTGAAAAAAAACACGGCTACTCCACGGGCTTTTTCCTCCTCAGGCACAAACTCGAATACCCCGCGACCAATAAACTGACGCTTTTCTCTCTGTACATGCATACGGGCAGATTCAATTATGTCGTTAAAACAGATGGTGCCGTCGTAAGAGATGCCGGTGCGGCCGAGAAAGATAAGCTCAAAAAAGGAACCATGCTGCTGCTTGACGACAGTAAAGAGGTCGAGATCGGCGGATACAAGCGGTACAAGATACTCAACATATTTGGAAAAGAAGTCGGCGCAGACACGCGATATATCTATACCGGAGCCGTCGAAAAACTCGAAACGGGCGCAGTCGTCATCCCAACTACGCCCCTGGTAGTCAAAGCAGGAGATCCCCTCGGGCTGGTCGGCGAGTACAACAACGCGCCTTCGAGCAATAAAAAGGTGCTCCACCTCGAACTCTTCACCGGCGACGACGTCAAAGCTTTCGCCGAAACCGCCCAGAAAAAGTACCCGGCCGACACCTCTGCCGAGCGACCTCAGCCGACGAAAATGATCATCCCTTCAGGCACCGTGCTATACCGCAAAGAGGAAGTTGCGGCCAAAAAGGTCAAAGAGAGCGTTACCCACACCAACCTGCGAAAAGCTTACGCCAAAGGCGAAGCGGATTACAACACCGTCAAGGAGGCAAAAACGGGCGTGATCCTTGAGATCGATGAAAGCACGTTAAGCCATGACCGCTATAAAGTCCTCAAAAACGCGGGCGTCGATGTCTCCGCGCAAAACTGGACCGTTCACAAGGACTACATCGTCGATACTACCTACGACGCCTACACCCTGAGCGAAACCCGGACCAACAAAGAGCGTAATCTTCCCATAGAAGAAACCAAGCCAAGAGTCAAGGATATGGAGGGCAAAGAGTATTTCGAACTCAGCAGTATGTATGTCGCGATCGAAGACTGTACCCCCGACCACGGTATCACCTTCAGATGGGTCAAGGCCTTCGATACCGCCAGTACGGACAACGCCAGCATCTTCACCAATTTCATGGAACACTTCAAAGAAAAGATCGGTCCCAATGAACTTTCCGTCAATCCGCTCTACAAAGAGCTCTTCGACGCCATCGACAAAAGCGGTAAGGACGAAAAGGGGAACGGCAAGATTGACTACCCTTTTGAAATGGACAATGCCGTCCGAAATGCCGATGTGCGTGAACTCGCTTCACGCTATGCGGTCAAACACGCAAGCGAATGGGGTGACACGCTCCAAAAATTCTGGGACGAAATGCAAACCCATCTCGACGGTCTCGTCAGCCGTGCCAAGACGGACAAAGAGCGCAAGGACTGCGATGCCAACGCCGAACATATGGCCAACCAGACCGCAAGAGCGAAAAACCTGAAGTTCTTCCCCGAATGTAAAGGGAAGATCAAAGAATCAGAATCTACGGGTGCCGGAGCTTTCCCCTCCTCTGATAGCATCTATTTTTTGCATCCGATTCGGGTGGTGGGGGAGATGGGGAGTGGGTGTAATCATGGTTGTGAAACACTTGATTTCGAACTGAACAATGGTGAATATTATAAAGTTTCCAAGCAAACTATGGAATTTATTTTAAGTTATGAAGGCTTTAAAGCGAAACCATATGTACCTAAAGATAAACACGGCAATGTACTTGGTACAAGTGGTATCACTATTGGATATGGTTATGATTTAGGGCAGCAAACAAAAAGTCAAATTGCATCTGACTTGCAAGGCTTTTATACCCCAGATGAAATAAAAAAGTTTCAAAGTGTTGCAGGATTAAAAAAGAATGATGCAGTGAATGGTTTGACTAAAGTAAAAAACCTAACAATAACAAAAGATACAGCTATGCAACTAACTAAACGTGTAAAAGCAAATTATGCTCAGCAAACTTACGATATTTGGCCTGAAGTTATTGATTTACATCCACATTGTCAAGGTGCTTTACTTTCAATTGTTTACAACAGAGGAAATGAGTTGTCCGGAGATAGATATAAAGAAAAGAAAAATATTCAAATTCATTTGTCAAAGCATGAATATTCAAAAATACCAAATGAAATAAAAGCCATGAAAAGGCTGTGGGATATCAAAATAGCCAGAGGGCTTCACTTGCGTAGAGATGGTGAAGCTGAATTTTTTCAAAAAGGATTAAATTGTGAATGTTAAAAGTAGTGTTTCGATAAAAAAAATCAATAATTTAATAGTAATTTTATTTCTTACTATCAGTGTGAATCTACATGCTGGTAGTAGTAGTGTTTTGAAAGGGACTTGGATTTTAGAGGAATATACAGAAGATAGGAAATCAGAACCATATCATTTATTGAATCTTAGTTTAGATGTAAAAGAAGATAAACAGGTTAATGGAAGTTTTGAATATTTTTTTAGATGGTTTTCAAGAGTGGAAGATCAAAAAGACTTTAATACAGTACTTTCTAGTAATATCTTAGAGTTTACATTTGATAGTAACTTTGGAGGTAAGAATGGTAAGGTTCAAATTAAAATAAATGATGACTGCTCTTTAGACTGGAAGCTTATAAAAGAACCTAGTGGGGAATATTACGCTCCGTTAGAAGCTCATATTTTGCCAGATGAGATTCAGGTAAATCAATTTTGTAAAAATCAGTACGTTAAATATAAGAATATTCTCAAAACCAAACAAACCCTTTACCAGTCACCAGCCATAAAAACAAAAATGTATCTAATCAAGGGCGATCAAGTTGAAGTATTAGAAGAAAAAGATGATTGGCTATATATTTTGTATCGTGGGAAAAAAGATATAAAAGCATGGATTCCAAAAAGTGCGATTGAACCAGAATAATAAAACGTGATTCTGATTCAAAACTGGTATATTTCACGAGAGTATCCAGCAGTGTCCAGGCTGGATTGGAAAACAGATTGCTAAGTGAATCTCAAATAGCGTTACAAAGGTTAGCTAATGAAAGTGATTATTAAATTTCTTCTTTTAGCTTGTTCCCACGCTCTGCGTGGGAATGCATATTTCAGATGATATTACTATCAGACTAATAGAGTCAGGTACGCATTCCCACGTACAACGTGGGAACGAGAAAAGCCATTTTAAATGACAGTTATTCAAATTAAAGGATTAACAATGAAATTAAAGATTGCGCTATTGCTGTTTACAACAGTCAGTGTATTGCATGCCACGTGTTTGTCAGAAAAAGAAAGTTCCGAACTTATAATTGAAGGTGATCCTAAAGATTTTGACTATGTTCCAAACTATATTCAATGCAATGATAAAAAAAGTAATTTGGAGGAATTTGTATGTAACCATCCTGATTATTTAATAATGTTCCATTATTTATCTCAAGTAAATATATACAAATATGAAGATATATATAAACATGAAGTAAATCATCAAAATTTTAATAAAAAAAGTATGGCATATTGGCAAAAAAAATATAATGAAATTAATGCTAATCATTTATGTTTTGATTTAAAGGAGTCAGTAGTTGATATATTAGGGCTTCAAGCTCCATATAGAATAGTCAAGACAAAAGAAGAAGCATATTATGTCCAAGAAAACAAGCACGGAGCCGTATTAACAGACAGAGACGGCTATAAAATCTATCTCGGAAAAACTTGTGATGTCGCGGACAGCAAAAACAACAAAGGGCGCTGGTTCCATGATGCTGACACATACACCATTGAAATGAATGGCACCCAGCTTGATTTTTCTGCTGACTCATTGGGCCTAGAACAATATGACTGTCACAAATAGCGTGGGCCAAATTTTTCTCAAAGGCAAAAAAGAACCTAGACGGTGGATTCCGAAGAAAGACAAGGGATATAGGTACCACCTGACCCCTATTTTTCTATTCTAAAAAAAGGCATTAAAACCGAAATACAACTCGATCATCACCTCGTCGAATTTTACTACAACGGCCCCTTCGCCGGTTTCTGGGGAGTCAAAGACGCATGAGGCTCTATCTCCTCTATCTCACGCTTGTGACCGTACTCTTTCTCGCTGCCATGATCGGCACGAGACCGCTATCGACCTATATCAAACATCACAGGGAGGCCACCATGAAGCAGGGCGAACCGACACCCGAGGAGCGCAAGGCGCTGATCGAGAACATGAAGATGGAATGCATCAATGAAAAGGACATCCACCCCGAGGACGACCCCGAAGGCGCGGCACTGTTCAAGCAGGCCCGGAACATCCAGAAGAAAGTCACGGAGGGGACCGACGAACAGGTCGTGGCACTCTACCAAAAAGCAGTCAAGCGGGGGTACTGGAGGGCTTATTCCGAGCTGGCCGAATGCTACCTCTACGGCCGGGGCGTTCAACACGACAGCGCCAAGGCCATCGCCCTGCTCGAAGAGGGGATGAAACGCGATATCGGAAGATGCTACGCGCTCATGGGGAACATGCTCGCCTACGGCCACGGGGTGAAGAAGGATACCTCCGCCGCCTACGTCTACCAGCGCAAGGCCGCGGAACTGGGGTTCTCGCCCTCGATGGTGGTTGTCGGCGAGCAGATGCGCTACGTTGAAGGGGCATTGGAGGTTGGCATCAGCATTCTCGAATGTGCAGAAAAACAGGGCAACCCCATGGCAGCTTATGAAATGGGTGCAAGACTTTCATTCCCCGGTGATCCTGATTTTAATCAGACTCGCGCCTTGCATTATCTGCAACGTGCCACGTATCTGGGGAATGCTGATGCAGCGTTAAAGCTATGGTCAAGCTTTAATAAAGGGAAAATGGAACTGGAACAGGACCTCGAACGCGCCAAGCGCTACCAGACGTTAAAGCACTACATCGAACCCCTCAATCAAAAAGGCGACTACCCGCAGATTCTCAATCTCGACGCCATCGTCCCCCTGCCGCCCGCGGAACTGCCCGAATGGGACGGCACGTACGGCGGCGACGCTGGGAGCGCTCTTCGTCTGCTTTATGATGTACGTCCTCGTCTGCACCTCCCCGGACATGGGAGGCGCGGGCGTCAAAGGCCCGACGCCGTGCGAGATCATCTTCTCCGACCCGCCGCCCACGACCAAAGAAAAACTCGAAATGCTGGGGCACAGAAACCCGTGAGACGCTATCTCCTTGGCCTTGCCGTCGTGACGGCGCTTCTGCCAAAACCATGAAAGGGAAATGACAGTGCGACAATGCCGACCGAAAAAACTCAATCCGGATCAGGAACACCATATCATCACAAACCTGTTTCAGCACCGACCCGACACGTTGGGAGTCTCCAACATCCCGCTTTGGGACAAGGGGAGCATTCAAGCCCTGGCGCAGCGACATTGCGGTGTTCGTCTTTCTGCTGCCACGGTAGAACTCTATCTGAAAAGCTGGGGTCTTTTCGTTAAGCGCTTACGGAAAGAGACCTATGCGCATCGGAGTGAAAAAGCACGGATGTGGATCGAGAAAAAATACCCGGAAATCCGGAAACGGGCCAAGGAAGAGGAAGCCGTGGTCTGGTGGCTGGGGGAGGTCTCGAATACGATGTCATCGCAAAGTGAAACGGCTACCGGTCCGGCTGTCATAAGGGGAAACGTCATCGCCGCGATGGCACATCACCGGCTTGCGAGAATGGCGTTTTACAAGGAGGCGATCGACGCTCTCGGGTTTATTGATTTTCTGGAACGGCTGGAAGCATCGTCACCGGGAAAAAACCTGGTGATCCTCGGCGATCATTCGGTTCACTATGACTCGTCAGTCAGAGCGTGGGCCGCGTCAAAAAGCCGGAGTTCGGAGCTGGTGTACATCTGTGGTTCGGATGGGCAGCCGCCGCTGTTCTCTTCCCGACTTCAATGCCCCGAAAGGATTGCAGATGTCGAGAGAATTGAAGAAGATATGAGAGCGTATTGTGTCGCTCCGGAGCGCTACTGGCTTTTGACGACGGAGATGAAAATTGCTGTGGCGTCAGGGCAAAAAGCAGTGCTTTCACGGCTCTTCCGGGAACTGCAAAACGTTCTGGAATTGTAGGGTTTTCGGCGGGGGTGACGAATGAGTCGTGATAAGGGAATGGAAGCGGAAGAGCAGGCATGTGAGCTGCTGCGTTCGGCGGGTTTCGAGATCATCGACCGCAACGTCCACAGCCGATTCGGCGAGATCGACGTCATCGCGCTGAAGGCGCAGACGCTCCACTTCGTCGAAGTCAAAAGCGCCCCCGACTACGAGACGGCGGTGGCCAACATCACCCCCGCGAAGCTCGAGCGCATCCTCCGGACCGCCGAGGTCTACATGCAGCGCCGGGGGCTGGATCTTCCCTACGTCTTCGATGCCGTCATCGTCGCTTCGGGAACGCCCCATCTGCTCGAAAACATCACCTTCTGAGCCAAAATAGGACAAAAATACTCTTGTTTTGTTTTAAAGCCGCTTTCGCCCCTCTTTTGCCAAAGACGTTTTAAAGAAAGCACAGGTATAATGCTTTCATATCAAAACACAAAGAAGGGAAAATCATGGGTAAATATCTTGATTTGACAGCGGCTAATTTCGAAGAAACGGTAAAAGAAGGCGTCAGCATGGTAGACTTCTGGGCACCGTGGTGCGGACCCTGCCGCATGATCGCGCCGGTCATCGAAGAGCTGGCGGAAGACTTCGAAGGCAAAGCGAAGATCTGTAAGGTCAACACCGACGAAGAGCAGGATATCGCTATCAAGTACAGCATCCGCTCCATCCCGACGGTCATCTTCTTCAAAGACGGTGAAGTGGTCGAGCAGATGGTAGGTGCCGCTTCCAAGCAGGCTTTCGAAGAGAAAATCAACGCCCTTCTGTAACCGGGAAACTTCGGGCCGATGAGCAGACGCGGGGCGGGACTCTTTTCCGTCGGCACCCTGCTGGCCTCCTTTTTCGGCGCCGCGATGATCGCCGGCGCCTTCGCCTACTTCAACTACAAATTTTCCGAATACAAGTTTATCAACTTCAACGAATGGGTCTTCTACGAAGCATCCGAAGTGTTTGTTCCCCAGGAGGAGCGCTACCTCGTAGTCTTCTTCAGTTCGAAAGTTCCCGGGGTGACGGAGCAGCTGCGCCGGGCGGAGACGCCGTACCCCATCCTCGCCGTCGACTACTACCAGGAGCGGCTGGAATCGACCCCCAACGTCCGCTTTCTCCGGGGCGGTACCAACACCGTGCTGAGCGTGATCCAGCGCTTCAATATTTACAAGATCCCCACCGTATTCGTTATCAGGAAATCCAAAGAGGCACTTTATAAACAAGATAGTATGATACGCGAACTTGACACGTTAGAGACGTTATCGACCTACGACTAAGGAGAGAAAAACGATGTTGGATTTAGCCATTGTCGGCGGCGGCCCCGCAGGCCTGACGGCCGGACTCTACGCGACCCGGGGCGGTCTGCAGCACGTCACCATGTTCGAGAAGGGGATGCCCGGCGGGCAGATTACCCAGAGCTCGGAGATCGAAAACTACCCGGGTGTGACGGGTGAAATCAGCGGCATGGACCTGATGATGCCCTGGCCCGAGCAGTGCCAGAAATTCGGTCTCAAACACGCCATGGTCGAAGTGACCCGCGTCAGCAAAAACGACGAGGGCTTCGTCATCACCAAGGGCGACGGCACCACCGAGACGGCCCACAGCGTCATCGTCTGTACCGGTTCGACGCCCAAACGTGCCGGCTTCAAGGGCGAGGACGAGTTCTTCGGCCGCGGGGTCAGCACCTGTGCGACCTGCGACGGTTTCTTCTACCGGGGGAAAGAGGTCGCGGTTATCGGCGGCGGCGACACGGCCCTGGAAGAGGCGCTCTACCTGGCGAAGATCTGTAAAAAGGTCTACCTGGTCCACCGCCGCGACAGCTTCCGCTCCGCCCCCAACACCATTGAACGGGTGAAGGCGACGGAGAACATCGAACTGGTCCTCAATGCGGTCCCCGAAGAGGTCTACGGCGACGCCACGGGGGTGACCGGGCTTCGCGTTAAGGCAAATGAAGGTACAATTCGCGATATCGAAGTACCGGGTGTTTTCGTTTTCGTCGGCAACAACGTCAACAACAACGTGCTCAAGCAGGAAGACGGCAGCTTCCTCTGCGAGATGACGGAGTGGGGCGAAGTGATCGTCGATCTGAAGATGCACACCTCGGTCGAAGGACTGTACGCCGCCGGCGACATGCGCATCGACGCCCCCAAACAGGTCGTCTGCGCCGCCGGTGACGGCGCGGTGGCCGCGCTTCAGGCGATCAGTTACGTCGATGAGAAACTCAACGCCTAACAAAGGTCTGTCCTATGATTAAAGCTGGTGTATTCGGCGCGAGCGGCCGGGTCGGCCGTCTCCTGATCGAAGATCTTCGCAAAGAGGAGGGGATCTCCCTCTCCTCGGTCTACGTACGCAATGAGCTCGACTTCGCGATCGACCCCTCCGTTCTCGTGACGAACGACCTCGACACCTTCCTCAACGGGTGCGACATCGTCATCGACTTCTCCCTCCCCGACGCGACCCAGGCGCTGCTTGAAGTGGCCCTGAACCACGCCAAACCGATGGTCGTCGGGACGACGGGCCTGGACATGCACCAGGCGAACCTGCTGCGCGAAGCGGCCGAGAAGATGCCCATCCTCTACGCGACGAACATGTCCCTGGGCGTGGCGCTGATGAACAAGCTGGTCCACATGGCGGCCAAGACTCTTGACGATTTCGACATCGAGATCGTCGAGATGCACCACCGCCACAAGAAAGACGCCCCCAGCGGCACGGCCCTTACCCTCGCAGAATCGGCGGCCCGGGGACGGGGCACCGACCTTGAAGAGGTGCGCATCAGCGGCCGTAACGGCAACATCGGCGAACGCACCAAGGGCGAGATCGCGGTGATGGCCCTGCGGGGCGGCGACATTGTCGGACGCCATACGGTGGGCTTCTACAACGACGGGGAGTTCATCGAACTCAACCATACGGCCACGAGCCGTAACACCTTCTCCAAAGGTGCCATCCGCGCGGCCAAATGGCTGCACGGCAAAGAGGCCGGGCTCTACTCCATCGCCGACAGCCTGGACCTCGACTAAACCGAATCAAGCAGCAAGGAATCAACGTGCAGAGAGAACTCAACGAAGAGTGTGCGGTTGTCGGGATTTTCGACCATCCGGAGGCGTCCAAACTCGCCTATTTCGCCCTCCACGCGATGCAGCATCGCGGCCAGGAAGCAGCGGGCATCAGCAGCGGCGACGGTGAAAAGCTCTACACCATCAAGGACCGCGGTCTCGTCACCCGGGTCTTCGACGAACAGAAGCTCAAAACCCTCAGCGGCCACATGGCCATCGGCCACACCCGCTACTCCACCGCCGGCAACGACTCCATCCTCGACGCCCAGCCGGTCTATGCACGTTACGACCTCGGTCAGCTCTCCATCGTCCACAACGGCAACCTGACCAACGCCCAGGAGGTCCGCGACGCCCTCATTCGCAAAGGGGCGATCTTCCAGACCTTCATGGACACGGAAAACCTGATTCACCTGATCGCCAAAAGCGACCAGAAGAAACTCAAAGACCGCATCATCGACGCGGTGAACAAGATCGAGGGGGCCTACTCCCTGGTCTTCCTGAGCCGCTCCAAGATGTTCGCCGTGCGCGACCGCTTCGGCTTCCGGCCGCTGAGCATCGGGCGCATCGGCGACGGCTACGTCGTCGCTTCCGAGACCTGCGCCTTCGACCTGGTCGGCGCCGAGTACATCCGCGACGTTAACCCGGGAGAGATGCTGATCTTCGAAATGGGCAAAGCGCCCCAGTCCCTGCAGCTTTTCGAAGCGACTCCCAAGCACTGTATTTTCGAACACGTCTACTTCGCCCGCCCCGACTCCAACGTCTTCGAGCAGAACGTCTACGAGATGCGCAAGAACATGGGCAAGGCGCTGGCCAAGGAGAAGCCCATCGAGGCGGACATGGTCGTACCCGTTCCCGACGGCGGCGTCCCGGCGGCCATCGGCTACTCCCAGGAGAGCGGCATCCCCTACGAGATGGGGATCATGCGGAACCACTACATCGGCCGGACCTTCATCGAACCGACCCAGGAGATGCGCGACCTCAAGGTGAAGATGAAGCTCTCACCCATTCGCAGCCTCATCAAGGGCAAGCGTCTTATCGTCATCGACGACTCCATCGTCCGGGGCACCACCAGCCGCCAGATCGTGCGGATGCTCAAAGACGCCGGTGCCGCGGAGGTGCACATGCGCATCTCCTCCCCGCCGACGACGGACCCCTGTTTCTACGGGGTGGACACTCCCAACAAGGAGAAGCTGATCGCCGCCAATATGAACATTGACGAGATCTGCCAATTCATCGAAGCGGACTCCCTCGCCTACCTCAGTAACGAAGGGCTGCTCGGCAGCGTCAACGCCACCGACACCAACTACTGCACCGCCTGCTTCACCGGTGAATACATCGTCTAAGGACGGCGTTGCAGACCCGGCAGATTCATACCTTCGGCACCTACCTTCACGAAACCTTCGGCGAACGGGTCTATAAAGTCCCGGTCTCCATCTCCGGGTTCACCTGCCCCAATATCGACGGTACCGTCGCCAAGGGGGGCTGTACCTTCTGCGAGAACGACTCCTTCAGCCCCAGCCTCGACCGGGCCAAACCGCTTAAAGGGTTCTTTCTCAACCTGGACGCGACGGAGAACCCCTACCTCGAGCGCCAGCTCAAACAGCTGGAGATGCAGTTTGAAAGCCTCAGCGCGCGCCTGCGGAACGATTACGGCGCGACGAAGTTCCTGGTCTACTTCCAGTCCTTCACCAACACCTACGCCCCCTTTGAGACCCTCAAGGCCCTCTACGACCGCGCGCTCTCCTTCGAGAACGTGGTGGGACTGAGCATCGGGACCCGCTCGGACAGCATCACCGAAGAGACCCTCGATTACCTCGCGGAGCTTTCAAGGACGAAAGAGATCTGGGTAGAGTACGGCATCCAGTCCGTCTTCGACGCAACCCTGGAGCGGATCAACCGCGGTCACGACAGCGCCAACGTCCGGGAGTGGATCCTGAAGACGAAGGAGCGTGGCATCAAGGTGTGCGGCCACCTGATCTTCGGCCTCCCCGGCGAGAACTGGGAGATGATGCTCGAAACCGCCCGCCAGGCGTACGAATGGGGGATCGATTCGGTCAAATACCATCCCCTCTACGTCGTCAAGCGTACGGCGCTCTACAACGAGTACCTGCGCGGAGAGTTCGAGCCCATCAGCGAAGCGGATTACGTCGAGGTGCTGGTCGAAGCACTGAAGATGAAGCCCGAGGGGGTCTCCGTCCAGCGGATGACGGCGGGCATCGACGACGACTCCCTCGTCGCACCGGACTGGTGCCGGGACAAAAACGCCCAGCTGCGCCGCATCAACGCGGCGCTCAAAGAGGTTGGACTGAAGTACTGACGGCGCGCCTAGTGCGCAAAGAGACGCTGGAAGTGGGCGACCTGTTCGAAGTAGGGCGGGTAGTCGAGGGTGACGTTGAAGAACTGGGATTTTCCCGGTTCGAGGTTTTTTGCGACGACGACGGTCTCGACCAGCTTCTGGGGACGGTACTCCCGTGCGGAGCTCCCCGAGAAGAAGTCGAAGAAGCCGCTGGGTTTGAAGAAGTTGCCCCCCTTGACGTTCCCCGTCACATGCCCCCGGTTGACAATCTTGAACTCGACGGTGACCTCGCCGATGGTGTAGTCGCCGACGTTGGTGACGTACCCCGTATAGACGATCTTCTCCGACATCAGCATCCGGCGGTTGTCGAGGTTGTTGATCTCCGCTTTTTTGGTGTATTTGTCCAGGGCCATGATGAGGAAGACCGCGACGAGGCTCATCACCAGGAACGAGGAGAAGATCATGGAGATGATGACGTTGCGCTTCACCTGCCGCAGGGAGAGGATCACCAGCAGGACGAAGAGCAGAAAACAGACGATGACGGCCAGATAGTGCCAGACGGTAAAGTAGGTGGTTAACGACATATGGCTCCGATCGTGACGTTATAATCCTTAGTGTAGCGAAAGGGTTCTACGAATATTTTGAACTCGGTGCGTTCTCCTTTGGCAATTTCCGTTTCCGTGACGCTTCCGCGCCGGAACGGGTTGAGGGGAAAAAGGAGGTCGAGCACCGGGTTATGGGCGACCTTGTAGACGCCGGCGGTGACGGTACAGTAGTCGAAATCCCTTTTGGAACGGTTGGTGAGGGTGCCCCGAACCATCAACGCGTCGGTGAACTCCAGGGCCTTGACCTCCGTGACGTTGATATCGTTCGTGTAGAGGTAGTCGTTGAGTTCGACGTAGCCGACGGTCGGCAGCAGGGTCAGGGCGCTGACTCCGAGAACGGTGCACAAAAGGGCCACGGGCTTGCGGCGGCGCATGAGGATGGCGAGGACGAGGAAGAGAATGAAGAGGACGACCGCCCCCGTGAAGAGCAGGTAGTCGTGCAGGGTGAGTTGCGCGATGAATTCGCTCAGCCGGCTCTTCATGACTCTCGGGCGTTCTTTTCCGCGATCCCGCTCATGCCGAAGCGGCGGGCCAGCTCCTGCTTGATGCGGTCGGGGGAGATGTTCTTGTAGCCCAGGGCGACAAGGACGTGGTAGGTGAGGTCGGCGGCTTCATAGATGATCTCCGCCTCATCGTCGTCCTTGACGGCAAAGCTGAACTCTCCCGCCTCCTCGACGACCTTTTTGAGGATGGTGTTCTCCCCTTTGGCGAAGAGTTTGGCGGTCCAGGAGGAGTCCGGGTCGGCGTTTTTGCGCTCAAGAATGGTGTGGTAGAGTTCGTCGATGACCCCGTACATCGCCGTGGGGGAGACTTCGACGTCGCTGACGCTTTCTCCGCTTTCGAGCTCGGTGAAGAAGCAGGAGCGCCGGCCGGTGTGGCAGGCGACTCCCTCTTGCTCGACCTTGATGAGCAGGGTGTCGTTGTCGCAGTCGATGAAGCACTGCTTGATGTGCTGGAGATGCCCGCTGGATTCGCCTTTTTTCCAGAGCCGCTGCTTGGAGCGGGAGAAGTAGTGGGCGGTTTTCGTGGCGAGGGAGCGTTCCAGCGCTTCGCGGTTCATGTACGCCATCATCAGCACGTCGCCGTTACGGACGTCCTGGACGATGACCGGAAGCAGGTCGCTCTTTTCCCAGTCAATACGGTTTAAGATCTCTTGCATGGGCGGTTTCCTGTTGGGTTATGGGGTCTAAGCAAATAAAATGCCACTTTCGCGGGAGGGGGCTTCGCGCAGGGCGCGAAGCGGAAGGTTACTGGATGGCGCTTTGGCGCTGCGGGTCTTTCATGTCAACCCAGATGTTCGGCGTGGCGCCGCCGGGTGTCAGGAAGATTTTGGCGTCCTTGTTCTCGCGGAGCGCTTCGTTGAACTTGCCCTGAACCTGGATCTGCTCGAGCTGGAGCAGTTTGGTGGTGAGGGACTGGGAGATGACTTTGTTCGCCGTTGCCTGGGCGTCGGCTTCGATCTTGATCGCCGTCGCTTTACCCTCGGCTTCGATCTTCACGGCTTCCGCGCGGCCCTGGGCTTCCGCGGCGCGTTTGAAGGCTTCCTGCTTGGCGCGCTGGACTTCCTGCTCGGCCCGCTGAACCTCCTGCTTGGCGACCTGGACCCGTTCGATCTGATCCTTGACCTTCTGGGGAAGAACGATCTCGCGCAGCTGGACCGACTGCAGTTCCGCCGGTGAGTTCTGCTGTTCCCCCACCTTTTCGCGGATTCCTTTCTCAATCAGCACGGCAATCTCGTTGCGTTTGATCGGCAGGGATTCGGCGTCGTACTGGCCGACGACGTTGCGGACGATGTCCCGGACGACGGGGTTGATGATCTTCTCTTCCCAGCTGAAGCCCCAGTTGGAGATGGTCTGGGCCGCGTACTGGGCGTTGAGGCGGTACTGGACTGTCAGCTCGATGCCGACGGGCAGGCCCCGTTTGTCCAGGACGGTAATGGCCGGTTTGAGGTCGATGCCGTCACCGGTGGCCGCCGCCGATTCGATCTTGGAGGCGTAGTTAATGATCCGTACCTTGGTATCGACCAGGTAAACCTTCTGGATGAGCGGAATGATGAAGTGCAGGCCCGGAAGGAGCGCCTGCTGTTCGTACTTGCCGTTGGTCGCCAGGATGCCGCGTTCGCCCTCGGTGATGATGACGAAGGGTTTGGCGAGAACCAGGAAGAGCACCAGCGCCCCCACGAAATAGAAGATGGCCGCTTTGCCGCCTCCCATGTTAAATTCAAATTTCGGAGGACGCGGGGTTTTCGGAGGGAATCCGCCTCCGCCGTTGCCGCCGCTTTTTTTCTTGAAGTAGTCGTTCATGTCGGTTGCCATGTGATAGGTTCCTCTCTCGTATCGTGTCGCGTGATTATGCGCGAACTTGTTAAACGTATGTCAAATAGTGTTCGAAATCGGGATTGCGCCCGCAGACGACATCGAAGTAGCCGCTTTGCAGTTTCTCGGTGATCGGGCCGCGGCATCCTCTGCCAAGAACACGGGCGTCGACTTCGCGCACCGGGGTGAGCTCGGCGGCGGTTCCCGTCAGGAACGCTTCGTCGGCGACGTAGATCTCCTCGCGGCTGATACGGCGGCGCACCACGGTGTACCCCATCTTCTCCGCCATCTCGATGACGGTTTTCTGGGTGATGGAAGCGAGGCTGTTGTCGTTGGGCGGGCTGACGATGACGCCGTCCTTGATCAGGAAGAAACAGGCGCCGCTCGCTTCGGCGACATACCCCTCGTCGTCGAGCAGCAGCGCTTCGTCGTAGCCGCACTCGACCGCTTCGAATTTAGCCATCTGGGAGTTCAGGTAGTTCGCACTCGCCTTCGCCTTGCCCATGTTGGAGCGGTTGGAGGGGCGGGTCATGGAGGCGATTTTGAGACGGATACCGCGCTGCAGCCCCTCTTCACCGAGGTAGGCACCCCATTCCCAGGCCGCCAGAACCGTGTCGACCGGGGCGTCTTTGTGGTAGAGCCCCATGACGCCGTAACCGAGGTAGACGATGGGGCGGATGTAGACGTTGTTGCCGGAGAACTCGTTTTTGCGCAGCAGTTCGAGCTGCGCATCGTTGAGCTCCTCGACGGTGTATGGGACGTTGATGAGGGTCATCTTCGCCGACTCGATGAGACGCTTGGTGTGGTCGTTGAGACGGAAGATGGCGTACCCCTTCTCGGTCATGTAGGCTTTGGTGCCTTCGATGGCGGCGTTGCCGTAGTGCAGCGAGTGGGCCAGGACGTGGGTCGTCGCTTCGCGCCACGGCAGGAATTCGCCGTTTTTCCAGATGTATTTGGCTTCGTTCATTGGGTTCTCCGGGAGTTCTGGTAGAAATTGGGGTATTTTAGCGCAACGGGGATAAATCGAATATTACGCGCAGGCGCGCTGCGGAAGGGAAAGCGGGAGGCTCCGGACGGCGGGCGTCCGGAAACCTCCGAAAATCAGTGGTGGGGAGTGTTGATCATCCAGATGGAGAAGACGTCGATGTAGTCCCAGAAGGACTGGATGTACTCTTCGTCGATGCCCTCTTCGACCAGTTGGGGAAGCAGTACGGCGTAGAACTCCAGCCAGCGGCGGCGGGCCGGTTCATCGATGCGGAAGGGGGCGTGGCGCCCCACCATCCGGGGCTCGCCCCGGGTCTGGGCGAAGTAGTCGGGACCGCCGCAGATCTGAATGAAGAAGTCCGCCGCATGTTTCTTCGCCCCTTCGAACTCCTCGTCGTCGTGGGTGGGGAACATGAAGGCGATGTCGCTGTCGCGAATCATCTCGTAGTGGTCGTCGACCAGTTTGCGAAAGCGCGCTTCGCCTACCTGCAGGAAAAAGCCGGGATGGGGCTTGGTGACCGGGGGACGGACGCCGAGCGCTCCATCGGTGATTTTCAGATCCATAGTGTTTGTGCCTTTCAATATGGTGATTGCACCCCTATTTTAGGATGCCAATGGTAAAAAATGATTGAAGCACCGGGGTTTTTTTGGGGAAGGAACGGGGTTGGGGAGTTCCGCCACACTCCGCTTCGGATAAAAAGTGCCGGGGCACACCACTGCACCGGCGGGACACTGGGAAACGAATGCAAAAAGCCGCCGAAGCGGCGAAAGCGGAGGCGGCGGAGCTCCCGGAGCCCCGCGGATTATTTGTTCGCGACGAAGTTTTTGTAGATGTAGGCGGCCATCGGGTCGGCTTTGACCTCCATCCCTTTGTTTTCGATCACGCCGAGGTTGTACTCCATGGTTTCATGGGCACTTCCGGAGGACTGGTAGCCGCCCCCTTCGAGTTCGTAGATCGCAACGGCGAGTTCCGGTTGGGTACGGTCGTTGAGGGCCGGACCTTTTTTGATCGGATTGCCTTCGGCAAACTTGCCGTGACATTTTTGACACATCGCCTGGTAAATCTCCGCCTGGCTGTAGTCCTGGCCGAAAGCGGTGAGGCTCATAGTACATGTGATGGCTGCTGCGAGGAACTTGATGCTTTTCATGGTAACTCCTTACGTATTATTGAGGTTGGTTGTTTTCTTGGATTCTGACCGTCACGACGACGGCACCTCGGACCTGTCCGCTGCGAAAGTCGGTGGCTCTGTCTTTGGGATAGTGTTCCCGGACGTATTTTCGCACTTCGGGGTCCATCTCCTCCTCCTTGCCGTGACACTTTTTGCAGTTCTTGCTCGACATGGTCGCCGGCAGGTAGACCTTGTAGGTCGTTTCGTCAATCATCTGGACAATGTGGTCGGGCAGGTAGGCGTTTGATGTCTCCATGAGTTCAAACGCCCGGATGATGCCCGCTTCGCTGTCCAGCGGGTAAGCATCGGGATTCCGGTTCTCCAGACTGATCCGTTTGAGGGAGATATCAGGACCGAGTTCCCGGTTGAGCTTTTCGATTTCACGGTGAGACTCTTCGGCGCAGAAGCGCGCCGCCGAGATCATCCCCGATTCCTTGAGCCGTGCTTTGACGTGCGATTTCATCATCTTGTGAAATCGGTGTGCCGCCTCTTCCGCCCGTTCCACCGCTTGATCTTTGGGAATCTCCAGGGCAATGCCCGCTGCGGAACAAAAGAACAGGGCCAGGCCCAGGGACGGCAAAAGATGCTTCATAGGCACTCCTTTCTCATGAGGTAAATACGCGTCCGGCTCTGCGGAACAGCGCCGAGAACTTCAGAATTCTGACAGTCAGCTTGAACATCGCAACCTCCTTTCACGAGTGATTACTCGTCAAGATTAAAGGCTTTGGTGCCGACGTAATACATCAGCAGGCAGAGCCCCAGACCTCCCAGTGAGATCATGATTTCCGCCGAGGAGGGGAAGTAGTCCACCCAGGTCGGCACCAGTTGGTATTCGCTTGTTTTAAGGGTCTGCAGCGGTTTGAGCTGGGTATCGTGCACCAGGTTGTAGCGCATGAAGAAGACCCCCACCATCCCGAAAGCGACGCCCAGAACATCCCGACGACGTTGCGGCCGCTGCTGGCGAGGATGATGACCAGGGGGATCACCATTGCCAGGATCACTTCGGCCCAGAAGGTCCAGCTGCCGAGGATGTGCACGGCGACTTCGGCACGGTTGGGCATGCCGCCGTAGATGTCGGTCAGCATCTTCCAGGTGACGAAGAAGATCAGGATGGAGATCAGCAGGCCCTGGATCTTGGCCAGGTTGGTCAGCATCTTCGTCCCGCTCTCGGTGAACTTCAGGCGGTAGCGGAAGCCGTACATGATGAAGGCGAGGAAGATGCCGGTGATGAACGCCGTGAGGATGAAGTACGTCGGGTAGAAGACCCCGTTGGAGATCGTCCGGGCGTTGAGGAATCCGAAGACCCCGCCGAGGTTGGAGTGGGCCGCCAGACCGATGAGCAGACCGGAAAGTCCGAAGATCTTCGCGTTTTTCATGTCATGCTTGAGCAGGAAGACGAACTCGATGATCATAAAGGTGAGGTAGAGCCCGTACAGGGTTCCCATCCACCAGATGGCGCTGGTCAGGCCCGGGGTGAGGACGTTGTAGATCATCATCGTCACCGGATGGCCGATCTCGAACGCGATGACCGCGAAGCCGGCGAGGATGGTGACGATGGAGCCGAAAATCGCCCGTTTGGAGATCTCCATGTAGTCCTTGAAGCCAAACACGTCGCCGAGCGATCCGACGATACACAGACCCGTCGAGCTGACGACGAAGAAGATGTAGACCGAGATCAGCAGCCCCCAGGGGTGCTCGCGGGTGACGTTGTAGGCGTGGTGGCCGTGGGCGAGGTAGGTGCCCACGCCGATGGCAAAGAGCGCCACCAGCGCCAGGATTAGGGTGGCCACCAGCAGGTTGATCAGGTTCTTGTCGAAACCGAGCAGTGTGCCCGGGGTCACCTTGTTGACCGGGATGGATGCGATAAATTCTTTAATACTCATAAGACCCCCTTACACCAGATAGAAGAGTTTCGGCTCGGTGCCGAGGTTGGATTTGAGCGTGAAGTGCTCCCGGTCGCGCAGCACCTGACTGATCTCGCTGTTGGGATCGTCCAGGTCGCCGAAGATGCGCACCTTCGTCGGACAGGTGTTCTGACACGCCGTCGTGGTCTCGCCGCGGGCGAGACGGGTGTCGGTACAGAAGGTACATTTGTCCACCGTCATCGTGCGGTCGTCGACGTAGCGCGCGTCGTAGGGACAGGCGTTCATGCAGTAGCTGCAGAGGATACATTTGTCCGGGTCGACGCGGACCTGGCCGTCTTCGCCGTAGTAGGTCGCGTTGGTCGGACAGACCTCCTGACAGGGAGCCTCGTCACAGTGCTGGCACTGGCTCGGGTAGAAGGCCGCCGAAGCGATGCTGAGATTGGGATACTCCCCCTCGACCTCTCCCACGCCGACCCAGATGCGGTGTTTGTCGGCACCCAGCAGGATGCCGTTCTCTTCTTTACAGGCGGTTTCGCACGCCTTGCAGTTGATACAATTCTTGTAATCAAGCGCCATTCCGTATCGTGCCATGATCACACCTTTCTAATCTGTACGTTGGTTTCATGCATGGCCGCCGCGCCGTAGACGGGCTCCATGATGTCTTCGATGACGGCGTTGTCGTTGCCGCCGTTCTTGTAGGCCCAGGTGAGTGCCGAACTCTCCTGCCCGAAGCCGTGAACGAAGAAGAGCTGCTCGGGGGCGATCTTCTCGGTCGGGTACGCCTTGAGGCGGGCCGAACCGGTACGTGACGCGATCTCGACCGTGTCGCCGAAGGCGATGCCCTGTTCTTTGGCGACGCGTTTGTTGATCCAGACGTAGTTCTCCGGCATCAGGTCGCGCAGCATCGCGTTGTTGGCGGTACCGCTTTGGGTGAACTGGGCGTGGCGCCCGGTCAGCAGGCGGAAGCTTCCCTCGGGAACGCGGTAGGCGTAGTCGTCGTGCCATGTCGGCATTGCGTCCACCCCTTTCTTTGCCAGGCTTTCGAGGTTGCATTCGACTTTTTTCGTCGGCGTGGTTGGACGGCCGCCGTTGACGCTGTAGGCCTTTTTATGTTCCGGGTAGTATTCGAACACGTTGGCCGAGAGCTGTTTGAAGTCCTCTTCCATGTTCGGGTAGAAGACACCGTGTTCTTTTAGCATCTCCGCCGCACCGTGGTAGTGGTGAACGGCGTGCTCGTTGATCTCCTCCTGGGAGTGTTTGAAGGGGAGGGTGAGGTCAAACTCGGCGTAAACATCTTCCTCGCCGTACTCTTCGATGGCGTCTTGGACTTCCATGTCGTGCTTCTTGGTAATCTCAAAAAGCGGTTGTGAGATTTTTTCGGATAGGCCGCGAAGAATCTCGATGACCGGTTTGGTCTCGTACATCGGTTCGATGACCTTGTTGCGCTGGGCGATGGCCGGCTCGATGCCGCCGAAGGTCTTGACCGGATCGGTCCGCTCGAGGTAGGTACACTCGGGCAGGACGACGTCGGCGTACATCACCGTGTCGCTGGGCATGGTGTCGATACAGACGACCAGATCCATTTTCTTGAGCATTTCGGCGGTTTTGGCCGAGTTGGGCATGTTCATCATCGGGTTGTGCTTGTAGCAGAACATCCCGCGTACCTTGTAGGGCTGTTTGCCCGCCAGGAAGCTGTTGCGCCAGCTGATCCAGGAACCGCCGCCGCTGACGACCGCACAGTCGTCGTAGCCCGCTTCGCCTTTTTTGGCACCCTTGCGTTTGACGACGGCGCGCGAAAGCGCCTGGTCGTACATGGGAAGCAGCCCCTCATGGCCTTTGACGGCGAGTTTGCCGCCGAAGATGAGGCCGCCCTTGCAGTCGATGCCGCCGCCGAGCGCCTGAAAGATCGCCGTGGCGCGGCGGAGCTGGAAGTCGTTCTTGGCAAAGGTACTGCGGCGTCCCGGGTAGTAGACGGCGCGGGGTGCGTGGTCCATGAACTCCCGGGCGATGGTACGGATCTCCGAGGCGGCGATGCCGGTGATGGGCTCCGCCCATTCGGGGGTGTATCCGCTTTTGATCACGTGGTCGCGGTAGTCGTCGAAGCCGCTGAAGTTGGCGGCGACGTAGGCCTTGTCGTAACGCCCTTCACTGAGGACGACGTGGGTCATCGCCAGGACCAGGGCGAGGTCGGTGCCGGGTTTGATCGGCAGCCATTTGTCCGACTTGGCCGCGGTGTTGGTAAAGCGCGGGTCGATGCAGACCAGGGTCGCGGCGTTTTTACGCGCCTTGACGTTTTTGAACCCGTCCATGGTGTCGGGGGTAACGATCGCTTCGGCGCGGTTGGCGCCGGCCATAATAATGTATTCGGCATTCTCCAGGTCCGCCTGGGGGTAGGAACCCAGGGTGACGCCGTAACCCGACGCCACCGTCTGAAGACAGATGGAGGAGTGGTTGAGCCAGTTGGCCGATCCGAATGCTTCGTAGAACATCTTGAAGGTGTGTTCCGCCATCCCCTCGCCGGCACAGAAAAGGAAAGAGGAGCGGTTGTCCTCCTCCTCGTCCAGAATCGCCGTCGTCTTTTCCTTAATATATTCAAAAGCCTCATCCCAGGTCACTTTCTGGAATTTGCCTTCACCCTTTTCGCCGACGCGGATCATCGGGCTTTTGAGCCGATCCGGGTCGTAAAGTGCCTGCAGACCCGCATTGCCGCGGGCACAGAGCATGTTGCGGGACTTGGGGAAACGGGGGTTGGGATCGAGCTTGGTGACGACGCCGTTCTCCACCCGTGCAAGTGCGGCACATTTGTTGACGCACATCTCGCACAGTGTCGGTACGGAGCGGGATTCTCCGGTACCGGTTTTGGTGGTCAGCTTGATTTCACCATGCTCCTCTTCGTTGGACATGATGTCGGTTGCGGCCAGACCGCCGAAAACGGTCAGGGCCATACTTCCATGAAGAAATTTTCTTCGGGAAATCTCTACCTCCATAGATGGTTCTCCTCTTCGAATTTCAAAGCCAGGCAAATGTAATAAAACCATATTAAACGGCTTTTTTGCCAAATACACTTAAGGAAATGACGATTTATGATAAATCAATCTAATTAGATTTATTCATATGATAAAAAATATCACATGACACATAAATTACGTCTATCGATCGTATAAGCGTGCTTTATGATAAATCTTACAGGCGGTAACCTTAGCAGGAACTAAATAAGTGCCGTAAAAGCCCAATAAATCGGTCTGTATTTGGGACATCAGAGGTCTTCTGTAAAAATAATCAGCGGTATTGAAATAAGATACCGCTGGATTATTTATTTTAAAAACTTTAAAAAAATTAATTAATTTTAGTTTTTAATTAAAATAACTCCATAGGTGTTGCAATATAAACATCAAACTTCTCGAAAAGCGGTACCTCCTAGTATTTGTCGGCGGTATGAACAGTGGCAGTTCTTTCCCCCTTGTTTCGAGATTATTTGTGCGAAAAAGAATCGAGCGGTCCTTAATTATATAAGGTAACCGGAGTGTTAGGATGAAGCGGCATGAACCCCTTTTTGTACCAGAACCCCTGTACCGGTACCAACTTTTGTCTGCGCGAGCAGGAACTCAATGTGATGCGTTCGCTGGTCGAAACGCGTTCTAACGTTTTGGTCTACTCCAAGCGTAAATACGGAAAAACCTCACTGATCCGCGAGTTTTTCCAGAACCACATCGATCGCGACTCCTACCTGACGATCTATATTGATCTTTTCGGCATTACCGACTCGGCGGATTTCGCCAAACTCTTCTACCGACAGATCACCTACGCCGTCCCCTACGACTACCGGGAGATTCTCAAAAAGCTGAAAGAGATTTTTCAGCGGGTTAACTTCACCGCGACGATGAAAGAGAACGGCGAACTCGATTTCCTTCCCAAGCTCTGCTCCTACAACATCCGCGAGCTGATGGCCGATATCAACCGGGGGCTAGAGCGCATCGCCTCGGAGACGGGGAAACGGATCGTTATCGCCTTTGACGAGTTCCAGCAGCTCGACCTGATGAAGGACATGGACGTCGAAGGGCTCTTCAGCCGCTCCATCGAGAAGTATTCGGAAGTGACCTACATCTTTACCGGGCTCAAACGTCATCTCCTGACCGGACTCTTTTCCAAGAAACGCTCCCGTCTTTACGGTCTCGTCGAGCCGCTGGAGCTCCGCTCCATCCCGATGCAACAGTTCTACGACTTTATCGATGAAAAGTTCGAGGGGCGGCTCTCCTACGAGCTCTTCGAACACATCTATGCCATGACCGAAGGGGAGTCGCGGCTGATCCAGGAGTTCTGCTACCACCTCTATCACAACGGTCGTTCCGAAAAGATTACCCGGGAGGACATCGAATACGTCTGCCAGCTGCTGCTCGACAGCAAAAGCGACTACTTCAAGATGGTGCTCGACCGTCTCAGCCTGCCGCTGAAGATTGCCCTGAAGGCGGTGATCATGAGCGACGGACGGGAGCTCTACACCAAAGAACACCTCTTTGAACTTCGGACGACGAAGTCCTCCCTCAGCACGGCCATCCGTCACCTTTACCGCGACGAGATCATCGACAAGGAGGGAGGGCGCTACTTCATTACGAACAAGTGTTTCGAACTCTGGTGCAAGAAAAAGTTCCTGCTGATGTAGGGTCGATCCGTGACACCTTCCGCGTTTCATCGCTCCCGTGCCTTCGCCGGGGGTCGCAACCTCCGCTGATTCCTGTATAATCGTCTCAAAACTGTCCCCCAAAGGATCCGCCATGAGAGATGCGAAAATTTTCCTTGGTTCGACGGAAGCCGTCAAGGGAGCGTGGAGCGAGCGCCGCAGTCCCTACAGCGGCGAAGTGGTGAGCCGCGCCCCGGTTTGCAGCGCCGATGACGTCCGCGAAGCGCTCGAGATCGCCCGAAAGGCCGCCGTCGCAGCGAAACGCTCGACGCTGTCACAGCGCTGCGACTGGATGCTCGATGTGGCCCGGAAGCTGCGTGAAAACCGCGAAACCCTCGCCCGCACCATCACCGACGAAGTCGGCAAACCGATTCAGTTTTCCCGGGTGGAAGTGGACCGCTGCATCGAAACGGTCACCCTGGCCGCCGAGACCATGCGCACCATGCACGGCGAGACCATCAACACCGACGCCATGCCCAGCGGCCGCAAGGCGATGGCCTTTTTCAAACGCGAACCCGTCGGGGTCGTGGCCGCCATCACCCCCTTCAATTTTCCGCTGAACCTGGTGGCGCACAAGCTGGCTCCCGCCCTGGTGGCGGGCAACGCGGTCGTGCTCAAGCCGACCCCGGAAGCCCCGCTGACGGCCTACCGCTTCGCGAAACTCTTCGTCGAGAGCGATTACGCGCTCAAAGATGCCCTCAGCGTTGTCTACGGTGACGCCGAAGTCGGTGCCGCCCTGGTCTCCAGCCCCATTCCGCGGGTCATCAGTTTCACCGGTTCGGTGCCGGTGGGCCACATCATCACCAAAAGCGCCGGCATCAAAAAGGTGAGCCTTGAACTCGGGGGCAATGCCGCGACCTACATCGATGATTCGGCGGATCTCGACCTGGCGGCAGCACGCTGCGCCCTGGGGGCTTTCGTCAACTCCGGGCAGGTCTGCATCTCCCTGCAGCGCATCTATGTCGCCGCTGCCGTCTATGACGCGTTTGCGGAGAAGATGGCGGCGGCGACCCGGGAGCTGGTGGTCGGTTCCCCTTACGATGAACAGACGTTCATGGGACCGCTCATCAACGCCGAGTCGGCGGAGCGGGCGATGAAGTGGGTGGAAAACGCCATCGAGGAGGGGGCCCGGGCCGTCACAGAACCCCGTCACGAAGGGACGATGTTCCACCCCTGCGTCATGGCGGACGTCACCGAAGATATGGCCATCGTCTGCGAGGAGGTCTTCGCCCCCATCGTCAGTCTGGTCAAGGTGAACGGTTTCGACGACGCGCTGCCGCGCATGAACCGGTCGCCCTACGGGCTGCAGTTCTCCGTCTTTACCAACGACCTCGGCGTGGTCCGCCGCGCCGTAGACGACCTCGAAGCGGGCGGGGTGGTCATCAACGACATCCCGACGCTGCGTTTCGACATCCAGCCCTACGGCGGGGTGAAACTCAGCGGGGTCGGACGCGAAGGGCCCCGCTACGCCATCGAGGAGATGACGGAGATCAAATCCGTCGTCATCCTCTAGCCTCAGAGTTTTTTCGTTACAATAGTTTTATATGCCGCAACTTCCGCTGCCCTGCGGCGGCGGGGGCCGGCCCGAAGGACAAGAGCCTCCGAGTCTTGTGACGAGAAGAGGAGCGGATAATGAAACGGAAAAAAGTGGCCGTGAGTGCCTGCATGCTCGGTCAGTACTGCCGTTATGACGGGGCCTCGAAACCGGTCGAAGGGCTCAAGGAGGCGCTGGAGGGGTACGAGGTGATCCCGTTCTGCCCCGAAGCGCCCCTTGGAACCCCCAGGGGACGCATCTCCGTCGTCCGGACGGAAGAGGGGTACCGCCTTTGGCGCGACAGCGACGGGGAGGATGTCACCGACGTCATCCTCGCCGAGACGAAGGCGCTGCTCGAGGCGCACCCCGACATCGAACTGGCGGTGATGAAGTCGAAATCTCCCAGCTGCGGTCTGGGGACGACGCCGATCCTGAACGACAAGCGCCAGATGCTCCGGTACGGGAACGGGGTCGCGGTGCAGTATCTGAGGGACTTTCGCCCAGAGATCGAAATCGTCGACGAAACGCAATTTCTTAAAAAATAGCGCGGGCGTTTCCCCTCTCAGGGGAATAGGGTATGATTCGTGACTGAAAAAAAGCGGGGGAGTCTGCCTTCCCCGTGACAACGAAGAGGAGATATGCATGATTGAAATCGGACAAGAGGCCCCGGAATTCTGCCTGCCGAACCAGGACGACGTCGAGATCTGTTCCCGGGATCTGAAGGGGCAGTGGGTCGTGCTCTATTTCTACCCCAAGGACAGCACCCCCGGCTGTACCACCGAAGCCTGCGATTTTACCGCCGCCATGCCGGACTTCACGGGGCTCGGCGCCGCCGTCATCGGGGTCAGCGCCGACAGTACGAAACGCCACCGCAACTTCATCGAGAAGCAGAACCTCGGTATCACCCTGCTCAGCGACGAAAGCACGGAGATGATGCAGGCCTACGGCGTCTGGCAGCTCAAGAAGAACTACGGACGCGAATACATGGGCATCGTCCGCTCCACCTATCTCATCGATCCCGCGGGCAAGGTGGCCGCTTCCTGGGACAAAGTCAAAGTCAAAGGCCACGTCGAAGCGGTCCGCGCCAAACTGGCTGAACTGCAGGCGTAACCCGCACCCCGTCTTCTCCCGGGCACCCCCGGGATCTTCATGCTTATATACAGTTAAAATTAAGTCGAAATTCAGTATAATTGCGCGTTTTTCTCTGTTTACCAGGGTAAAAATTATCAAGTGTCTTCGCCAAAAACCGGTGCAACCTGCCTGAAAAAATAGGCTCCGTTGTCGGCGGCACTGAAGCTAACCGGAAAATCCGGGGCCCCGAGCCCCGTTATCAAGGACCATTACATGGTAACTATGAAAGACCTCCTGGAGTGTGGTGTACACTTCGGTCACCAAACACGCCGCTGGAACCCGAAAATGAAGAAATACATCTTCGGCGTCCGCAAAAACATCTACATCATCGACCTGCAGAAGACGCTTCGCTACTTCCGCAACACGTACCAGATCGTCGTTGACGCTGCTGCCGAAGGCAAAACCGTTCTCTTCGTCGGTACCAAGAAACAAGCACGCGGCGCGATCCGCGAAGCTGCAGAGTCCTGTGGCATGCCCTACGTTGACAACCGCTGGCTGGGCGGGATGCTGACCAACTTCAGCACCATCCAGAAATCCATCCGCAAACTCGACATCATCGAAGAGATGGAAGAGAGCGGACAGATGGGCCTTCTGACCAAAAAAGAGGCGCTGATGATGAGCCGTCAGAAAGAGAAACTCATCGCGTACCTCGGCGGTATCCGCAACATGAAAACCCTGCCGGACATGATGTTCGTCATCGACGCCGTCAAAGAGCACATCGCCATCCAGGAAGCGCGCAACCTGCACATCCCGGTTATCGCACCGCTGGATACCAACTGTGACCCCGACGTCATCGACTTCCCGATCCCGGGCAACGACGACGCGATCCGTTCCATTCAGCTTTTCTGTAAAGAGATGGCGGAAGCGATCAACGAAGGCAAAGCCCTCAACGCCGATAACGTCGAAGAGGCTGAAGAAGCCGTAGCTGAAGAAGAGGTTGCAACCGAAGCGGTTGCCGAAACAGAAGAAGCAACGACAGAGGAAGCGTAACATGGCAGTATCCGCAGCAGACGTCAAGAAACTCCGCCAGGCGACCGATGCGCCGATGATGGATTGTAAAAAAGCCCTGACCGAAACCGACGGCGATTTCGACAAAGCGATGGAATGGCTGCGTGACCGCGGCATTGCCCAGGCAGCGAAAAAAGCCGACCGCGTTGCGGCCGAAGGCGCTCTTGGACTGAAAGTTGCCGATACCTTCGCGTCGGCTTCCCTGGTCGAGGTCAACTCCGAAACCGACTTCGTCGCCAAAAACGACGGCTTCCAGGCGCTGCTTGGCAACACGATCGCCCACATCTTCACGACCGGCGTCTGCGACGTTGCGCAGCTGCAGGAATCTTCCTACGAGACGGGAAGCTTCTCCGAGTACTTTACCCGGGAAGTCGCCCGCATCGGCGAAAAGATCGAGGTACGCCGCTTCGCGACACTCAACGCCAAAGCCAACGGCTGTGTCAACGGCTACGTTCACTCCAACGGCCGTGTTGGCGTTCTCGTTGCCGCCCAGTGCGACAGCGAAAAAACGGCGGAGCTGATCGCTCCGACGCTTAAAAACATCGCCATGCACGCCGCCGCGATGAAACCGACCGTTCTCAGCGCCGACGAGTTCGACGCGGCATACGTTGCCGAAGAGACTCAAGGCCGCATCGAAGCGATCAAAAACGAGAACGAAGAGCTCGCACGCCTCGGCAAGCCGCTCAAAAACGTTCCCCAGTTCATCAGCCGCATCCAGCTGACCGACGCGGTCCTGGCCAACGCCGAAGCGGCGATCAAAGAAGAGCTCAAAGCCGAAGGCAAACCCGAGAAGATCTGGGACAAGATCGTTCCGGGCAAACTCGAGCGCTTCATCGCCGACAACACGACGCTGGACAAAGAGCAGGCGCTGCTCGAGCAGAACTACGTCATGGACGACAGCAAAACCGTCGCCCAGGCGCTGGCTGACGAAGCCAAAAAACACGGCGGTACCGCCGAGATCGTTGAATTCATCCGCTACGAAGTGGGTGAAGGCCTCGAGAAAAAAGTCGACGACTTCGCTGCCGAAGTCGCGGCCCAGATGTCCTAAGCGGGCTTCCGCACCCCCCGCCGCCCCCGGGCGGTATTTTTTCCCCTGTTTCCCTCATTTTAAGCCAATCACTCTATAATGGCTCCATGACGTTACTCAAAGCCGAGGGGCTGACCCATGCATTCGATTATCCGCTGTTCCGCGACCTGAGTTTCGAACTCTCCGAGGGCGAAACGATGGCCATCATCGGTGTCAGCGGCAGCGGCAAATCGACCCTGCTGCACATTCTCTCGACCCTGCTCAAACCCCGGGAGGGGAGTGTGCGGCTTCTCGGAAAAGAGCTTTATGCCCTTGAGAGCGACGACCTGGTCGCGCTGCGCCGCAACGACCTGGGGCTGATCTTTCAGGCCCACTACCTCTTTCGCGGCTTCAGCGGCTACGAAAACCTCGAAGTCGCCGCGCTGATGGCGGAAGAGCCCATTGACGGCGGGCTGCTGCGGAGCCTGGGCATCGACGGGGTGGTCGGACAGAAGGTGACGGAACTCTCCGGCGGGCAGCAGCAGCGGGTCTCCATCGCCCGGGTCCTGACCAAGAAGCCCCGCCTCATCTTCGCCGACGAGCCCACGGGCAACCTCGATCACGATACGGCACTGGAGGTGATGGCGCTGTTCGGCTCCTATGTCAAAGAGACGGGTGCGGGGCTGGTGCTGGTCACCCATGACAACGACCTGGCGATGCGCTGCGACCGGGTCTACCGGCTGCACGAAGAGCAGTTTGAACGGGTGAAGTAGCGCCATGGAGTGGGCCCAACTCTTCAGCGAAGCCCGGGTTATTGGATTTATTCTGCTGTTTATCCGTTTCGGGGCGCTCTTCATGGCGGTTCCCATCTTCTCCCACCAGAGCGTTCCGGTCACCATCCGCACCGCGATGGCATTCTTCTTCACCGTCGTCTTCTACCCCTCCATGCCCGAAGTTGCCATCACCGTCGATCTCCCCTCCCTGACGGTGGCGATTCTGGGAGAACTGCTGTTCGGTCTCTCCATCGGCATCGTGCTGCAGCTGGCCTTTGACGCCATCACCTTCGCCGGGGGGCTCATCTCTTTCAGCATGGGCTTTTCACTGGCGTCGGCCATCGACCCGCAGAGCGGGGTTTCGATGCCCATTATCAGCCAGTTTCTTTCGCTGCTGGCGCTTATGATGCTCTTTTCCATCGACATGCACCACTGGATACTGCTCTACTCCCAGCAGGCCCTCGCCGCCGTACCGCTTGGGGGCTTCATGCTCAGCGAACACCTTTTCGGATACATCATCAAGGCCGCCGCGAACATGTTCATGGTCGGCTTTATGATCGCCTTTCCCATTATCGCCCTCTCCTGGCTGGCGGACATCATCTTCGGGATGCTGATGAAGACGATGCCCCAGTTCAACCTGCTGGTCATCGGTTTCCCCATCCGGATCGCCCTGGCCTTTACCGTACTGATCGCGACACTGGCATCGACCATGCTGATCATACGGGGGCAGATGGAGGGGGCTTTCAACTTCCTGGAACTACTCTTCTAGGTAAGGGCGGGAACGTGCGACGATGCGTTCCGCCGTCTTGATGTGCGCAGCGATTTCCCGATCCGAACACTCGAACATTCCCAGGTCGTGTTCCATCTGCCGCCGGGTCAGGGGGAGCGTTCCCCGGCAGGCCGTCGTGCCGTCGGCGATGATAAGCGTCAAGGAGAGCTCTCCGTCGTAGTCGGGAGCGCTGAGGCCCGATGCCGTCCGCACCTCCACGTGTTTGAATCGGGCCAGTGCCGCCGCGCCGTCTCCGGGAGGATCGGAGGTGACGACGGTCACCTTCGCACCGTTTCCAAGTGCCTTCTGCAGGGATTTTTCCCAGAGTCCGGCGTCGAGTACCGGGGTGATAATGAACAAATGTTCATGGGCCGAGGCAAGGGTGTGTTCGAGGGTGTGGCGCACTTCGTCGGCGTCATCCGGGGTCATGAAAACCGCGGCGTCGGCGCATGCGGCGAAGAGGAGGAAAAGGAGGCAGGCGAGAGCTTTCATTCCACGGCCTTCGGGCTCCGCCGTTTCGGGCCGCGAGACGGTGCGGAACGGGTCGGAGCGGCAGGGCTCTTTTCGGGAGACCCTTAAGCAATTTTGGCTACAATAATATCATTTGCGCCGCACTTTTCCAAAATCAAGGAGTCTTCCGATGAAACTGCTACTGCTCAGTCAGAACCCCGTCGTCAACAAGTTGGTGACGCTCAGCGCCCAGAAGACGGGAGACGAACTGGAAGTCGCCGAGGGTCTCGGCACGGTCGAAGCGGGAAGCTATGACCTGCTGATCATCGACGAGGCACTTTATGCCGCCGAGGTGATGGAGGAGCTTGAGGGGCGCATCAGCGCGGGAACGAAACTTTTTATGGGGAGCCACGGCGTGGAAGTGCCCGCAGGGTTCGACCAGGCCATCGGCAAGCCGTTCCTCCCCACGGACCTGGTCGCCTTTTTCGCGACGGTGGCGTCGGGTGAAGCGATGGGGGAGGCGATCGAACTCTCCGACCCGGACCTGGAATACACGGCCCGGGAGGAAGCGAACGAAGCGGCCGAAGAGGAGATCGACGACTCCCTGGAGCTGCCGGAAGATCTCGACGACGAGCTTTTCGAAGATCTTCCCGAGGAGCCTGAAGCCCCCGAAGAGGATGAGGAAGATTTCGGCGTGCCGGTGCTGGACGAGGAGGAGGTGCACGAGGTGCAGAGCCTGCTTGAGGACTCCGAAGATGAGGAAGATACGCTGCTGTTGGCGGACGAAGTGCCTTCGGCGGGCATCAACGATACCACCCTCGACGAGGTAAAAAACGCGCTCGAAGATCTTGACGATGAAGAAGCGGACCTGACGGCCTTCGGCGACGAGTTGGGAGACGAGGATCTTGCAGACCTCGGCGATCTTGATTTCGGGGATATGGAAGATGAGGAAGAGCCCTCGGCGGAAGCCGATGATGACGCTGAAGCCTCTTTGGACATGGATGGTCTCGATCTCGGAGATCTGGAGGATGAAACCGAAGAGGCCGGTGCGGATCTTGAACTTCCTGAAGATGCGGCGGTCTCCGAGGATGCCGATGCGGCGTTCGACCTCGGCGATCTGGACCTGTCGGACGACGTGACGGAAGAAGAAGCGGCACCGGAGGAAAAGCTTTCCGAAACTGCGGAAGAGGATTTTGACCTCGGTGATCTCGATCTTGGAGCGATGGAGGATACGGATGAGGGTTCCGAAGCAGAGGTTGATGATGCGGAAGCGGCAGTAGAGGATTTCGACCTCGGCGCTCTCGACCTCTCGGATGAGGAAGATGCGGAAGCGGTGGCCGATGCGGCCCTTGAAACCGATGCCGACGCATCTTTCGACATGGGTGATCTCGATCTCGCAGCGCTGGAAGATGAAACCGGGGGTGCGGAAGCAGCGGAGGATTTCGACCTGGGCGATCTGGACCTGGCGGACGAGGATGCCGTTGAAGATACAGCGGCTCCCGCGATCGATGAGGGCGAAGAGATGGCCGAAGAGCGTGACCTCGGCGATTTGGACCTGGAACTTCCCGAGGAGGAAGCGGCACCGGAGGAAGAGCGTTCCGAATCCGCGGAAGCGGGGGATGAGGATTTCGATCTCGGTGACCTGGACCTTTCGGATGACGCGGCGGCAGAGGCAACGGCAGGAATCGTAGAGCCCTCAGCGGAGAACGGGGAAGCGGCGTTCGATTTCGGCGATCTCGACTTCTCGGATGAGGAAGGTGCGGAAGCGGCGACCGGAACGGAAGCGGATGGCGAAGCCTCTTTCGACATGGGCGATCTTGACCTTGACACCCTGGAAGATGACACCGCGGAGGCGGAAGTGGCGGAAACGGAGCCTGCGGAAGACGACTTCGAACTGGGCGACGTCAGCTTTGATGCACCCTCCGCCGTTGCAGAAGAGACGGAAGAAGCCGCTGAGGATGAAACGCCGGTCACAGCCGATGCATTTGAGGATGAGGAAGCGGAAACCGAAATGTCGGAGATGGGCGCGGACGTCTCGCCGGAAGGGAACGATACGTGGGAAGAGGAAGGGACCTCCGAAACGGATGCCGACGCGGCGGACGACGAGACCCTCCGGAACCTCGAAGCGGAGATCGAGAGTGCGGTCAGTGAACTGAGCGAAGAGGAGTTGGCCGAGGAGCTTGACGAAGCGGCGCTCCTCGACATCGTCAACGCCGACGAGGAGTATGATGCCCCTGCTGAGGAAGAGGGGGACGAGTTCGACGCTCTGGAGAGCCGCGACCTGCGGATGGCCCTGGGCGAGATCGAGCCGGAGGAAGCGGTCGATGATGAGACGGAAGAGGAGACGGCGGAGCTTTCCGAAGCCGCAGCAGATGAAACAGCTCCCCATGAGGAAGGGGTAGCAGAGGTGACCACCGCCGAAGGCGTCGAGGCGCTGCGGACCCTCCTCAAAGCGATGGAGAACGAAGAGTTCGCCAGGTCCATGAAAGGGAAGCGCATCAACATCAACATTACATTCGGAGAAGAGGATTGAATCAAGAGACGGGAGCCATTCTGGTACTTTCGGGCCCCAGCGGTGCGGGAAAAAGTTCGCTGATCAAAAAGATCGTGGAGCATATCGGGCCGCACTATTTTTCCATTTCGACCACGACGCGCCCGATGCGCGAAGGGGAACTCGAAGGAGTCCACTACCACTTTGTCGATACGGAGAGTTTCGAAAAAGATATCGCCGAGGAGCAGTTCCTGGAGTACGCTACGGTGCACGGCAACTACTACGGCACCTCCATCCGGCCCGTTAAAGAGGCGTTAAAAGAGGGGAAACTGGTCATTTTCGACATCGACGTCCAGGGGCACGACGCCGTGCAGAACCGCCTCGGGGATATCACCACGTCGGTCTTCGTCACGACGCCGTCGCTGCGGGTCCTCAAAGAACGCCTCGAAGGGCGCGGGACCGATGCGAGCGACATCATTGAAAAACGCATCCACATGGCCAAGCGGGAAGTCCAGCGCATCAGCGAGTACGACTACCTGATCATCAATGACAATCTCGACGAGGCGGCATCTTATCTGATCTCCATCGCCAACGCCGCGCGGCTGAAGGTCCCGAGCATCGAAATCAGCCAGTTCATCCAGGCCTGGGAGGCGGACGCCTAGGGGCACTGTTCCCCCTTCCCGTATTCAACGAATTAATATCAGGACAGTTACAGCAAAGCGAAGCTATACTACTCCGCTTAAACTCTACACCGGGTGAGATACCCGTCGAAAGGAACGTTATGCCTCAGATTCCAGGCGGATTTGAACTGATTCTGATTCTCGCAGTCGTACTGCTTCTCTTCGGAGGTAAGAAGATTCCCGAGCTGGCCAAAGGCCTCGGTCAGGGTATCAAGAACTTCAAGAAGTCGGTAAAAGACGACGAACCGGAAGTCGCTGCAACGGAAGAGCCGAAGAAGGTCGAAGGCTCCGAGCCGGCTGCCAAAGCGGAAGCCCCCAAAGAAACCGAAAAACAAGCGTAAGCATTGAAGCAGCGTGTACAGGCGCTTCTGCGCGACCAGTTCGACCGTGACGCGGTCCTCGAAAAACCGAAGGACCGTTCTTTCGGGCATTACGCCACTCCCATTGCCTTCTCCCTCGCCAAAGAACTGCGCAAGTCTCCCATGGTCATTGCCGAAGAACTCGCTTCTTCCTTCGCCGACCATGCGATGTTCAGTGCCGTCGAGTCGGTGAAAGGCTACATCAATTTCCGGCTTTCCGAACACTTCCTTGACGAGTACGCCTCCTGGGCGCTGGCCAACGAAGCGACCTTCGGCAACGCCGAGTGCGGCGGAAAGATCCTGCTGGAGTTCGTCAGCGCGAACCCCACGGGACCGCTGCACATCGGTCACGCCCGCGGCGCGGTTTACGGCGACACCCTGCTGCGTCTCGGACGCCGTCTGGGGTACGACATCACCGCCGAGTACTATGTCAACGACGCGGGGAACCAGATCGACCTTCTGGGGCTCTCTTTGCAGCTCGAAGGACGCTCCGCCATCCTCAAACAGGAGGTGGAGTGGCCCGAGAAGTACTACCGGGGCGACTACCTGAGCGACCTCGCCGTCGAGGCGGCGAAGATTTACGGCGAAGGGATCTTCGCCGACGAGTCCCGCCAGATGGAGCTTGCCCTCTGGGCCAAGGACAAGGTGATGGAGCTGATCGTCAGCGATCTCGCCGACGCCAACATCCACTTCGACAGCTTCGTCAGCGAAGCCTCGCTCTACGGCGACTGGGATCGGGTGATGGCGAAGCTGGGCGACGGCGCCTACAAAGACGACGAAGGCAAGGTGTGGCTGCGCTCCACCGAGCACGGCGACGAGAAGGACCGGGTCATCGTCCGCGAAGACGGCCGCCCGACCTACCTGGCCGGGGACATCATCTACCACAACCGCAAGTTCGAACAGGGGTTTGATCACCACATCAACATCTGGGGCGCCGACCACCACGGCTACATCTCCCGGGTCAAGTCCGCGGCGCAGTTCCTCGGTCACGATGCCGACTCCCTGGAGATCCTGCTCTCGCAGATGGTCAGCCTCCTCAAGGACGGCGAACCCTACAAGATGAGCAAACGGGCGGGCAACGTCATCCTGATGAGCGACATCGTCAACGAGATCGGCGCCGACGCCCTGCGCTTCATCTTCGCCTCGAAGAAGAGCGATACGTCGCTGGAGTTCGACGTCGAGGAGCTCAAGAAGCAGGACAGCTCCAACCCGATCTACTACATCAACTACGCCCACGCGCGCATCCAGACCATCCTCGAAAAGAGCGATCTGGAGCGCGGGGCGATCATGGAAGCTTCCCTGCTGGGGCTCAACGAGGACGGCGACGCGCTGCTCTTCGAAGCGCTGCTGCTTCCCGAAGTGATCGAGGACGCCTTCGCGTCGCGCCAGGTGCAGAAGCTGCCCGAGTACCTCAAGTCGCTGGCGGCGCGGCTGCACAAGTTCTACTACGACTACCGCATCATCGGCACGGAGGATGAGGCGAAACTGCTCAAACTCTTCCTGGTCGTCGGCCTCTCCCTGCGGGTGGGCCTCTCCATGATGGGGATCACGGCCAAAGACCGGATGTAGCACGGGTCATTGACCCGTAACCGCAAGAGGGAGGTTTTGCATGCTCGATTCCAAAATCTGCGAAACCGTCATCGGCCTCCTTCCCCAGAACATCTTCATCAAAGACCCCCAATCCCGCTACCTCTACTGTAACGACGCCTACGCAATGCTGCTCGGCCGCGACCCGGAGCAGATCGTCGGCGGCTGCGATGACGACCTTTTCCCCGAAGAGCTGGCGGAGAAGTACGTCGCCGACGACCGGGCGGTGCTGACGCAGAACCGGGTCATTGACGTCAACGAGATGATCGTCGTGCAGGGCCGGACCATGATGATCCGCACCGTCAAGCAGCCCCTGGTCATCGATGGGGAGGTGATCGGCATCCTCGGCTCCTTCTGGGACATCACCCACGTCTACGAGCGCGAGAGGGAGCTGCAGGAGATCAAGGTGGGGCTCATCCAGGCCCAGGAGCTGGCCCACATCGGCCACTGGGAGCTGAACCTGGAGCGGGGGACGCTCTACTGGTCCGACGAGGTCTACCGCATCTTCGGCCTGAAGCCGCGGGAGTTCGGCGCGACCTACGAGGCGTTTCTCTCCTACGTGCATCCCGACGACGTCGACTTGGTCAACCGCGCCTACAACGAGTCGGTGAAGAACCGCAGCGACTACCAGATCACCCACCGGGTGGTCCGTCAAGACGGCGAAATCCGCTACGTCGAAGAGCACTGCAGCCATGACTTCGACCCGGCCGGAAAGGTACTGCGATCCATCGGGACCGTGCATGACATCACCGAACAGAAACTGGCCCAGGAGCAGCTGCAGCTGGCGGGCAAGGTGCTGGAGAACACGACCAACGGGGTGCTCATCACCGACGCGCATCAGCAGATTGTCTACGTCAACGAGTCGCTTTGCCGCATTTCGGGCTACCGTCCAGAGGAGATGAAGGGACAGTACCCGACCCTGCTCAGCTCCGGCTGGCACGACGAGGCGTACTACGCGAAGATGTGGCGCAGCATCGAGGAGACGGGGCAGTGGCGCGGCGAGATCCGCGACCGGCGCAAGAACGGGGAGGCCTACGTGGCGGAGATCTCCATCTTCGTGCTTAAAAACGAGGCGGGGACGGTGACCAACTACATCGCCATCTCCGACGACATCACGGAGAAGAAGGAGCGCGAGGAGCTCATCCACAGTCTCGCCTACTACGACTCTTTGACGGACCTCCCCAACCGGGTGCTTTTCCGGCAGCGGTTCGAGAAGGCGATCGAGCAGGCGGCCCGCAGGCAGACGGGGTGCGCGCTCCTCTTCTTCGACCTCGACAACTTCAAGAACATCAACGACACCCTGGGCCACATCGTCGGCGACCGGCTGCTCAAAGCGGTGGGGGAGCGGCTGAAAAAGGTGCTTAAAAGCGAGGAGCAGATCAGTCGGCTCGGGGGCGACGAGTTCACGGTGGTCGTCGAGGAGTGCCGGGACCCCGTCGAGATCGCCCATGTCGCCGAGCAGGTGAGCCGGGCGCTGACGCTTCCCTTCGAGATCGGCGGGAACGAGCTCTTCATCGGGGCGAGCATCGGCATCAGCGTCTACCCCACCGACGGGAGCGACTGCGACACTCTCATCAAGGCGGCGGATACGGCGATGTACCACGTCAAGGACCGGGGCAAGAGCAGCTACCAGTTCTTCACCGAAGAGCTCAACCGCATGACGACGGAGCGGATGATGATTGAGAACGAGCTGCGGCAGGCGACCCAGCGCAACGAGATGTTCCTGGTCTATCAGCCCAAGATCGAGCTCGCCACGGGAAGGGTCTACGGCATGGAGGCGCTGCTGCGCTGGAACCATCCGGAGATGGGGTTCGTGCCGCCGTCGAAGTTCATCCCGGTCGCGGAGGAGACGGGGCAGATCAACCAGGTCGGCACCTGGGCGGCGCTGCAGGCGCTGCTCGACACGAGACGGCTCCATCTTTCCGGTTTCGACGAGCTGGTGGTCTCCATCAACGTCTCCGGCGTTCAGCTGGGTCAGGAGAACTTCGTTTCGGTGCTGCTGAGTGCCCTGGTCCACACGGAGATCGACCGAACGAAAGTGGAGATCGAGATCACGGAGAGTTCGCTGATGGAGCGGATGGACGAGGTGAAGGAGAAGCTCGAAAGCGTCAACGCCCAGGGGGTTCAGCTCTCCATCGACGACTTCGGGACCGGCTACTCCTCCCTGAGCTACCTCAAGAAGCTGCCGGTGCAGACTTTGAAGATCGACCGCTCCTTCATCGACGAGATCGTCGACGACCCCGACGACCGCAGCATCACCTCTTCCATCATCTCCCTGGCGCACAACATGGGAATGGAGGTCGTCGCCGAGGGAACGGAGACGGCGGAGCAGGTGGAGGTTCTCAAAACCCTGGGATGCGAAAACGCCCAGGGCTACTACTACGCCCGCCCCATGCCTTATGATGAGTTTGTCGCGTGGGTCAAGGCGCGGCGGGGGTAGTCATCTTCCTCTTTCTCAATACTCTTGTAAGCTGTAGGAAAAGCCTGTATAATCGAATAAAATTTGTACAGGAAAACACTAATGACGTTAGATGATGCTTCGACACAGGGCTGGCGGGAATGGCTTGTTCCGATTGCAGAGGAGTCGGCGACATTGCGGCAGCTTCTTGCTGACTCTGCGCACCTCAAAGCGGGACAAGATGCGATTCCACTTATCATTCAGTTGGTAGAGAATCCGAGATTCGATATCCCTGGGATCGAACTTTTTAATGGCGCAGTGGACTTGCATACACATGACTGCATCCACATCCTTCTTGGAAGGGGAATGCTCCCCAAGGATGAAGCTTTCGTCATTGGTTTTACGATGGGGAGCAGTAACCGGGTCAGTATGACCGAAGAGAAGCTTTTCGCCTGGGTATCGAAGTACCTCTACCCCGGTCCATACCGGTTCGGCAGGGAAGATATCGAGGTATTTAAAGATGCCGTGCGCCTTGGCTATGTTTCCGATTGCCAACCCCTCGCCGGAGTCGACTACGATCGTTTGATGGATATGCCGCTCAAAGAGGCGCGGGAGCATATTGGGATCGAAGCCGATCTGCTCGAGGCGTATTATCGCATCGAGAAACGCCGATATCCCGATGACCGTGCAAGCCGCAGGCTCGTTTAGGCATTCAGGGTCAGCCCATGAATCAACACTTATGAAATAAACGGGAGGCATGAAACCACATTTCCGCTAACAGCACATTACCCCTCCCCAAACCGCACTTTTGCTACAATACGTGGCCCAAACGTCGGAGTAGCTCAGCTGGATAGAGCATTCGATTCCTAATCGAAAGGTCATGGGTTCGAATCCCATTTCTGACACCATCAAGGAGAGCCTGTGATCGCCGTCGTGCAGCGTGTCACCTCGTCAAGCGTCACCGTTGAAGGCGCGTGCGTCGCATCCATCGGTCCGGGACTGCATGTTTTGCTCGGTGTCCTCAAAGAGGACAGCGGGGAAGAGATCCCGAAGCTGGCGGAGAAGATTCTCAACCTCCGCATCTTTTCCGACGACGCGGGGAAGATGAACCGCTCCCTGCTCGACGTCGGGGGCGAGATGCTGGTCGTCTCCCAGTTCACCCTGGGCGCCAACGTCAGGCGAGGCCGTCGTCCCTCCTTCGACGGGGCCGCCGAACCGGAAACGGCCCGCAAGCTCTACGAAGCCTTCGTCGCCCGGGCGGCGGAAGCGGTGCCGGTGCAGACCGGGGTTTTCGGGGCGCACATGGAACTGGAGATCTGCAACGACGGGCCGGTGACCATCATCATCGATTCGTCGCAGCTGTGACAGAAAACCGCCCCTTGGCACGAAAACCCGCTATAGTGCCCCAAACCCTCCCCGAAAGGAGTCCTTTTGGACCATCGTTGCGCTAACGTCCTGCAGTCGGTCTTCGGCTTCTCCGGCTTCCGCCCCCTGCAGCAAGAAGCCGTCGAGACGGTGCTTTCGGGCCGCGACCTGCTGATGATCCTCCCCACCGGGGGCGGCAAGTCGCTTTGCTACCAGCTTCCCGCCCTGCTGCTTGAGGGCCTGACCGTCGTCGTCTCCCCCCTGCTGGCGCTGATGCACGACCAGGTGAGCGCCCTGAAACAGATGGGGGTGGCGGCGGAGATGCTCTCCTCCATGCAAGACGCCGAAGCGAGCGACGCCATCCGCGCCCGCCTCTTCCAGGGGGAGATCAAGCTGCTTTACGTCGCCCCCGAGCGGCTGAGCAACGGCAGCTTCCTGGAGATGCTCTCGCGGCTCAACGTCTCGCTTTTCGTCATCGACGAGGCCCACTGTGTGAGCGAGTGGGGGCACGAGTTCCGGGAGGACTACCGACGGCTGGGGATGCTCAAAGAGCGCTTTCCCTCCGTGGGCATCGCCGCCTTTACCGCCACTGCGACGCCGCAGGTGCACGGGGACATCACCGCCCAGCTTCGGCTGAACGACCCGAATATGCTGCGGGGCACCATCTTCCGGGAGAACCTCTACATCCGGGTGCGCCACCGCGTCAAGGACGGCCGTGCCCAGCTCTTCGACTTTCTCCAAAGCCGCCGGGGGGAGAGCGGCATCGTCTACACCTTCACCCGCAACGCTGCCGAGACGCTGGCAAGGTGGCTGCAGGAGAAGGGGGTGAAGGCCCGGGCCTACCACGCCGGGCTCGACACCGCCGAACGCAACGGGGTCTACCACGACTTCGTCCACGACGACATCGACGTGGTCGTCGCCACCGTCGCCTTCGGGATGGGGATCGACAAGAGCAACATCCGTTTCGTCGTGCACATGTCTCTGCCCAAGACCCTGGAGAACTATTACCAGGAGATCGGCCGGGCCGGGCGCGACGGGCTCGACGCCGAGGTGATGCTGCTCTACTCCGCCGGGGACGCCGCCCAGCGCCGGGCCCTGGTGGAGCAGCTTGAAGAGAGCCCCTACAAACAGCACGCCTTCGGAAAACTGCAGTCCATGGTGCGCTTCGCCAACGCCGAGCGCTGCCGCCACCAGCTCCTCGCCGCCTATTTCGGCGACACCATCGAAGCGTGCGGCGGCGCCTGCGACAACTGCGCCGAACCCGCGAAGGTGAAAGAACCGGTCACCGTCGAGGCGCAGAAGTTCCTCTCGACGCTCTACCGCACCGGGCAGCGCTTCGGGATGCACTACGTCATCGACGTCCTGCGGGGCTCTTCGGAGAAGCGCATCCTCGACAACGGCCACGACGCCCTCTCCGTCTACGGCATCGGGACGGAACGGAGCAAGGAGCAGTGGCTCGTCATCGGGGAGCGGCTGCTGGAGCTGGAACTGGTGGGGCAGGGGGAACACAAGACGCTTTACATCACTCCCGAAGGCTCCGAATGGCTCAAATCGGGCACCCCCCTCGACATCGCCCGGGAGCGCCTCGAGGTGCGGAGCCGGACGGCCAAAAAAGCGGTCATCGACACCGCCGACTACGACCTGCGCCTCTTCGAAGCGCTCCGCTCCCTCCGCAAGGAGCTGGCCGACGAGCAGGGGATTCCCCCCTACATGGTCTTCAGCGACAAGAGCCTCAAGGAGATGGCGGCCCGTCCTCCCGAAGACCGGGAGCAGATGCTCGCGATCGGCGGGGTGGGGGAAGTGAAGTTCGAGCGCTTCGGCGAAGCCTTCCTCAGCCTGATACGAAACCACGTGTAGCCTTCGGGCGATCGTCCGGTGGTATAATTCCATTATCGCTCCCGCATCCGACGGATGCGGGTAGCTTTAGGGGGTTGCAGGGACGGGAGTCCCTGCCGTTTTGGGGCTTTGTTCCCAAAACGCCCCCCAATTCAAAGGAGCGAGCATGGTCACGGTAGCGGCGATACAGATGCAGATGTCCGAAGTGCGTGAGGCGAATCTCGACAAAGCGGAAGCGATGGTCCGCGAAGCGGCGGCGAAAGGGGCGCAGATCATCCTGCTTCCCGAACTTTTCGAGGGGCATTACTTCTGCAAGGACATGGACGAGCAGTACTTCGCATGGGCCCGTCCGCTGGAGGGCAACCCCGTCGTGGCCCGCTTCGCCGCCCTGGCGAAGGAGCTGGGCGTCGTGCTGCCGCTGAGCTACTTCGAGCGCGACGGCGAACGCTACTTCAACTCCCTGGTGATGCTCGACGCCGACGGCACCGTGATGGAGAACTACCGCAAGACCCACATCCCTTCGGGCCCCGGGTACGAGGAGAAATTCTATTTTGAACCCGGTGACACGGGCTTCAAGGTGTGGGAAACGGCGTTCGGGAAGATCGGGGTCGGCATCTGCTGGGACCAGTGGTTCCCCGAGACCGCCCGCTCCCTGGCGCTCATGGGCGCGGAGCTCATCTTCTACCCCACCGCCATCGGCAGCGAGCCGGAGATCGGCGTGGACTCCAAAGACCACTGGCAGCGGGTGCAGATGGGCCACGCCGCGGCGAACACCGTCCCCGTCATTGCCGCCAATCGCATCGGCGCCGAAACGGGGGAGAGCTGTACGCTCACCTTCTACGGCTCCTCGTTCATGACCGACTACACCGGGGCGAAGATCGCCGATGCATCCCGGGACCGGGAAGAGATCCTGATCGGCAAATACTCCCTCAAAGCCAACCAGAAGGCCCGGGACTACTGGGCCCTCTTCGCCGACCGCCGGCCCGAGTGCTACGGCGAACTGACCAAACCCCGCTAAGCGCGGCAAAGGCGGAACATGCAGACGATCCCGCTGACCCACCTGGCCCTCTCCTTCCTGCCGGCCCTCATCGTGGTCGGCTACATGCTCCGTACCCGCCGGGGCCATACCAACGCCCTCTATGCCCTTGCGCGCATGGTGCTGCAGCTGATGCTCATCGGCTACGTCCTCATCTACATCTTCGAATCGGACCAGCCCCCGGTCATCCTCGGCGTGCTCGGGGTGATGATGGTCGCGGCAAGCTACATCGCCCTGCGCACCGTCGCCCCCCGCCGCCGGGAGCTCTTTCCCAAAGCGCTTGCGAGCATCCTCATCGGCGGGGGCGGCACTCTGGCGCTGGTGACCCAGGGAGTGCTGCGGGTCGACCCCTGGTACGCCCCCAGCGTCGTCATCCCCCTGGGGGGCATGATCTTCGCCGCCTCCATGAACGCCATCGCCCTGGCGGCAGAGCGGCGCGAGAGTGAAAAAGAGCGCGGGCTGCCGGAGGGCGACGCCTCCGCCGACGCCTTCCACACCGCCCTCATCCCCGTGATGAACTCCCTCTTCGCCGTGGGGCTGGTGACCCTTCCGGGAATGATGACCGGGCAGATACTCTCCGGGGTCTCCCCCCTCATCGCCGCCCGCTACCAGATCATGGTGATGGCGATGATCTTCGGAGCGACCGGGCTCTCGGCCCTGCTGTTTCTCCACCTGAGCCGCAAACGCTGAACGGACGGCTCCGGCTTCTCGCAAAGATATGCTCCGCATAAAACGCACCATCTACGGTGGTGCCCTTATTGGTAATTTCAGCGAATCGGTATACAATAGAACGAGCGCCCGATACTATGAGGAACCAAAGAGGCGGGACCCTCCGACGGTTTCATGAAAGGCAGTCCCCTGAAACAGCAGCATGACGTCCACATCACCATCAACGGTGTCGATATCGACTGGAATCTCGAAAGCGGTGCCATGAACTTTCTCGGCATCTCGTCGACCCTCTTCTGGAACGACCCCTCCCTGCTCAATATGTTCAAACCCCTGGTGGACGAGATGGGCAAAGAGATGTTCAACCTGCAGGTGGCCCACTCCTCGAGTCTCGGCACCGAGGAGGATTACCACGCCATGGTGACCCAGCTGGGCGACACCTTCGAAGCGGGGTTTCTGAACTGGGGCAAGGCCGTCAGCGGCGCGGGATGGGGCATCTTTGAAATGCCCCATTTCGATCCGAAAAACGTCCGTGCAAAGGTGGTCGTGCACAACCCCTGGGAGCTGCGCATGCAGGCGCGCCTTGACCCGGAGGAGCGTTGGGGCTGCCCCTTCATCCAGGGGAAGATCATCGGGATATTCAACCAGGCGCTGCACCAGACCTGCTGGGCGAATCAGAATTATGAGGTCGACGGTGCGTACTCCCGGGTGGAGTTTGATATCTACCCCCATGAAGCGACCATTGAAGACAAGATCAACGAACTTCGTTCACGGATGGAAGAGGAGAAGATCCTCAATCTCAAGAGAGAGATCGAACAGGCGATCCTGGAAAAAAATCAGGCCCTGCAGGATCAGAAGCGGTTGAACCGCGAGCTTGAGAAGCAGAAGACGCTCTACGAGAGCTTCCTGAACCTCTCATCCGACGGCGTGTTCATCATGTCCCCCGTCGACGGGAGCCTTTACCAGTACAGCAACCAGGTACAGGCACTTCTGGGCTACGATGACGAGGAGATGACGCGTCTGAACGTTCTGGATTGGGATAAAAATCTGCCGTCCATTGAAGCGTTTCAGGAAATCACCGCCACGCAGAACGAAATCCCGCGTTACCTGGAGCGGGTGCATACGCGCAAGGACGGCTCGACCTATCATGCCGGGATCACCTCCGTCAAGGTGATCATCGACGGCCGGGAGTTCATCTATGCCGCGGTGCGGGACATCAGCGAACAGATAAAGACCAAAGAGGCGATGCGCAGGGCCAAGGAGCAGGCGGAGAAGGCGAGCCAGGTCAAGACGGAGTTCCTTGCCAACATGAGTCACGAGATCCGTACGCCCATGAACGCGGTCATCGGGATGACGAAACTGGCGCTGGACACGGGCTTGAACGACGAACAGAGAAGTTATGTCGAAAAGGCCCATATCGCTGCGGAAAACCTTCTTGGCATTATCAACGACATTCTCGATTTTTCAAAACTTGAAGCGGGAAAACTGCAACTTTTCAATACCCATTTCGAGCTCAAGGACGTGATCCGGCAGACGCTGCAGCTCATCAGCATTGATGCGCAGGAGAAAGGGCTCAAAGTGCGGGTAAAAATCGACGACGAGGTTCCCTACGCCTATTTCGCCGATGCGCTGCGTCTGGGGCAGGTGCTGACCAACCTGGCGAGCAACGCCGTCAAGTTCAGCCATGAGGGAGGCAACGTCACACTTGGTGTCTCTCTGGCGGAAGCGTATGAATCCGATGCGCTGGTACGTTTTTGTGTTCAGGATGACGGGATCGGGATCTCCAAAGAGAATCAGAAAAAACTCTTTCTCTCCTTTTCGCAGGCGGAGAGTTCGACCAACCGCAAGTTCGGCGGGACGGGGCTGGGGCTGGCGATCTGCCGGAAGATCACCGAGCTGATGGGCGGAGAGATCCGGGTGGAGAGCGACGAAGGGAAAGGGAGCACTTTCATCTTTACGGCGCGCATGCAGCGCTCCGACCGGGATGCGGTGATCGGCTCCGCGCGGGAGAACGAGAAGGCGATGGAACGGGCGGTGGCGCAGCTTCGGGGAGCGAGCATCCTGCTGGTAGAGGACAACAAGATGAACCAGGAGCTGGCGGAGGAGCTGCTGCGGCGCAACGGGCTGAAGGTGACGATCGCCGACAACGGCCGCGAAGCTTTGGAACGCCTTGAAACCGAGACGTTCGACGGGGTGCTGATGGATTGCCAGATGCCGGTGATGGACGGCTACGAGGCGACCCGGAAGATCCGGGATGATGCAAGATTCGAAACGCTGCCCGTCATCGCCATGACCGCCAACGTGATGGAGACCGACCGGAAAAAAGCCCTGGCATCGGGAATGAACGACTATATCGCCAAACCGGTCGATCCGACCGATATGTTCATCATCATGGCCCGCTGGATCAGGAGATAGGGAGGGAAAGCGTCCCTTCTCTTGCTTCCGCCGTTCGAAGGCGTTGCCGAAACGGGGATGTGGAACTGATTTTGCTTACTTCTGTGAACCAAAGGTTTTGAAGGAGGGGCCATGCAGATTGTACTGCAGCCGAACATGCTGCTCATCCGAACCGATTTCGCGACCCTCAAACAGGCGTGGATGGCCGACTTCCTGACGGCGCAGGCGGAACATATGCTCTACCTTCCCCGTGCGGTGCTCATCCTCCATGCCCAGAAACATGCGGCGCTGAAAGCGGCGTTTTTCGAAACGCTCTGCCGCCACTACGCCCGGACCCACGACCTGGACGAGACCTTTTTCCTCCGCTCCCTGCAGCGCTGCGCCAAAAAACCGGTCAAGGTCGAGCTCTGCCAGATGGAGGAGCCCGAGAGCGTGACGGTGGAGCTGCACGCCCACGACCGGGAGACGGTGGTGGCGTCGCTCTACGCCCCCAACCCCTGGGTGCTCAGTTACCTGAAGTCCCAGCTGGCGCTCTATGTCCGGGAAACGGACGCCTGCTCGCTGGTCCTGGACATGTCCGAGCTCAAGGCGAAGGGGCGGCTGGAGCGGGCGCTGAACAAACGCCATATCCTCCACTACCGCATTCAGTACCGCTACGACACCCGTTTCATGCAGCGGCTTTACTCGGAGTTCGCGGATTTCGGATTCGACGAGGAGACGGAGCAGGAGCAGTTCGACGCCATGCTCCACTACTACACGGTTCTCGAGTGCCCGGTCGGAGCCTCGCAGGACGCCTTGCGGAAGAGCTACAAAAAGCTGGTCAAGGTCTATCACCCCGACCGGGTCCACTGCGAGGACCCCGCCACCGTCGACCGCTACACCCAGAAGTTCCAGCTGCTCCAGGAAGCCTACAGCGCTCTGCGCATCGTCAGCTGATCAGTCGTCGAAAGGCTCGGGCTTCTCATACCCCCGTATGAGTTCCTGGGAGGTGACGCCCTGCAGCAGCCACTCGAAGTCCTTGGCGCTGTAGAGCTCCAGGTCCGCGCCCTTCATCTGCTCCAGCTCCTTTGAAAACCCCCGCTTGCAGAAGAGCGCCACGACGTCGGGCTGCAGTTCGACGCTTTCGCATTTCCCCAGAAGCTTCGTCAGTTCGCTTTTGTTGACCTTATGGTTGGTCCATTTGCACTCCCCGACGATCGTCCTGCCGTTGGACGTCTGCGCGAAGATGTCGATCTCCACCTGACGGTCCCAGTAGCTCCCCGAGTCGACGATGGGGTCTTCTTGGTGCATCCGCTCCAGGAAGAGGTTGGAGAGCTCTTCGAAGACGAAGCCCGTAAAGGCCTGGTGCCGCTCCTGGAAACGCTCCAGCACGGCATCATAGCGACCCTGCTCGATATCCCGGTGCATCGGGGCGATGAAGTAGAACCAGAAGCGCAGGAAGGGCGAAGTGAAGCGCGCCTTGTGGGAGATGCGGTGGCGGGCGACCTCGCGTTTGAGTTTCTGTTTGGGATAGTCGCGCACCGGGGGGGCTTCCCGGGAGTACTCCATCTCCAGGATGCCCGCGTCGCGGAGGTAGCCCAGCACCTGCCCCCCCTTCGCTTCGTTCATCCCGGCGCGGCGGAAGGCGGAGTACATCCGGCGGTCCCCGATGGCGACGGCGCTGAGCAGCCGGTGGTAGGAGCGGTCCTCCGTGGCGCGCCGGGCGATCTCGTTGTAAAGATGCCCGTAGTTCTCCAAGACGATGTCGGTGATGAGGGTTTCAAGGGGCGCGTCGATGTCGATCTCCCACCCCAGCCCGCCGAAAACGGCGAAGTACTCGATGAGCCGTTCCATGTCGTCGGGGAAATGGCGGACGTGGAAGGAACGGAACTGACGCAGCAGCATACTGGTGGCAGGAGTTTCGATGGGGCGCAACCTCGCGGTATGATTTCCTGTATTATAACCTAGCCCTGTCGCACCGATGCGGTCAATATCTGCCCAATACCCCGTGAATGTCCCTGAAAACCGCTGCTTTCAAACACGATTGACATGTTTGCTTTCAGGTTACCATGGGGTGATACAATGCGTTTTATCGCGATCGATCCTGATATCTCTTTAAAGAACATAAACTGATATGAAGAAGGAGTAGTGTGATGAAAAGATTACTGATGGCGGCCCTGCTGGCGGCTTCGATGCTGCATGCGGGGCCGTTCGAAAAGCCGGTAGCATTCAAACACGCGCCCAAGTCGATGGAACGCAAACATCCTACCCAGCAGGAGTACCTGCTCTCCTACAGCAACGTCCTCGAAGGCGTGCGCACCTCCGTGGTCAACATTTCCACGGAGAAGAGCGTCGACAACGCGGCGGCCAACCCCTTTATGAACGACCCGATGTTCCGGGAGTTCTTCCGCGGATTCGGCGGCCCGCGCTTCAACATCCCCCAGGAGCGCATCCAGCGTGCCCTGGGTTCGGGGGTCATCGTCTCCGAGTCGGGCTACATCGTGACCAACAACCACGTGATCGACGGGGCGGACACCATCAAGGTCACCGTTCCCGACCGCAAGGAGGAGTTTGATGCCAAAGTGGTCGGCAGCGATCCCAAGAGCGACCTGGCGGTGATCAAAATCGAGGCCAAGGGGCTCAACGCCATCACCTTCTACGACTCCGACCAGGTCCGCATCGGGGACGTCGTCTTCGCCCTGGGGAACCCCTTCGGCGTCGGCGAGACCATCACCCAGGGGATCGTCTCGGCGACGGGGCGCTCCTCCGTCGGCATCGTCGAGTATGAGGACTTCATCCAGACCGACGCCTCCATCAACCCCGGCAACTCCGGCGGCGCGCTGGTCAACTCCGCGGGCCAGCTCATCGGCATCAACAGCGCCATCGTCAGCCGCAGCGGCGGCAACGTCGGCATCGGCTTCGCCATCCCGTCGAACATGGTCGAAAATATCGCCCGGGCGCTCATCAGCGACGGCGAGTTTACCCGGGCCTATCTCGGGGTGGGGATCTCCGACGTCAGCGACAGCCTGAGCGATTTTTACGGTAAAAAAGCGGGGGCGCTGGTCACCTCCGTCGAGGAGGGAACCCCCGCGGCGAAAGCGGGCCTGAAGCGGGGCGACCTGATCGTCGCCGTCGACGGCAAAGCGGTGGAGTCCGCGGGCGAGCTCCGCAACATGGTCGGGACGATGCGCCCCGGCACCGAGGTGACGGTCCGCTACCTGCGGGAGAAACGGGTGCATGAGAAGCGTGTCGTCCTGGGCAGCCGCAAGGATGCGAAAGCACAGAACGGCTTCGGCTTCGAGTACGAGGGGATGAGCGTCGAACCGCTGACCCCCCAGGCACGCCGCAACCTCGGCGTCGGCGAGAATCTTGCCGGGGTCGTGGTCACCGAAGTGGCGCCCAAAAGCGCCGCCCAGCACGCCGGCGTCGCGGAAGGCGACGTGGTGATCCAGGTCGAAAACAGCGAGATCGCGGATCTGGACCAGTTCAAGAAAGCGGTCGGGGGGCCGGGCAAAAAACGGCTCTACCTCTACCGCCGGGGCATGGTCTTCGCCGTTGCCTTCTAACCTTTTCCCGGGGGGCTGATCCCCCCGGGCTTACCGTTTCTTCCCCCTGTTGACGAGTTCACTCCCCCATTTGAGCATATCCAGCCCGTGTTTTTCCCGGACGGCGTGCAGCTGCTCGCCGAGACGGCGGGCGTGCCGGTCCTCTTCGAGGTGCAGCAGCGAGAGCTCGCGGTGGCTGACGTGGGTGAAGTGGGAGCAGTGGATGGAGAGGCGGACGATGCGGTCGTTTCTGCGGGTGTCGGCCCGGTAGTAGAGGTCGAGGACGAGCTCTTTGAACCAGGATTCGCTGAAGAGGCGGGTCTCCGTCGCGTTGGCGTGGCTGCCGGGGCTCATCTCGTAGCGGATGCCGACGCTGAAGGTGGTGGGGATGACCCTGATGCGCATGACGGCGTAGGCGAGATGCCGGGCGAGGATGATGACCCGGCGGCGCATCTCGGCGCGGTCGAGGACCGGGTCGAAGGTGCGGGAGATGCCGATGGATTTGCGGACGTGGTCGGGGACGATCTCCGCCCGGTCGGCGGCGGTGACCCGGCGGTAGAGCTCTTTGGCGTAGGGTCCCCAGGACTCCACCAGGGGTCTCGCCCGTACCAGCTCCCCCAGGGTGGCGATGCGGTAGGCGGCGAGACGGCGTTTCATGCTCCGCCCGATGCCGGGGAACTCGCCGACGGGAATGGCCTCGATGAAGGCCGCCACCTCTTCGGGCGTGACGGTTTTGCAGCCGAAGGGCTTGGCGCACCCGGTGGCGAGCTTGGCGATGTAGCGGGTCTTGGCCGCCCCGATGGAGACGGGGAGGCCGAGACGGCGCTTGATCTCGTGGCGGAGCATGTCGATGAAGCAGGGGACCTCCTCATCTTCGACCCACCCCTCCAGATCGCCGTAGAATTCGTCGATGCTTCCTTGTTCGATGACCGGGATGCGCGACTGCAAAAAGGCGTGCAGTTCGCGGGAGAGGTGCTGGTAGAGCTTCATGTTGGGCGCCTTGACGATGAGCCCCGGGCACTTCTGCAGCGCTTCGCGGATGGTGGTCCCGGTGTTGACGCCGTACTTCCGCGCTTCGTAGCTGGCGGTGGTGAGAATCCCCCGGATGCGGCCGTCGGGGTCGGTGAACTTGGCCATGTCGTCCTGACGGGGGTCGTAGGCCTGGAAAAAGGTCCCCACGAAGGCCCCGCTGTTTTCGAGGTTGACGCTCTGGTGCCCGCTATCGGGAGCGAAGATGTAGATGTCCCCCCGTCCCCCGATGCCCACGGCTTTTCCGATGAGCGAAGGGTCGACGGTGCGTTCGGCGGAGACGAAAAAGCAGTCGAGGTCGATATGGATTTTCATACCGACAGTCTAGAACAACAACGGCGACGGATTCAAAAGTATGGCAGCGCGTCACATGCTTGCGGGGAGGAGTTACCCATCGGGCGCAAGAAACTCTTGGCGGCTGATAGGTTATAATCATTCCCATGAGTATCCGAAACCGTTTCCTGGCCGCTTTTGTCTTTTTGCTGCTCTTGTTGGTGGTGATCAACGAGTTCTCCACCGTCTTCCATGCCCTGAACAAAACGCGGACGGAGTGGAAGGAGGCGGACGGCATCCAGCTCAATACGATCCTGGACCTGCAGAAGCGCAGTGTCGAAGTGATCGCGATGGGGCTGGCCCACGACCCGGTGATCATCGAAGCCTACAAGCAGAATGATCCGGAGATGATCATCGAGGACAAGCTGGCATTCTGGAAAGCGGTCAAAGAGAAGAAACTGGTCTACGAGATCCATTTTTTCAAACCCCCGGCCATCTCCTTCGTCAACTTCTCCGACTTTCAGAGCATCGGAAAAGACGTGGGGGAGGTCCGCCGCGACATCGTCTGGGTGACTTCGACCTTCAGCAACAGCCAGCATCTGATGATGTGCAAGACCTACGCGGGGGTGCGGGCCACCTACCCCATCCTCGATGAAAAGGGGAAGATGCTCGGAGGGATCTCCCTGGGCAAACAGCTCAACTGGCTTCCCGATACGCTCAAAAACCTGACGGGGAAAGAGGCGTTCCTGGTCTATACGGAGTCCGCGGCCCGCAGCCTGGCACCGAAGTACTACAATGTGTTCGTGGCGGACAAGGAGCGGGTCGGCGACTACATCTTCGCCGAAAGGACGCTGCCCTTTTCCGGGAAGATCGAGCAGAGCATCGACTTCTCCCTGGAGACGCAGAAACTGACGATCGACGGGGAGGAGTATACGCTCAACCTCTACCCGCTTCGGGACTTCAACAAGCAGATCATGGGGTATGCGGGGGTGCTCAATGCGATGAAACCCCTCTACCAGCAGATGACCAAACGGCTGGTGACCGACTTTTTGCTGCTGGTGGGGGCGATTTTGCTGGTCTACTTCGTGCTGCGCCGCTACATCGCCGTGCTGCTTGAGCGCATCGGGGAGATCAAGACGCTGACCCAGGCGCTGACCGGCGGACATTTCGAGCGCCTCGACAGTTACGACATCGAAGCGATGAAATCCCGTTCGAGCGGCGACGAGATCGAGCGGCTGCAGCTGGACGTCCTGGAGATGGGTACGGCCCTTCGGGGCTACTACGAGCTGCTTGAAGACCGGGTGCAGCAGAAGACCTACGAGCTCAACGAGGCCAACCGCCGTCTCGAGCATCAGCTCTATACCGATCCCCTTACGGAGCTGCCCAACCGCAACGCCTTTTTCCGGGATATCGCCCGCTGGCACACCCCGGCCATGGCGCTGGTCGACATCAACGGCTTCAAGCGTCTCAACGACCTTTTCGGCATCGAAACCGGCAACGACGTCCTGAGAGGGTTGGCCGGCTACTTCCTCGCGGAGGGAGAACACCGGGGTCTGGCGGTCTACCGGTTCGGCTCGGACGAGTTCGCCCTGGTGCCCCTTGTCGGCGATCGGGATTTCGAAGCGGCCATCGCCGCGCTGCTGGCGGAGTCGGAGGCCCAGGAGTTCGTGGTGGGCAAAGAGCGCACGGCGCTCTACGTCGACCTTGCGGCGGGCATCAGTTTTGAAGCCGGCCATCTGGTGGAGACGGCGGACATGGCGCTGCACGAGGCGCAGCAGCGCCACCAGGAGTACCTGGTGTATGACTCCAGCATGGGGCTGATCGAGCGTAACGAACAGAGTCTGGCGGTGACCGAAACCATTAAAAACGCCATTGCCAAAGACCGCGTCGTCCTGCGTTATCAGCCCATCTTCGACGGGGAAGGCCGGGTCGTGAAGCATGAGAGCCTGGTACGGATCGTGACGGAAGAGGGAACGGTGCTTCCCCCCGGGGAGTTCCTGGAGTTCGCCAAGCGTTCGCGCTACTACCAGACCATCTCGCGCATCGTACTGGAGAAGAGTTTCGCCGCCTTTACCGCGTGCGGCGGCTGTGCCTTCAGCATCAACATTGATGCCGACGACATTCTCAACCGGGAGATCGTCGGCTTGGCCGTCTCGCTTCTGCGGACCTTCCCCGAACCCGAACGGGTCGTTTTCGAGATCGTGGAGACGGAGAGCATTCTCAATATCGAGGAGGTCGAGAGCTTCATCGGGGCGGTGCGGGCGCTGGGGGCCAAGATCGCCATCGACGATTTCGGGTCGGGATACTCGAACTTCTCCTACATTCTCAAGCTCGCCCCCGACTACCTGAAGATCGACGGATCGCTGATCCGCAACATCGACACGGACGCCAACGCCCGGGCCGTCGTACGGACCATCGTCGGTTTCGCCCGCTCCCTGGGCATCCGAACCATCGCCGAATTCGTCCACAGCGAACCGGTTTATGAGGTCTGCAAAGAGCTGGGCATCGACGAGTTCCAGGGGTACCACCTGAGCGAACCCCTGGACGCACCGATCCCGGACGGGTTTACCCAGGCGTAGGCACGCAACCACCACAACCACAAAGGAGCCATCACAGATGCAATACCGCTACATCGGAAAAAGCGGCCTTCGGGTCAGCCCCGTCTGCATGGGGACGATGACCTTCGGCACCCAGTGTAAAGACGAAGCGACGGCCTTCGCCATTATGGACAAAGCCTATGCCGCCGGGGTCAACTTCTTCGACACCGCCGAACTCTACCCGGTGCCTCCCCAGGCCAAACTCGCCGGGATCACCGAGGAGATCGTGGGGCGCTGGCTCAAGACGAAACCCCGCGAAAGCGTCATCCTCGCCACCAAGGTCGCCGGGGCGGCGTCGGGATGGTTCGTACCGCCCATCCGCCACGGCCTGACGGCCATCGACCGTTTTCATATCGAACGGGCCGTCGAGGGGTCGCTAAAGCGCCTCGATACCGACTACATCGACCTCTACCAGATGCACTGGCCCGACACGGTGGTACCGATCGAGGAGTCCATGGAAGCCTTCGACCGGCTGGTGCAAAGCGGCAAGGTCCGCTACATCGGGACCTCCAACGACACCGCCTACGGCACCGCCAAGGCGCTTTCCGTCTCCAAGTACGAGAAACTGGCGCGCTTCGAGTCGATTCAGAACAATTTCTCCCTGCTCAACCGCCGCTTTCTCGACGAGCTGGCGACTCTGGCGCGCAACGAGCACATCAGCCTGCTGCCGTACTCCCCCCTGGCGGGCGGGGTGCTCAGCGGCAAATACAACCAGAACCCGGAGGCGGAGGGGCGGTTCAGCGACTACGTCAAGTCGACCAACAAACGTCAGCGCCTGATGGCGGCGCGTTTCATGAACGACAAGACGCTGGCGTCGACCCAGCGCTACCTCAAGATCGCCGCCGACGCCGGGCTGGACCCGGTGACGATGGCGATCGCCTGGAGCAAGCAGTTCGATTTCGTCGCTTCCACCATCATCGGCGCCACGTCGCCGGAACAGCTCGATGCGTCGCTGGCGGCAATGGAGGTGACGCTCAGCGACGAGGTGCTGCGGGCGTGCGACGAGGTGCATGATGCGATTCTCTACCCTATGGGCTAGTACGGCGGCACTCTTTCTCCTGGGGGGTTGCGCCCTCAAGGAGTACGAACGGAGCGAACCGAAACTCATCACCCTGAAGACGCAGCAGCTGCGCTACAACGACGTCGGGTTCATCCGCACGGGAGAGGATGGGGTGCAGGCGGAACTCTTCAGTGCGGGGCAGGTCGTCGAGCGTTTCGAAATCGGCCGTCTGGTCTGCGTCACTAAAGGGTGCATGACCAAGAGCGCCTTCAACGGCGACTACCTCCATGCGGACTACCCAGACGACCTGCTGCGCAACGTCCTGACGGGGCGTCCCATCTTCAAAAGCGCGGGGCTGCACCGCACCGACGCGGGCTTCGAACAGCAGGTGAAAACCGTGTCGGTCGACATCGACTACAGCGTCGAACCGGGCAACATCGACTTCAACGACCGGGCCAACCATATCCTGATCCGGATCCGGGACCTGCCGCCGCAGCCCGAACCCAAACCGTAGCGAAAGGGAACCGATGGAAACCATGCAACGCGACGTCGCGACGATTATCGACGAAACCAAGAAGGTGATCCGGGGCAAGGAGCTGCAGATCCGCCTTTCCCTGGCGGCCTTTCTCGCCGGGGGGCATGTGCTCGTCGAGGACCTGCCGGGGGTGGGCAAAACGACGCTGGCCAAAACCCTCGCCCGGGTGCTGGGGCTGCACTACGGCCGCATCCAGTTCACCAGCGACCTGCTTCCCAGCGACATCCTTGGGGTCAACTACTTCGATACCAAGGCTTCGGAGTTCATCTTCAAGCGGGGCCCCGTCTTCTCCCAGTTCCTCCTCGCCGACGAGATCAACCGCGCCACCCCCAAGACCCAGAGCGCCCTGCTCGAGGCGATGGAGGAGGCCCAGGTGAGCCTCGAAGGCAAGGCGTTGGCGCTGGAGCGCCCCTTCTTCGTCATGGCGACGAAAAACCCCTTTGAGGAGGTGGGGACTTTCGAGCTTCCCGGCTCCCAGCTCGACCGGTTCCTCATCTGCTTCTCCCTGGGCTACCCGGACCGGGAGGCCGAGCGGACCATTCTCGCTTCCCAAACGCCGCAGATCGACCGGACGGTGGAACCCGTCGGTGCGGAGGTGTGCGAACGACTTTTCGCCGACGTAAAGAAGGTAAAACTCGGCGAACCGCTGCTCGACTACATTCAGGATATCGTCGCCTTTACCCGCGAAAGCGGCCTCTACCGTTCCCCCCTCTCGACACGGGGCGCCCTGGCGCTTTCCAAGATGAGCCGTGCCTGGGCCCTGCTGGAGGGGCGCGATTTCGCCATCCCCTCCGATGTCAAAACCGTACTTCCCCATGTCTGCGCCCACCGTCTGGTCCGCAGCCAGGGGCGGCATGACCCCAAAAAGATCAGCGATGAGATTCTGGCAGCGGTTCCGGTCGACGAGTGACCGGACGACGGCGCGGATCACCTCCTACTTCTGGCTGCTGGTCCTGCTCATCTGCGGGCTCTTCCTGCAGGCCTACATGCACAACTTCAACATCGTTTACATCACCCTCTTTTTCCTGGTCGGTTTCGGCATCGTCTCGGAGGTGATGGGGCGGATGAACCTCTCCCGGCTGGAAGCGGGGCTGCTGAGCAAAGAGCGCTGTTTCGCCAACCGCGACTGCACCTACAGGGTGCGTCTCTCCAACCCCTCCGAGGCCCCCTCCTATGCCGTGAGCGTCGGGAACGGCTACGGCGGGTCCGCCCCGAAACGCATCGGCGCCGGCGAGGCGGTGACGGTGCCGCTTGGCATGCGGTTCCCCCACCGGGGGGAGAGTCCGCTGCCGCCGACGGAGCTGAGCAGCTTCTACCCGCTGCCGCATCTGCGTTTCGGACGCCGGTTTCGCCTGCAGGAACTCGTCACCGTTTATCCCGAGCCCCGGGGCGAACCGCTGGAAACACTGCTGGCGAGACACCGCGCCCCGGCGGGAGAACGGGAGGATTTCGACGGGGTGCGCCGCTACGAGAGCGGCGATACGGCCTCTCTGATCTACTGGCCTTCGGTTGCCCGGGGCGAAAACGTCATGAGCAAGAAGTTTCTGCTTGAGGAGGAGCGCCGGAAACTCCGGTTCGATTTCCGGGAGTGCGGTGCCGACGACGAAGCGCGGCTCTCGCAATTGACGCTCTGGACGCTGGAGTGCGAAAAGCGGGGGCTGGCATTCAGCATCGCCATGCCCGACGCTCTTCTGGAGAGTGAGAAGGAGGGGATCGATGCGATTCTCGAGACGCTGGCTCGATACTGAAGCACCCGCCACGCCGCACCTGGTCGATGCCGCCTTGGTCGCCGCGCTGCTGCCCCATGTGCCGCTGCTTCGGATGCCGATGCTGCTCTACGGCATCTTGATACTCTTTTTGCTGTTTCGGGGTACGATGCCGCAACGGAAGGGGCTTGTCGCGATCGGTGTTCTGGGAGCGCTGGCCGTTGTCGTATCTTTTCTCGGAGCCTTCAGCTTTGTCGGTTTCTCCGAACTGGGGACCTTTATTCAGGTGGTTTCGGCGCTGCTGCTTTATGCCGTCTCGCTGCAGCGCCTGACGGGAACGGTCAACTTCTACCTGCTCCTCTCCCCGATGCTCCTGCTGGCGCTTTCGTACTTTTTCTACAACACGATTTTCATGCTCGCCTACGCCGTCGGGGTGCTCTACCTCTTCTTGCTCCTGATGCTCTGGAAGCGGATGCAGGCCCCCCTCATCGAGGCACTGCGGGCGGCGACGATGCTCTTTGCGGGAGCGCTGCCCGTCGTGGTGCTGCTCTTCGCGGTCTTTCCCCGGATCTCTTTCGAACGCAGTGAGAAGTTCGGCTTCAAGGAGACCGCCGCCATACGCACCGGCCACGATGGCCTCATGCATACGGGGAGCGAAGCACTTCTGGTACCGAGCCAGCGCATCGCCATGGAGGTATGGTTCGAAACGGGCATGCCGCCGTCCGAGGCACTTTACTTCCGGGGAAGCGTGCTTTACACCGAACGCGGCGACGTCTGGCAGCCGCTTTTTGCCGGGCGGGAGTTCCGGGTGCTCTCCGCGACCCGAGCTGAAGGAGTCCGCTACCGTGTCACGCTCTATCCCCATCGTAAACGCTGGGTTTATCTGCTGGATTATCCGCTGGGGATCACCCCGAGGGCAAATTTTACCGCGGACCGGATCGCATTCTGGGACGTTCCCGTCAATGATGTGATGCGCTACGAAGCGGTCTCCCGGCTTTCCGAGCGGACGCGGGGCAGTGCCGCCCCTCAGGTGCTGGAAGCGGCGCTGGAGGTACATCGGGGCCGGGACCCCCGCAGTGAAGCCGCCATGGAACGGCTGCGGCTTCGCTACGGGAGCACGGAAGCGCGCATCGCGGCCCTCAATGACTGGTTTCGGGCGCAGCGGCTGGCCTACACCCTCAAACCGGAAATTCCCGACCGCGATCACCCCGTTGACAGTTTTGTTTTCGATACCCGAAAAGGGTACTGCGTCCACTTTGCTTCCGCCTATGCAACGCTGGCGCGGATGCTGGAGGTGCCCAGCCGGGTTGTGACCGGCTACAAAGGCGATGCTTCCAAGGGGATCGAGAATTACCTGCCGCTGCGGGAGGAGGATGCCCACGCCTGGGTCGAGGTGTATGATCCGGCACAGGGATGGGAGCGGATCGACCCGACCGTCTTTTCTGCGGGCATCGCGGCAACGGACCGGGTGACCCTCGAGCTGCTGAGTGCGGAGCAGGGCGCCTGGTGGCGGCTGAACGACTGGATCTCCCTGCGGGTGCTTTATGTCAAATACGTTATCAACAAGTGGATTCTCTATTACGACCGCTCGCGGCAGATGGCGCTGCTGCGCGAACTTCTGGAGAATACGCTCTTCGCACTGCAGATGGCGGCGGCATTTGCACTGCTGAGCGCCGCCGGCGTTGCGCTCTTTTTCTCCTTGCGCCGTCAGCAGTGCGGCGATGCGGCGCTGTGCGCCATGCAGCCGCTGCTGAAAACGCTCCGGGGTGCGGGCGAAGCGAAGCGGCCGGGGGAGGATATGCACACCTTTTTGCAGCGGGCGTCGCAGCGGTTCGGGTGCGATCTTTCGCAGATCGACGCAGCCTATCAGCGGGTGCGCTACGGCGGTGATGAGGAAAGGGAAACGCTGGAGCGGCTGAAAGGGCTCTGCCGGGCGTTTAAGCTCTGAATTCGTCCAAAGCCCGGTTTCAATCGCGGGCGCTATACTTCCATATTCCGTTACCAAACGCCAAAGGAAACGCATGAGCCAGAAATTCGTCGGGGCCCACACCTCCGCCTCGGGAGGGGTCTACAACGCCATCAGCAACGCCCAGGCCATCGGAGCGCGGGCCTTCGCCCTCTTTACCAAGAACCAGCGCCAGTGGAAAGCCAAGGATCTTGATACCGAGACCATTGACACCTTTAAAAAGATGCTTGACGAGAGCGGTATCCTTCCCAAACACGTGCTGCCCCACGACTCCTACCTGATCAACCTGGGGCACCCGGAAGAGGAGAAACGGCAAAAATCCCTCGACGCCTTCATCGACGAGGTGCAGCGCTGTAACCAACTGGGACTCGACCGGCTGAACTTTCACCCGGGCAGCCATCTCAAGCAGATCGACGAAGCGACCTGCCTGGACCGGATCGCCGAGAGCATGAACCGGGCGCTGGAGGTGACCGAAGGGGTCTGCCTGGTGCTTGAAAACACTGCGGGGCAGGGGAGCAACCTGGGGTGGAAATTCGAACATCTTGCCCACATCATCGACAAGGTGGAGGATAAAAGTCGCGTCGGCGTCTGCATCGATACCTGCCACATGTTTACCGCAGGTTACGACATCCGGACGAAAGAGGCGTATGAAGTTTCTATGGCGGAATTTGCTACTATAGTAGGGTTCGAATACCTCAGGGGGATGCACCTGAACGATTCCAAACCCGACCTTGGCAGCCATGTGGACCGTCACGACTCCATCGGCAAGGGCAAGATCGGGTTGGATGCGTTTCGTTTCATTATGAACGATCCGCGGATGGATGACATCCCGTTGATTCTCGAGACCATCGACGAAAGTATCTGGGCGGAAGAGATTCGACTGCTGTATTCGCTGGAGGCGTAGAAGCTGTAACGATAGGTTACACTGCGACGTCACCGACCCAATCCGGTAGCGTCGCGCGACCGGTGTACCTATTCAGGAGCAAATGAATGAAAAAGCAACTTCTGGTGCTGTCCGTGGCAGCTGCAGCCACACTCTCGGCAAGCGGTTACCGCATCCCCGAAACTTCCCTCGACGGCGTCGCGCTCTCAGCGGCCTGTGTCGCTAATGCCCAGGGCGCCGACGCGGCCTACTACAACCCGGCCGCCATGGTCTACAACGAAGATGCCGATCTCGTTGAAGCGGGTATGACCTACATCAACCTGCCTCAGGTACGTTTCTCCAGCGCGGGGGTTCCCGTCGGCGAATCGGAAAAAGAGCAGTTCATCGTCCCGAACCTCCACTACACCTCTTCCAAACTCGCGTACGACATGCGGTTCGGTCTCTCCATCGTCGTTCCCGCCGGTCTGAGCAAGCGCTGGAAAACGGCACCGGGTTCCCAAAGCGCCAACGAATTCACCCTTGAAACCACCGAGCTCAACCCGACCCTCGCACTGCCGCTGGGGGATCGCTTCTCCATCGCCGCGGGCGTCCGCCTGGTACACTCTTCCGGCGTCGTGCGCGCCGTGCCGGCTCCCGGTTTCGTCATGCAGGATATGACGGGGGACTCTTACGATTTCGGTTACAACCTGGCGCTCAATTACAAGGCGACCGACGCGATGAACATCGCCATGACCTACCGTTCCAAAGTCGGTTTGACCGTTGACGGACAGGCCTATCTGATGGCGTTTCCCTTCATCAACGGCCAGTACCCCGCCAAAGTCGAAGTGCCCATTCCCGCCTCTTTGAATCTTGCAGTGGCCCACAAAGTCGGCAATGCGACGATTGAGTTCGATTACGAGCGTGTTTTCTGGTCGGAGTACACCAACCTCGATTTCAACTTTGACGGCTTCCCGGAGGCCGTCTTCGGCGCGCCGCGTCCCAAACAGTGGAACGACAGTGACACCTTCCGCCTGGGGATGACCTACCATGCCAACGACCAGTGGAAAGTGATGGGGGCGGTCGCCTACGACGAAACCCCGGTACCCAACGCGACCATCGGTTTCGAACTTCCCGATGCCGACGCCTGGATCGTCTCCCTCGGTACCCGCTACCAGATGGACGAGAAGATGAGCATCGGCGTGGCGGCCCTGGCCTCCATGAAAGAGGACCGTACGGTCATTAACAGCACGATGCAGGGTGAATTTACCAACTCCGGCGCGTACCTTCTCAGCGTAGGCATGGAATACAAGTTCTGATGGCCTCGACGTACCCCTATTCGAGCTTTTACGCGATGGCGGCCGCCAACGCGGCGGCCCATCCGAAAAAAGCCCTTCTCTTCATCGATGATGCGAAAACGACCCATGCGGAGTTTCTCGCGAAAGTGGACGCCTTTGCCCGGTACCTCGAAGACGAGGAGATCGGCAGGGGTGACCGGGTGGCGCTCATCCTCCCCAATTGCGAAGAGTTTGTTATCGCCGTCTTCGCCGTCTCCAGGGTCGGCGGGGTCGCGGTGCCGATCAACAACCTCCTCAAGACCGCGGAGTTCGAGTACATTCTCAACGACTGCGGGGCGAAACTGCTGATCAGCGCGAAGAAGTTTCTTCACGAAGTAGCGCCGCTGCGTTCCAAGACGTCGGTAGCAAAAACCGTGTGGGTTGACGAAGCTCCCGGCTACAGTGCCAACGACCTTCTCTGGGCGACGGTGATGCAAAAAGCGGCGGGGCTGCCGCTGCGCCACCCGGTTCCGGTGGAGATCGACGATCTCGCCGTCATCTTCTACACCTCCGGAACCACCGGGCGTCCCAAGGGCGCGGTGCTGACCTACCGGAACATCTTTTCGAACCTCAAGGGGGCGATGGAACTCTTCAAGATCACGACCAAGGATCGGTTCATCGTCTACCTGCCGATGTTCCATGCCTTTACCTTCACGGTGATGACGGTACTGCCGTTCTACGCCAACGCCTCTTTCGTGATCATCCGCAACCTGATGCCCTTCAGCAACATTCTCAAGCAGACCCTGCTGAAGCGGGTGACCATCTTCCTGGGAGTGCCCGACATCTACAACGCGCTCATCCGCGCCAATCTGCCGTGGTATTTCCGCTGGTTCAACTCCATCCGGGTCTTTATTTCCGGCGCGTCGGCACTCAGCGGCGATACGATCGGACGCTTCGCAAAGGTCTTCAAACGGGCCGCCATGCTGGAGGGGTACGGTCTGAGCGAGTGCTCCCCCGCCGTTGCCTGCAACACCTTTACCCAGCGCCGTACCGGTTCGGTCGGCATGCCCCTTCCCGGGTACGAGGTGAAGGTGGTCGACGACGAGCTCATCGAACTTCCCCGGGGCGAGGTGGGTGAACTCATCGTCAAGGGCGACTGTGTCATGCAGGAGTATCTCAATGCCCCCGAGGCGACGGAAGAGTGCATCGTCAACGGCTGGCTTCGCACCGGGGACCTGGCCCGCATCGATGAAGACGGTTTTATCTACATCGTCGATCGGATGAAAGACCTGATCATTTCCAAGGGGATGAACATCTACCCCCGGCAGATCGAGGAGGAGCTTCAGAAGCTTTCCGAGATCCGCGCCGCCGCGGTCATTGGGATGAGCGACCCCCACAGCGGGGAAGTTCCGGTTGCTTACGTGGAGCTCGAAGAGGGGATCGCCGCGACGGAGTTCAAACCCGGTGACGCCAAGGCGGCGCTGCGGCACGAACTGGCGAACTTCAAGGTTCCCAAGCACATCTACGTCGTCGACGAACTTCCGAAAAACGCCGCGGGAAAAGTCCTCAAACGACTCCTCAAAGAGCAGCTCAAAGCCGATCACGCATCCGAATAGGGTGCCGTTGGCCCCTTCTTCACTTTTCCAAGCCGATTTATACTTCTGCAGAGTGGAACGCTCTCTATCATTCGGAGCTTTTTAACGTCATATCAGTCAAATCGTTGCACAATGTCGGTATCACACTGTATAACACAGGGAACGGGGTGGCACAGCATCATGACGAAACGTGAAGAGAAGAGGGGAGTATCTGGACGCATCGATCCTACCGTGTTGGAACGGCTGGAGAACGTGCGGATTCTGACCAATCAACGCTTGGAGCGTTTGCAGATGGCGATCCTGGGCGTAGGCATGTTGATTCTCGGGCTTATGATGGCTTATTCGGCGGAGCCTGCCGAGATCGGCCTCGTCGTGCTTGAAGCGGGGGTCGTTGGTCTCATCGTCTATGCGGTCGGCCACTCCATGATCACATCGGGATATGTCAGCGATTTCAAACAGGAGATTCTCAAGCCGCTGATCGAAGGGATCGATCCCTCCATAACTTACAAAGCCGAGGAGATGATACCCCGCGATGTCTTCGACCGTTCGAAACTCTTCGGCCGTTACGGTTACTACGAAGGCGACGACCATGTTAGCGGCAGTGTCGACGGTGTCGCTTTCAGTATGTCGGAACTCTACGTCTACGATAAACGCGCCAGCCCGGGACACGGTGCGGTCACCGTCGACATCTTTCGGGGGATTTTCGCCATATTTGATTTCAACAAGGACTTTGAGTCTACCCTTTTGATATATCCTGATGTGGCTCAGAAGCAGTTGGGCCATTTGGGTCGATGGCTTCAGAGTATGAACATCTCCAAAGAGCCGCTGGTCGTCCTTGACAATACGAAGTTCGAATCCTATTTCGCCGTTTACGGCAGTGATCCGTTTGAAGCCCGCTATCTTCTGGATCATGGCATTATGGAACAGATGGTGGCGCTGCGCGAAAGCGCCGGGGTACCCATCTACTTCTCCTTCACCGGCAGAAAGCTTTATGTGGCGTTCGATTACGGCGATACTGCACAGTTTGAGCCCGACTTGAGGAGTTCCCTTCTCGACGATGCCAAACTGCAGCGCCATTTGGAGAAGATCGGACGCATCCCCGGCATCGTCAAACAGTTGGGGCTCAACCGTTTCCTGTGGAGTAAGGAGGCTCCGAACCCCGGTCGACACGGCTCAGAATCGCCGGAAGCAGCAGCAGGTCGGCAAGCAGCGCGATAACGAGTGCCAGCGACGTCACCACGGCAAAACTCACGTTGGGCATGAAGTCCGAACTCAGCAGTACCAGAAAGGTCAGCGAGAGGATCGCCGTGGAGACGATCATGGCGTTTCCGGCGAGATTGAAGACATGGTCGAAACGCGCTTCGACAGGCTTTCCCGCTTCCCGCGCTTCGAAATACTTCACGAGAAAATGCATCGAGTCGTCGATGGCGATCCCAAGAATCACCGCCCCGGAGATGGCGACGCCGAAATCGATGGGAATGTCCGACCACCCCATTACTCCGACGACGACAATCAGGGGGAGGATGTTGGGGATGAGGTAAAGCGGGATGAGGTGCCGTTCCCGGAAAACGGCGGCCATCACCAGGAAGATCAGCAGCGTCGATGCGGCGATTGAGGTGATGAGCGTATCGGAGACACTGTGCTGCATCAGCGTAAAAAGCGCGGTCTGCCCGTAGACGGATGCGGCGAGGCCGTGCCGGTCCCACCACCGTTCGATCCAGCCCATGATCTCCAGGTCCCGGGAGGAGGTATTGGCGTTGACCAGCAGGGTGATGCGGGTTTTGTCGTGGCGCTGGTGCTGCGGGAAAAGCACCCGGCGGATCTCCGGAAACGCAGCCGTAACCTCCACAGAAAAGGCCTCGACCCGTTCCGCCATCGGCGTGCCCGGTGTATGGGCAACGACGACGTCGTAGCTCAACGGACCGGTGAGATGCTCCTGGATGAAACGGGTCGATTGGGACGTTTCGGTCGTTTCGGAGAGGTAGTTGATGAGCGAGTTGTCGACTTTTGCGCGGGAGACCCCCAGCGCGAGGAGGACGATCAACACGGCCGAGAGAAGCAGAATCATACGGTCGTTGCGGACGATGAATGCGCCGTAGCGGTTGCCGGGGTTGAGGTCGAGCCGCCGTACCGGCCGGTTAGCGGAGGGAATCATCAGCAGCATTGCGGGCATGAGGGTAAAGATCAGCAGGGTGATCAGAGCGACGGAGAGGGCGATGACGCTTCCGAGGGTGTAGATCGGGGCGACGTCGCTGCTCAAAAGCGAGGCGAAGCCGATCGCCGTCGTCAGCGACGTCAGCAGCACGGGTTTGATGTTCTTCTCCAGGGCATAGGTGACCGCGCTGACGGCGGTTTCGCCGCGGTGCAGTGCCCGGATGTAGAGTGTGTAGATGTGTACCGAGGTGGCTACGGTGATCGCCACGATGATGACGGGGGTGTCAGCGGTAAAGTTGTTGAGTTCGTAGCCCGCGAGGATCTGGGCGGCTTCGACGAGGATGATGGTGCCGCCGCTGAGCATCAGGGGGATCAGCACGGCGCCGGGGCGCCGGAAGACTGCGAAGAGCAGCAGCGCGATGATGGAGGCGACGAGGGGGATGAAGAGCAGCAGGTCGCCGACGATGACGTCGATCAGACCTGCATAGAGTACCGACGCCCCCCCGAGACGGTAGGGCATGCCGCCGCGGTCCAGCACGGAACGGACCGCATCGAGCAGCGGACGGCTCCGGTCCGTTTCGACCGAGGCGCGCACCTGCGGCGAGAGGTGCATGACGAGCAGGGTATGGCGGCGGGAAGCGTCGACGAAAAGCCCTTCGGCCGCGTTGAACATGCGCGCATCCGGCCGCTCCCGATCGACGATGTCGGTCAGCGCGTCGACCGCATCGATGCCTTCGATGCTCTGCAGCGCCTCTTTCAGCGCGGCAATCCGTTCCAGGGCCTCGCGTTCTTCAAAGGTCGTTCCCGCGGTCAGCGCCGCGACGACGGTGTCATCGTCGCCGTACCAGGACTTGAAGCGGTCGTAGGCCTCAAGGGTCGGCGCATCTGTGGCGAACCAGATGCGGTAGCTCTGGTTGAAAGCGATCTCTTTCAGGGTGAAGGCCCCCGCAGCGACAAGGAAGATACCGAGAAGGACGATAAGGCGTTTGTAGCGGTTCAGCCATAGAACATAGGTCTGCATTGAAAAACTCCAAAATAAATGTAAACAATGTTAACATAAAGAATTTTCAAATGTCAACACTGTTTACATTATGGCTGTGATACAATGCGCCTATGACGAAAAACGACTACCATCACGGCAACCTCAAAGAGGAGCTGTTGACCACCGCCTTCGATCACATCGAACGCCACGATGTCGAAACGCTGACGTTGAAGGTGCTTGCCGACGCCACGGGGACGTCGCGTTCGGCAATCTATCGCCATTTCGAAAACAAAGACGCCCTGATGGAAGCGATCATCCTGCGGGGCTTCGATGCTTTCGACGCGGCGGTCTCGACGGGCCTCAAAGAGACGACACGCCCCCTGATCGACCGGTTCTACCTGGCGACGCGCGACTACGTCGAATATGCCAAAACTCATCCGAATCTCTACCGCCTGCTGTTCGGGAAAAAGTACGCCTACATCCGCGAAGAGGTGATGAGTCTCAAGGAGCCGGCCTGTCTGGGGTTCGGTCCGCTGAAGGCGGCCATCGAGGAGGGGCAGCGTATGGGAGTTGTCAAAAAGGACGACAGTTACGAACAATCCATCGTCATCCTCGCCTCGGTACACGGCCTCTCCATGATGATCATCGACGAGTTCCGCGAGGTTGAGGAGATCTACGAAACCCTTTACCGGCGTATGTTCGAATCGCTTCTCTCCGGCATCGTCAGTGACCGGGCGAAATTGATCTCGACGATTCCGTTCGTCAAAAATCTTCTGAAACCGAATCACGCCGCCGAGTGACATTTCTGCGACAGGATTGTTTTAACAAAAATCGGTAAAATTGTGTTCTAACAAACAGACCTTCCCGTCTTCGGACAGGGTGCTCTTCCGGCGTTTTTGAAAGGCAGGACGGTTTCAAAGGATCTTTATTAATGCTGACGGTTTGGATTGTCGTGGGTGTGGTTTTTCTGGCAATTATAGTGATGTACAACAGCCTTATCGGGAAAAAGAACGAAGTCGAAAACATCTTCGGCGGGCTCGACGCCGTGTTGAAAAAACGGTACGATCTGATCCCCAACCTCGTGGCGGCGGTTTCTCAATACATGGAGCACGAACGGGGGCTTCTGGAACGGATCACGGAGTTGCGCGCCCAGGCGCTTCAGCCGGATATCGACGATGCCCGTCTGATGGAGCTCGACGGTAAAATCGCTTCGACGCTGGGCTCCATCATGGTCGCCGTGGAGAACTACCCCGAGCTCAAAGCGAGCGAAAACATCCTGCACCTTCAGCGTACCCTGCATGAGGTCGAAGCGCAGATCTCCGCAGCCAGACGCGCTTACAACCAGGCCGTGACCGACCTGAACAACGCCATCGAGATGGTTCCGACCAACATCATTGCCGGGATAATGCATCTGGAGCGGAAACCCGTCTTTGAAATCAGCGATGCGGAACGGGAGAACGTTGACGTGGATGCGCTGTTCCAACGCTCCAGCCGCTCTTAAGCAGGGATAGCGCCTTTGGAGGCCTCCTCGCATAACCGCAGCACCGCAGTGTATCTCGATCCCGCGGTGCTGGAAGCTTTGGAAAAGAAACGGCTCGCTACGGGCAGACGCAAAGACGGATTCGCCATCGTCATGTTGGCACTCTCCGTGGTACTTCTGATCCTTATCGTGGAAAACGCCGAGGGGGAAGAAAATGCTTTTTCCTTACTGATCCTTGCCGCCTTTATTATGTGGTTTGTCTTTGCCATCGGGCAGGCGGTCATCGCCACCGGGTACGTAAAAAGTTTCAAGACCGAAGTCGTCAAACCGATCATCGAGGGGATGAGCGAAACGATTCAGTACCGGCCCGAGCAGCAGATTCCCAGGTTCGTTTTCGATAAATCCCTTCTCTTCGGCCGCTACAACAAATACGAAGGCGAAGATTTTATCGGCGGCACCATCGACGGAGTCGCTTTTACGCTCTCCGAACTTTACGTTTATGACGAGCGCAAATACAAGAACAATACGGTCATCATCGACATCTTTCACGGCACCTTCGCCGTATTCGATTTTAACAAGCACTTCGAACAACCGCTGCTGATCTACCCGGACGTCGCGGAGAAACATTTCGGTCATTTGGGAACGTGGCTTCAGAGTATGAACATCACGAAAGACAAACTTTTCAAACTCGATCATCCAGAGTTCGAGAAGCATTTCGTGGTGTACGGGAAAGATCCCATCGAAGCGCGTTACCTGCTGACGCACAGTATGATGGAACGTATCGTGGCGCTTCGGGAACGGGTCGGGGTTCCCATTTATCTCTCTTTCTCCGGTTCGAAGCTTTACGTCGGGTTCGAATACGGCGATATGGGTCAATTCGAACCCGACCTGGGCGTTTCCCTGCACGATGACGTGCGCATGTCGGCCTATTTCGACAAGATCGGCATCATTCTCGGAGTGGCCGACGCTCTGGAGTTGAACCGTTTTTTATGGAGTAAGGAAGCCCCGGAAAAGGTATCCGTCGCCAAAGCCGCGTCCCATGTCGAACCGGTTGCCGCTTTGGCAGCGTCCCGGCCTGTAGTACAGACGGCATCCTTGCCCGACCGGGCGGACGAACTCTCTGACGTCCCGGTGTCCGAAGCGGTATCGGCGCAACCGTCCGAGCCCGATCTTCCCGTCGTGGATGATGCGGCGGTTTACGACGACTACTATCGCGAGGTGGCGGGTGCGTTGGCGCCGCTTGAACGCGAGCGCATTGCGACGCTGCTCGCCCAGATCGTATTTACCCTGCTACTCGGCGGCGGTTACGCCGTGATAAGCTTCAATCTCATGGAGCAAGGAAGTGCGAGCGGGGAGGGTGTGGGTATTACCGGGATTATCGTACTGATTGCGATTCTGTTCGGTGCCGCCGCTATCGAGATTCGATATGGCGATTCCTACAAGAAGCGTTTGATGAAAGCGCTGTTCGCCAAACTCAACGACGCGCTCACCTACGATCCCAGCCGCCGGATGGTGCAGGAGCGCGTCCACGAATCGCGGCTTTTCAAAGACTGGGGGCGTTTCGGCGGGGACGATCTGATCGAAGGGAAAATCGCAGGGGTCGACGTTATGGGCTCGGATCTCTCCATCGGCATCGAGGAAAAAGATATTTTTCAGGGCTATTTTCTGATTTTCGACTTTGATGCGGCGTTCGATTGGGATCTGCGTATTTTCCCGGAGGGGAAATCGTTCGATGCCCTGGAGGGTGAGGAAATTCCCCACCCCGAGGGCATGCTCTCCCGGGATTGGCGATTCCTTCGGGACCATTGCGAGGTTTACGGCAACCAGCGGGATGCGGAGACGTTACTGCATCCTGAAGTCATCGAAAAATTTATGGTTTTCTACCGGGAGCTCAGAGCGACGGAACTCTACGTTTCATTCCAGGGCAATAAGCTCTACTTCGGTGCAAGTTTCAACGGCGAGACGTTTTTTGACGCGAAAACGACGCGCTCCGTTTATGACGAGGCCCGAATCCGCTTCTATATTGCGTTTTTCAGTGCCGTTGAGGCGTATGCACACGCCGTATTGAAGGCATCGCGCAGTTGAGTTTCGCGCCTGTGCGATCAGGCTGGAACGAAAGAATGTGTTACCGGCATACCGATAGATATGTGCCGTTCACGATAGCTTTACCCTCTTTTTGTTATGCTTTCACCAATTGAGCAAAAAGGCACCGCGTGAAATACCTGATCGATTTTCTTGAGAGCACTCCCGTCGAAAAGAGCGAGATCTACCCCCACCTCAAATGCGCCGAGGAGGAGGCGAAGATCCTGCAGCTGCTGACGCGCAAATATGTCGAGGGGCAGGACGATTACCCGGTGACGGACCTGCTGCAGGAGCTCTACGACAGCGAAAGCTACGACTTTCTGAGCCATTTGCCCGACGTGCGCATCCTGATGGAACTCGGCTGGGTCAACCAGCACTCCTTCAACCCCGTCAAGCTGGCTGAAGCGACGGACCTGGAACTGCTCAACACCGCCGTGGCCCTGACACCGGCGTTTTTCAAACTGCTCTGCGAGGGTTCCATGGAGATGAACCTTCCCGACGTCAAGCCCTACAGCGACCACCTCGAGTACCTCCAAGACCAGTTCTTCCGCATCGAGCTCTACCAGAAGATGAGCGCCATGCGCCACAACGCCCACGAGCACTCCCTGGGGGTCGACCGCATCCACGGCAAGATCGAGATCCTTGAAAAGCGCATCGAGGAGCGGATGGCGCAGACGGAGCAGGAGATCGTGCTGGACCGATTTTTCAAGCAGAAGAAGTTCGACGGGAAGGAGCAGGTGATCTTCCTGGCGCTGCTCAAGGAGGAGTACAGCGCCGGCGAGACGAACCTGCGGGAGATGAATGCCCTCATCGACCTGATCAGCCTCGACGAGTACGACCGCATCCGCAACCGCTCCCTGCTCGAGGACGGTTCGCGGCTCCTCTCCGACGAGATCATGGACTACGAGGAGATGCTCAACCCCTTCGGCGGCATCACCCGGGCCTTCTACATCTCCGACGAGGTGCTCCAGTCCATCATGCACCCCCAGAAGAAGAAAAAGGTGCGCAAGCTCAAGCTCGACATGCTCATCAAGGAGCAGGACATCTTCGAACTGGTCGATCCCACCTCCAGCCTGGAGGACGTGGTGCTGCACCCCAAAACGGAGGAGACGCTGAACAACCTGCTGCGCCAGGTGGACCGGGAGGTCATCTCGCTGCTGCACGAGTGGGGGATCAAGGATAAAAAGAGCGGCATCGACGCGCGCATCATCTTCTACGGCCCTCCCGGCACCGGCAAGACCATGACCGCCCACTCCCTGGCCAAGTCCCTCAAGCGGCAGGTGCTCAGCTTCGACTGTTCGAAAATTCTCTCCATGTACGTCGGCGAAAGCGAAAAGAACGTCCGGAAAATCTTCGATACCTATTACGATCTCACCGCCAAGACGAAGACCCAGCCGGTGCTGCTGCTCAACGAGGCGGACCAGTTCCTCAGCTCCCGTTCGTCCGGGGTCGGCTCCTCGGCGGACCAGATGCACAACCAGATGCAGAACATCTTCCTCGAACAGATCGAAACCTTCGAGGGGATTCTCATCGCCACGACCAACCTGCTGGAGAACATCGACGCGGCCTTCTCCCGCCGCTTCAACTACAAGATCGAGTTCAAGAAACCCAACGAGCAGCAGCGCAGGGCGCTCTGGGCGTTGATGCTCCCCGAAAACGCCCCCTACGAAGAGGGGTTCGAACCCGAAGGGCTGGCCCGCTACCCCCTCACCGGCGGCCAGATCAACCTGATCATCAAAAACACCGCCTACACGGTGGCGACCCGCGAAGAGGCGATCTTCCGCATGCAGGATTTCATCACGGAAATCGAAAAAGAGCGCCTGGGCAATTTCGACAGCGAGAAGTCGATGGGCTTTCTCCACGGGTGAGAGAGATGTGTAGTTCGGTAACCCTGCGTATTCCCATGCGGAGCGCCTGAGGCCCGAAACGGTGCGCTTTCGTCCGAACTGCCGTAAAAAAGGGGATAAAAAGAGCCAGTACTATTTGCAATTTTTATTCTAAGTATTACGCAACTACACATTCCGTCCGACGCCTCCAAAAGCACTGTTGCGAATCGTGACAGCTCCGTGATATTCTCCAAAGACCTCGGTTACGTTTAAATCTCTTTTTGATATAGTGCAGATAACTGTTTTCCTAGCGAAACGAAACGTCAGAAAACGCATCACCGTAGGCGTTTTTGGGCGTTTGTCAACGAATCACGAAAAGGTTGAATTTATGGAGCACGTTAACACGATGAACCCCTATTTCGGGGTTTTTGTGCTGTTTGTCCTTACATTCGGCGCGTTTTACGGCACGACGGTCATCGCCCGCCTCGCCAGCCGCGCCATGGCAGCGAAAGATACCGAGAAGCTGAAACTGACGGTCTACGAGTGTGGACCGGAGGTGACGAAGCAGCCCAACAGAATCTCGACGCAGTTTTACCTGTTTGCCCTGCTATTCCTGCTCTTCGACGTGGAGATCGTCTTCATGTTCCCCTGGGCGATCGACTTCAAACTGCTCGGCTGGTTCGGCTTTGTAGAGATGATGCTGTTCATCCTGCTGCTGGCCATCGGGTTCATCTACGCATGGAAGAAAGGAGCGCTTGAATGGCACAGCATCAAGTAAACTACGCGAAAGACGGCGGTCTGCCGGTCGCGCTGACGACGATCGACAAAGTCGTCAACTGGGGACGCTCGAACTCCCTCTGGGCCCTGACCTACGGTCTGGCCTGCTGCGGCATCGAGATGATGGCGTCGGGTGCGTCGCGTTACGACTTCGACCGTTTCGGCACCATCTTCCGCGCCTCTCCCCGTCAGGCCGAGGTGATGATCGTCGCGGGAACCCTGACGAAAAAACACGCCGAGTTCATCCGCCGTCTTTATGACCAGATGACCGAACCCAAATGGGTCATCTCCATGGGCTCGTGCGCCAACACCGGCGGGATGTTCAACACCTACGCCACCGTTCAGGGCGTCGACCGCGTCATCCCCGTCGACCTCTACCTGCCGGGCTGTGCCCCGCGCCCCGAAACGCTCCAGTACGCCGTGATGCTGCTCCAGAAGAAGATCCGCAGCGAGAAGGCGATCAAGTCCCAGAAAAAGAAAAGGCTGCTGTAATGAGACGCTACACCCCCAAACACGACGTACAGGCGAAAGCCTACTACACCGACCGTTTCTGGGTAGCGCCCCAGGTGCCCAAAAGCGACGTGGCCGACGATGCGGTTTTCGCGGCGGACCTCGAAGCGGTCAAAGCGAAGTTCGAAGTGCGCGACGCCTACGTTCAGGTCGGCCAGATGGTCCTTAGCATTAACGCCAAAGACAACTTCGGCGTCGTCGAACTCCTCAAAAACGAGTGCGGCTACACCCAGCTGACCGAGCTGAGCGCCGTCGACTGGCTGGCGGACAAAGGGCAGTTCGAAGTCTTCTACCAGATGCTGAGCATGTCCAAACGCAAACGCCTCCGCGTCAAATGCATGGTCGGCGAAAACGAAGCGGTCGAGAGCCTCAACCCGCTCTTCCGCTCCGCGGACTGGTCCGAACGGGAGATGTTCGACATGTTCGGCATCAAGATCAACAACCACCCGTTCATGAAACGCATCCTGATGCCCGACGACTGGGAAGGACACCCGCTGCGCAAGACCTACCCGCTCCAGGGCGACGAATTCGCACAGTGGTACGAAGTCGACAAGATCTTCGGCAAGGAAGCGCGCGACATCATCGGGCCGGAAATCCGCGACGCCGCGATGATCGACCGCTACGACACCAAGCGTTTCGCGCGCCTGGGTCATGAAGTGCCTTTCGGCGCCAAGCCCGAAACGGGCAAGGGCGCTCACGCGACGACATCCCTGGATTATCAGGAAGAGGGCGGCGTTTTCCTGATCGAGAAGTTCGACGAAGAAAAATCCGTCATCATCGAAGACAGACACAGATAAGGGCAGCCGAATGCAACAGACGAATAGATTACGACCGTTTTTTGAAAACATCACCTTCGACCGTGAAGACAACGAACTGGTACTGAACTTCGGTCCCCAGCACCCCTCCGCCCACGGTCAGCTCAGACTGATGCTGCACCTCCAGCAGGAGCAGATCACCAAAGCGCATCCGGACATCGGCTACCTTCACCGCGGTATGGAGAAGATGGCGGAGAACATGATCTACAACGAGTTCATGCCGACCACCGACCGGATGGACTACATCGCTTCCTCCTCCAACAACTACGGCTTCGCCCTGGCCGTTGAGAAGCTCATCGGTCTCGAAGTGCCCCGCCGCGCCCAGGTCATCCGGATGATGCTCCTGGAGACCAACCGCCTGATGTCGCACCTCTTCTGGCTGGCGACGACGGCGCTGGACATCGGCGCGATGACGGTCTTCCTCTACGCCTTCCGCGAACGGGAATACCTGATGGACCTGATCGAGGACTACTGCGGCGCCCGTCTGACCCACGCCGCGGTTCGCATCGGCGGCGTGCCGCTGGATATCCCGGAGAACTTCATGGGCGACCTCAAGAAGTTCCTCGACAAGTTCGACCGGGACCTCAAGGACTATGAAGACCTTCTCGATACCAACCGTATCTGGCGGATGCGGATGGAAGGCGTCGGTACCATTTCGACCGATATGGCGCTCTCATGGGCCTGTACCGGCCCGATGCTGCGTGCTTCCGGCGTCAAATGGGACATCCGTAAAGAGGAGCCCTACGAGCTCTACGACGAAGTCGAGTTCGACGTCCCGTATTCCGACAAGGGAGACAACTACGCCCGCTACAAGATCTACATGGCGGAGATGCGCGAAAGCGCGAAGATCCTTTACCAGCTGATCCCGATGTACTACGAAACGACGCCGGAGCTGATGGCCCACGCGCCCAAGTACATCTCCGCGCCGAAGATCGACATCATGACGCAGAACTACTCTTTGATGCAGCACTTCGTGCTCGTCACCCAGGGGATGCGCCCGCCCGTCGGCGAGGTCTACGTGGCGACCGAGTCCCCCAAAGGGGAGCTGGGTTACTACATCAACTCCCAGGGCGGTCCCTACCCGTACCGTCTGAAGCTGCGCGCGCCGTCGTTCTGGCACACCGGTATCCTGACGGACCTGCTGCCGGGCCACTACATCCCCGACGTCGTATCCATCATCGGTACGACCAATATCGTCTTCGGCGAAGTCGACCGTTAAGGAGCAGATGAGATGAAACGTTTTGACCTACGCCACCTGAAGGCGGACTTTTACGACCGCATGACCGAGATCATGAAACAAGAGGTCGAGTACGGCGAAGTAGCGATTTTCCTCTTCGAAGTGGGTGATTTCACACCGGTGCAGAAGAGCGCCGACGTGATCAAAGAGGCGGGCTACGACCTGATGAACTCTTTGAAATTCAACGAAGTCGACTGGACCCTAGTCGTTAAGAAGTAAGAGGAAAAGTTTTGAGTAAAGTCTATTTTTCCACCTGGCGCGGGGAGCAGATCAACAACATCGGCAAACCCGAAGAGGCGTGGGAAGAATCCGCATACAAGCTGCCCGAGCAGTATAACGCCGATGCGGCGTCCAAGGCCTTCATCGGCTGGGACGGCGTGGCGCTGTTCGACGCGGACGTGGACGTGGTTCGGCTGGCGACGGAATACGCCGCCCAGTACCAGGTCTACTCCGAGGCGTGCGGCCGCTGCGCACCGGGCCGCTGGGGCGGACGGATTCTCTACGATCTGCTCGACAAGATCGCCCGCGGCGAAGGCGCCATGGAGGACATGGAGCACCTCAAAGAGGTCTCGAAGAGCATGCAGCTCACCTCCAAATGCGAGATCGGAAAAACCGTGCCGAACCCGCTGCTGGATTTGATGCACCATTTCGAATCGGAGTTCGTCGCCTGCATCGAGAAGCAGCAGCCTTCGAAGCATTACGATGCGGAGATCAGCTACATCGCAAAGATCACGGCGCCCTGTATGGACGCCTGCCCCGCGCATGTCGACATCCCCGCCTACATCGAGGGGGTCCGCGACCTCCGTTTCGACGACTCCCTGGCGGCGACGCGGCAGACCATGCCGCTGGCGCACACCTGCGGCCGCGTCTGTCCCCACCCCTGTGAGGATGAGTGCCGCCGGACCAACCTCGACGAGCCCATCTCCATCATGGCCCTCAAGCGCCTGGGAGCGGACTACGAGACGGACCACGGGCTGGAGTGGTTTCACCCCGCCGAGCCCAAGCCCCTCAACGGCAAGAAAGTCGCCGTCGTCGGTGCCGGTCCCGCGGGTCTGACTACCGCTTACTACCTCGCTCTCGAGGGCGTCGCCTGCGACGTCTTCGAAGAGCTTCCGGTTCTGGGCGGCGAGGTGACCGTGGGGGTTCCCGAGTACCGGATGCCCTGGGGCAAGTACCAGAAGGACATTGAAGCCGTCGGCAGCCTCCCGGGCGTCACTTTCCATATGAACACGAAGGTGACCGCGGAGATGATGCGGCAGTTCGAAACGGACTACGACGCGGTGATGATCGCATCAGGCACCCGCATCTCCAAAAAGGTCTACTGCGACAACGAACGTCCGGAGATCCTCGGCTACTGGGGCGCGATCGACTTCCTCGACCGCGTCAACCTCTACGAGAAGTTCGGCATCACGCTCACCGAAGCGCAGATGAAAGAGTACGGCCTGGAGACCAACTACGTCGATCTGACGGGCAAAACCATCGCCTGTGTCGGCGGCGGCTTTACCTCCATGGACGTCGTGCGCTGCTCCATCCGCGCCGGTGCGAAGCGGGTCGTCATGCTCTACCGCCGGGACGAGAAGACGATCATCCGCAATACCACCTACGAAGAGTACCACGAGGCGGTGGAAGAGGGCGTCGAGTTCATCTTCCACTCCGCGGTGGCGAAAATGAACGACGAGGACGACGTTCTCAAGTCGCTCACCGTCGACAAGTTCGAACTGGTGCCCGATCCCGACGGCGGCCGTCCGAATCTGGTGAAGATCGAGGGGGCCTCTTTCGAGATGGAAGTCGACTACCTCATTCCGGCGGTCTCCCAGAGCGCGGACCTGAAGTTCGTGCCCGAAGAGTGGGAGCTGGCGATGACGTCGTGGAACACCCTGCTGACCAACGGCAAGGATTACATGACGTCGCGCAAGGGCATCTTCGCCTCCGGCGACTGCGAATACGGTCCGATGACCATCGTCAACGCCGTCGGCCAGGCGAAACGCGCCGCTTCGGTGATGGCGCGCTACGTCCAGGCGGGCGAAGTGAGCCTGAGCGACGCGGAGATCATGGAAGACCACCTGCGGAAGATGCGCGTCTACGACAAGAACGAGAAGGTGACGGGGTGGCTGCCGGGTCTGCCGCGCCAGCACAGCACCGTGCTTGCCGTCGACGACCGCAAGGACAACAACAAAGAGGTCAACCTCGGGTTCACCCAGGAAGAGGCCCTCGCGGAAGCGGAGCGCTGCATGCGCTGTTACTACATTGCTATGGTAGCACACTAAAAGGAGGCCGGAAATGAGTACCGTAAACTTTACCATCGACGGCCGTAGCGTGAGCGCGGAGCGCGGAGAGACCATCCTGACGGTCGCACGCCGCGAGGGGATCTACATCCCCACGATGTGCTACATCACCAAGACGTCGCCCTGTGCCTCGTGCCGCATGTGCGTCGTCGAGGCCGAAGGGGTGGAAGGGTTCGTTCTGAGCTGTAACACTCCGCCCACCGAGGGGCTTGTCGTGACGACCAACTCCGACGCCCTGGAAACGGAACGCAGAAACATCATGCGCCTCTACGACGTCAACCACCCGCTCGAATGCGGCGTCTGCGACAAGTCCGGGGAGTGTGACCTGCAGAACAAGACCCTGGAGTTCGGCGTCGCCCGCCAGAGCTTCAGCGCCAAGGACCAGTTCCGCAAGATTCAGCACTGGGGTCCCATCAACTACGATCCGGCGCTGTGCATCATGTGCGAGAAGTGTGTCCACGTCTGTAACGAGGTGATCGGCGACGACGCCATCGAGCTCCGTTTCGGCGGCTACAAATCGAGCATCGTTCCGAAAAACAGCGAGACCCTTGAGTGTACCGAGTGCGGCGAGTGTATCGCCGTCTGTCCCGTCGGGGCCCTGGTCAGCTCGAACTTCCAGTACTCGGCCAACGCCTGGGAGCTGGAGAAGGTTCCCGCGACCTGCGCGCACTGTTCGGGCGGCTGTTCGCTCTTCTACGAGACGAAGACCGCCGGGGCCCTGACCCGCGGCGAGGAGAAGATTTTCCGCGTCACCAACAACTTCGAGTTCGCGTCGCTCTGCGGCGCGGGACGCTTCGGGTTCGATTTCGCGGTAAACGCGGAGCGGGACCCGGCGGCATTCGAAGCGGCGGTATCGGCGCTCAAAAACGCCGATGCCCTTCGTTTCGACTCGGTCATCACCAACGAAGAGGCGCTCATCCTGCAGCGCCTCAAGGAGACGCTGGGAATCAAGCTCTTCAACGAAGATGCCAGGAGCTTCCGCCGCTTTATGGACGCCTACGCCTCCGTCAGCGGCAAGCGCCACTACAGCGGCAGCCTCGACGCCATTCGTCAGAGCGATGCGGCCATCGTCATCGGCGGGCGCATCAGCAGCGACAACCCGGCGGTCCGCTACGCGCTGACCACCGCGGCGCGGCACAACGGCGCGCGCATCGTCTACATGCATCCCATGGAAGACGCCCTGCTGCGCAACACCGTCACGCAGATGATCCGCTACGAAGTCGGGACCGAAGAGGGGGTCATGGCGCTGCTGGCACAGACCCTGCTCGAGGGTGCCGACGTGGATGATGCGACCCGCGCCTTCCTCGACGGACTCGACGAGGGGTACCTCAGTGCCGAGTCCAACGTCGGCGACGACGAACTGGCCGCCGTGGCGAAATCCCTCGCCCGGGCCACGAAACGGGTCCTGGTCGTCGGCAGCGACCTGATCGCCCACGACCGGGCGGAGAACATCGCCCGCATCGCGGCGCTGATCGAGAAGTACACCGGGTTCTCCCTGGTGGTCGTGCCGTCGCGGACCAACACCCTGGGCGTCTCCCTCATCTGCGACCTCGATGCGGACGCCGAAGCGGCCTCCGTCGTCGGTTACAACGCGGCGGGCAGCTTCGTTCTCGGAACGGACGCGGAGGCGGACCTGGTGCTGCCGGCCATGAACCAGCAGGAGGGCACCTTCGTCAGCATCGACAACCAGGTGCTCCCGACGAACGTGGCCCTCGGCTTCGGCGGCTACTGCCTCAACGACCTGGCCTGCGCGCTGGGCGTGAAGGCGGCCTACACCGTGGAGTACACGGAGCAGCTGCCTGCGGAGGCGGGATTTGCGGCGGTCGCTTTCGACCGTCTCGAGAACTTCTATTCGCCCCTGGGCGAAGACCGCCGCGGCTATCTTCTGGAAAATGTGGATACGGCGGCCGACGGGGTTGTGGAGAGCGTGGAGGACCTGCCGGAGTTCAACGGTACGGTCATCTACCACTGCAACCCGGTCAACCAGTTTAACGCCAATACGGCGAAGGCGTCACAGCTCGGAAACGACACGGCACTTTACGGGTCCGAGCAGTTCGCCATCGCCGCGAAGATCGGTGACGGCGAAACCGTCGTCATCGAAGCGGGGGGACGCAGCATGCAGCGCACCTTCCGCGTCGACGCGTCGCTCAAGGGCACGGTTGCCCTGAACCCGACGTTCGATCTGCCCCTTTCCGGGGCGCCTAACGGGGAGTATCGGTTCGAGAAAGCAAAAATCTATGGAGTGAATGGCTGATGAGTGAAATTACGATTACCATCGACGGGAGAGAGATCCGAACGCAGGAGGGGGAGTACATCCTCAACGCAGCACGTGCCAACGGCATCTTCATCCCCGCGATCTGTTACCTGACGCGGTGTAGCCCGACCCTGGCCTGCCGGATCTGTCTCGTCGAGGCGGACGGCAAGCAGGTTTACGCCTGTAATGCCAAAGCGAAGGAGGGGATGGATATCCTCACCACGACGGAGAACATCCTGGCCGAACGCCGTGCGATCATGGAGGTCTACGACGTCAACCACCCGCTGCAGTGCGGGGTGTGCGACCAGTCCGGGGAGTGTGAACTGCAGAACTACACCCTGGAGATCGGCGTCGACTCCCAGAGCTACGCGATTAAGGATGTCCAGCGTCCCGTCCAGGACTGGGGCCACATCCACTACGATCCGGGTCTGTGTATCGTCTGTGAGCGCTGTGTCACCGTCTGTAAGGATATGATCGGCGACAACTCCCTCAAAACCGTTCCCCGCGGCGGCGACGCCCTGGACGCGGAGTACAAGGAGAGCATGCCCAAAGACGCCTACGCCATGTGGAACAAGCTCAACAAGTCCGTCATCGGCCTCACCTCCGGCGAGGAGATGCTTGACTGTACGAGCTGCGGCGAGTGTGCGGCGGTCTGTCCGGTGGGCGCGCTGGTCGATACCGACTACATCTACACCTCCAACGCCTGGGAGACCAAGCAGATCCCCGCGACCTGCGGCCACTGCAGCGCCGGGTGCCAGCTCTCCTACGACGTCAAGCACACCAGCATCGAAAACCCCGAAGAGAAGATCTACCGCGTCAGCAACGAGTGGAACTACGTGTCGCTCTGCGGTGCGGGACGCTACGGCTTTGATTACGAGAACGCCGGCGTGACCAAGGACGCGGCGGCATTCGACGCGGCGGTCGCGGCCTTCGAGAAAGCCGACACCATCCGCTTTACCTCCACCATCACCAACGAAGAGGCGCTCATCCTCCAGCAGCTCAAAGCCAAACGGGGCTACAAGCTCATCAACGACGAGGCCCGCAGCTTCCAGGAATTCCTGAAAGCCTACGGCGAAGTGAGCGGCACGGCCCTCTACGGCGCCGACCTCAAAACGGCCCACAACGCCAACTTCGTCGTCTCCATCGGCGCGGCGCTCAAGTCCGACAACCCCAACGCCCGTTACGCCTTCAACAACTCCATGAAGATGAACAAGGGCGCGGGGCTCTACTTCCATCCCGTTGCGGACCCGGTCATCGACGAGCTCGGCAAGTCCGTTCTGAGCGTCACCCACGCCCCGATGATGGAAGAGGCGGCGCTCTACCTGATGCTCGATCTCTTCGGTGACAAAGAGAAGCTGCCCGCAGCGGTGCGCGACTACCTCGCCGGATTCCACTCCATGAAAACCGTCACCGTCGAAGAGACCATCAAAGAGAAAGTCGTCGAGAAGGTAATGGTCAAGAAGGTCAACGAAGAGACCGGCGAAGAGGAAGAGGTTGAGGAAGAGCAGACCAAGATGGTTCCCAAAAAGGTCTCCAAAGAGATCGAGGTGGACGAAAACCGTCTGCTGGAACTGCTTGGAACCGACGGCGACGCCTTTACGGCCTTTATGGAGAAAAACCTGGCCAAGAAAGACGCCTTCGCCCTCATCGTCGGTCCGGACCTCTACACCCACCCCAACGCCAAAAACCTCGCCCGCCTCGTGGCGCTGGTCGAGAAGTACACGGCGTTCGAACTGGTGATGATCCCTAGCCTCGCCAACACCCTGGGCGTCAGCCTCATCTGCGAGCTTGACGCCGAAGCGGGAAGCAGCGTCGTCGGCTACAACGCGCCGGGCGACTTTGTCCTCTCCGCGCTGGGCGGCGGCGATCTCGACATGCCCGCCATCAACCAGCAAGAGGGCACCCTCACCGGCATCAACAAGCGGGTCAACCCGACCAACGCGGCGCTCCCCTACGGCGGCTACGTCCTCAACGACGTCGCCAACGCCCTGGGCCTGGAGTCGGAGTACACCGTCGGCTACACCGCCTGCCTTCCCGAAGCCAAAGGCTTCAAGGCGATCGCCTTCGACGACCTGCCGAACCACTACACCAACGCCGGTGAAGAGGTGCGCGGCTACCGTCTCGAAAACGGCTCCGTCCCGGTCTCCGGCGACGAGAGCGTCGCGCCCTTCGACGAAGCGGCGGCGCTGGGCGGCGAAACGGTCTACCTCGCCAACCCGGTGCGCCAGTTCACCCCTTTCACGAACAAGGCGCATCAGCTCAAGGCCGAGGGCGGTCTCTACGTCAGCGAAGCGATGCTGGCGGAGAAAGGGCTGAGCGAAGGCGAAGAGGTTCGCGTGGAAGCGAACGGAAACGCCGTGACGGTCAAAGTCGTCGTCGACAACAAAATCGGCGGCATGATCGGCTGTCTGCCGACTTTCGATACCCAAATCAACACAGAAGCGCTGTTCGGCGGTTACCGTTTCGCCGCAGCTTCGATTCAAAAGGTGTAAACAATGGATATGGCATATCTGATTGAAACGATCCTCAAGATCGTGGTCATCCTGCTGATTTTCTCGGCACTGGCCGGTTTCGGTACCTACTTCGAACGGAAGGTACTGGCGTTCATGCAGCGCCGTCTCGGGCCGATGCACGTCGGCCCCTACGGCCTGCTGCAGATCGCCGCGGACGGCATCAAGCTCTTTACCAAAGAGGACATCGTTCCCCAGAACGTCGTGACGAAGATCTTCAAGATCGCCCCGGTCATCACCGCGGCAACGGCGTTCATGGCGGCGGCGGCGATCCCCTTCTGGCCGAGCTTCGAGATCGGCGATTACACCGTGCATCCCATCGTGGCGGACATCAACGTCGGTATTCTCTACATCCTGGGCGTCATGGGCGCGGGCCTCTACGGACCGCTGCTCGGCGGTATGGCGTCGGCGAACAAATGGGCCCTCATCTCCGCGGCCCGGGGCGCGGCGGTCTTCATCTCCTACGAGGTGATCACCGGTCTCTCCCTGCTGGCGCCGCTGATGATGGTCGGTTCGCTCTCGCTGATCGACTTCAACAACTACCAGGTTGAGCACGGCTGGACGGCGTTTGCAACGCCGATGGGCTTCGTGGCCTTCGTCCTCTTCCTTATCGCCTCTTTCGCGGAGACGGGCCGGACGCCGTTCCACCTGGTCGCCAACGACCACGAGATCATCGACGGTTTCGGTACGGAGTACTCGGGCATGCGCTGGGGCCTCTTCTTCATCGGGGAGTACGCCAACATGTTCTTCATCTCCTTCGTGACGTCGCTGATCTTCCTCGGCGGCTTCGGCGACGGATCGGTATTGGGCGCGCTGGGCCTTCTGGGCAAAGTGTCGTTCCTCTTCTTCTTCTTCCTCTGGACCCGCGCGGCCTGGCCGGACATCCGTCCCGACCAGCTGATGTGGCTCTGCTGGAAAGTGCTTATGCCGATCGCGGTGATCAATGTGGTGATCGCCGGTATCTGGATGATGTAGGAAAGGTGAGCAATGAGTTTGGAACAGTTTAAACATAGAAACGTAGGTGAAGACGGCTACTTCATGGTCGAGATCGAAGACTACCCGACGACCGGGTGGGAGAAGTTCAAGCGCGTCGTAAAACGTACCTTCCGGGGCGAACTCTTCGTCGGCCTCTGGGTCGTACTGCGCGAGATGTTCAAGTTCGACATCCACACCGTGCAGTACCCCAAGGAGAAGCTCCCCATCGGTCCGCGCTACCGCGCGGTGCACAAGATGCTCCGTCTGCTGGAGTCCGGCACCGAGCGCTGCATCGGCTGCGGGCTTTGCGAGAAGATCTGTATCTCCGACTGTATCCGCATGGATACCCGCATCGACGAGAACAGCCGCAAGGAAGTGACCGAATACAGCATCAACCTCGGGCGCTGCATCTTCTGCGGCTACTGCGCGGAAGTCTGCCCGGAACTGGCCATCGTCCACGGCGGCCGCTACGAGAACGCCTCCGAACAGCGTGCCCACTACGTCGAGTTCGAGGACATGCTCACCCCCATCGACCTGCTCAAAGCGGGTCAGCAAGAGGAATACCCGGGCTTCGGCGCGGTCATCCCCGGAAGCGACAAGAGCGTCAAGAAGACGCCTCTTGCCTACTAAGGAGTTGTCATGGAAGCAATCGCTTTTTATCTTTTCGCCTTTCTGACGATCGCGATGTTCAGCATCGCCGTCATGACGTCGCAGGCGCTCTACGCGCTCAGCGCGCTGGCGGCGGGGATGATCTTCATCTCCGCGTTTTTCTTCATCCTGGGAGCGGATTTCCTGGGTGCGGTGCAGATCGTCGTCTACACCGGTGCGGTCATGGCGCTCTACGCCTTCGGTATGATGTTCTTCGACACCACCCGCGACGTGCGGGAGAAGAACCCCTCTTCAGGCCTGGTCTTCGCGATGAGCGGCATGGCGGCCCTGCTGCTGGTACTCATCTTCGCGGCCCCCATCGTCTCCGACAACATGATGGCGGCGTACCCCGTTGACGAGAGCGTCGGCAACGCCCAGGCGATCGGTATGGTGCTTTTTACCAAGTATCTGGTCCCCTTCGAAGTCGCCGCGGTCATGCTGCTGGTCGCCATGATCGCAGGCATCGTTCTCGCCGGCAAGAAGATGGACAAATCCCTCACCCTGATGGATGAGACGGACATCGCCGCCATGGAAGAAACTACAAAGGCTGCCTCATGATGGAAATCGGATTGACACACTACCTGGTCCTCTCTACGGTCCTGTTCGCCATCGGTCTGGTCGGCGTCATGCGCCGGAAGAACCTGCTGATGCTTTTCTTCGCCACGGAGATCCTGCTCAACGCCGTCAACATCGGCTTTGCGGCGATTTCCCACTACTACGGGGACTACTCCGGGCAGATGTTCGCCTTCTTCGTGATCGCCATCGCGGCGTCCGAAGTGGCCGTCGGCCTCGGTCTGCTGGTGGTCTGGTTCAAACGCACCGGCAAGATCGATCTTGACATGATGACGACGATGAGAGGATGATGACTATGGAACTCTATTTGTATATTGCGCTCTTCGCACCGCTGACGGGATCGCTCTTCGCCGCGCTCTTCGGCGCGCGCCCGAAGCTGATGATCGCCGGCATCGTGCCCTCGGCGCTTCTGTTTGCTTCGTTTGTCGCCAGCACCATCCTGCTGGGGCACGTTCTTGACGGTGAGACCGTTCATGTCCAGCTGATGACATGGATGGCGACCGGCGACCTGAACATCACCTACGGTTTCGTGGTCGACCAGGTCTCCGTCACGATGATGATGGTCGTGACCATCGTCTCCACGGTCGTTCACGTCTACTCCATCGGCTACATGGATCACGACAAGGCGTTCAACCGTTTCTTCGCGTGGCTCTCCGCCTTCGTCTTCTCGATGATGGTGCTGGTCATGAGCGACAACCTCCTGGGCCTCTTCATCGGCTGGGAGGGCGTTGGTCTGTGTTCCTGGGCCCTGATCGGCTTCTGGTACCACAAAGAGTCCGCGAGCTGGGCGGCGAACGAAGCGTTCATCATGAACCGTATCGCCGACCTCGCGATGCTCATCGGCATCTTCCTCACCTACTGGAACACCGGTTCGGTCCGCTACGACGAGATCTTCCCGGCCTACGCGAACCTGGACATGGCGACCCTGACGATGATCGGTATCTTCCTCTTCATCGGCGCGATGGGCAAATCCGCCCAGTTCCCGCTGCACACCTGGCTGGCCGACGCGATGGAGGGTCCGACCCCGGTTTCCGCCCTCATCCACGCCGCAACCATGGTTACCGCCGGTGTCTACCTGGTGGTCCGTGCCAACCCGCTGTACGACATGATCCCCGAAGTGGGCATCTTCATCGCCAGCCTCGGCGCCTTCGTCGCGATGTTCGCCGCCACCATGGCGCTGGTCAACCGCGACATGAAACGCATCATCGCCTACTCCACGCTTTCACAGCTGGGGTACATGTTCGTCGCGGCGGGCCTGGGTGCGTACTGGGTGGCCCTGTTCCACCTGATGGCCCACGCTTTTTTCAAAGCGCTCCTCTTCCTCGGCGCGGGTAACGTCATGCACGCCATGAGCGACGAGCTCGACCCCTTCAAGATGGGCGGCCTGCGCAAAGCGATGAAGGGCACCTTCATCATGATGACGCTGGCTTCCGTGGCGCTGGCGGGCATCTGGCCGCTGGCGGGCTTCTTCTCCAAGGACCTGATCCTCGAAGTCGCCTTCGTCGAGCACCACTACATCCTCTACACCGTCTTGCTCCTTACCGCGGGTCTGACGGCGTTCTACTCCTTCCGTCTGGTGGCGCTGATCTTCCACGGCGAAGAGCGCTACAAAGAGTGGGGATTCCACCCGCACGAGGCGTACAAGTACATGCTCATCGCCATGAGCCCGCTGGCCATCCTGGCGGTCATCGCCGGCTTCGGCTTCAAGGGAAGCTACGTCGCGATGGTGACCGAACTGCTTCCGGCGACGGAGTACCACATCCACTCCCCGGTCATCTTCTGGATCATGGTGATCGGGACGCAGCTCTTTGTCGGCGCGGCCATCGCCTACGCCTACGCACGCTACGTCAAACAGGGGGCCTTCGACAAGAAGATCGAGTCGAACTTCCTCTACAAGGTGCTGTTCAACCAGTACTACATTCCTAAATTCTACGACGAGTTCTTCTGCAAACCCTACGCGGATCTCTCCCGGATCTTCTGGAAACAGTTCGATCTCAAAGTCGTGGACGCAACGGTCGACTTTATCGCGACCGCATTCTACAAAACCGGTGAGAAGACCCACGGGATGCAAAACGGCAACCTCTCCACGATGCTTCGCTGGATGGTTGCAGGGATGCTGATCCTGATGGTTCTCGCCGTCGCATATACCGTCGGTTACACGGCAGCAGGTTAAGGAGCGCCTAGATGTTTGATCATATGTTAACGATCCTCATTTTCTTCCCGGCATTGGCAGCAATGCTCGGGTTTGTCGTATCGAAGGAGAGCATCCGCGCCTACGGCATCGCCGTGTCGGCCGTCGAGTTCGTACTCTCGCTCGCCCTCTGGTACCATTACGACCCGTCCGTAGCGGGTATGCAGTTCATGGAAGCGGCGCCGCTCATCCCGGCGTTCGGTGTCAGCTACCTTCTCGGTATCGACGGCATCTCGCTCTTCATCATCGTCCTGGCGGCCTTCTTCACCTTCATCGGCATCACGTCGCTGACGGAGACGCGCCGCGTCAAGGACCTGATCATCACGCTGCTCTTCCTTGAGATGACGATGATCGGCGTCTTCGCGGCTCTTGACGCGATCGTCTTCTACGTCTTCTGGGAACTCTCCCTCGTCCCGATGCTCTACATCATCGGCGCCTGGGGCGGACCGCTGCGCATCTACGCGTCCATCAAGTTCTTCCTCTACACCTTCGCGGGTTCTCTGGTGATGCTCGTCGGCATGCTCTTCATGGCCTACCTCTACAACCAGGTCACCGGGGTATGGAGCTTCTCCATCCTCGAGTGGTACCGCATGGTCCTGCCGGAGAACTTCCAATACTGGCTCTTCATCGCCTTCTTCCTCGGATTTGCGATCAAGGTCCCGATGTTCCCGTTCCATACGTGGCTCCCCTACGCCCACGGCCAGGCGCCGACCATCGGTTCGGTCATCCTGGCGGCCATCTTGCTGAAGATGGGTACCTACGCCTTCGTACGCTTCTCCCTGCCGCTCTTCCCGGATGCGTCGGTTTACTTTATGCCTTATGTCGCGATCATCGCGATCATTATGATCATCTACACCGCCATGGTCGCTTACGCCCAGGAGGACATCAAACAGGTCGTCGCCTACAGCTCGATCTCCCACATGGGTGTCATCATCCTCGGTACCTTCGCCCTGAACGTCGAGGGGATCACCGGTTCGGTCTTCCTCATGATCGCCCACGGCGTCGTCTCCGGCGCGCTCTTCATGCTTGTCGGCGTCATCTACGACCGCCGCCATACGAAGCTGATGAGCGAGTTCGGCGGTCTGGCCACGGTGATGCCGCACTACGCCACCGTCTTCGGCATCATGGTCATGGCCTCCGTCGGCCTGCCGCTGACCATCAACTTCGTCGGCGAGTTCCTGAGCCTGCTCGGTTTCTACCAGCAGTCCCACATCCTGACGCTGCTGGCGGGTACGGCGATCATCGTCGGTGCTATCTACATGCTCTCAGCGTTCAAAAAAGCGTTCTTCGGCAAGGTGACCAACCCCGAGAACGAGAACCTGCCGGACATCAACGCCAAAGAGCTCAGCGCCCTCATTCCGCTGACCCTCGTGGCGATCTGGCTGGGGGTCTACCCCAAGCCGGTGCTTGAGCCCATCAACAATTCGGTCGAGTCCATCGTGCAGCTGATGCACGAGAAGGCGATTACTGAGGAAGCCAAAGAGCGCATCCCCAACCTCGCCGGCAAGATCGTGATTACCCAAGAGGAGGCGAAGTAATGCTAGAGCCTGTAACCGTATCCTTCGAGTCGCTGAACGTCGCGACACTCGCCCCCATGCTGATCGCCATCGCCGGCGCCCTGACCATTCTGGTCGTCGACATGGCCAAAGAGGGTCTGCACAAGTCCATGTACGTCATGCTGAGCCTCCTGTTCCTGCTGCTTGACCTGGGCAGCCTGATCGATTTCGCGGGCATCTTCACCGCCAACGGCACCGTCCGCGGTTTCTTCGACGTCATAATGATGGACGGCCTGGCCATTCTGTCGCAGCTCATCATCGTCGTCGCGTCGATGCTCTTCATCCCGCTCTCGCTGACCTCCAAGCGCTTCCACGAGTACGCCTACCCGGAGTACTACGCGCTCTTCTTGTTCATGATCGCGGGCTTCCAGTTCATGGTCGCCAGCGACAACCTGATCCTGATCTTCGTCGGCCTCGAGACGGCGTCGCTGGCGCTCTACACCCTCATCGCCCTGCACAACCGCGCCAAGTCTTTCGAGGCGGCGGTCAAGTACTTTACGATGGGGGCGCTGGCCGCGGGCTTCTACGCCTTCGGTGCGATGATCTTCTACGCCCTGAGCGGTTCGGTCGAGATCAACCAGATCGCCGAAGTGCTGGCTGCGGACGGCTTTAAAAACATGGGCTTCATCCTGGTCGCCGTCGTCTTCATGCTGGCCTCCTTCGGCTTCAAGCTCTCCGTCGTGCCGTTCCATACCTGGACGCCGGACGTCTACGAAGGTTCCAACGCGGCGCTGGCGGGCTACATGTCCATCGTGCCTAAGATCGCGGCTTTCGTCGTCGCGATGCGTCTGTTCGAGTTCCTCGTCCAGAGCGGTGTCGTCTGGCTGGAGTACGTTCTCTTCGCGGTCGTCATCATTACCATGACGGCGGCGAACATCTGGGCCCTGGTCCAGGACGACGTCAAGCGGATGCTCGCCTACAGCTCCATCTCTCACGCGGGCTTCGTCATGGCGGCGGTACTCATCGGCACCACCCAGGCGAACACGGCAGTCTTCCTCTACTGGACGCTCTTCATGTTCACCAACCTGGGCAGCTTCGCCATGCTGTGGGTCAACCGCCGCAAGGGCAACGTCCACGGCAAGGACAAACTGAAGTTCCTGGAGTCCGACCACTCCTACGAGCGCTACTCCGGCCTGGTGAAAACCCTGCCGGTCGCGGCGGTCATGATGGCGCTGTTCATGCTGAGCCTCGCGGGCATCCCGCCCTTCGGCCTCTTCTGGGGCAAAATGTACCTGATCGGCTCCGCCGTCGCCATGGGGACGACGCCCTACCTGGTGCTGGCGCTCATCATGGCGCTTAACTCCGCCATCGCCGGCTACTACTACCTGAAACTGATCATCTACATGTTCATGAAAGATCCCGTCATCACCGAAGAGAACTACTACATGAACAACGCCTCGCTGCCGCTGAAGACCATCATCGGCGTCGCGGCGGTCGCGACCATCTTCTCGGTCGTTGCCATCAACCCGCTGCTGGAGTTTATCAGCGCGTTTGTGTATAATAGCGGGTATTAAGACGATCCGACGCGGCGCCCGGTGCGACCGCGGGGTGCGGACACAAGGGGGAAGAGTTTGGCAAAATGGCTGACGCTCCTGCTCGTGTGCACCTCCCTCTACGCCCTCGAACTCACCGTTAAAAGCGGTAAGGAGGAGGGCGCTTCTTTCTCGACCATCCATCTCAAAGACGACCTGCCTTTCGTGTGCGAAGCCCAGCACGACGATTTCGATCAGACGAAACAGATCATCTGTGCCTTCAGCCGTCGTCCGAGCCAGGATTTCAAACCCCTCTCCAACAGTTTCTTCTCCGTCACCACCGAGACTCGCGACGGCACCTACTTCGTCATCGTCACCCCCTTCGCGAAGATGGAGCTGATCCCGGTGCTCTTCGAGCTGCCGAAGGAGAAGCGGGTTTTCAACGCCCCGGCGGAGCGTTCGAAGCACTGGATGATCGTCGGCTATACGGAGACGATGCCGCTGATCCGCGAGGAAGCGCCGACACCGACCTCCATCAATTTCCCCGTCACCTTCTCCCACGACACCATGCCCTACGTCGGCGGGTTGGACATCAAGGGGAACCCCATCAAGATCTCCCGGGTCAAAGACGTCAGCGAATACCTCGCCATCAAGCGCTTCTACAAGGTGAAGAACTACGAGCAGGCGCTGGAGCTGACGGTGGCGACGCTGGATGCCTACCCCGATTCCATCTTCCGCAGCGAACTGCTGCTTTATCAGATGCGCTGCTACCATCACATCGGCAACCCCGAAGGGCTGCTGGAGATCTCCAAGGAGTTTTTGCGGGCCTACGCCTCGGACGAGAACGTTCCCGAGGTGCTGGCCTACACGGCCCACGCCTATTCACAGATCGGGCTCTACACCGACGCGGACTACTTCTTCGACCGCCTCTTTACCGAACACGAGGGGGAGCGCTTCGCGACGCTGGGGAAGATCTACAAGGCGGAGCAGCTGGAGGACTCGGGCAACAGCAAAAAGGCGATCACCTACTACGAAGAGGCGCTTAACGAGGCCAAAGACATAGACATCGCCGCCCAGGCAGCCTTCCGCATCTCCCGCTACTACCTCGACTTCGGCAAGACGGAGCGGGCGGCGGAGTACGCCAGGAAGATCATCGACGGCAACCCCGGCTACTTCAGCGAGCAGCTGCTGGAGTCCCGGGACATGGCGCTCGCCTTCGCCAACCGCGGCGATTTCGACACGGCGGCGGACATCACTGCGGTGCTGCTGGAGACATTGAACCCGGGGCACGAGTTCTACGAGCCGATGCTGCGGGACCTCGGGGTGTGGCTGGCGCAGACCCCCCGGCGCGACGAAGCGGCGGCGGCGCTGGACAAATACCTCAAATCCTATCAGTACGGCGATTATGTCGCCGAGGTTCAGAAGGCCCGCGACGCGCTCTTCTTCGAGATGCCCGACAGCAACATGACGGCGAAGATGGCGGCATTTGACGCCCTGCAGGAGCAGTACGCCGGGGACCCCATCGCGGACAAGGCGCTGTATCAAAAAGCGCTGCTGCTCGAAGGGGAGGGGCGCTACCGCGACGTGCTCGACATGAACGCTTCCCTGGCGCGGCTCGATCCCGGGGTCTACCCCGACGCCGACGCTCTGGTTCCCAGAGCGGCGAAGGCGCTGATGCAGCAGGCCCTTGAGAAGAAGGCGTGCAGCGAAGTCATCACCATTTCGGAGCGCTACCGGGTCGAGCTGAACGAGACCTGGGACGAGGGGGTCTACGAATGCGCCATGTACGGCGGCAACTTCGCCAAGGCCAAGAGCATCGCCAACCCCTACATCAAGAGCACGGAGATCGGCACGCGGATGGCGTGGCTGGAGCGTTACATCCGGGCGGATTTCGCCACCGGCAACTACGAGGAGTCGGCGGCGGGGGCCGAAGAGCTGATCACCCTGGCGAAGTCGGAGAAGAGCCGCGCCTACGACAACGCCGACCGGGTCCGGTTCGACGCCCTGGCGCGGATGGGGAACAACGAGGCGATGCTGCAGGCTATCGGCGACGTGGAGAAGGCGTTCGGGATCGATTACAAGGATGTCGAACGCTACACCCAGATGGTGACGGCGGCCAAGGAGCTTAAGGACAGCGC
>JBNKLF010000012.1:0-99952 GCA_050292215.1 Sulfurimonadaceae bacterium | reverse complement strand
GAACGCCTGGCCACCACCGACCCCTTGACCGGGGCCAACAACCGCCGCTCTTTTCTGAAGCTGTTCGAACAGGAGCTGGCCCGGTCGGTCCGCTACAACCATCCCTTGGCCCTGATGATGATCGACATCGACCATTTCAAGCGGATCAACGATACCCACGGCCATCTGGTCGGCGATGACATACTGCGGGAGACGGCCGTACTGTTCCGATCGCACATCCGGGCCGAAGACCGCCTCTTCCGCGTCGGAGGCGAAGAGTTCGTCATCCTCTCCACGATGCAGAGTCTGGAACAGATCATTCACATGACACAGAGGCTGCTCGAAGCCATGGCAGCCCATGATTTCGGTATCGAACGCTCCGTTACCGTCAGCGCGGGCGTCACCGAAAAAAGGCCGGACGATACGACGAAAAGCCTCTACTCCCGCGCCGATGAAGCGCTCTACACTTCCAAGTCGGAAGGACGCAACCGCTATACGGTACTCTCCTGAGTGCCGATTGCAATATTGGGGCTTTTTTGCTATACTTCCACCCTCTTGCAAGCGCTGAGAACACGGTCGTGTTTTCAACGCTCCCCTTTAGACCTGTGCAATGGTCTGGCGGGACAATGGGTCAGGATGGGAACATAGCAGCCCACCCTGCCTTACCATGTGCCGCAGGTATCTGGAGGGGAGTTCCTATTTGATTTTATACGCCGAATGAGCGAAGCCCATTCATCTACGCTAACGCTGTGTTTTATAGAAACATCCCTTCGGGAGCGGTTCCCTTGTTTTCCTCGGCGGAATGCCCGCGTGCAGTAAACCGCACTTTGTTAAAAAATCCATCACATACTTACTTAACTTGACACTTAATGAGCGAAGCCCATTCGTCTACGCTAACGCTGTGTTTTATAGCAACATCCCTTCGAGAGCGGTTCCCTTGTTTTCTTGGCTGGGTATCCGTGATCTTCGGGGCAGGTGATACTGCGCAATGCGCACTGCCTGTGTACGGAGAGGAATGTCAGATGCATGGGTAGGGGTCACGGCCGGGAGGTCCCCGGCCGATGAAAAGCGGTACTGAAAGAGGTTACTTTTTCTTGTCGTCTTTTTGGGGCAGGACCATCATGTTGTAGTAGCGTCCCTCGAGCTTCGGCTCTTTGTCCATGACGCCGATGTCTTCGACCATCGGCCAGACTTTCAGCAGCACGTCTCTGGCCGCTTCGGGGTGGGCCATCTCGCGACCGCGCAGGAAGACGCGGAACTTGACGTGTTTGCCCTCTTCGAGGAACTCGCGCGCATGCTTAACTTTGTAGCCGATGTCATTGGCAGCGATCTTGACGGAGAGTTTGATCTCCTTAACCTCGACCTTCACCTGCTTTTTGCGCGCCTCTTTTTTCTTCTTCTCTTCCTGGTATTTAAACTTGCCGTAGTCCATAATCTTGGCGACCGGCGGCTTGGCCGTCGGCGAGATCAGGACGAGATCGAGTCCCAGTTCGTTGGCTTTTTCCATCGCTTCGTCGGTTGAAACGATGCCAAGTGCTTCTCCGCCGTCTACGACACAGCGTACTTCGGGAACTCTGATGTCATCGTTCATGATGACGCGATCTTGTTTTTTATTCAAAAATGTACCTCATTCAGTTTTGTTTGGATCAGTGCCAGGAACTCGCTCTCGGTATGGTTGTACTGTTCCCGGCTGCGGCGGTCGCGGATGGCGACCGTCTTATGTTCCACCTCTTCATCGCCCAAAACGATGATCATCGGAACTCTTGCTTTTTCCGCCGTGCGGATACGCTTGTTAAGACTTTCGTTTTTGTTATAGATTTCGGTGTCGGCACCGAGATCGATCAACTTGTCCGAAAGCTCCTTGGCATAGGCATTGTGAGCCTCTGCGATCGGGACGATCGCCACCTGGGTCGGAGCGATGAACATCGGGAATTCCCCGGCGTAGTGCTCCGTCAATATACCAATAAATCGCTCAAATGAACCTAAAATCGCCCGGTGGATCATTACCGGCTGGACTTTCGCGTTCTCGTCACCGGCGTATTCGAGCTCGAAACGTTCGGGAAGATTGAAGTCGAGCTGCACCGTGCCGCACTGCCATTCGCGGCCGATGGCGTCGGTGATTTTGATGTCGATTTTCGGTCCGTAGAACGCCCCGCCGCCCTCATCGATGCCGTAGGGAAGGCTGTTGCGGTCCATCGCGGTTTTCAGCGCGTCGGTCGCCGTCTCCCAGATGGCGTCGCTGCCGACGGCCTTCTCCGGTTTGGTGGAGATCATCATCTGGTAGTTGAAATCGAAGGTCTTCATAATCTTGTCGATAAAATCGACGATCTCGATGATCTGCTCCTCGATCTGATCTGCCGTACAAAAGATGTGGGCGTCGTCCTGGGTGAACTCCCGGACGCGGAAAAGGCCGTGAAGGGCTCCTGTCATCTCGTGGCGGTGCACCACGCCGTACTCGAAATACTTCAGCGGCAGGTCGCGGTAGGAGCGCAGATCGTGTTCATACACCTTGATGTGACCGACGCAGTTCATCGGCTTGACGCCGAACTCGATTTCGTCAATGTTGGTGAAGTACATGTTCTCGCCATAGTTCTGGTAGTGGCCGCTCACCTTCCAGAGGTCCGAACGAAGCATCTCCGGGCCACGCACCGGCTCGTAGCCGCGCTTGCGGTGGGCCTTGAAGAGCAGGCTCTCCAGACGCGAACGCATCCGCGCCCCCGCCGGCAGCCAGAGGGGGAAGCCCGCGCCGACCTCTTCGCGAAAGGTGAAGAGCTTCATCTCCGCGCCGATCTTGCGGTGGTCGCGCTTCTCCGCCTCGGCGATCATGTCGAGGTGGGCTTTGAGGGACTCTTTGTCCGCGAAGGCGATGCCGTAGATGCGGGTAAGCATCTCATTGCTGCTGTCGCCGCCGAGGTAGGCGCCGGCGATCTTGGTCAGTTTGAAGAACCGGATGTACCGGGTGCTGGGCACGTGCGGTCCGCGGCAGAGGTCTTCGAAGTCGCCCTGTTTGTAGATGGAGACCGTGTCTCCGGGAATGCGCTCCATGACCGCGAGCTTGAGGTGGTCGTCGGCAAACTTCTGCTTCGCCTCGTCCATACTGACTTCGTAACGCTCGATGTCGTACTTCTTCTTGGCAAGATTGAGCATCTCTTTCTCAATCTGCTTGAGATCCCCTTCGCCGATCTCTTCGTCGACTTTAAAATCGTAATAGAACCCCTCTTTGACGACGGGCCCCACGAAGAATTTGGCGCTAGGGTAGAGTTTCTTGATCGCCTGGGCCATCAGGTGGGCGGTCGAATGGCGGATGACCTCCAGCGCTTCGGCGGAGTTGTCGAGGGCGACCGGAGTCCCTTCGAAACCCCGTACCGCGGCGGTCTGCATGTCGATGATTTCGTCATTGTGCTTAATGGCGATTTGGTCCATTATATAAAATCCTATATAGAATACTATTTAGGGTATTTTACTACCGTGAAAAGTTGCGTGATTTTATCAGATGAATACTATGCGGAAAGTTAAAAATCGAAAGTGATTCGTAGAAAAAATGGTGGTCACGACTGGATTCGAACCAGTGACCACCACCATGTCAAGGTGGCACTCTACCACTGAGTTACGCGACCATTTTTTTAAAGGGACGAAATGATAACAGCCGAATCTTTAAAGCAAGATTAACCGGACGGCTTTTCGTGGCTCTTGCAGAGCGCGGGCCGGAAATTGAGCAGCAGCAGCCAGAGTACCGCCGCGTCGATGGCCACGTCCGCGAAGTTAAATACCGCAAATTCGAAGCCGCAGTGCCAGTAGACGTAATCGACGACACCGCCGTGAAGGAAGCGGTCGAAGACGTTGGAGAGTCCCGCGCCGATGAGCATCCCGGCGGGAAAGACGTAGCAAAACTCCCGCCGAACCAGAAAATACCCGGCGATTCCGCCGATAAGGAGCAGCTGGATCCACTTGAGCCACTCCTCCAAAAAGGCGAACATGGAGAATGCCACGCCGCGGTTGTAGACCAGGATCAGGTCGATGCACTCCGTGTAGTAGCGAAACCCCTCCAGAAAGAGGGCTTTGATGCTCTGGTCAACGATAAAAATCCCCGCCGCGGCAAGGAAAAAGACCAGCAGGTACCTACCCATTCAGCGCTTTCGTAAAAAATGCGACCATCTCTTTCATCGCCGCCTCCATCGCCGGAGCCTCCTTCGCTTCAAGCAGGATGCGCAGCTTGTTTTCCGTACCGGAGTAGCGGATGAGATGGCGGATATGCGCCGCATCGAGTGCCGCCAGTTTCTCGCCGAGCCCTTCGATCTGTTCCAGGGGCCGCTTCTCTCCGACATGCAGGTTGACGAGCTTCTGGGGGTAGAGGTCGAAGGGGCGCAGCGCCTTGCTGGCGGGAAGGTCGGAGGTGATGACCAGCGCCAGCGCCTGCAGGGCGCTGACCAGGCCGTCGCCGGTTTTGGCAAAGTCGTGCATGATGACGTGCCCGCTCTGCTCCCCGCCGAAGTTGATCCCCTCGCGCTTCATGATCTCCAATACGTACTTGTCGCCGACGTTGGCGCGGTAGAGCTTCAGCCCGTGCCGTCCGAGAGCGTCTTCGAGTCCCTGGTTGCTCATCACCGTCGCGACGATGCCGTCGCCCTTGAGCTGCCCGATGCGCTGAAGGTAGAGCCCCATGGCGCCCAGCAGCTGGTCGCCGTCGACCACTTCGCCCGTCTCGTCGACGATCACCACCCGGTCCGCATCGCCGTCAAGGGCGATCCCCAGGTCGGCGCGGTACTGTCTGACCGCCGCCTGCAGGTCCTTGGTGTGCAGTGCCCCGCAATCCTCGTTGATGTTGAAGCCGTCGGGCTTGTCGTGCAGCACGATCACTTCGGCCCCCAGCTCTTCGAGCACGGTCGGCCCCACCTTGTACCCCGCGCCGTTGGCGGTGTCGAGAACGATGCGCAGCCCCTGGAGGGTCAGCTCGGTGGGGAAGGAATTTTTGAGCTGGACGATGTAGCGGCCGATGACGTCGTCGATCCGTTTCGCCTTGCCGATCTCCTTGCCGGTGACGGCGCACTCCTCGATCTTCTTGCCGTTGCGGAGAATCTCCTCGATCTTCGCCTCCACCTCTTCGGAGAGCTTGTTGCCCGAGGCGTCGAAGAACTTGATGCCGTTGTCGCCGTAGGGGTTGTGGCTCGCCGAAATCATGATCCCGGCGTCGCAGCGCATGTTCTCCGTCAGGAAGGCGATGGCTGGAGTGGGCATGGGGCCGATCTGGATCACGTCGTAGCCGACGGCGGTCAGCCCGCTGACGATGGCGTTCTCGATCATGTACCCGCTGCGGCGGGTATCTTTGCCGACCAGAATTTTCTTGGTCCGGGCACTCTTTTTAAAGTAGACCCCGGCGGCCATGGCGACTTTCATCGCCAGCTCCGCGTTGAGGAACGATCCCGCTTCGCCCCGTACTCCATCCGTTCCGAATAGTTTCATATTACCCTCTTCCATCCCCGTATTTATCGATATTCCATGCCGGTACGCATAAAATATAACTTAATTTTAAGAATCTTTAAGGTAGCATTCTACCCTAAAAAAATTTTGACAAGGATAAATGCATATGGCAAACCATAAGTCAGCATTGAAACGTATCCGCCAAACTGCGAAACGTACGGAGCGCAACCGTTTCTACCGTACACGCCTGAAGAACATCGTCAAAGCCGTTCGCAGCGCCGTAGATACCGGAAACAAAGAAGAGGCCGCTGAAGCGCTGAAAGTCGCAAACCAGCAAATTCACAAATTCGTCAGCAAAGGGATCCTCAAAAAAGAGACCGCTGCACGCAAAGTAAGCCGCTTACACAAAGCTGTCAACGCACTCTAAAGCTGCGGGAATACAGACTGCATGCTTGCCGATAAACTCACCCCCTTTATCGCGCGCTACAATGAACTGAGCGATCTGCTCAGCTCACCGGAAATCGCCTCCAACATCAAAAAGATGACGGAACTCTCGAAAGAACAATCCTCCCTGCTTCCCATCTACGAAAAAGCCAAAGAGTACATCAAACTCCTGGACGACATCGAAGAGAACAAAGCCATGCAGTACGACCCGGAACTGGGCGAACTGGCAAAAGAGGAGCTTCGGGAACTCGAACCCCGGGTGGAACCGCTCGAAGAGGAGATCAAAGTCCTCATGGTCCCCAAGGACCCCAACGATGCCCGCAACACCATCATCGAGATGCGTGCCGGCACCGGCGGCGACGAGGCGGCGCTCTTCGTCAACGACCTCTTCACGGCCTACACCCGCTATGCGGAAGTGCGGGGCTGGAAGATCGAACTGATGAGCACCAGCCCCTCCGAAGCCGGCGGCTACAAGGAGATCATCGCCCTGATCAAGGGCGAACAGGTCTACAGCCGGATGAAGTTCGAGGGGGGGACGCACCGGGTCCAGAGGGTTCCGGCAACGGAATCCCAGGGACGGGTGCACACCTCTGCCATCACCGTGGCGATCATGCCCGAGGTCGAGGAGGTCGAAGTCAAGATCGACCCCAACGACCTCAAAATCGACGTCATGCGCTCCTCGGGCTGTGGCGGCCAGTCGGTCAACACTACCGACTCGGCGGTGCGCATTACCCACCTCCCCACGGGGATCGTGGTAACCAACCAGGACCAGAAATCGCAGCACAAAAACAAAGAGAAAGCGATGAAGGTTCTGGCGGCGCGCCTCTACGACCTCGAGATGCAGGAGCAGATGGCGAAAGAGGGGGCGGCGCGAAACGCCCAGGTAGGCACCGGGGACCGCAGCGGGCGCATCCGGACCTACAACTACCCCCAGAACCGCATCTCCGATCACCGCATCAACTTGACGCTCTACCGTCTCAACGAGATCATGACCGGCGGGACTTTCGACGAGATCATCGACATGCTCATCGCCGACTCGCAGGCGAAGAGCATCGAAGCGGCTGGCCTCTAGGCCCCGCCCGTCACACCGACGTAATATCCCCTTCCGAATAGCGGCTCATCAGCAGCAGTTTCCCCATCCCCTCGAAAAATTTCTGAATGCCCATCGTTTTGGCATCCACCGCCTTGTGCATCGCGGCGACGAAAACCAGCTGCGCCTCCTCGGAAGCCTGCATGTAAGTCTCGATGATCTCCTGCAGGGAGAGGGTGTGGATGGTACCGTTGACGTCGTACTCGATGGTCGAGGCCGGGTTGATCCCCTCGTCACTCAAAAGCTGTTTGCACTGGGCGATACGGGCGTCACTCATAATTTAAGTACCCCCATCAGGTTCAGCATCACGACAAAGAGCGCCACCGGTGCGATGAAGCGCAGGGAGAAATACCAGACCGGAAAGAACGGCCCAAAGTGCCTGCCCAGCACGGACTGCAGCCGCTCCCGTTCCATCACATGCCCGACGAAGATCGCCATCACGAGGCCGCCCAGCGGCAGCAGTACCGAGGCGGTCAGGAAATCCATCCAGTCGAAGACGTTGCGGGAACCGAAAGTGAGCGCTTCACTGTAAGCCCCGGTATTGGAGAGCAGTGCGACAATGCCGACCAGGTAGAAGAAGACCCCGATAATGACCGACGCCTTGAAGCGGGGAAAGTCGTAACGGGAGATGAGAAACTGCACCATCGGTTCGACGATGGAAACTGCGGAAGTGAGCCCGGCGAAGGCGAGCGCGATAAAGAAGAGCAGGGCGAAGACGTTGCCGAGCATGCCCATCTCGTAGAAGACCGCCGGCAGGGAGATGAAGACCAGTCCCGGCCCCTGGGCCGGTTCCGCACCGTACTGGTAGAGGAAGGTGAAGAGCATCAGGCCCGCCAACAGGGCGATGGCCGTATCGAGGGCGACGATGATGAGGGAGTTTTTGACGAGATTGCTCTCCTTCGCCAGGGAAGCCGAGTAAGTTAGAATGGCCCCCATGCCCAGCGACAGGGTAAAGAAGGCCTGCCCGACCGCCAGCACGAAAGACTCCGAGGTCAGTTTGCTCCAGTCGGGTTCGAACATGAAGGCCCACGCCTGGGAGAAGGCCTCCAGCGTCGTTGCGTAGAGAAACATCCCGCCGACGATGAGAAAGAGCAGGGGCATCAGCACGAGATTGAGCTTCTCGATGCCCCCCTTGATCCCCCGGCTGACGATCCACGTGACGATGAGAAAGGCGATGGTGTGGTAGAGCATCTGCGTGGCGATCCCGTCTTTAAGCATCCCCATAAAGTGGGCCTCCGCCTCGGAGACCGTCTGGGGAAGATGGGTCAGGGTCACGGCGATGTAGTGAAAGATCCAGCCGATGACGACGGAGTAGAAGGTCATGATGAGCAGCCCGGTGAAGATCATCAGCCCGCCGAAACGCCACATACCCTTGTCCCGGGGAGCCAGCGCCTCGAAGCTTCCGGCCCCGTCCCGGCGACCGAGGTAGCCGATGAGCATTTCGGCGATCATCACGGTCGCCCCGATGAAGATCGAAGTGATCAGGTAGACCAGTACGAAGGCGCCGCCGCCGTTCTCCCCCGTCATGTAGGGGAACTTCCAGATGTTCCCCAGTCCCACCGCGCTTCCCGCTGCGGCCAGAATAAATCCGACCCGGCTGAATCTCGCTATTTTCATCGGCACTTCCTCTTTGGCATTCCCCCATTATACTGTATCGCGTGGCCGCTTTCGAAGCCCCTTAAGGGCTTGTTTGCGGAGGTGTTACCTTTTTTTCCGGACTCTATTGACAAAGCTATCAATATTGTCTATAATTTCGCCTCACTAATCGAGCTCATGCTTGTTAGCTGAACCGGTCGGGGTGTAGCTCAGTATGGTTAGAGTACTTGGTTTGGGACCAAGGGGCCGAAGGTTCGAATCCTTTCACCCCGACCATGTACTTCCCGTACGGGCTGCTTTCGTTCATGGTGGGTATAGCTCAGTTGGTTAGAGCACCAGTTTGTGGCACTGGGGGTCGCGGGTTCGAACCCCGTTACCCACCCCATTAATGAAACACTTAACGCTTTGATACGAAGAAGTTTTTTCAAAGTTGTGCGCCCGTGGCTCAACTGGATAGAGTATCGGACTTCGGATCCGACGGTTATAGGTTCGAATCCTATCGGGCGCACCATAACTGTTAGCACGTGCGTCCTTAGCTCAGCTGGATAGAGCAATGCCCTTCTAAGGCATCGGTCAAAGGTTCGAATCCTTTAGGGCGTGCCACCCATCCCTGCGGACGTGGTGGAATTGGTAGACACGCCAGACTTAGGATCTGGTGCCGCAAGGTGTGAAGGTTCAAGTCCTTTCGTCCGCACCACTTTGTCTTTATTTCCCTGCACAACAGGGGAGTAAATAGTGTATAATTTTATTTTTAGTGACTACTTGCGTTCGTGGTGGAATTGGTAGACACGCTAGATTCAGGTTCTAGTGGCTTAACGGCCGTGGAGGTTCAAGTCCTCTCGAGCGCACCATCTTTTCAATAACTTTCAAAACAGAAACCCTCTCAGGTTTCCGAATCAGACAAACTTCCTCATCATCCCCATCAAATTTCGACCATCGTGACGGCATAAACATCGTTTCTGTAGTTGTCTTCGGTCTTGTACTCCCGGTATCCCTGCGACTTCGCGACGCTGTAGATGTAGTGTTTGCCCCGGTAGGTGACGAAACCGTGCCGGTTCTCCCCTCCCCGGCGGTTCAGCGGCCCGATTTCGATGTCGCAGCGCTCCATGGGTGCCATCGGCCCGCCGCTGGTCGCAATGACCCGCAGCTCCGCGTCAACGAAGAGAGAAAACCCTTTTTTACCCGCGGGAAAACTGTCCTCGAGCATCGCCCGGAACTCCACCGTACTGTCGAAAACGATGCCGATGCCCCCGATGCAGCGTCCGCCGCTGCGCACCGCCGCATAATAGATGTAGGTCGGAGCATCGCCGTAAAAGGGCGTCGGCTCGAACTTGCCGACCGTGTACTGCTGCTCATGACTCAATGCGAGTACGCCGCCCAGGCTCCCCTGCGGGACTCTTTTCCCGAGGACACTGCGGTCGTTCGACGCCGCGACGATGCGTCCGTCGCGGTCGAACAGGAAAAGATTGGTGTAGACGGTATAGAGCGCATTGATGTAGTGCAGGGTATCGTTCAGAGCCTCTGCATCCGGAACCTCTTTTGCCAGCTCATTCTGGAACAGCGGCGTCAATGCCCACCACCGGCAGTCGTTGGCCCGTTCGTAGAGATTCCGATCCATGATGTCGATGGCAAGATCCGACGCGATCACGCTCTCGTTGACCAAGGCGGCATTGACCAGGAACTCCAGGTTACTGACCGCATTGCGGATGGTGTCAAGCAGCAGGTAGCTGACAGAGCGAAGGTTGTCGAGTATGGGACCCAGTACGTAGACCCGCCGCTTCGAGGCGATCAGCTCCCCGTTGATGATCACGTCCCCCAGATCCTCCACCAGTTCGTTGGCCTTGTCGATCACACCGTTAAGCTTTGCATTCAGCAAGCGGCGCTCGTTTGATGAGCCTTCTTTGCCTTTGAACTCGGGAGTTTTCATATTCACGGAGAGGGCGTACCCGTACCAGTCGTCCTGTCCGAAGTACTCCTGGTAACCGCCGGTTTTCGACGTCACCGCCAACTGCCGCTTCGCCACCAGCTCATACGCGGCATCGGTGTAGCGCATCTTGTCGGCCCGGTCTGTTTTCTTTGTCACGACAAGCGAGCCCGCGGCCGACGCGATCCCCACCTCTTCCTGCTCGGTTGAGAGTCTCCCGAGAATGCGCTCAAGCTCGTCATCCAGGCGAAAACAGAGGACCAAAACACCGACGGGTTGATGATTTTTCAGAATCTTCTGGGCGTAGACGAGGGTGCGCTCCTGCCGGGGGAAAAGCTCCGTGTAGGCGTAACGTTCGACATACCCCTCCTCTGCCAAGGCCTGTGCAACGATGGTGTCGCCGCCGAGGGCGGGGCGGTTCTCCGGGTGGATGTTCACCCGCACGTTTCCTTCGAGATCGAGCACCACAATCTCATTGTAGACCGTGTACTTCTTGGAATATGCGATCAGCCGTTTGCGCATCGCCTCCGGATCCACCTGCTCCGTCGTCAGAAAATCGACGATCACGCCGTCTGTCGCCAGGAACCCGACATCCGCCGTGCGTTCGAAGAGGTTACGGATCAGGATGTTGATCGCAATCTTCGACTTCGACTCCAGCACATTGACGCTCTTTTTGACGTTCTCTTCGAGCAGGGCTTCGACAAGCTCGTGCTTCAGCCTTTCGAAAGCCGTGATGGTTGTATCCGTAAATTCGAAGAGCGTGGATGCGACGTCAAGGGCGTTGATCTTTCCGGTAAGCGTGATTTTGCGCAGCAGTTTGTTCTGATGTTCGAGTTCGCCGATGATTTTTTCGACGGCGGGGAAAAGGGGAAGGAGGTGATTCATCGAAACGGTTCTTTAGGATAATGTTTATATTTTATACCTAAGATTGATTAAATTTTAGCTTTTTATTTGAACAATTATATTCCATGGTATGAAGCGCACACGCTTCATAGGGAACAAATCCGGTGCCCGATCACTGTTTCCTGATGTATGCCCTTACGGAGAAGAGTGCCATGAACAGCCCGATCGCGATCAAAATCGCCTGCGGAAGGTAGTTCAGCAGGAGCCCGTTGTCCTCCATCGCATCACGCGGATCACCGGGGGCGTAATAGACCCCCGTACGGTCTCCCACCCTCCATCCGGGGTGAGAGCTGCCCATAGACGAAGTAAACCGTACAGGGCGCTCCGAGCCCCGGGGGATGAACTCGATGATAGGCCGGTAGGTCGTCCCGTCGCTGTCGTGATCCACCTGCTGGGAGACGATGGTTCCTTCGACGCGAAGTGCATCATGGAGAAAGCGCTGCTGCACTTTGGCCCAGTACCCGCCCCCGGCGAGTAGGGCGATGCCCAGTACCATGCCGACGAGATGCCACCGTTTCGAGTAGCGGTGCCGCTGCGCCGCGGCCGCCTCCAGGATCGCCGATGCGCTCGGTACGTAACCGATGGTCCCGTCTTCATGCAGGGTATAGTCATACTCCCGTTCGTCCGACTGCCGGGACCTGGCGATGTAGACAAGGGACGCCCAGCTTCCCGCCAGCGTGATCGCCGCGACGACCAGAATCCCCGAGACCTTCAAACCGGGATCGGCCGCGTTGCCTATCGCCACGGCGAGCGCAACCCCGCCCATCAGCAGCATGATCGCCCCGATCAGCCGTCTGCCGCCCCCTTTGATCCTGGCGGTGGAAAACATCCTTTTGTAGACCAGGACGTCCACCTCCGCGTCGATGCCATAGGGCATGGGGCTCGTGCCGATCCCCTCCTTGAACACAATGTCGTAGCCGTCCGGCGTTGCAAAGCGGACGATCGGGTAGTACATCGTCTGTCCCTTGTCGCTCCTGCCGGTTTCGTACCCGATCACCCTGCCCGGAAACCTCTCGGCAGCGCGCCGGAAAAGCTGCGCTTCAAGCAGCATGACGAAACCGAAGCTGAAAAAAACCGTCCCGACGATGTAAACAATCATCATAATTCTGCCCCTTCTGTCGTTGCGATGATTATAGCCAATGCTCCCTTCTCGGAACGTGTGGATCGGACAACGGATTTTTTCGCTATAGTTACCGCAGAGAACGCAACTGTCAAAGGAACCGCATGATCGATCTGCAACGTACCATGTGCCACTGCAACGACGTCACCGCCGGTGAAATCGTGGAGTTTATCAAAGCTAACGGCATCAAGGACCTCGACACCCTGGTGGAACAAGACGACTTCGCCGTCGGCAACGCCTGCCAGACCTGCCGGGAAGAGGGGTTCGACGACGACGGCTTCTCCCTGCAGATGCTCATCGAAGCCGTCAACAACGGCAAACTCTGAAACGGCTTCGACACGCCGTTCCCCGTGGCGTCCCGCCGCCAAATTCGCTATAATTCCGCAATTCACTTTAGAGGGGAGCATCACCCATGGGTAGAGCCTTTGAATACCGACGCGCCGCCAAGGAGAAACGGTGGGGCAATATGTCCAAACTTTTTCCGAAACTCGGCCGGATCATCACGATCGCGGCGAAAGAGGGCGGCCCGGATCCCGACATGAACCCCAAGCTGCGCCTGGCGATCCAGACTGCCAAAGCGCAGAACATGCCCAAAGACAACATCGAAGCCGCTATCAAGCGCGCTGCGGGCAAAGACGCCGCGGACATCGTGGAACTCAACTATGAAGGAAAAGGCCCGCACGGGGCGCTGATCTTCGTCGAGTGTGCCACCGACAACAACACCCGCACCGTCGCCAACGTCCGCAGCTACTTCAACAAACTCGGAGGTGAACTGCTGAAAAACGGCTCCCTGGAGTTCATGTTCGACCGCAAAGCGGTCTTCGAATTCGACAAACCTGAAGGTATGGACCTCGAAGAGTTCGAACTCGAATTGATCGACGCCGGGCTCGAAGAGCTTGAGGAGAACGAGGGAACCGTCTACGTTTACGGGAACTACACCGACTTCGGTTCACTCTCCGAAGCGTTTGACACCATGGGGATCGAGCTGAAAAAAGGATCGCTCCAGCGTGTTCCGAACAATCCGCAGGAGTTTAGTGAAGAGCAGATGGTGGAGATCGAAAAACTGATCGACCGCCTTGAAGAAGATGACGACATCCAGGCCGTCTACACGAATATCGCGTAGACTCAGCCTTTGATGTCGAGTTTCTGACCGACTCCGGTCAGGGACGCTCCGCTGTTTTGCTGGGACGTCTGCGTCTGCAGACTTGAACTCTCCAGAATTTTTAGCGTCTGTTGCGCCTGCACGTCAATCGCTTTTTTCATGGCGTACATCTGAGGTCCGGCTGACGGTCCGCTGCTGATACCCTGCATTGGCAATCCTCCCTCTGTCTAGGTTTCTTCCATTGTAACACCCTGTAGCCAAACCTTTTCTTCGAAAAGCGTTTTAATGCTCGGAGCGAAGCTCTTCCCTGCGCCGTGCCACGGCCTCCCTTCCGAGTTGAAAGAGCAGACGGGCCAGGTATCCCGCCGTCACTATTCCGAAAAGAATCGCAAGCACTTTTCCCATAATTTTTTTACGCGAAGCACTGCGGTGCTGCGCTTTCATCGCCTCGATGGCGTCATAGGAGTTATCCGCCGCCAAAGCGCGTTCCTTCGCCTCCCCTTCCATGCTCCAGACCTGATTGTCGAGGACGCTGTATTCCATCATCACAACGGCGTCGCGGGTCTTGATCTCCTTGGAGGCGTAGTAGCTGTAGCCACCGCTGAAAATGGCCGTTGCAACGACCAGGGCCGCCAGCTTGATCCACTGTTTTTTCATGCCTTTGCTCCTTTACTCCGGGGTGTTGTAGGCCCGGTCCCCGGCATCGCCGAGCCCCGGGTGGATGAACTTGTCGCCATCAAGCCGTTCATCGATTTTCGCAATGTAGCACGGTACGTCCGGGTGCCTGCGCTGCACTTCGGCAATCCCCTCGGGGGAACCGATGATGTTGAGACAGATAATGCGGCCGGGGCCCTTCGCCTTGACGGCGTCAATGGCGTCGCAGAGCGACCCCCCCGTCGCCACCATGGGGTCAAGCAGCACCACGCAGCCGCCGCCGCACTCCGGAACCCGGTCATAATAGAGTACCGCTTCGTGGGTGACCTCGTCCCGCCGCATCGCAAGAAAACCCGCCGCGGCTTCCGGAAACAGTTCCATCAGGCTCTCAAGCATCGGCATTCCGGCCCGTAGGATCGGTGTCAGCACCATCCCCTCGCCGTTGAGAACGCCGTAGCGCCCCCGTCCCTGCCAGGTCGTGATGTCGCGCATCTCAAGCTCCGCGGCCGCAAACGCCTCGTAAGCCAGCATCCGGGCCAGTTCGGCGACCGTACGGCGAAAACAGCCGGCATCACAGGCCGTATTGCGCAGACGATTGACCAAGGAGGTGACCAGCGGGTGGGATAGCTCTTGTACCATGTTCAGCCTTGCAACAAGTGTCAGTGCTGCATTATAACAGATGAATCTGGTGAAAAAGTGGTGGGTTTATTGCAGAAGAACGGGCCCGAAGGCCCGGGGGAATTAGAGTGCCGCTTTGGATTGAGCGACGACTGCGGAGAATGCAGCGGCGTCGTTCATCGCCATATCGGCAAGAATTTTGCGGTCGAGTTCGATGCCGGCTTTTTTGAGGCCGTTCATGAAACGGGAGTAGTTGATGTCATTCAGACGGCAGGCCGCGTTGATACGGATGATCCACAGTTTGCGGAACTCACGTTTTTTCTGTTTGCGGTCGCGGAACGCATAGACGAGGCTGCGTTCAAGCTGCTCTTTCGCTTTGCGGAAGTGCTTGCGGCGGCCGCTGTAGAAGCCGCGTGCCTGCTTCAGTACTTTTTTATGACGGCGGCGTCTTACGACACCAGTTTTTACTCTTGGCATATTTTTTCCTTTTCTTTACCCTGTCGCTCTCGGCGTTCGGGTGCCGCTTCTTTGGCGGACTTGCCCAGCATGCAGCTGGAGAATTTTCGTGTAACCGGGGTTACGACCTTAGTTGATCATCGCCTTGATGTTCTTTTCGTCGACTTTTGCGACGACTTTCGGCGTGTTCTGCTTACGACGTGTATTGGCGTCCTGTTTGGTCAGGATGTGGCTTCTGAACGCGGTACCGCGTTTGATGCTGCCGTTTTTCTTGACCTTGAAACGCTTGACAGCGCCTTTGACGGATTTCATTTTGGGCATCGTCGGGCTCCTTTCGCAAAATTCCTTTTCAGTGCCATAGGCAATGGCCTAAAAAGAGTCCGCGATTATAGCAGAATTTCTTTGATTTTTCCAGTGTTTGGGGGGAAGTGGCGAGTTGAAAACTCTCTCTCGTGCGTATTTTCGGGGAATTTCTGGGGTGGATCCGGCAGCTGCCGTCTGCCTGGTACTACCGGATCATGCCGGCAATCATCCACTGCGTCGGTTTGCTCTGCTGCAGTTTTTTCAGCTTGTCGCGTTCGACACCGCTGATGTTCTTGCGCTTGAGCGTCGTTTTCTGACTGTAGATCATCTGCTTCTCCTTGTTGTTTGGATTCAACTTGAATCATAACGGAAACAAGTTAACCGAATTATAATGAGGCGTTATTACAATAACGCTACACACCCAAGCGAAAATGTGCTGTTTTTTGGGCTTGAACAAGATTTTCAACCCGGAGATGATGAATTGAAAGTCACACTTTTCCCATGCATTTCATACTTAAGCGGAATCACAACAAAAAAAGGTAATGATAACTATTATCATACAAAAAGGAGCCTCAATGGTTGACCCTTTTGCGGCATTCGGGACCGCGCTTTTCGAACTGAGCAATGCGATGTCCCTCTACATCCTCGCCGGGCTGCTCTTCGCCGGCATCCTTCACGAGCTGGTCCCCGCCACGTTCGTCGAAAAGCATCTGGGGCGGGACTCGGTCGGTTCGGTCATCAAAGCGACCCTATTCGGCGTTCCGCTGCCGGTCTGCTCCTGTGGGGTCGTTCCCCTCGCCACGGCCATCAAGAAAAGCGGCGCCTCCAACGGGGCGACCCTCAGCTTCCTCATCTCCACACCCATCACCGGGGTCGACTCCATTCTCGCCACCTTCGGCATGTTTGGCTGGGCCTTCACCCTCTACCGGGTGCTCACCTCCATGATCATCGCGGCGGCGGCGGGCATCCTGACCAACGTTCTGGGCGCGGAACCCCCAAAAGCGGCGTTTGCCGCGGCCGCAGCCGCCCCATCCCCCTTTTCCCCGCTGATACAGTCTTCGGCAGGGGGCTCCTTCGCCGTCCGTCCGGCGCCGGACACCCCCCCTGCCGTGAAAAGCTTTTCATCGAAAGCCGCCCTGCAGTACGGTTTCGTCACCCTGCTCCGCGATATCGCCAAACCGCTCTTTTGGGGTCTTCTCATCGGTGCCGCCATTACTGTAGCGGTCCCCGAAGACCTTTCAGGCTTACTGCAGGCATACCCCTGGATGGGGTATCTCGCCGTCGTCGCCATCGCCGTGCCGATGTACGTCTGCGCGACCGCCTCGCTGCCCATTGCGGCATCACTCATCCTCGCCGGAGCCGCCCCCGGCGCGGCCTTCGTCTTTCTTAGCGCCGGGCCCGCGACCAATACCGTCACCATCGGTGTCGTCAAAAAAATGCTGGGGACCCGGTCGCTGATCATCTACCTGGCGACCATCATCGTCGGGAGTCTCTTCTTCGGGGTTCTGATGGACTGGGCCTTTGACGCGGCGGCGATCGACGTTCGCGGCATGCTGCATCACGAGGAGGCAGCCGGAATCACCGCCATGACCGCTTCGGCCGTGATGTGGCTGCTGTTACTCTACTACCTCATCGCACCCCTGCTTCGCAGGAAAGGCGGTTCGTGCTGCGGCTCCTGACGCCGCTTCTGGTATCATGACGAAAACCAGTACCTGTGAGGGAGATCCATGCGAATAGCCATTGTAGGCATCGGCGGAGTCGGCGGTTATATCGGCGCCAAATTCTGCGCCCTTCAGGCGATGGGGGCCAAGGCGTCCGAAATCGTCTTCATCGCCCGGGGCAATCATGCCGATGCCGTACGGGAACACGGCCTGCAGGTCGTCGAAGAGACGGGGAGTTTCACCGCGCACCCTGCCGTAGTCTGCAGCGCGGAAGCGGCAGAAGGGAGCTTCGACCTGGTACTGCTCTGTGTTAAAAGCTACGATATCGAGGATGCGGTGACGTCCCTCTCCCATGCCCTGCGCCCCGACACGGTCATCATCCCCTTCGCTAACGGCGTCGATAACGCCCGGCGGGTCGAGGCGCTGGTTGACGCCAAAGTCCTCAACGGCTGCGTCTACATCCTCTCGCATATCGCCGCTCCCGGCGTCATCCGCAAGGAGGGAGATGTCTTCGCCGCCTGCTTCGGGTCACCCGAATATTTCGGAGAGAGCCTGCACGTGGGCTACCTCTTCAAAGACGCCGGGCTTCGGGCGAAGGCCTCGGAGGATATTGAACGCGACGTCTGGAAGAAGTACCTCTTCATCTCCGCCTTTGCGACGCTAACGTCGTGTTATAACATGAGCATCCGATCCGTCGCCGAAACCCATGCCGACGTCACACGAAACGTTTTGGATGAAATCGCGGCCGTTGCCTCGTCCAAAGGTGTCGACCTTTCCGGCGAAGCGGAAAAGGCGTTTGCCTCGGCGCTGAAACTTCCCGCCGATGCTTCGACCTCCATGCACCTCGATTTCAAAAACCGGCATCGGACCGAACTCGAAAGCCTGACCGGCTACGTCGTTGCTGAAGCAAAACGACACGCCATCGACGTGCCGAATATGGCACGCATGTACACCCTGCTCAAGGAGAACCCCTATGGCTGATTTTGAAAAAGCACTCTTCGGAGGCGGATGTTTCTGGTGCATCGAAGCGGTCTACAACCGCGTTGAAGGCGTGCATTCCGCCGTCAGCGGCTACGCCGGCGGTACGCCGCCGAACCCCTCTTACAAAGCGGTCTGCAGCGGCATGACGGGGCATGCGGAGGTGGTGCAGATCACCTTCGATCCCGACGTCGTCAGCTACGAAGATCTACTCGACATCTTCTGGGTCATTCACGACCCGACGACGCTGAACCGCCAGGGCGCCGACACCGGCACCCAGTACCGTTCGGTCATCTTCACCTACGGCGAGGCGCAGCATGACGCCGCCGAAGCGGCGATCGAACAGGCGCAAACAGCATTTGCGGACCCCATCGTCACCGAACTCTCGTCCGCCCCGGAGTTTTACCCCGCCGAGGCGTACCACCAGGAGTACTACGCGCACAATCCCATGCAGGGATACTGCCGCGTGGTCATCGCGCCGAAACTGCAGAAGTTCATGTCGAAATTTGCGGAGCGGCTGAAACGGTAACGGGAGGTTTCCGGCCGCGAGGCCGGAGGGAGAGAAAGGCGCTAACGTCTAGCGGCGCAGCTGTGCCTCGATGCGGCGGTTGGCCTGACGCCCTTCGGCCGTCGCGTTGTCCGCTTTCGGGTCGGACTCGCCGCGCCCTTCGGTCGTGATGCGCGACACTGCGACGCCGTCGGCGATCAGCATGTCACGCACGGAGAGTGCCCGGCGCTGGGAGAGATCCAGGTTATGGGCTTCCGTACCGCGGCTGTCGGTATGGCCGATAATGTGAACGCCGTACCCCGGGTTCTCCACCAGGAAATCGGCAAAGGCGTGAACTTTCGGGGCGGAGGCGGTGTCGATTTTCGCCGAGTTGGTCTCGTAGGTAAGGGCCAGGTCCATCGTCAGCGGGCATCCGACGGGATCCACCTTGAAGCCCTCGGGCGTACCCGGGCACTCATCCAGCAGGTCGATCACCCCGTCGCCGTCACTGTCCAGAGCGCATCCGCGCGCATCCACCGCCGCACCCTGCGGAGTGTCGGGGCAGGCATCGGCATCGTCCGTCACCCCGTCGCCGTCGCTGTCAAGAAGCGGTTTGGGTTCGGGAGCGGGTTCCGCCACCGGTTCCGGGGCCGGCTCTTCCTCAACTACGGGAGCTTTGGGAGCGCCGCCGAACGCATAGGTAAGCCCCACCAACGTCGCAAGATTGCTGTTGCGATCATCGGCCGGGTCTTTGAGCATGTAAAGAGCTTCCACCTTGATGGCCAGCTCTTCGCTCAACGGCACCTTGATGCCGCCGCCGATGTCGAGGTAGAGCGCACTGTCGTTGCCGTAAAGGCGCTTGGACATATATTCGTACCCGAGGCCTGCTTTTGCGAAGGGAACGACACCCCCAAGATCACCATACTCATGCACTCCGTTCAGTGCGACACGGGTGATCTTGGTATCGAATAGCGTCCGCTCGTACTCATCCTCCGGGGTGTAGAGCAGGGAGAGTTCCGGCTTGACGGGCGCGTCGATGTTGTTGAACTGGAATTCCGCCCCCACCAGCCACTCGTTTTCGAGGTCCAGGTTCCCCTCTTTGACGACATAACCGACGACCGGCGTCACCTCGTAATCCGCCGCGTACATCAACGAGGCAGCCGCGACGCATGAGAGCATCAGGACTTTGAACTTCATAAAGACTCCTTTGAAACGCTTTTTCCCATTATAGAGCAAATTCGGTATCAGATCAAACGGGAGTCAAAATTTGTCGGGCGCCATTATTCCGTGACACTTTCAAAAACATACGGGCATCCTGAAAGGACTGTTCCACCTTTAAAGCCGTCCCTCCCGGACCAGGGCCAGCACCATCGCCAGGGAAAACCCGTCGTTTTCATACCCCTCTTCAACGCAGGACTCGCATTTGTTGCCGACCTTCGCCTCCTCTATGAGGAGTTCCAGCGTTTCGATGCGACGTTCCCGGATCAGCGCTGCCACCTCTTTGACCGACATGTTGTTGCAGATGCAAACGATTCGTTCCGGATCGATCATCGGCTGCTCCTTTTTATCTGCAATCATACCGCATGTCAGGAAGGCGTAAAAAAATTTCATCTATAATCACCTTAGTCACCACAGGAGGAGACCTTATCATGAAAAAAATTGTTTTGACAGCAGCCGCTCTCGGCCTTTTCGGCACCTGCGCCTTTGCCGACGGTGCGGCGATTTACCAGGCGTGTGCACAGTGCCACGGCGCCCAGGGTGAAAAAGCAGCCCTCGGCGGCAAAAGCAAGATCATCAACACGATGACCAAAGACGAGATCTTTACCTCGCTCCAGAGCTACAAGGCCGGCGGCTACGGCGGCAAAACCAAAGCACTGATGGAGAAATCCGTCTCCACCCTGGACGAAGCGCAGATGCGCGAAGTGGCCGACTTCATCGGCAAGTAACCGACGCAACGCTCATTGCTTCAGGCATGGTACGGTGTCACGTCCGTCCTACGCGTTTCTGGTGCTCTGCGGCACGCTTTCTGCCGCATAGCATAAAGCTCCCCGGGACAACCGCCCCTATTTCTGCTAGCGACCTGGAGTAAACGTTCCCAAAGCAATCTCGTAACACCGTCAGAAAAATTTCACCCCGACCGGCACATCTTTTTATGGCATAAGTTAATCCTATGTTACACTGATGTTGCAAAGGTCGATCACCGTCCCAGTCGGACGGAACCACACAAACGGGAGAGACAAGCCAATGGAGAGCATGCATCAGATCGCCATCATCGGAGCCGGACCGGCGGGGATCGCGACGGCCGTCGAGGCGTACATTCTCGGCATCCGCGACATCGTCCTTTTGGAAAAGGACACCAACCACAACGCGACCATCCGGAAGTTCTACAAGGACAACAAACGGGTCGACAAGGACTGGAAGGGACAGAAAGTGGAGCTCGACGGCAACATCTTCTTCGTCGACGGCACCAAAGAGAGTACCCTGGACTTCTTCGACGAGATCCTCGACCACCACTCCGTCGAACTTCGCACCCACACCGAGGTCCAGAAGATCGTCAAGAACGACGGTTATTTCGAGATCTTCTATACCGGAGGGACCATCCTGGCGAAATACGTCGTCGTCACCATCGGCAGAATGGGGAAACCGAACAAGCCCGACTACAAGATTCCCCCCTCCGTCAAGTCCCAGGTCAACTTCACCCTCGACCAATGCCAGCCCCGAGAACGCATCATGGTCGTCGGCGGCGGCGACACGGCCATCGAGTACGCCGTCGATCTCGGCGGCCAAACCGACGTCACCCTCTGCTACCGCAGGGGCACCTTCCGCCGCGCCAATCCGACCAACCAGCGCAACATCGCCGAGGCGATCGACTCGGGAATGGTGCGGGCCCTGCTCAACCGCGAAATCGAGGGGCTGGAGAGCGAACACGGCCACATCAAGGTGCTCTTCGCCGACGCCGAACCGGAGTACTTTGACCGCATCATCTACGCCATCGGCGGCACGACCCCCAGCGCATTTTTGCAGAGTTCCGGGATTCGCGAAGAGGACGGAAAACCGGTGCACGACGAGAGTTACATGACCAACGTTCCGGGACTTTTCGTCGCCGGAGACATTACCCAGGAATCCGGCGGTTCCATCGCCCTGGGGCTCAACCATGGACATGCCATCGCCCGTTGCATCATGGGGCACTGCAAAAAAAGCAGCCTCTCGTAACCCGCTTCGGTTCAGTACCTTTGCACAAACGGGCTGTTATACTGTGATCCAGTCAAACCGTTGCGGAGGTCACCAATGAGACCACTTCTTTTTGTCGCCGTCTTCCTTCTGATCAACACAACCTCTTTTTACCTCATCTACGACGCCTACAGAGAGGACCGCCAGCAGATGAGCGACTATCTGCTCTCCCAGCAGGCGGATATCTACGAAGCGGCGTTAACAACCTACCGCCTCAATGCCCGCGGGGTATTCGACAACATCGTGATGCAACCCGAAGTGCTGAAAATTCTGCGACAGCTGCCGAAAGCGGACGAACCGACTTTTCACCGGCTCCACAACGAACTTCACGCCCTGCTAAAAACGCGTTACGACAACATGAAACGGGGACTTGACATCCGCCAGCTCCATTTTCATACAACCCAAAGCCGAAGTTTCCTCCGGATGCACCGCCCGGAGAAGTACGGCGATCCCCTGGCCGACGTCCGTTACTCCCTCAAACTGGCAAACACCAACAAAATCTACGTCGAGGGGTTCGAGGAGGGGCGAATCTATAACGGGATACGCTACGTCTATCCCATCATTGACAACGGCAACCACCTCGGCAGCGTCGAGATAAGCATCTCTATGAACGCGGTGATCAAACAGCTCAATCACATCTTCAAAAACCATACGTTCTACTTTATGATCGACAAGAACGTGGTGGGCCAGAAAGTATTCTCTTCAGAGAAGAGCAACTACCGCCTCTCCAAGCTTGACGAAGGGTTCCTTGTCGACCGGGAAGTACGCACCCTCTTCAACCCGGCTTACGAAATCTACCTCGAACGGTTCCGGCGCCACAAAGGGCTGAGCGAAGCCCTCGCCGCAGGAAATTCCTTCGTCGCTTCGGAGCGCTTCCACGGCCAGCACGTCATCGCCATCTTCTTGCCGATCCTCAACCTCAAACAGGAGCCCGTCGCGTACCTGGTCTCTTTTGAGACCAACGAAGCCATCTCCGCCCGATGGGCGGAGCTGATCTACCAGCTCGTCACGGTCTTCATGGCAACCGGCGGCATCTTCATCCTGCTCTACTATCTCAGCCGCCGCGCCCGGGACGCCGAAGCGCGCAAACGGGAACTCGACCTGCTGGTAGCCGAAAAAACAAAAGCCCTCGAAGCGGCCCAGGACGAACAGTTGCAGACCTATCGGGACATCGTGCTCGCACTGGTCAACCTGACCGAGGAGCGCGACACCTACACCGCCGGTCACACCCGCCGCGTCGCGCAATACGCCGTGAGTCTCGCCAAGGCAATGGGGTACGGTGAGGCGGAACTGGAACGGGTCCATGAAGCCGCCATCCTGCACGATATCGGGAAAATCGTCACCCCCGACAGCGTCTTGCTCAAACCGGGGAAACTCAACGAGCGCGAGTATGACATTATCAAAGAACATGTCATCGTCAGCGCTTCCATCCTCCAGAACATCAACTTTCATCCCGATGTCATCGAAATTGTCAAATACCACCACGAACGCTGTAACGGCAGCGGCTACCCCTACGGAATCACCCATAACGAGATTCCGATGCTCGCACGCATCCTCGCCGTCGCCGACACCTTTGACGCGATGACGACCAACCGCATCTACAAACCTCGAAAAAGCATCGAAGCCGCGCTCGAAGAGCTGCGTTCCCTTGCCGGAACCCTTTATGACATCGACGTCGTCGACGTCGCGGAAAAAACATTCAAGAACGTAAAGATCGACCTCTCCGTCACCCAGCTTCCGACTAACGTCATCGAACAGGAGCGTTTGTCGCACTACTTCAAAGACCCCCTGACAAACCTCTACAACCTACGCTATCTGCACCTCCTGCTCGAGTTCGGCATGGACGGCACCTACTACACCTGTGCCAACACCATCAGCATCAAACATTTCACCCGCTTCAACCACGAACAGGGGTGGGAATCCGGAAACCGTCTGCTGGTCATGATGGCGGAGACGCTTGAGCAGACTTTTCCCGACGCCATGATCTTCCGCATCTACGGCGACGACTTTCTCATCCTGAGCGCCGAACACACCGATATTGACATGGAAGCCTTCCGTAAGGGCTTCTTCAAACGGTGTCACTTCGAGATGGAGTTCGAGCTGCTGCATCTGGATATGAAAAGCGCCGAAGAGCGGATCGCTTTCAAATCCCGCCTGGAGCACGACATCGGGTGACACCCCGCGTGCGCACCCGAACTTTTTGCAATATCGCCGCCTTCGGCAATGTTTTGAAATCTGTTCTAAGTCTCTTTGCTCTATACTTTCAAAAACAGTGCACCGGATCACGCCTATGGATTATTTCGCCAAACGTATCATCCCCTGTCTCGACGTCAAGGACGGAAGGGTTGTCAAAGGGGTCAACTTTGTCGGCCTCAAAGATGCCGGAGATCCGGTCGAGGTGGCGAAACGCTACAACGAAGAGGGAGCCGACGAGCTCTGTTTCCTTGATATCGGCGCTTCTCACGAGGGGCGGGACACCATTGTCGACATCGTCGAGAAAGTCGCCCGGGAAGTCTTCATCCCCCTGACCGTCGGCGGCGGCATCCGAAAACTCGACGACATCTACCGCCTCCTTGACGTCGGCTGCGACAAGGTCAGCGTCAACTCCGCCGCCGTCAAGCGTCCCGAGCTGATCAACGAGGGGGCCCAGCGCTTCGGCGCCCAGTGCATCGTCGTCGCCATCGACGTGAAAAAAACCGGGGACCAGTACAACGTCTACCTCAACGGCGGCCGCATCGATACGGGCATCAACGCCGTCGAATGGGCCAAAGAAGCGGTAGACCGGGGTGCGGGGGAGATTCTGCTGACGTCCATGGACACCGACGGCACCAAGGCGGGCTTCGACATTCCCATCACCGAGCAGATCAGCTCCCTGGTCAACGTCCCGGTCATCGCCAGCGGCGGGGCGGGAACGATGGAACATATGTACGAGGCGTTCGAGCACGGTGCGGATGCGGCGCTGGCGGCCAGCATCTTCCACTACCGCGAAATCGACATCATGGACCTCAAACGCTATCTTGCTGACCGGGGCATTCCGGTCCGTCTCTGACATGTCCGACGCCATCAGTTTCACCCCGGAAGAGAAAGCACTCCTCACCGATAAGATCAAGCGCTATTTCGAGCAGGAGCTCGATCAGGAGATCGGCACCTTCGATGCCGAGTTTCTGCTCGACTTTTTCAGCAGGGAAGTAGGGGTGCACTTCTATAACCGCGGTCTATACGATGCCCTGGAAGCGTTACGGGCCAAACTCGACCTGATCGCCGACGACGTCGGTTACACCCTGGAAAAACCCATCGAAGCGTAAAGGAGGGGAGATGATCATCTGCGCCGGAAACAACGAGACCTTCGACTTCGCGACCCCCACGGGTGTCGGCATGGTGGAAACGGCGATGAACCTGACCCGCCTCTGCCTGCTCGACCGGCCCGGATACCTTCTGTTCGTCGGCACCGCCGGGAGCTACGGCACCTATCCGATCCTGGAGGTCGTCACCTCGAAAACCGCGGCTAACATCGAGCTCTCTTTTCTTGAGAAAAAGTCCTATACGCCCCTTGATAACGTCATTTCCACGCAAATAGAAGAAAAACAGGACGTGATCGTCAACAGCTCCAACTACATCTCCACCGACGCCGAACTCTGCCGCCGTTTCCCGGCGCTGGGCATCGGGCTGGAGAACATGGAGTTCTTTGCCGTACTCCAGGTCGCCCGTGAGTTCGGCATCCCCGCCGGGGGCGTTTTCTGCGTCACCAACTACTGCGACGAAAACGCCCACGCCGATTTCGTCCGGAACCACGATGCCGCCAAGGCAAAACTGGCAGAGTATGTTCTGCGCTACTTCAAAGACGAGATGCACCGTGCCTAAACCGACCCTGCTCGACCTCACGAAAGAGGAGCTTGCCGCCGCCGTCAAACCGGCCTTCCGGGCCAAACAGATTTTCGGCTGGATCTACCATCAGTACGTCGACAGTTTCGACGCCATGCAGAACATTCCCAAAAGCCTGCGCGAAGAGCTGGACGCCACCTATGTGCTCATGCCGCTGAAGATCCTCCGGAAAGAGTCGTCTTCGGACGGCACCATCAAATACCTTTTCGAGCTCCCCGACGGGAAGACCGTCGAAACGGTATGGCTGAAGATGAAAGAGGCCCAGTATGATGACGCGGGCAATGTCGAGCAGGAAGCTAAGTACACCGTCTGCATCTCCACGCAGGTCGGCTGCAAGGTCGGCTGCTCTTTCTGCCTGACGGCCAAAGGGGGCTTTACCCGCGACCTGACCGCCGGCGAGATCGTCGCGCAGGTCCTGGCGGTGAAAAAGGACAACAACCTTGCCGCCCACCGCCGCCTCAACATCGTCTACATGGGCATGGGCGAACCGCTGGACAACCTCGCCAACCTCGCCAAGGCGATCCGTATCCTCAAAGACGAAGAGGGGCTCTCCATCTCCGGAAAACGCCAGACCGTCTCCACCAGCGGCATCAGCACCAAGATCGACAAACTCGGACAGATGGATCTCGGGGTCCACATCGCCATCAGCCTCCATGCCGTCGACGATGCGCTCCGTACCGAGCTGATCCCCATGAACAAGGCCTACAACATCGCTTCCATCATCGAAGCGGTCAAACGTTTCCCCATCGATACCCGGAAACGGGTGATGTTCGAATACCTCGTCATCAAAAACCGCAACGACGACCTCGACTCGGCGAAGAAGCTGGTCAAGCTTCTCAGCGGCATCAAGGCGAAAGTCAACCTCATCTACTTCAACCCCTACCCCGGAAGCGATTACGAACGCCCCGAACGCGCCGACATGGTCCGTTTCCAGGAATACCTGATCAAACACGGCCTGCTCTGCACTATCCGAGACTCGAAGGGCATCGACATCAGTGCCGCCTGCGGCCAGTTGAAGGAAAAAACGGCCGATGAGGCCAAAGGTTAACTTCCCGGCTCTATAATGGCCGTTTCAACAAAAGGATTTCGCATGACCGGAGTAGATATTTTTCAGATCGTCTTTCTCATCATCGTCTTCAGCGTCGGTGTCGGCGGCTTCGTCTGGGCCCTCAACAAAGAGGATTAAGTCGCGCTCGGCTACAATTACTCCTAAAGACTCCGCACGCCCCGTGCACCAAGAGAGAACCCATGGCAAAATACAGAGAAAAGACCAACTCCGACCGCATTCTGCGCATTCACCAGCTCTGCGAGGAGAATTTCGGCAACGTCCGCTTCGTAGGCGTCAAATTCCATACCAAAATCGGATGGGTGGCAAAAGTTCAATTTGAAGATCAGGACGATATCGGAAACCTTACGGCAGACGGAGACGATTCGACGGATGCGCTGAGAAAGCTGAAGAACCGGGTCAAGAAGATTATCAAACGCTACAATACGGTCTGACAGGGGAGGGATAAACGGCCAACACACCAGGGAGGCCGTCTATGCCTGCTATCTTAACACACTATTCTTAGATCTAACTCACTCCCGCGTCTTACCTTTTTTCCGCTTTTTTCGGCCCATTAGGCTACAATGAACCATGCAAACCAACCGTGAACTCGTCTCCCATCTCATCACCAGCGGCGTCCTGCGCTCCAGGGAGATTATCGAGGCTTTCGAGCATGTCGACAGGGCGGATTTCGTCCCGTCGCAGTTTCACGGGTCGGCATACGAGGATCATCCTCTTCCCATCGGTTTCGGCCAGACGATCTCCCAGCCCTATACCGTTGCCTTCATGCTCGAGGCCCTGCATCCCCTTTCCGGCTCCAGCGTTCTCGATATCGGCGCGGGATCGGGCTGGACTGCGGCCCTTCTCGCGCAATGCTCCAGACACGTCACCGCCGTGGAGAGGATCCCTGAGCTGGTGGAGCTTGCGCGTTCCAACCTGAGCCGCTACCATCCGGGCAACATCACGCTGCGCCGGGCACAAGCCGCACTGGGCACACCGGGAAGCCGTTACGATCGCATCCTCGTTTCTGCGGCCGCAGAGCACTTTCCCCATGCCCTTCTTGAGCAGCTTGAGCCCGGAGGTATTATGGTCGTCCCCGTCTCCCATGCCATCGTCGTCGCCGAACTCGACGAGGAGGGGAACGTTACCCGCCGCGACTATCCCGGCTTCGCTTTCGTCCCCCTCATCTGCTGAACGTCGTTGCGTTTTTTTCTACCTTATATTAATTTGATGTAAATAAAAATCGCTACTTTTTTTTACCAGTGTGTAGATTTCACACTGTGTTATAAGTCGTGAATAAGTTGACGCTATAAAAGTGATTTCTAAACGATTTTCAGTCTCATTTTAGATAAATTCCATCTTAATCGCACTTTTTCCGAAAACCCCAGAAACCCCATAAAATAGGGGCTTACAGAGAATTGATCAAAAACTGTGCAGAAATTCTTTGCGAATTTTTCAAGTTATTCACACCTTGCTTCCCGGACAAGGCTTCCTTTCCTTAAAGACGTAACAATTTTGTAATCCCCCTGTGTCGTGCCTGTTACCGGGCTTTTCTACACTTACAGACACTATCGGTGTGTTTTGCACCCTTATGAATACTCTATCAGGAGCCACCCATGATCAATGTCGAAGGCGTTCTCAAACGGGAGTATCCCCGTCTTTTCGACTACCCCTCCCTGGTAACGGGACCTGCCATAGGTCTTTGTAAACTCCTTTTCCATGAAAAAGGCATCAATCTCTTTATGCAGCGGCATGAGGAGAAACTCGGTCTGGAGTTTATCGACGCAGCCCTGGAGCATCTGAACATCTCCTACCGCATCGATCAGCGGCAGATGCAGCACATTCCCGCACTGGGCAAGGTCATCGTCGTCGCCAATCATCCATTGGGTGCCCTCGACGCCCTCTGCCTGATCCAGATGATCGCAGGCGTACGCCAGGACAAGAAGGTCAAAATCGTCGCCAACCAGATGCTTTCGCAGTTCACCCAGCTGCGCGATCTCCTGATTCCTGTGGACAATATGAGCGGAAAACTCTCCAAACAGGGACTCAATCGCATCGAGGAAGCCCTTAAGAACGAAGAGGCGGTCATCTTCTTTCCCTCCGGAGAGGTCTCCCGCGCTTATCTCAACGGGGTACGCGACGGGCGATGGAAAAGCGGCTTTGTGAAGTTTGCCCGCCGCGCCCAGGCCCCGGTTCTGCCCATCTACATCAACGCCAGAAACTCCAAGCTCTTCTACGGGGCCTCATGGGTATACAGACCTCTTGGCACCATGCTGCTCGGACATGAGATGTTTTCGGCCAAAAACTCCGTCTTCGACTTTACGATCGGGCGCCTCGTTTCCGCAGAAACCATCAACCGAATGCAGCTCAACAACAAACAGCACGCCAAACTCTTCCGCAAACACCTCTATCGCGTTGCCAGAGGCAAAAACGGCGTCTATACGACGGAAGAGTGCATTGCGCACCCTGAATCGCGTCAGCTGATCAAACAGGAGCTCAAACAGGGCGAACGCATCGGTACGACCTCCGACAGCAAACATATCTATCTTATAGAGGCGGAATACGCACCGACGCTGCTGAGCGAGATCGGACGCCTGAGAGAGTACTCTTTCCGAAAAGTGGGTGAGGGGAGCGGTCGGAAGAAAGACCTTGACCGCTATGACGAATACTACCAGCATCTGGTGCTTTGGGACGATGATGCGCTTGAAGTCGTCGGGGCCTACCGCATCGGCGAATGCAACTGGATTCTCTCCTGGCTGGGCAAGGAGGGGCTCTACATGAACGAGCTCTGCAACCTGCACGAACAGTGCGACACATATTTTGACGATGCCATCGAATTGGGCCGCAGTTTCGTACAACCGCGCTACTGGGGCACCCGGGCGCTGGACTATCTCTGGCAGGGCATCGGCGCCTACTTGAGCCATAACCCGCAGATCCGCTACATGTTTGGCCCGGTTAGCATCAGCGGCACCTACCCGCAAAATGCCCAGGAAGCACTGGTCTATTTCTACCATAAACACTTTGGAGAAACCGACCCCTGCATGACGGCGCGCACTCCGTTCCGGCTCTCAGAACTGGTCAAAAAAGAGTTCGACGAACTCTTTGACGGGGAGAATTACCTGACGGATTTCAAACGCCTTCGGGACTATCTCAAAGCCTTCAACGTAACGGTGCCGACCCTCTACAAACAGTACAGCGAACTCTGTGAAGAGGGGGGCATACGCTTTATGGACTTCGGAATCGACGCCGATTTCAACAACTGTATCGACGGCTATATTCTGGTCGATATCAGCAAGATCAAACAGGCAAAACGGCAGCGCTACATCGTTGGCGACTCTACCTCTGAACCCGCCTAATGTTTCACGTGAAACATTAGGCAGCCATCCCGCGCTCTCCTCCGCCGCACTGCGTCATAGCTAAAACGTAGCGTTATATTCATGTTTTGCTAGGCGTTATTGCAGGAGCAAAGCGACGCGCCTCCGGTGCCGGCACATTACTCTGTCGACTGCATCGCCTCAAAGCATTCGGCAAGAAAATCCCGTTTCGAATGGATGGAGTAGCGGTTGCCGTGATAGGAAAACTCCAGACGGCTGGCATGAAGCAGCAGCCGGGTCGCTCCGCCGAGAGCAAGCCGCTCTTCCGGTGTCGTCTCTTTGTCGAGAAACCGTACGATTTCCAGATCCGGTTGCCCGTAAATGGGATCACCGACGATAGGATGTTTCACGTGAAACAAATGCACCCGTATCTGGTGTTGCCGTCCGGTAAAAGGCTTCGCCTCCACCAGCGTCATATCCCGCTCGGGAAAATAGCGCAACGGCCTGATCTCCGTTTTGGAAGGCTTGCCGTCCGGATGAACTTTGATCACCAAACGAACGACGGCCCCCTCGTCACTCTCACGAATCAACGGGGCCTCGATGGTCACCGGCTGATCCATTTTGCCATGCACCAGTGCCATATAGTATTTCTGCATCTTGCGCGATTCAAACATCATTTTCAAGTCGCGTTCACTCTCTTTGTTCCGTGCGGCGAGCACCAGCCCGCTGGTCTCCTGGTCGATGCGGTGAGTGATGTTGGCATCCCTTCCGAAACGATACTTGATCTCGTCAACAAGAGAGTAGGGAGTATGCCGGTTCTGGGGGTGGATGAGTACGCCGCTGGGTTTGTCGAAAAGCGCAAACTCGGGAGTAACGAAGAGCGGTTCCAGACCCCGGGTCGCCGGTTCGAAAATGACAAACTCAAAATCTCCGTCGACAAGACCGGCGGTGTCGGACATCGGTTCGCCGTCGATAAATAGACGCCCTTTCGCGATCAGCCGTTGTGCTTCCTTCTGCGTATATCCCATCTCCCTGATAAGAAAAAGAAAGGCTTTCTGCTTATGGGATGCATGGCATTTTTTCACGACGAAAGGCATCGGTTTTAAACCCTTTATTAGAGACGATTGGATAGACTGTTTTTTTACTCTTTAGGATTGGTTTTCCCTATCCGGAAGCATGCTTCAAGGTGTACCGGAAAACGATCCGCTGTCACCGCGACCAAGTACGGCACCCCTGATTTGGTCATTCGAATTTTATCACAAGGACCCCTATAAATGGTAGAACGTTACGCCCGTGAAGAGATGAAGTCCAAATGGACGATGCAGGCAAAATACCAGGCGTGGCTCGACGTCGAGAAAGCCGTCGTCAAAGCCTGGAACCGTCTCGGCCTCATTCCCGACGAGGATGCGCAGAAGATCGTCGACAACGCCGGATTCAGCGTTGAGGAGATCGACGAGATTGAAAAGGTCACCAAACACGACCTGATCGCGTTTACCACGTCCGTTGCCAATACCCTCGGTGAGGAGAGCCGCTGGTTCCACTACGGCATGACCTCCTCCGACACCATCGACACCGCCGTCGCGGTCCAGATGAAAGACTCACTGGAATTGATCATCGAAGATGTCAAGATGGTCATGGAGTCGATCAGGAAGCGCGCCGAAGAGCACAAGATGACGCTGATGGTCGGACGCTCCCACGGCATCCACGGCGAGCCCATCACCTTCGGCCTCGTTCTCGCGGTCTGGTACGACGAAATGGCGCGCCATCTGAAAAACCTCGAAGAGACGATGGAAGTGATCGCGGTCGGCCAGGTCTCCGGCGCAATGGGCAACTTCGCCCATGCACCCCTTGAGCTCGAAGAGTACACCTGTGAAGAGCTCGGCCTCAAAGCGGCCCCCGCTTCCAATCAGGTCATTCAGCGCGACCGCTACGCCCGCCTCGCCACATCACTGGCGCTGCTGGCCAGCTCCATCGAGAAGTTCGCCGTCCAGGTCCGCCACTGGCAGCGCACGGAAGTGTACGAATGCGAAGAGTTCTTCTCGAAAGGGCAGAAAGGCTCTTCCGCCATGCCGCACAAACGCAACCCGGTCCTGACGGAGAACATCACCGGGCTTGCCCGCATGATTCGCGCCTACGCGATTCCGGCCATGGAGAACGTATCGCTCTGGCACGAGCGCGACATCTCCCACAGCTCCACGGAACGTTTCTGGCTGCCCGACGCCTTCATCACCTCCGACTTCATGCTGCACCGCATGAACAACGTCATCGCCAACCTGGTGGTCTACCCGGAAAACATGATGAAAAACCTCAACCTTACCGGCGGACTGGTCTTCTCCCAGCGGGTTCTGCTCGAACTCCCCAAAGCGGGCGTCAGCCGCGAAGACGCCTACAGAATCGTACAGCGCAACGCCATGAAGGTGTGGGAAGGACTTCAGCAGGGCAGGCCGGCCGTCAACGAGGCGGGAGAGAGCCTCTACCTGCAGTACCTGCTCTCCGATGAAGAGCTCTGCAGCAAGCTGAGCGAAACCCAGATTCGCGACTGTTTCGACTACAGCTACTATACGAAAAACGTCGACAGGATTTTCGCACGCGTTTTTAGCTAAGCGCAATAAATAAAATCCTATAATATTTCATTCTGGTGCGCACGGCCTCATGCCGCGCGCATTGAACCCGGTTCAAAAATTTCCGTCGATGCCGTCAGACGTTTTTGCGCCGGGTTCTAATAAAAATTGAAAGTTTTACGTTGTATATTTTTGAGAAGCTTCAAAACCGCAACACATCACCATACCATCCTCAGGGGCAGCAGATATGATCACCATTATCAAACGTAACGGACGCCGCGAACCGCTGGACATCTCCAAGATCCAGAAGTACACTTCCGCGGCGGTCAAAGGACTTGACAACGTCTCTCAGAGCGAACTCGAGGTTGATGCGCAGATTCAGTTCCGCGACGGCATCAACTCCCGCGAAATCCAGGAGACGCTGATCAAGACCGCCGTTGACAAAATCGACATCGACGCCCCCAACTGGACCTTTGTCGCCTCCCGGCTCTTTCTTTACGACCTTTACCACCGCGTTAACGGCTTTACCGGCTACGGCTCCCTGAAAGAGTATTTCGAACGGGGTGAGAAAGAGGGGCGCATCGTCCTGGGCCTCAAAGAGAAGTATGACCTGGAGCTGCTGGACACGCACATTGTCCAGGAGCGCGACCTGGAGTTCACCTACCTCGGCATCCGCACCCTCTACGACCGCTACCTCATCAAAGACCGTAAGGGCGATCCGATCGAACTTCCTCAGCACATGTTCATGGCCATCGCCATGTTCCTCGCTCAGAACGAAGAGGACCGCGAGGGCTGGGCCGTCAAGATCTACGACATGATCTCCCAGTTCCAGGTCATGCTGGCGACGCCGACGCTCTCCAATGCCCGGACGCCGCGCCACCAGCTCAGCTCCTGCTACATCGGCTCCACCCCGGATAACATCGAGGGGATCTTCGACTGTTACAAAGAGATGGCGCTGCTCTCCAAATTCGGCGGCGGTATCGGCTGGGACTGGACGCAGGTGCGGGCCATGGGCTCCTTCATCGACGGTCACAAAAACGCCGCCGGCGGTACGGTGCCCTTCCTGAAGATCACCAACGACATCGCCATCGCCGTCGACCAGCTCGGTACCCGTAAAGGCGCCATCGCCGTCTACCTCGAACCGTGGCACATGGACATCATCGATTTCCTCGACCTCAAGAAGAACTCCGGCGAAGAGCGCCGCCGCGCCCACGATCTCTTCCCCGCACTCTGGATCAACGACATCTTCATGAAGCGGGTGATCGAAGACGGCATCTGGACCACCTTCGACCCGCTGGAGTGTGGCGAACTGACCCAGCTCCACGGTGAAGCGTTCGAAAAACGCTACCTGGAGCTCGAGCAGGACCCCAACATCACCAAAGAGCACAAGAAGGCCAAAGACCTCTGGCGCAAGATTCTGACCAGCTACTTCGAAACCGGCAGCCCCTTCCTCTGTTTCAAGGACAACGCCAACCGGGCCAACCCGAACGATCACTACGGCGTCATCCGCAGCTCCAACCTCTGTACGGAAATTTTCCAGAATACGGACGCGAACTACTACCGCATCAAGCTGAAGTTCGAAACCGGCGAAGAGCTGATCTACGACGAAGAGGAGCTGGTCAAAGTCGACAGCGGCATCGAAAAGCCCGCCAAAAAGGTGACGGCGCTCGACTCCATCGGCGGTCAGCAGATCTACATCGTCGAAAAAGAGAAGGTCGACGGTGCCACGGCGGTCTGTAACCTCGCATCGGTCAACCTCTCGCGCATCAACACTCGCGAGGACATCGAGCGGGTCGTTCCCATCGCCGTGCGGGCACTGGACAACGTCATCGACCTCAACTTCTACCCCCTCGAAAAGGTCAAACGCACCAACATGCGCAGCCGCTCCATCGGCCTGGGCGTCATGGGCGAGGCGCAGATGCTGGCCGAACACGGCATTCACTGGGGCAGCCAGGAGCACTTCGACAAAGTCGACGAGGTGATGGAAGCCGTCAGCTACAACGCCATCAAAGCCTCCTCCGAACTGGCGGTCGAGAAGGGCTCCTACCCGGAATTCGCGGGTTCCAAATGGAGCCGCGGCATCATGCCGATGGACCACGCCAACGCCGAAGTCCTCAACCTCGTCGACCGCGGCGGTCTTTTCGCCTCCCACTACGCCTGGGACGAACTGCGTGAAACGGTCAAAAAACAGGGGATGCGCAACGGCTACCTGATGGCAATCGCGCCGACAAGCTCCATCTCCATCCTCACCGGGACCACCCAGGCCATCGAACCGGTCTACAAACGCAAATGGTTTGAGGAGAACCTCTCCGGCCTCATCCCGGTCGTCGTACCGAAGCTGAGCCCGGACACCTGGGCCTACTACACCCCGGCTTACGACCTTGATCAGACCATTCTCATCAAAGCCGGCGCCATCCGCCAGAAGTGGATCGACCAGGGGCAGAGCCTCAACATCTTCATCACCCTCGACAAAGCGAGTGGCAAGTATCTCAACGAGATCTACATGCTCGCGTGGAGACTGGGCATCAAGTCCACCTACTACCTCCGCAGCCAGTCGCCGGAGATGCAAAACGACGTCGAAGACCGCTCCATGGAGTGTGTCGGCTGTCAATAACGGTACAAACGGCCTCAGCCGTTTGACCTCCCCTCCCCTGCGAATCCGACACGACAAGGATCCACGTGAAACCTCTGAACCCTCTCTCCGCCAAAACCCTTCTCGAACGCATCGATAACGCTGCTAACGCCGAACTCCGGTCCGTAACCGTTCTCGGTCCCGTGACCATGCAGCTTCGCATGAGCGTCCAGGACCGCAACCGCGGGTTTGACTGGATCGATCTGGTTTTTGAAGTCGACGGCGTGGCGGATGCGCGTCTCGTTGATGACGCCAAACTTGCCTACGTCGATACGGATGAGGGAATCTCTCTGATTTTTGAAGGGGAACACGTGGGGTTTGGGGTCGGCAGCTACGCTACCGTCGAAGCGGTGCGCTCCGCGCCCCTGTATATGATCGGCCGCAGCATGAAGTGTGCTGAAGCCCCGTTTTGGGAATCATAGAAGTAACCAGCGTCGTCACAGCCCTGCTGCGGCGGCGTTAATGCCGAATCGGTCCAACCGCTTGCTGTTTCTTCGTGCGCCGTGTCGGCCGTCGCGGGGAGGTCAGCCCCGCGATCAGCTCTTCGGCCTCGCGTTTGGTGATCACCTTTTCTCTGAGTGCCTGTCGAATCGTATCGGGTGTGTTCTGATACATGGCATCACCTTTGGTGTTGATGTGAAAAGGGGAAGTATCCAGTATAGAACTTTTTGATTAACGGGTTATAAATAAAATAAGCTAATAACAGCGGTTAGCGGATCAAACCCGCATAAAAAAATTGCCGAATGCCTATGTACGGGGCAGGCGGCGGTCGAAGAGCTCCGTCACGCACTGTTCGATCATGTCGAAAACTTTTTCAAACCCTTCATAACCGGGGAAAAAGTAGGGGTCGGGCACATCCTCGCCTTTGAAGCCGAAATCTCCCAGCTTGCAGAGGTTGCGCGCACCGAGACGTTCCAGATCGGCATAGTTCTTCGCGTCGAGGGCCACCACGAGATCGAACCGTTCGAAATCCTTCCGCTCCACCTGACGCGCCCGCAGCGAAGCGATATCGACGCCGTGGCGCTGCGCGACGCGTACGGAGTTCTCGCAGGGCGGTTCCCCCACATGCCAGTTTCCCGTTCCTGCGGAGTCGATAGCGATCTCAAGGCCCCGCTCCGCCGCCACGCTGCGGGCCACCCCTTCGGCGATCGGGGAGCGGCAGATATTGCCCAGACAGACGAAAATCACCGATCTCATGGCGTCACGCTCCGCGGGCAGATCGAAACCCTTTCAGGGCATGCGGAGGCGTCAAAACCCGAATGAGACACGCCAGAGAGCTGTAAACGCTTAAAAAGCCTGAAAGGCATCTGCCCCTTATGTGCCACTTTTAAATGCGAAAACGGTGCCATTACGGCGTGATAATGAAGACTTTTTTCACACAGCGGCGGGTTTGTGGCTGAATTGGGGAGGTATGCATGCGTTCGGGGGGCTTTGCGGAACCCGGGCATCACTTCTGAACCCCGTCGAGCACCGGGACGAAACGGCAGACGTCCAGCGGGGTCTCGACAAGGCGGCTGCCCTGCTTCACGAAACGGGTAATCACCTGCTGGCCGCCCCGCTCCATCGGCGCCACGAGGATGCCGCCGGGCGCCAGCTGATCGATCAGCGCCTGGGGAATGGTTTTGGCGGAAGCGGAGAAGAGAATGCGGTCATAGGGGGCGTACTGCACCCACCCTTTCTGCCCGTCGTCGGTACGGGTGTGGATGTTGCCGATTCCAAGGGCGCGGAAACGCGCCTTGGCTTCGAGCATCAGCGATTCGATCCGCTCGATGGTGAAGACCCCCCGGAAGAGGTGGGAGAGCACCGCCGCCTGGTAGCCGCTGCCGCATCCCACCTCCAGGACCCGGTCCGCCCCGTCGGGAGAGAGGTACTCCGTCATCTTCGCCACGGTCAGCGGCGAACTGATCCATTGCTGGGCCCCGATGGGGAGCGCGTCGAGTTTGTAGGCGTTGTGACGGAAGCCGCTAGGGACGAACGCTTCGCGGTCGGTGGCGGCGATGGCCTCTTTGACCCGGGGACTCAGGGGAAACTTTTTGTGAATATCTTCGGCGAGGCGACGGGTTTTTAAAGCGGTGATTTTATTGAGCATTGATTCCTACATCCAGGTAGCGGCGCATCTTCTGCACCTCGTTCTCTTCGTACGGGACGTTTAAGCAAGGGGCGTTCCCATTGCGCCGCACCTCTCCGAAGGGCGTCACCACCCCGCTCAGCCCCGTCATCTGCGCATCGGCGCTGTCGCTGAAAACGACGTAGCACTGGTTCATGACCGCCAGCGCCTCCGTGAGGGTCGCAAAATGGGAAGTCCGAAGTTTTCCCCACTGGGCGGGCACGGCGATAACGTCGGCTCCTTCGAGGCGCTGCCAGAGTTCTTTGAAACGGAGTTCAAAGCAGATCAGCACGCCCATGCGCACGCCGTCGACTTCGAACACTGCGATCGCGTCCCCCTCCCCTTCGGAGAAATAACGGTGCTCCTCACCGAGGCGGAAAAGACGGCTTTTCATCTGTTCATGAACGACGCGGCCGCCGTGAAGCACCTTGGCCACGTTGAAGATGCCCGAAGGACGCCGCTCAATCAGCGTCAGCACGATGATCCGGCTCCGGCTCAGCGGCAGCAGCGCTTCGAGCGCCACGGGCGCGAAATCCGCCGCTTCGTCGAACCGTTCGTAGTCAAATCCCGTCAGGCAGACTTCCGGGGCAACGACGACAGCATCTTCGGAGGTGGTTTCAATCAGGTCGCAAAGGAGAGAGAGGGTAGCGCCGTAGCCGCCTTCGGTACCGAACCGGAGGCTGCAAAGCGGGCGCGTTTTAGAAGTCGTCAAAGCTGAGGCTGCCCTTGGAGTAGTTGGTGACGGTGCCTTCGAAGAAGTTGGTCTTCTGGTCATTGAACTTCGCAAAGTCGTCGACCCATTTGATGGGGTGTTTGACGTTATAGAGGGTGTCGAAACCGACGGCTTTGAGACGGTCGTCGGCGAGGTACTTGATGTACTGTTCGACAATCTCGTTGGTCAGACCGAGGATCTGGCCCTGAGTGATGTACTTGCCCCAGGCGGTTTCGAGTTCGACCGCTTTTTCGAACATCTCGTAGACCTCTTTTTTCAGCTGCTCGGTAAAGAGCTCCGGACGCTCCCGTTTGAGGGTGTTGATGAGGTTCTGGAAGAGCACCAGGTGGGTCACTTCGTCACGCTGAATGAAACGGATCATCTGCGCGGAACCCAGCATCTTGCCCGAACGCGCCAGGGTGTAGATGTAGGTGAAGCCGCTGTAGAAGTAGATCCCCTCGAGGATCTGGTTCGCAAAACAGGCCTTGACGAAGTTATGCTCCGTCGGCTCCTGGGACAGGCGGTCGTAGACGGCCGCGATGGCGTCGTTTTTCGACTTGAGCATCATGTCCCGGCGCCACAGTTCGTAGATCTCCTCGCTGTTTTGCGAGATGGAGTCGACCATAACCGCGTAGCTTTGGGAGTGCAGTGCTTCCTCGAAAGACTGACGGACCAGGATCAGGTTGATCTCCGGCGCGGTGATGTAGGGGTTGACATTATCAATCAGGTTGTTCGTCTGCAGGGAGTCCATGAAGATCAGCTGCGCGAGGGCCTTGTCGTAGGCGGTCTTCTCCATGTCCGTCAGGAACTTGTAGTCCCTGGCGTCCTGGGTCATGTCCACCTCTTTTGGGAACCATGTGTTGTTGAGCATCATCTCCCAGAGGTTGTAGGCCCATTGGTACTTGATGTTGTTGAGTTCGAAGAGTCCGGTAGGATTACCCCCGAAAATACGGCGGTCGTTGACGTGTTCTTTTGATTCGGGGTTGTAGATTTTTTTGCGATCCATGTGCATTCCGCGATATTTGGATTTTAGTAGGGTATAGATTATGACGAAAAGAGGTTTAGTTGAGGATTAAATGGCGCAGAAAATTTTTCAGGCCGGTTTCAGAGAGGGCCCGGAGGGGCCGCGGACAGCCTAGTTACGGCTGGCGCGCTTGCGATCGCTCTCTTTGAGAATTTTTTTCCGGATGCGGATATGGACCGGGGTGACTTCGAGCAGCTCGTCGTCCTCGATCCACTCCAGGGCCCGTTCAAGGCTCATATCGCGCGGCGGAACCAGTTTGATCGCCTCGTCGGCACCGGAGGAGCGGACGTTGGACTGCGCCTTGCCCTTGATCGGGTTGACGACCAGGTCGTTGTCCCGGGAGTGCTCGCCGATGATCATCCCTTCGTACACCTTGGTCTGCGGCCCGATGAAGAGGGCGCCGCGATCCTGAAGGTTGAAGAGCGAGTAGCCCATCGCTTCGCCCAGCTCGGTGGAGATGAGCGCGCCGTAGGGGCGGGACTCGACGTTGCCGGAGTAGGGGCGGAACTCGATGAAAGAGTGGTTCATGACCCCTTCGCCCTTGGTGTCGGTGAGGAACTGGCCGCGGAAGCCGATGAGGCCGCGAGCCGGGATCTCGAACTCGATCCGCTGGTATCCTTCGCCCATCGGGACCATGGACTTCATCTCCGCTTTACGCTTGCCAAGACGCTCGATGACCGTACCGCCGAACTCTTCGGGAACGTCGATGACGAGGTGCTCGAAGGGTTCGCATTTGACCCCTTCGATCTCCTTGACGATGACCTCCGGACGGCCGATGCCGAACTCGAAGCCCTCGCGGCGCATGTTCTCCGCCAGAACGGTGATCTGCAGTTCGCCCCGGCCGGAGACCTTGAACTTCCCTTCGCCGATGGTCTCGAACTTCATCGCGACGTTGGTCTTCATCTCCGCTTCAAGACGCTCGCGGATCTTGTTGGAGGTGACGTGTTTGCCCTCGGTGCCCGCGAACGGGGAGTCGTTGACAGAGTAGACGACGGTCAGGGTCGGCTCTTCGATGTGCATCGGGTCCAGCGGCATCGGGTTGACGGGGTCACAGATGGTATCGCCGACGTCGACGGTCTCCATCCCCGCGATCGCGACGATGTCCCCCGCTTCCGCCTCGTTGATCTCCATACGGTTGAGGCCGAGGAAGCCGATGAGTTTGGAAACCTTCCCTCTGACCATCTCGCCGTCCGCTTTGGCCAGCATGACGCTGTCGCCCTTCTTGATCTTGCCGTTGAAGATGCGGGAGATCCCGATCTTGCCGACGTAGTTGTCGTAGTCGAGGGTGAAGACCTGGGCCTGGGCCGGGTTCTCCGCCGAACCGCTCGGTTCGGGAACTTCGCTCAAAATGGTCTCGAAGATACACTCGAAATTGCCGTCGGGCTCGCTCATGTCCATTTTGGCGATGCCGTCGCGGGCCGCCGCGTAGACGATGGGGAACTCCAGCTGATCTTCGTTCGCGTCCATGGCGACGAAGAGGTCGAACATCTCGTCAACGACGCGGTCGGGTTCTGCGGAGGGTTTGTCGATCTTGTTGATGACGACGATGGGTTTGATCCCCAGGCCCAGCATCTTCTTGACGACGAATTTCGTCTGGGGCATGACGCCCTCGTAGGCATCGACGAGGACCAGAACGCCGTCGACCATCTTCAGGACCCGCTCTACTTCGCCGCCGAAGTCGGCGTGACCCGGGGTGTCGATGATGTTGATCTTGTAATCCTTGTAGCGGATCGCCGTGTTTTTGGAGAGAATGGTGATCCCGCGCTCTTTTTCCAGGGCGTTGGAGTCCATCGCGCGTTCATCGACGTGCTCGTGGGAGCCGAAAGTGCCCGACTGTTTCAGCAGGCCGTCGACCAGTGTCGTTTTGCCGTGGTCAACGTGGGCGATGACCGCAATGTTTCTGATTTTTTGCAAGGGAGGTTCCTTTCCGCCGTTTTTCCGGGGTTTTCACGCCCCCTGACACGCCGGACTCAAATAATTTTCGCGATTATATCCAAAAGGGGATTAATTCCCCGTATCTCCCCCGTAATTTTCCTGAAAAGCGTCCATTTTCAAAAAATGGCATGTTCTTTGCTTGTACTCTCTAGACAATATACGGATACGGCCGGGAGCCGACCGAAAGGAGGGTGCCATGATGCTGCTGCAGCTGCAGGCGAACGACGCCAAATCAGCCCTGTCACAGCTTCTTCTTGGCGGGGAAAGCAGTGCTGAAAACCCCGATGCCTTTGCCGAAATGCTTGCCAGAGTGACGGCACAGCTCAAAGAGGGGGGGAACGGCAAATCCGCCGGAATGCCTCTCGTCCTGCTTCAAGACGCGTCCGAAGAAGCCACCCTGCCCATTTCGGAGATGCTGCTCGAAAAAGGGAGCAAGAACCCGAAAATCGCCGAGCTGCTTCAACTGCTCAAAACAGCAGACAGCGCGACGGAAACGGCGACGACGATCGATGCCGAAACCGCAACGGACATTGAACTGCTCGACCCGCTCCTGATGCGGGGAATGACCGAAAAAGAGCTGCGCGAACTTATCCGGGACGCCAAAGGCTACCTCAAATCGCAAATCTCCTCCCTGTCGCAGCCCGAAGAGATGCCGAACACCCTCAGGGGATTGGTGAAACTGGCGGAGAAGATCGGCATCGACGTCTCGAAGATCACCCTCGAAGAGGTGCGCCAGAAAGCGGCGGAGAACGCCCTCACGCCAAAGAGCGACACCGCACCCAAAACAACGGCGGAAACGGCAACAGCCGAACGAAAAACGGCGGCACCGCAGGAGCGCACCGCTTCGGAGAGCAAACCATCCGCTCTGACCACCGAAGAGCTGGTCCGCAGCAAACAGAATGACACTACCGAGCGCAAGAGCCCCACAGCACGCACAACGGCGAAAGAGGAGGGCGAAACGCCTCTGAAACGTCTGCTGCGCGAAGAACCCGCGGCCAAACCGGCCGCCGCATCGGCCCAGGCCGAGGAAGCACGCCCCGATACCGAAGAGGTAACCGCCAAAACGGCGGCCCCGGCCAAAGAGCGGCGCGAAGCGCAGCCAAACCGCCCGGAGACAACGGTCCGCGCCGCGGAGCAGGCCGCTTCCGAACCGCTGCGAACCGCGGCACCGGCGCGCCAGGAGTCCCGCACCGCCGCGGAGACCGCGGCCACGACAGCAAAAGCCGCGGTGCCGACGGCGGCCCAGGGCGAGTCAAAAACCGGCGGCGGCGCCCTGGGACAGCAGGGACACGCTTCCGCAGCGGCGACGACGGCTACCGCCGAAACCGATGCCGCCATCGCCCAGGCCAAACAGCCCCTCTTCGGCGAAGCGCTGAACCGGCTGCTGCGGGGAGACTCCGCACCGGCTGAAGCGGCGGCGACCGGCGACGGCGATACGCAAACCGCCGAACTGCCGGTGACGGAGAGCAAAACCGCGACGGTGGCGACAACGGCTGCGGCCAAAGAGGAGATGCAGCTCAAGATCGCCGAGGCCAAAGAGACGGTCCGCCACTTCGCCTCCGACATCAAAGAGGCGGTGCAGAACTACAAACCGCCCTTCACCCGGATCAAGATCCAGCTCAACCCGGTCAAACTCGGGGAGGTGGACGTGACGATGATCCAGCGGGGCAACAACCTGCACATCAACATCAGCTCCAATACGGCGGCGGTCACGACCCTGGCACAGAACGCTTCGGAGCTCCGGACCCAGCTGAGCCAGAACGGCATGGGCAACGCGACCATGAACTTCAGCTCCAATGCCAACGCCGAACAGCAGCAGCAACAGCAGCGCCAGCACATGGCGGAACTTTACGAAGCCTATGAAAACAGCGACAACTTCGAAGTTTTCGAACAGCTTGAACTGACCATACCCCAATACGTCTAGAAAGGATCTATTATGGCCATCGACGCATACGGCAACTACGCCACGACCTACACTGACTACAGCACGACGACGTCTACCACCTCGGAAGACAATACTGTTCTGGACAAAGACGACTTTCTGAAACTGCTGCTGATCGAACTGCAGTACCAGGACCCCACCGAGCCTATGGACAGTGAGAAGATTCTGACACAGACGTCGCAGCTCGCGGCCCTGGAAGCTTCCGAAAACACCAATGACGCCCTGGAAGCCCTGGCGGCATCCCTGGGCAATACGATGCAGTTCTCCACCATCGCCGCCATCGGTAAAACGGCCGATACGGGGAGCAACGCCATCCTGCTCGACGAAGGCGCCACCGAAGCGCCCTTCGAGCTCTACTTCCCCAGCGACGTCCAGAGCGGCACCATCTACGTCATGGACGTCGACGGCAACACCGTCGACACCATCGCCGTGGGCAGCAACGACAAGGGAGTCTACAGCTTTGAATGGGACGGCCTGACCAGCAGCGGAGAGAGCGCCGACGCGGGGCTTTACTACGTGGAGGCGGAGTATCAGGACCCCGACGGCAACACCCTCTCCACGCGGGTGGGCGCCTACCCCATCGAGTCGGTCCGTTTCGAAGACGGCGAAGCCTATGTCAAGCTTGGCTCCTCCTACGTCGCCTTCGACAACCTGCTAGAAATTTACTAAGGAGTCTCCAGTGAACCAGGCGTTTTTTACCGGGATCTGCGGGCTTCAGGCCTGTCAGTACGGTATCGATATCATCTCCCATAACGTCTCGAACATCAACACCCCCGGCTTCCGGGGCTCCCAGATCGAGTTCAGCTCCTTCTTTGAAAGCGACATCTACAGCGACGGCCTCGGCACCCCGACCGACAATACCGTCGGCGTCGGCGTCCAGGTCCAGGCGACCCCGATGCTGCAGACCAACGGCACCCTGATCCCCACGGACGTCACCACCAACCTCGCCCTTGAAGGGGACGGCTGGTTCGGCATCGCGACCCCCGAGGGCACTTTCTACAGCCGTTCGGGAGACTTCAACTTCGACGGCGCACGCAGCCTGGTCAACACCTCCGGCTACTTCGCCCTCGGAACAATGGGAAGCAACATCAGCAACGGGATTTTGACGTCGGAACTCGATGAAGTACCCCTGAGCAGCGTCGACGGACAGGTTCCCCTGAAAATGCCCCTGGAGCTCTACTACCCGGTTCAGCCCACGACCCAGGCGCAGTTCTTCGGAAACCTCGGCGCCGAGGACCTGCCCCGTCTTGCCAGCGCCCAGCTCATCGACTCCGAAGGCAGCCACAACCACCTGGCGCTGAATTTCACCATGAGCACGCCGCAACCGACCAGCGGTACCGCCTGGGACATCACCGCCACCGTTACCAGCAACGACGGCTCGGTCCTTTACGACACCCAGACGGGCACGGCGGTTTTCGACGAATTCGGCGCCCTCGTCTCCAGCTCGATTCCGAACGTCAACAACAACGGCAGCTCCGTTTCGATTGACCTCGGCAGCGGCTACGCGGGGCTCATCGCCAACAGCGGCTCCACCGCGGGCGAACTCTCCTCCTCCTCCAACGGCCTGGAGGGGGGCGAGCTTGTCGGCTACGACATCAACACCAATGCCGACATCGTCGCGACCTTCACCAACGGGCGCCAGAGCGCCATCGGGAAAGTCGCCGTCTTCCACTTCCAGAACGACCAGGGGCTCGAACGCATCAGCGGCACCCTCTTCCGGGAGAGTTCCAACAGCGGCGAACCCATCTTCTACACCGACGCCGACGGCAATCCCGTGCTCGGCGCCATCACCCGCAACGCCATGCTGGAGAACTCCAACATCCGGACCGACGTCAGCCTGACGGAGCTCATCGTCATGCAGCGTTCCTACGACGCCAACGCCAAAAGCATTACCACCGGGGACGAGCTGATACAAAAAGCACTTCAGATGGACGCGTAAATAGGGTAAAAGTTCAGTATGGAACACTCTTTGCTTGACAATATCACCAAGTATCGAAAGGATCGATCATGCTAAAGTCACTTTTCTCCGGGGTCTCCGGATTGCAGTCGCACCAGATCGCCATGGACGTCGAGTCGAACAACATCGCCAACGTCAACACGATCGGTTTTAAATACTCCCGCGCCAACTTCGCCGACCTGCTGGCCCAGACCAGCAAGATCGCCACGGCACCCCAGGGAGACCTCGGCGGTAAAAACGCCATGCAGATCGGGCTGGGTACCTCCGTCGCATCCGTGACGCGCATTCACTCCCAGGGTTCCATCCAGAACACCGACAAAAACACCGACGTCGCCATTCAGGGCGACGGTTTCTTCATCGTCAGCTCCGACGACGGCAACACCTACAAGTACACCCGCTCCGGGGACTTCAAGTTCGATGCCCTCGGAAACTTCGTCGATAACAACGGTTTCGTCGTCCAGGGATGGCTCCGTGACGAGGCGACCGGGCTGGTCGACTCCACCGCACCGATTCAGAACATCCAGATCCCGCCGGGACTCACCACACCCGCCGCCGCCAGTACGGAGATCACCATCAAGGCGAACCTCAACTCCGGCGACCTGCTGGAGCAGTACTCCGTCGTAGAAGACCTCGACAACACGGCGGGCCTCAACGCCACGACCGGCGAAATCGAAGAGAACTTCGGCGTCCTCTTCGACGGCAGCGGCGAAGCACTGCGGATGATTCCCCCGACCAGCGGTACCCTCGGTTCCGGCCCCATCGTAGGCGGCCAGGGGATCAACGTCAGCTTCGACAACGACGTCACCATCAAAGAATTCCGCTACACCGACGACGCCACCCTGGCGGGCACCTGGATCGTCGACCCGACCGTCGCCGCCCCTGCGGCGGGCACGGTCGCTACGGGCAGCGTTTACTACTTCCGGACCACCGAAGACCTCCGGGCCGGACTCCAGGAGCTTGCACAGGACCCCAACGCGGACGGCACGGCGACCAACATCACCACCGTTGACTTCATCGACGGCAAAATCGTCATGGAAAACCCCGACGACGGCGATGCGGTTGCGGACAACCTGCAAATCGTCATGTCCGCCATCGACAACACCCAGGACCCCAACGTCATCGAAAACGCCCGCTTTACCCAGAACATGCTGACCCTTCAGGGGGGCCTGGTCGAAAACGGCGGCCTGAAACAGTCCCAGGCATTCAATGCCGCCACCCACTCGGCCAGCATCGACATCTTCGACTCCCTGGGTACCAAGCACACGATCCGCGTCGACTTCCGCAAGATCGACAGCACTTCGGCGGGTTCCACCTGGGGCTACACCATCACCGCGCCCAGCGGCACGGACATCGGCGGTATCGCTCCTGACGTCAACATCATCGACGGCGCGACCATCTCCAGCTCCGGTGCCAACGTCACCTTCGGCAATAACGGCGAGCTGACCAACGTCAGCCTTCCAAGCTTCGACTTCACCGGGAACAACGGTTCGGCTCCGAACCAGACCATTACCCTCAACTTCGGTACCATCGGCGGCTTCGACGGTCTGACCAGTTTCGACAACCCCTCCGCCACCAGCGGTATCTCCCAGGACGGTTACCCGGGCGGCGACCTGGTCGGCATCCGTATCGACCAGAGCGGTACCCTGGTCGGCTCCTTCACCAACGGCCGCTCCTTCGGCCTGGCCCAGATCGCCATGGCGAAGTTCGCCAACAACGAAGGTCTCGTCGGCGACGGCGGCAACGTCTACCTGCAGTCTGCGAACTCCGGCGACCCGATTATCGGTACGGCGGCGACGGCAGGCCGGGGCTTCATCCAGTCTTCGGCGCTGGAAGCATCCAACGTGGACCTCTCCAAGGCGCTGACGCAGCTGATCATCATTCAGCGCGGCTACCAGGCGAACGGCAAGACGATTACGACGTCCGATACGCTGCTTGAGACGCTCATCGGTCTGAAGCGTTAATACCTTTCTTTCCTGCCGGTTCCTTCCCGGGACCGGGTTTTCCTTTTTTTACTTTCTGTTTTTTTGAAATGCTTTAGACCCGAATGTTCCCTTTTTCTTTGCTCATGCAAAGAAAAACCGAACCGGACGTGTGTTCTATGCCATTTCAAAGCATAGAATAAAAAGAAAGCATGAAGCGGCTTTGGCTAGTTTGTAGCGCTCACGAACAAAGTAGAGAACAGCCACAATCTGTCAAGGCTAAGCTCTTTATTTCGGCAGAGCCGAAATCTATATCATTCTAAATACGATACCTTGTAGCTTCCTGCCGTGCTTTGGGTGGCCGGGATGGGGCTTTCTTTTCGCGTGAAGAAAACATAACTGTTTGAGCGCAGCGAGTTTTATGTTTTTAGCGAAAAGGAAGTCACATTCCGGGAACTTGCAGTAGCAAGCCACCCAACTGTCACGGCGCGGTTTTCTTGGTTCGTTCTTTTGACAAGACAAAAGAATGAACATGGTTCTAAAACAAGAATAAAACTACCGCCCAAACAACTCATTATAAAGCTGCATCGCGAAACGATCGCTCATGGAAGCGAGATAGTCGGCAATAACACGATGTTTGCGACGCGTTTCCAGCTGTGAGGCGTAATAACGCGGCAGCATCTTCGGCTCCTCCATCAACGCCCCGAACAACCCGATGATCGCCTGTTTGCCCGCATACATCTTCCGCACGATCTGGTGATGCTGGTAGAGCTCTTGGTAGAGGATCTTCTTGAGCTTCTTGATCTGCGTCTCCAACGCAGGGTCGAACCCGATGGGCGACGCCTCCGACGCCGGTACCGTCGCCGACAGCACCCTGCTGTTATCAACCTTGCCTTCGGAGAAGGCCAGAAGGGAGTAGACGAGGTGGTTGATGAAGTGGGAGCTGAAACGGTAGCGGAACATCTCGTCGTTCTCCTCGTCCACTCCCTCGGCATGCACCTTCTCCAGAATCTCGCAGATGAGCTCGCTCTGCCGCAGGGTCTCGAAGCTGATCAGCCCCGAATGGACCCCGTCGTCGATGTCGTGGCTCATGTAGGCGATCTCGTCGGCGCGGTCGACCACCATCGCCTCCACGGAAGGGTGGGTCGAGAGGTCGAACTGCGCGTCGATCCGTCCGTCCAGGAACGGTTTTTTGTAGGGGTAGGAGTGCTTGAGGATCCCCTCGAGCGTCGCGAAGGTGAGGTTGAGCCCGTCGAACTGGCGGTAGCGCTTTTCGAGCAGCGTCACCACCCGGAAGCTCTGGTAGTTGTGCTCGAAACCGTTGGGGAATCCCGCCGTTTTGAGGCAGCGGTCGAGGGTGTCGCCGCCGACGTGGCCGAAGGGGGTGTGCCCCAGATCGTGGGAGAGGGCGATCGCCTCCGCCAGCGACTCTTCGAGCCCGAGGTGCGAGGCGATGGAACGGGCGATCTGACTCACCTCGATGGAGTGGGTCAGGCGGGTCCGGAAAAAGTCCCCCTCCTGATTCAAAAAGACCTGGGTCTTGTACTCCAGCTTGCGGAAGCTGCCCGAATGGATGATACGGTCGCGGTCGCGGGCGTAGGGGGCCCGGAAGTCTCTCTCTATGGGGTAGAAACGCTCATTCGGCCGCATCATCCCCACGCCCTACTCCTCGCCGTCCACCTGGTACCCGCGGGCTTCGAGACACTCGACGCACTCGGGCGAGAGTTTGGGACGGCTCGACTCTTCCGCCACCTTGTCGTCATAGGCGCGGCAGTCGCGGAAATCACTGTGAATCATCTCCTCCGTATGCCCTTCCGGGCAGACCATGCCGCCGATCTTGAGACTCTTGGTGGCGCATCCGCCCATCAGCAACAGCGCCGCGGCGCTCAAAAACAGGTAACGCATCATATCTCCCTTTTGTAGTCGTTAAAATCGAATTTCCACACCTTGATGCCGCAGAAGTGATCCCCCTCCGGGCAGGTGGGCCGGATCTTCATCTTGAAACGGGTCGCGCAGGGCGGCAGCAGCTCTTCGCTTCCGGGAACACCGGCGGCGCGGAGCTGTTTCACCTGGTCGTAAACGATGTCGAAGATCTCCTCCTGGGCGTTGTAGCACAGGCGCATCTGCGCCTTGTGGTGAAAGGAGGTGAAGTCGTTACGCTCGACCAGTTCGATCTCGTGGGCGTTGGCGAGGGCGTAGGCCGCTTCGCCGAACCCCAGGAGGTCGCGCTGCGCCTCGAAAAAGTCGTAACTCGCCGTGACGGAAGCGTTATAGAGGGCGAGGGCTTCGGGGTTTTTGGCGATGATGGGCGGCACGTAGAACGAACGTTCATAACCCGCCTCAAGCGCCGGGCGCACCGCCGGTGAGCGGCGGTGGCGCTGATTCTGGGCATCGGCGGAGAGGGAGAGCTTCATGTAAGTGCTGAAGCCTCCAAGCACCCCGCTGTCGGGGAGCATCTGGGAGTAGCGCAGCACGTCGGCGTAGTTTTCGTTGACCGCGAAGGCCGCATCCCCCACCACGTCGTAGACCTTGACCTTGTCGCTACCGGCACCGATGCGCGCCTTGAGCCCTTCCATGTCGAATTCGGGAAAGACCGGTTCCGCTTCCCGGGCATGCTTCACCAGCGGCTCCAGGGAAACGTCGAGGGCAACCAGCTGTTCCGCCAGTTGGTCGGCGAACGCCATCGCCTCCTCGCGGGCCTCGGGCATCGTTTTCGCCACGGCGATGTAGCGCAGCAGGGTGATGATGTTCACCGTATGGTAGAGGTAGGCGCTCATGCCTCCCGGCAGCACGTAACGCGCCATCTCCTGAGCCTTTTTCAGGCTGTCTTTTTTACGGAATTTCGGCACCACCGCCTCGACGTCGGGATGAAGGATTTCGATCAGCTTCTCGTAGTCGGCGAAACGCGCTTCGTAAAACGCTTCCCATACATCACGCTCCCCCGCTTCCGGGTAGACGAAGTTCTCGATCTTCATCCTGGCGTAACGCTGGGAAACCTGTTCGGAGTTGTAGTAGGGGTGGCCGTGAAGCATCCGCCAGATGAGGTGACGGCTCATGCCGGAGATGAGCATGGTGATGTGGGTATGCTGCAGCGTGGTGTGGTGGCCGCCTTTGAAGATGGCCTGCAGCAAGTCATCTTTGCGGCTCCATCCCTCGCTCTTCTCCGGTGCGACGATCCCGTTGGGAAAGTAGCAGGTCCGGGCGGCGGACACCGCGACGTTGGAGGGTTTGTCCACATGCAAAAATTCGACCTGCATCCGTACTCCTGGCACTGTATGATCCGGATATTTTAGCACCCTTGCCTTAAATCCCCTCGGAAACCCCCGGGGGGAATGTCGAATACGGCGTTCTCTCCGGCTATTGTGCGTCGAGCAGCTCCTTGACGCTGACGTTGGCGCCCACTTCCTGGGCCAGCTTGTCCATCAGCCCAAAGAGGGCGTTGGAGTGCTCTTCGGCCTTCGCGAAGTTCTCGATGACGCGCCCCTTCTCATCCCGGGCCACGGTGCCGTTTTTGGCGATAAATTCGATATTGCCGTTAACAAGCTCGTGAATCGCCAGGTGATGGCTCTCCATCTGACGGAAGGTCGTCTGGTTGCCGAAGAATTTGGCCCCGGCCCCGTAGTACCACTTGCCGAAACCGCAATGACGGGCATCGGAGAGCATCTCTTCGCTGGCGTTTCCGTTGGTTACGGCCGAGTAGGCACGGGATTTGTAAAGGATGTGGTGGATCTTGTAAACCGCCATCAGAAGGCCGAAACTGCTCTGGTTGGAGAGGTCCCGGGTCCCGGAGAGGTCGGTGTGGAACCGGTGCATCACTTCGCCGAAGTTCTCCATCGTTTCGTTGGCGCTGGTGGCGATGGTGTTCATGCGGTCGGCGTTCTCCTGGATCCCGCCGGATTGCTGCTGCAGGTTCTGGATGGTGATGGTGATCTCTCCCGTCGCCTTCTGGGTCCGTTCGGCCAGCTTGCGCACCTCGTCGGCGACGACGGCGAAGCCGCGGCCGTGTTCGCCCGCCCGGGCCGCTTCGATGGCGGCATTGAGCGCCAGAAGGTTGGTCTGGTCGGCGATATCCTTGATGAGGTTGACGATGGAGGTGATGTCGCTGACGTTGCCGTTCATGTGGACGATGGCGTCGGCGGTATCGACGACCAGTTCGCTCAGGTCGGCGATCTCTTTGCCGGTACGCTCGACCGCCTCGAGGGTTTCACGGGCGGCGTCGGCCACGCCGGAGGCTTTAACCGTCACTTCACCGAAAGCGCTCTCGGTCTTGTTGATGTCTTCGGTGATCATCCGCAGACTTCCCTTGATCCCGCCGTTGAGGTTGCCGAATTCGGTGGCGAGTTCGCCCATCATCTGGTAACGGGCATTGGACTTCATGGAGAGAATCGCCTGCTGAAGCACTTCGGCGGTACGTTTGAAGTCCCCCTGCAGACCGGCGGGGAACATGCTCCGATAGAACTGCCCCCGGCTGACACCCTCGATGGTGTTGCGGGTTTCGCGCAGGATGATCTCGGTCTGGTCAAGCAGGTCGTTGATCGCCCAGGCGACCTGTTCCTGCTTTGTCTCGTTTCGGTAAAGGGTGATGCGGCTGGAGAGTTTTCCCTTGCGCACCTCTTCGAGGGTATTTTCAACGTTTCTCAGAAGCTCCGGGCTGTAATCGCTCTTCTTCTCTCCCGACGGAAGCATCAAAGCAGCGGCCCCGGCGACGATGAAGATAACGGCGGCAACGATTTCGCCGTTGAAGACCAGATAGCCCGCAGCGGCGGCGACGATCAGCAGCAGAACGATAATGACGGGTTGATTCAGATGTTTCATGGCTGCTCCTTATGCCTGGGTACCGTTGTAGAGGTTGATGATGAAGGCGTCGTAACCGGTTCCCGCCTTCGCCAGCAGTTCGTTCAGCAGCCGTTCCGAGGCCTCCAGCCCGCCCTGGGCTTCGGCGGTACGGAGCTGGGCGTAGATCGGTTCGATCGCGGCGATGGCCGAGCGGGGAGGCTTGCGCCGGATCGACGTGTAGCTGATGATTTCGCCGCGCTCGTTCAGGTCGGCGGTAATGTAGGTGAACACCCAGTAGTACCCCCCGTCGGCACAGAGGTTTTTGACAAAACCGAAAAACTCTTTTTTCGCTTGGATCTGACTCCATGCGATTTTAAATGCCAGCCGGGGCATGTCGGGGTGGCGGATCAGGTTGTGGTTGGCCCCGATCAAATCCCCGGCGGGATACCCCGCCATCCGGGTAAAGATCTGGTTGCAGTAGATGATCTTGCCTTTAGTATCGGTTTTCGAGACGATAAAATCGTTGTCGCCCAGCTCTTTTTCCTTACCGGTAGGGTGCTTGGGCGCATCAGCCTTTGTGAGTGTGCGTTGTGCCATGTTTTGTCTGCTCCTGCGGGTGTCGTTCATCTTTTTTTCCAAAATGAGAAATAAGTACGGCTAATATACGTTCTACTTTTTCAGACACCCTCTTTAACGCTCTTATAGTACCGAAAATCGGACGATTTTCATCCCGTTTCCTGCCCAAACGCACCGATTCTGTTTCGAATCAGCCATATGTCATCACGCTTTCCCTATACTGGTGAAACATCATCTAACAGGAGTCTACATGATCCTGCGCCGCTTCCTGTTGCTCCTGCCCGCTTCCGTCTCCATGCTGCATGCGCTGGTCATCAGCGGCAGTTACGATATCTCCTTTTCCGTCTTCGGGAAAATCGGCGAAGCGGTCGTCTCCATGGAGCGTCACGACGCCGCCTACCGCATCCGAATCGAAGGGTACCTGACGGGAGTGGCGGCGGACATCGGCGCCCACCGGCGCGAAATTCACGAGAGCGAAGGAATGGTAGTGAAAGACGTTTTCGTCCCCTCGCGCTATCTGAAGATCCGCAGCTCCGACCACCGCCATGAAACGACGGAGTACCGCTTCGACCACAAGAACGAAACGGTGACCAAACGCCGGACCAAAGAATACATCCGCCACAACCGCCGCTTCGATATCGCTACCATGGGCATAGTGGACGAACCGGAGCACATCGTCAACACCGTGGAAGCGCCGCTTCCCTACTACGCGCCGGACGATCTGCTCTCCCTCTTTTTCAACGTCAAAAACTACATCGGCACCATCCCCCGGGGCGCTCAAAGCGTCCGCCTCAGCGCAGGCGCCGCCAACGTACGGGGCGAAGTCCTCATCACCAACCCGGGAGGAGAAAAGCGTCGGGAGCTGCAACGGCTGATGCCCGGTAACGAGGACCGCCTGGTGACCGTCGTCGTCGACCAGGACATCTTCGAAAGCGACCGCGGGGAGCTCTACGTCAGCCTCGACTCCGACTACCTCGCCATGGAGGCGATGCTCAAGGACGTCCTGCTCTTCGGCGACATCCGCGCCGTTCGGACCGAACTGCACAAAACGCCCTGAGCGCTCCGCCGCTTGCCGATTTTCAAGAACTCCACTATAATAATCCCATGGAACACAACGCAACCTCCGAAGCCGTCATCAATATCGCCCTGCTCCCGAATTTCCTGTTCCTGCTGGGGCTGACCCTCTGCATGGGCGTATTGTGGTACCTTTTCGACTACAGGCGCTGAGATGCGAACCCTCTGGCTCTCCCTGCTGATCATCACCACCCTGCTGGCGACTCCCTTCGCCGACGCGTCGCTGATGGCGCAGGTCGAAGCCAAATACGGCCCGCTGGCAAAAAACCGTTTCATCTACCTCAACAAGACCCTCAACGCCCTCAAAGATGCCGACGTCCGTCAGAAACTCGAAGGGGTCAACGACTTCTTCAACGACGTACGCTACGCTCCGGATCAGAAGGTCTACAACCAGAAGGACTACTGGGCCACTCCCTGGGAGTTCCTGGGACGGGACCGGGGTGACTGCGAAGACTACGTCATCGCCAAATATTTTGCCCTGAAATACCTGGGGATCGATCCCAAAAAACTCTACTTCACCTATGTAAAATCCCGCCGCTTCAAGGAACCCCATATGGTACTGACCTATTTCGAAACCCCGAAATCGATCCCCCTGGTCCTGGACAACACCAACTTCAAGATCTTCCCCGCCGACAAACGGCCGGACCTGATCCCGATTTACAACTTCAACGGCGACGCCCTCTACCTCGCCCAGCAGACGGGGCTGGGCAAAGAGGTCACTACCGATAAGACCCACAAGAAGTGGGACCAGCTTCTCATCGATATCAAAAGGAACAAACTATGAGCCTCTTCAAACAGATCGCGATCATTGTCTCGATACTGCTGCTGACACTGCTGGGTACCGTTCTGGCGATCAACTTCAGCAACGCCAACGATTCGCTCCAGGAGCAGCTCTACGAAGACGCAAAGAACACCGCGACCTCCCTCAGCCTCTCCCTCGGAACCGCCGGGGGCGACGACAGCATCATGGCGACGATGATCAACGCCAACTTCGACAGCGGTCACTACCGGCGCATCGCGCTCTACGACATGGAAGAGAAGCTCGTCTACGAGCGCACCGTAGAACGACCGTTCACCGAAGTCCCCCAGTGGTTCCTCCGCGCCGTCACCATCAACATTCCCGTCGCCACGGCCCAGGTCTCATCGGGGTGGTCCCCCATCGGCATCCTCTCGGTCCAGAGCGACAACGCCTACGCCTACGTCATGCTCTACGACTCGCTGATCGACCTGCTGCTGCTTTTCGGCGCCCTCTTCGTCATCGGCCTGGGCATTCTGCACGGCCTTCTGCACGCCGTTCTCCGCCCCCTCGAACGAGTCCGAAAACAGGCCGAAGCGATCATGAACAACGAGTTCATTCTCCAGGAGCGCATCCCCTACACGACGGAATTCCGTGACGTCGTCAAGGGGATGAACGCGATGATCACCAAGGTGAAGGAGATCTTCGAGAAGGGGAACAAGGCGATGCGGCACAACCGCCAGCTGCTTTACAACGATCCCGTGACGAAGCTCTACAACCGCCGCTACCTGATGATGAAACTGCCGAGCTTCCTGGGCGAGGACTCCTTCTACGACTACGGCACCATCGTCATCTTCCACCTGCACGGCGCCCAGGAGGCGAACCGCCTCATCGGCCACCAGAAAGTCGACGAACTCTTCGCCGCCCTGGGATCGCTCATTCAGGCCCACGGCGAAGACCACCGCGACACCGTGGCCGCCCGCCTCAACGGCACGGAATTCGCCCTGCTGATGCCCGATTGCGACGGAGAGGAGGGCTTCGATATCGCCCGGCAGATCTGCCGCGGCACCGGCTTGATGCTGCAGCAGTCCGGCCTGGAGCAAGAGCATACCGTCGGCATCAACGCCGGCGTCTACTGCTTCGGACGGGGACAGAGCATCGCCGACATCCTCTCCAAGGCCGACTACGCTCTGGCGCAGGCCAACCTCCTTCCCCACGGTGAAGCCTACCACTACGTCACCCACGACGTCGACACCATCATGGGCAAAGAGGCGTGGCGCGAGGTCATCACCGAAGCCCTTCAGCAGCGCCGTTTCGATCTTGCATTCTGGCCGGTCTTCGACACCCGCGCCGGAAAGCTGCGCCACAGCGTTATGAGCTTCTCCCTCTCCGACGCCGAAGGGAACCGCTACTCCTACGGCAAGTTCATCGCCCCGGTCATCACCCTCGGCCTGGAGTCGGCCGTTTACCTCCACGTCATCGGGAAGCTGCTGCGGCACCAGGGGTGCGACGCCTGCGCCGTACGGCTCCCCTCAAGCTTCCTGAACCAGACCAGTCTCTTCACGGAACTCGAAACGCTCTTCGAGCACCACGCCGCAGAGCACCGCGGCAAAATCATCTTCGAGATTCCCGACGCGCTCATCGTCGAGAATCTCCCCCTGGTTCTGCAGTTCGCCGGCCTGTTCAAACAGTTCGGGTTCGGATTCGGCATCAACCAGTTCACGGGGGAATCGAAAAACTACTCCTTCCTTCAGGAGTTCAAACCGGTCTACATCAAGGCCAATGCCGGCTTCCTGCTCGACCAGTCGCCCCAGAGCATGAGCACGCTGCAGATCGTCACCGACACGCTGGGAGTGGAGCTGATCGCCGAAAGCGTCGTCGAGGAGAACCAGCTTCAGAAACTTGCCGAACACGGCATCTACACCATCCAGGGGCCGGTGGCGGAAAAACTGGTCTAAAGCGGCTTCAACCGCGGGAGTTGAGACCCTTTTGGAGGGCCATGTCGAGTTCGTGGCGCATGGAAGGGTTCTGCTTGCGCAGCGCCTTGTCGAGAATGATGATGATATCTTTGTCCGTCTGGGGATGGCGGCAGAGCGCCATAATGATGTGGGCGTAGCGATTGAAAGTCGTCGCATAAAGTTTGCCGTAGTGGCGGGCGATCTCCTCGACGGCGTCATGCAGCTCCGTTTTGCCGCTGGAGCGGTCCAGAACGATCGCCTCGAGGGCATCGAAACTCCGCACTCCCGCTTTGGGCCGGACGACCGGCGCTTCGGGTTCGCTGCTGCGAACGGCGGCTTTGGGAGCCGCACCCGTCGGTTTGCGGCCGAACACGTAGAGCAGCACCAGCAACAAAAAAAGCCCCAGCAGCCCCGCCAGGGTGAGGACAAGAGTACTGACATCCATTCGCTTACGTTCCTCTCTCGGTATGAAGTATTGTAGCGAAATCACACCGCTGATCACCACTATTGCAAAACTTGAAGCATTCGGAAGTTGTAAAGGAGGGGATGTCAGGTTGGGGAGGGGGAGGCCGGGAAGACCCGGCCGGGCCGCGAGGGCGGTAACGATTACCAGTGAACCTCGGCGGTGAACATGTAACGCTTCTCTTCGTCGAGAGACGTATCTTTATCCGGATCTTCCTCGAGGTAGTTCGCGATGAATTTCACGTTCTTGTTGTACTGGTAGCCGACACCGGCGAGCCAGTATTCGGATTTGAGATCCTGCAGACCGATAACGGCGGAAGTCTTCTTCCAGCTGTCGTAGCGGCCAAGCACTTCCCAGGCGTAGTTTTCGCCGAAGCGGAAGGTACCGTTGACGGAGTAACCTTTACCGTCGAACTCGTAGTGACCCGTGGAGTAGGTATCGCCGCCAGCGCTGTCCGTGTCGGCTTCGACGTACTGGGCGGAGACCAGGAATGCCGGCTGGTTGTACACGACGTGACCGCCGTACATGGCGTAATCGTAGCTGTCGTTCTTCGCGCTGTCTTGCTGCAGCTGACCGAAGAAGGAGACGTCGAGGTAGCTGTCTTTGGTCGGTTTGCGTTTTTTGTCGCCGTTGCCCAGAAGCGTACCGGTCAGACGCCATTCGAAGGAGTTGCCGTCACCGCTTTCGTCGGAGTGGTAACCCTCACCGTTGAACACACCCAGTTCGGACTGGAAGTAGGGCGTTTTTGTTTTGAAGTTGAAACCGAGGTCCGCGGAGTTGGTCAGGTGCGCACCCTCATCCGCTTCGACGAAGACTTTGGAGATGGAACGGTACCACCAGCCCTGGTGCTCCTCGTAGTCGATCCACGGACGGTGAACCTGACCGATTTCCACACCGGTGTAGGGGAGAATGTCGTCCATGTAGAGGTAGGCGTATTTCAGGATAACGTCCCAGTAGTCGTCGCCGCCGTGGGACGTCGTGTCCATGGTGACGCGAAGGTAGCTTTTCGGGTCGTCAAAAAGGTAGGCTTTGACCTGGAAGTAGTTCCGGCGCGTTTCGAACGTGCTGGTAGAACCGTCGATGTTCGGGTCGGACGGCGTTGCCTGGGTATCAGTGTAGACATATCCGAGGTAGTGGGTACCGCTGAACTCGAGTTTGCTGCCTTTTGATTTTACGGGAACGTAACCCTTCTTGTCGTGAGCGGCTTTCTCTTTAGCGATTTTGGAGTCCTGATCCTGGTTCTCCATGTAAACCGTTTTGGCGTCGATGAAGTCGCCCATCTCGATACGGCCTTCACCCGGAGTCGTGTAGACCTGTCCGGTTTTCGGATCCGTGTAGAGCGTCAGAGTATCAGCGTAAGCCAGACCGCTTACCATCAATGCTGCCAGAGCAGACAATGTAACCTTTTTCATTATTATCGTTCTCCTGTTTGATTCGATGCTGGGATTGTAGGTCATCTACATTACGCCAAGGTTACACCCGTTAGCCGACGGTTTACGGCTTTGTAACCGTTGTGCAACCATTGGAGTCACACTGATATTTCATGGAGTTTTAAAAAAGGGGAGAAATAAAAAAGCCGCCCCGGAGAGCGGCCAAAGGAGTAGAAATGAATGAATAAATGCAAAGCGTCCCGGTCACTGCATAAACCGGGAGCGGGGCTTACTTGATGTTTTCCGCCCAGTATTCGCGGATCATGTTTTTGGTCTCTTCGGGAAGCGCAATGTAGCCGAGTTTGGCTGCCGCGGCATCACCGTTTTTAAAGGCGTAGTCGTAGAACTCAACAACTTTTTTGTTCATCGCCGGTTTCTCTTTCGGAAGCAGGATGAAGGTTGCCGCAACGATCGGGTAGGAGGTGTCGCCCGGCTGAAGCGCCAGAAGGGCGTAGAAGTTATCCTCTTTGGTCCAGCTGGCGTATTTTGCCGCCGCTTTGAAGTTCTCTTCGCGGGCGCTAACCCATTTGCCGCTGGCCGTCTGAAGCGTTGCCGCAGCCAGACCGTTCTTCTCTTTGTAGGCGTTTTCGATGTAGCCGACGGCGTACGGTGTCTGCTTGATCAGGTTTGCAACGCCCTCGTTGCCTTTGCCGCCCAGACCGGTCGCCCAGTCGATCGCTTTGCCCGTACCGAAGTTGCTTTTCCAGTTGTCGGAGCTGCCGCTGAGGTAGTGGGTGAAGTTGTAGGTCGTACCGGACCCGTCGGAGCGGTGAACCACGATGATCTCTTCATTGGGAAGCGTCACTCCCGGGTTGTCGCCGGCGATGGCTGCATCGTTCCATTTGGTGATCTTGCCGGCGAAGATGTCGGCAACGACGCTGTTTTTCAGTTTCAGCGCTTCATCGGCGACGCCCGGAATATGGTGGGCAACGACGATGGAACCGATGACTGCCGGGAACTGGAGCAGATCATCTTTTTTCAGGTCTTTGGTTTTGAGCGGTTTGTCAGAAGCGCCGAAATCGACGATGCGTTTGGAGATCTGCTTGATTCCGCCGCCGGAACCGATGGACTGGTAGTTGATGCGGGTCTTGGTCTCTTTACCGTAAGAGTAAGCCCAATCGTAGTAAAGCGGTGCCGGGAAAGAGGCGCCCGCACCGTTGATCTTCTCGCCAGCGGAAGCGGCGGTAACAGCGACTGCGGCGACCAGAAGGCCAGTGGCAATACGTTTTAGCATTATGAAATCCTCAAGTTTTAGATGGTGGCATTGTAGGGCAGCCAGGTAACGAGAAGATTACATGTAAGATGGAGTAAGCAGACCGGAACCCTTTATAATTTTAATGTATAATCAATCCGTTACCCGGTCTGTGTTGTAACCTTTTCGTTACCGCAGCAAGATACAATCCGCGACTAAACCAGGAATATCCGTTCCGGTACAATCCGTCAATACAGAACCGACCGGGAGTCGGGAAGGGGACAACATGCTGCCACGCTACGAGAGTCAGATCAACGAACTCCACCAGATGATTTCAAGACTGCTTGAACGCATCGTATCCGCCAGTGAAACGGCTTTTCAGGCGTTCGGGGATCACCGTCCCGAACAGTATATGGATGCCGTTTCCGGGCTCAAAGGCCTTGAACAGGACGCCAACGCCATCGACAACGAAGTCATCAAGACCTTTGCCCTCTTCGGACCCGAAGCCAACGAACTTCGCATGCTCGTCGCCTATCTGAAGATGACCAACGAGATGGTCCGCATCGGCGAGGGTATCAAGAAGTACGCCCGCCGCATGAAAGAGCATGCCGAAGGCGAATGCGATCTCGTACCCCTGGAAACGACCATCATCCAGCTGCATAAAAGCACCATCAACGCCCTGCGCTACATCCTGGACTGTTTTCATCAGATGGAACAGTGCGATACCGACGATTTCTACCGCCGCGTCATGGTCGAAGAGAGCAAAAACGACGATCTTTTCGCTATCCTTGAAAAAGACATTCTCTCCCAGATCATCAAAGAGTCGGAGCTCTCCGGAGAATACGTCCGGGTTCTGGGCACGATGCGCAAGCTCGAACGCGCCTGCGACCGCTCCGTCAATATCGCCAACCTGATGCTTTACGCCCAGAAGGGCGGCACCATGCAGGTTTACAGCGCCCAGTAAGGAAGCCAATGGAAGCACTGATCGTCATCGTCGAGGACGAAGAGGACATTCTGGAACTCATCGAATACAATCTCTCGAAAGAGGGATTCGAGACGATCGGTTTTCTCAGCACCAAAAACGTCGAACAGGTCCTCTCCGAAGAGGAGGTCGACCTCCTCATCATGGACCGGAACCTTCCCGGTGTGGAAGGGAGTGAATTTGTCGCCGCACTGCGCGAAAAGGGGATTCAGGTCCCCGTCATCTTCCTGACGGCCAAGAACAAGGAGAGCGACATCGAGGAGGGATTCCTCAGCGGCGGGGATGACTACATGACCAAACCCTTCAAAACCAAGGAGCTGCTGCTTCGGGTCCGCGCCATCCTCAAGCGTACCCGGAAATCCTCCCGGGAAGGCAACGTCGCCTACCGCGACATTCTGCTCAACCTCGGCTCCAGACAGGTCACCATCGGCGGCGCGCCGGTCGAACTGACCAAACTGGAATTTGATCTGCTGCACATTCTCATCGACAACCGCAAGATCGTTCTCGACCGCGACTTCCTGCTCGAACACGTCTGGGGCAGCGACGAGATCTACCAGGACCGCACCGTCAACGTCGCCATCAACCGCCTCAAAGACAAGATCGACCCCGACAAGAGCAAGGAGTACATCAAAACCGTCCGCGGCGTCGGCTACACGATGGGATAGGTCGGCCGTTTATGCTACACTTCCTTGTTACTACCAGGTTGGCCCATGCTTAAAATCCACCAGATATTCCTGCTGAAGTTCCTCGGACTTTTCGTCGGAACCCTCCTCATCGCATCCGTCATCAGCTACCTTACCCTCAAGTCGATCATCGTCGAACACAACAGCGACGAGCTCAAGCGGACGCTCCTGCTCATCGAAACCCAGCTGGAGAAGATCGAAAACCTCGAGAAGATGGCCATGGCGGTGCACGACAGGACCGGCTATCGCGTCACCGTCATCAATGCCGACGGCGACGTCCTGGCGGAGAGCAGCTACGACAAGCTGGAGATGGAGAACCACGCCAACCGCTTCGAGATCCTGCAGGCGGGGGCCAACGAGTTCGGCATCACCACCCGCTACTCCCACACTCTGCGCACCGACTTTCTTTATGTTGCGAAAGCGGAGCAGTACCGGGGGAAAAAGATCTACCTCCGCCTCTCGAAAAATCTTGAGAAAGTGCTTCAGAGTTTTTACGAACTGCAGACGCGGCTGCTGCTCTCCTTCCTCTTTTTCGTCGTGATCGCCCTCATCATCTCCTACAACATGAGCCGCAAAATCCACGACGATATCATGCAGATCATCACCTACCTGGACGAGATCGCCAACAAAAACTACAAAGCCGTCATCAAGACCCGCCACTTCAGCGAGTTCCTTCAAGTCTCGGTACAGCTCAAAAACCTGGTCAAGAAGCTGAGCAACCGGGAGCGGCAAAAGCGGAAATATACCGCCAAACTCCGCCTCGTCAACAAGCAGCGCAACGACATCCTCTCGGCGATCAGCCACGAATTCAAAAACCCCGTCGCCGCCATTATGGGCTACGCCGAGACACTGACGGAAGATCCCGACGTCGATGTCAAAATCCGTCAGAAGTTCCTCGACAAGATTCTCGTCAACGGCCAGAAGATCGCCCACATGCTCGACCGCCTCGCCCTCTCCGTCAAGCTCGAGAACAATGACATCACCCTTAAAAAGAGCCGGTTCGACCTCTGCGAACTGCTCCATGACGTCGGTCAGAACATCTCCAAAAAATACCGCGGCCGCTCCGTCAACGTCGTCTGCGACCCCCTGAGCGTCTACGCCGACAAGACCACCATCGAGATGGCCATCACCAATCTCGCCGACAACGCCATGAAGTACTCCGAGGAGGACATCCTCATCGTAGTGGAAGAGGGGCAGGTGAAGGTCATCGACCGGGGTATGGGCATTTCGGAAAAAGAGCTCGAAAAGATCACCTCGAAATTCTACCGCGTCGAAAAAAATACCTGGGACAACTCCCTGGGACTGGGACTGGCCATCGTCAGTTACATCCTGAAGCTCCACTACTGCCAGCTCGTCATCAAGAGCCGCATGGGAGAGGGATCGGTCTTCGGGTTCGATCTTTCTCCCCTGCTCGAAGAGGAGAGCACGCGATAAACGCCGCAATCATTTGACATGACAATAGGCTACAATACGCTATGGCACACGAAACGACGATCGCCCCGAAAAACGTTTGGGAAAAACTTCTGATCTTCTGGCGCACCAAGAACCACAGCAGCCGCGTCTACGATATCGCGCTCATTCTCGCAGTCGCCATCTACACCAACAAGCGCATCTACGAAGAGGAACTGCGTGAAGCACGGCGACAGCTCTCCGGATGCGTCGAATCGCAGGAGGAAGTGGAGAACATCATGGAGTACATCGAGATGAAACTCGATGCCTACCACAGCGATGCGGAACTCTGGCACCGCGACCAGCGCAAAGTGCGCGATCTCGTCGGAAAAGACGAGGAACTCTACGCCTACCTGCTCTCCATCTTCGAAGCGGATGATTCCATCGATGACGAAGAGTCCGGCTTCGAATCCTCCCTGAAAAAGATGCTGCTGCGCTCATGATCACGCTCCCCGAGCCCCTCGTACCCGTTGTCGAAGCACTGAGGGCGAAGGGTACGCACCCCGTCATCGTCGGCGGCTACATCCGCGACGCCCTTCTGGGGCATCCCGGCAAAGATATCGACATCGAGGTCTACAACGCTACCGATCTTGACGCACTGGCCCTGCTACTCGCCCCTTTCGGCAGCGTCAATCTGGTCGGCAAAAGCTTCGGCGTGGCCAAACTCTCCGTCGGCGGCTTCGACGCCGACTTCTCCCTGCCCCGCACCGAATCGAAAACGGGAAGCGGACACCGGGGATTCGACGTCTCCCTCGACGCTTATCTCGACTTTGAAACCGCCGCGCGCCGCCGCGACTTTACCGTCAACGCCATGGGATACGACATCGGCACATCCCGCCTGCTCGACCCCTACGGCGGACGGAACGATCTTGAGAAGCGCCTGCTGCGCTGCGTCAACCCCCAAACCTTCGTCGAGGACCCGCTGCGGGTGCTGCGCGCGGTTCAGATGGCGGCGCGCTTCACCCTGGAATGCGATGGGGCCCTGTTGAAGCTGTGCCGCACAATGGTCGCCGAGGGGAGCCTCGACGAACTTCCGAAAGAGCGCATCTTCGAAGAGATCCGCAAACTGCTGCTCAAAGCCGAACGCCCTTCCCGCGGGCTGATCCTGATGGATCGCTTCGGTGCATTGAAACTTTTCCCCGAACTCGAAGCGGTACGCACAGGCAGCATCCCCGAAGCGGATGTGTGGTCCCGTACACTCGAAAGCCTCGACGCCATGGCGGCACTGCGTACCGGAGAGACAAAGCACGACCTCGCGGCGATGCTGGCCGTACTCTGCCACGCATGCGACGCAGCAGAGACGGGGGTTCGGCGCTTTCTCGCCCGCCTGAGCGACGACCGGGAATTGACCGAAACGGTCGCGGCACTGGTCGCCCATCGCGACGAACCCCTGCGCTGCTACTCACAGGATGCTCCCGCGGGCGACATCCGCCGACTGGCGCTCAAGCTCCCTCTGGAACTGCTGGTGCGCGTCGCAAAAGCGCTCCACCGCGGCGCTACATCGCCCTCCGCCTCCTTCCCCGCCGGCGAATGGCTGCTGGATGAGGCGCTTCGGGTCCGGGCCACGCCCGAAGGGCTCAAGCCGCTGCTTCAGGGGCGGGACCTGATTGCCCTGGGGCACGTCCCCTCCCCGAAGTTCAAGGCGATTCTTGACCGCGCCTACGAAGCCCAGCTCGACGGTGAATACACCAGCCGGGAAGGTGCCCTGGAGTGGCTCAAAAACTACTCAACCTGAGCTGACTTCGGGAAATCGAAACGGAGCAGTTCTCCCCCTTCAAAACGTGACCACGAATCCCCGGCGGCGATAAGCGCATAGGCCGAGGTGGGAAACTTTTCAAAGGACTCCCCGGTCACCCGCTCCGCGAACATCTCGATCCCGGGGTTGTGGCTGAACAGCATCAGGTGCATGACCCCCGCTTTCACCTCCCGAAGCACCCGGAAAAAGTCGGCATCGTCGGCCATATAGAGGCGCTCATCCGTTCGGATCTCCCCCTCATAGCCCATTGCCGCGGCCACCGCCTTCGCGGTTTCCAGGGCCCGCACCGCCGGGGAGCTGATGATAAGATCGCACCGGTAACCCGAGGCCCCGAGCCGCGCGCCCATCATCGGGGCGTCACGCTTTCCCCGTTTGTTGAGGGGACGTTCGGAATCCCTCAGGCCGGGATGGTCCCAGGAGGATTTTGCGTGCCGCATCAGCAGAAGTGTCCGGTTCATACCGCCTCCTTTGTCGCGCAAAAGGCATGTAACATAGGTGTAATCATTCTATCATAGAATGCGGCACTTTGATTTGGGGGGCCGTACACGGCGACGGAACCCCGCTCGGGAGAACTGCGACGTGACACTGCTCATCGACAAAATTTTCGGTCACTCGACACGGGTCATCGCCATCGGCGTCCTGCTGGTCGTAGCATCCATCTTCACTGTCCTCTTCCAGGAGTCCCTGACGGCCATCCAGGCCTTCGGTTTCGACTTCGTCACGGAGACCAAGTGGGCGCCGAACATGGAAAAATTCGGGGCCTTTGCCGCCATTATGGGTTCGGTCCTTTCGACCTTCCTTGCCATGCTCATGGCCGTTCCCGTCGCCATCGGGGTCGCCATTTTCCTCAGCGAAATCGCCCATGCGAAACTCAAAACCCCCGTCGGCGTCTCCATCGAACTGCTTGCCGCCATCCCCTCCGTCATCTACGGCATGTGGGGCCTCTTCTATTTCGTTCCCATCATCCGCGACATTTTCGGAGGCACGGGCATCGGGATGCTGACGGCGGGCATCGTCCTGGCAATCATGATTCTCCCCTTCATGGCCGCCGTCACCCGCGACGCGATGAACACCACCCCCGACATCCTCAAGGAGTCCGCCTACGCCCTGGGTGCAACGAAATGGGACGTTATCAAGGATGTCGTCATCCCCTACGCCAAGGCGGGCATCATCGGCTCCCTCATCCTGGCCCTGGGCCGCGCCATCGGCGAAACGATGGCCGTCACCTTCGTTATGGGCAACGTCCATAACATCTCCCTGGACGTCACCCAGCCGGCGACCTCCATCCCCGTCACCCTGGCCAACGAGTTCAACGAAGCCGATACAGCACTCTACTTCAGCAGCCTCTTCGAGCTGGCGCTGATCCTGCTGGTCATCAGCTTCACCATCATCGCGGTCTCGAAGTTCTACTTCCTCCGCCGCACGAGAAGGGGCCGCTAATGACCGCGACACAAAAACGTCTGATCATCAACAATATCATCCTGAGCCTTTCGACCCTTTCGGCGCTGATCGGGATCGGGTTCCTCTTCTGGATCCTCTACGTCCTCATCGCCAACGGCGTCGGCGCCATCAACTGGGAGATCTTCGCCTTTGAGGGAGCACCCCCGGGTTACGAGGAGAGCGGCCTCAAGCACGCCCTCATCGGGCAGCTCATCCTCGTTAGCGTCGCCACCCTCATCGGCGTACCGCTGGGGGTCATGGCGGGCACCTATCTGAGTGAATACGGACAGAGTTCCCGCCTCGCGGAGACCATCCGCGACATCTCCGACATCATGATGAGCGCCCCGAGTATCGTTATCGGCGCCTTCGTCTACGCCATTATCGTACTGCCCATGGGGAACTTCAGCGGCTGGGCCGGCTCCATCGCCCTGGCGATCATCATGGTCCCCATCATCCTGCGCACCACCGACGACATGCTGCAGCTGGTCCCCAACACCCTGCGCGAAGCGGCCTTCGCCCTGGGCGCGCCGAAGTACAAGGTGATTATGCAGGTCGTCTACCGCGGCGCGAAGGCGGGGGTACTCACCGGCATCCTGCTGGGGATCGCCCGGGTCGGGGGAGAGACGGCGCCGCTGCTCTTCACCTCCTTTAACGACAACTTCATGAGTACGGACATGAACGAACCGATGGCGTCGCTGACGGTCACCATGTACAACTACGCCACGAGTCCCTACGACGACTGGCAGCAGATCGGGTGGGCCGCGGCCTTCATCCTCTCCATGTTTATTCTCGGCCTCAACATCATCGGCCGTCTGATCATTCTCAAGAAAAAAAGGTAACACCGAATATGGCAACTATCGTCGAAGTCACCGAAGAAAAAGCACTCTCCGTCACCAACTTCAACTTCACCTACGCCGGAGCCCCGGAACCGAGTCTGAAGAGCATCAGCATGCCCATCGCCAAGAATGCCGTCACGGCGCTGATCGGCCCTTCCGGATGCGGCAAAACGACGCTGCTGCGCTCCTTCAACCGCATCCACGACCTCTATCCCGGGAACAAGTACGAAGGGGAAATCAGCTTCGAGGGACGCAACATTCTCGACGCGAAAGAGGACCTCATCAACCTCCGCATCAAAATCGGGATGATCTTCCAGAAACCAACGGCCTTTCCGATGAGCATCTTCGACAACGTCGCCTACGGCATGCGTCTTCAGGGGATCAAAAACCGTAACGAACTCTCCGACCGCGTCGAAAAAGCGCTTCAGGACGCCGCCATCTGGAAAGAGGTGAACCACCGCCTCAAAGACGACGCCAACGGCCTCTCCGGCGGCCAGCAGCAGCGTCTCTGCATCGCCCGCGCCATTGCCGTCGAGCCCGAAGTCCTGCTCTTCGACGAACCGACCTCGGCGCTGGACCCCATCTCGACCCAGGGGATCGAACAACTCGTCACCGAACTCAAGGACCGGGTCTCCATCATCATCGTCACCCACAACATGCAGCAGGCGGCGCGGGTCAGCGACTATACCGGTTTCATGTATCTGGGGGAGTTGATCGAACTGGGGAAAACCGAGGAGCTCTTCGTCACCCCGAAAGAGAAACTCACCGAAGAGTACATCACCGGCAAGTTCGGTTGATGGTCCGGATTCCCGGAACCCCGCACGCCTTCTTTTAACTATTTTCCGCTGATTTTACTGCTGTCGATCTCGATGACCGTATGGACGTTCCCTCGGGGATTGTAGTCCGCGACGATCTTCATATATTTCGGTTTGAGTTTGCGCTCAAGCACTTCGTAGATTTCGTTGGCGCTGTTCTCGTGGGAGATGTGGCGGTCGCGGAAGGAGTTGATGTAGAGCTTGATCGCTTTGAGCTCCACCACCCATTCATCGGGAGTGTACTCCAGGTAGATCGTCGCGTAGTCGGGATAGCCGCTGCGGGGACAGAGGCAGCTGAACTCCGGCAGGGTCATCTTGATGAGGTAGTCCCGTTTGTGGGCGTTGGGCCAGATCTCAAGATCTTTCTCCACATCGAATTCGCTAATGATCTTTTCGCCGTATTTCATTCATTCTCCTTGGTCGGTCCGAAAGGACCGAAATCTTCTATGGGTGCAATGGTACCGAGAAAATTCCCCTGCAGGTAGTCGATCTCTATCGATTCGACGGTCCGGACGCTCGCTTCGTCCTCGACGAGCCGAATCCAGGTCTTGACGCCCAGCTCGTGTGCCGCGACGTTAAGGCCGTTCAAGAGTGCCCTGGAACGGGGTTCGTGCAGCTCTTTTCCCAGGTGGGCGTCGTAACGCACGGCGTCCACTGCGATGCGTTTAAGATAGCGCAGGGTACCGTGGTTGCCTCCGTAATGGTCGAAGGCGACGAGAATCCCCATGTTTCGGTATCCCTGGATGGTATCGTCATACCGATCGAGCTGATGGTAAAACTCTTTTTCCCCCAGTACGAACATGATGCGTCCGCGCAACGCTTCGTTACGCTGCATCAATGAATGAACCCGGCCGAAAAAGTCCCGGTTCCGGATCGAGGAGGGGAAGAGGGGAAGGGCGAAAACGATCCTGCCCGGATACCGCCCGCAGAGCGATACCACATGCTCGAAAAGCATCAGGTCGTATGCCCGGGAGAGTCCCAGGCGGTTGATGACCGGAACATACTTTTTCTGATGAATCAGTGCCCCGTCCATCCCGAGAAGTTTGACCGAAACATCGAGAATCACCTCTGTGCCTCCCTCAAAGACCCCCTGGAACATCATCGAAAAGCGCTGCTCTTTCAAGGCGTTGATGACACAGCGTTCGAGTTCCGTGGGGTCGATGGCGTCGTCGCTCTCCTCGTGACGGTTGTTCTCCCGACGCTCATGCTGTTCGAAAAGTTCCGCGACAAGCTGATCGAAATCCCGTGTCATGGCGTTGTCCAGCAGTGCACCGCCGATCGTGACTTCGATATCGTCGATCATGTAGTTGTCGGCTTTGAGCAGCAGCAGTTCAAAGGTACTCATGTAAGTGCTTTTGGGACCGTGAAGACCGATAAGAATATCTCCGCCCTTGAAGTGGCCGATGGGAAATTTTTCAATCCCTTTCTTCTCCATGAATGCACCGATCCAGGCACTCACTTCCCGCAGCACCCGGTCGCCGTTGAGGGTGCCGTAACGGCGGTTGATGTCGTTGAGATTGTCGATACTCACCAACAGCAAGGTGTAGGGGCCGGTCGCCATCTCCTTTTTGAGATACCCCGTCAGGTACTCCCGGGTAAAGGTTCCGGTGATGGGATCGGTGATGCGCTCCTCGAAACCGGCATAGATGAGAAAAAAGATGTAGTAGATCATCACCCCGAGAATGACGACGGAGAAGATATAGAAGGAGGTGGGAATGTGTTCGAAATACTGCGAAAGCCAGGCAAACGAAAGCAAAATGGTGAGAAAGAAGATCGGCAGCCCCATCCGGAGTGCCAGCTTGAATCGAAGTTCGCGTTCTTTAGTCTCCGGAAGCAGCATGGTAAATGACCTAACGACGGCGCGCCGAAGCGCCGTAACATGGACTAGACGTCGAGGTGCTTGACATCTTTGGCGTGGGTCTCGATGTAGTTACGGCGCGGTTCGACCTCGTCACCCATAAAGAGGGTAAAGGCGTCGCTCGCCGCTTCCGCGTCATCGATGGTGACCCGCAGAAGGACGCGGTTCTCGGGAGTCATCGTCGTCTCCCAGAGCTGCTCGGGGTTCATCTCACCCAGACCTTTGTAGCGCTGGATGTAGGAGCCTTTTTTCGCATAATCCTTGATGTTTTCCAGGGCTTGAAGAATGTCCCCCTCGATCTTGATGTCCCACTCCTTGATCTTCTGGTAGACGTAGTTCGCCTCGACGAAGTGCGGCGCGGTGAAGAGCTCGTCGTTGATGCGAAGCTCTTCCAGGCCGTCTTCGGTCTGAACGAAGAGGTGGATCTCCTCGTCGTTGACCGTCTTGGAGAGGATGTTGTTGCCGATGGAGGTCATGAATCTTTCGACTTCGGCGACCATTTTCGCGGTATCGAGACCGACGAGGTCCGGGTTCTCGATGAAGTGGCGGATCAGATCGACCAGGGCGTAACGGCGCTCCAGGGCTTCAAGGCTGACGCGGTAGTGGTCGACCATCTTGAAGAAGGCGACCAGGTCGTTATGGCCGATCCCGTCGAGTTCCAGGGATTCGACCCCGTTGTCGATAAGGAAGTCGTTCATAATGCGATCGTCTTTGAAGTAGATCTCCTTCTTCCCTTTCTTGTAGCGATACAGCGGCGGCTGAGCGAGGTAGAGGTAGCCGTTCTCCACAATGGAGCGGAAGTAGCGGAAGAAGAAGGTAAGCAGCAGGGTCTGGATGTGCGAACCGTCGACGTCGGCGTCGGTCATGATGATGATCTTGTGATAGCGGAGCTTCTCTTCGTTGTACTCTTCGCCGATACCGCAGCCCAGCGCCGTGATGATGTTGGTGATCTCGTCGGATTTGAGGATCTTGTCCAGACGCGCCTTCTCGACGTTGAGAATCTTGCCCTTGAGGGGCAGAATCGCCTGGAAGACGCGGTCGCGTCCCTGTTTGGCCGAACCGCCCGCGGAGTCGCCCTCCACCAGGTAGAGTTCGGAGATCGTCGCGTCCTTGCTCTGGCAGTCCGCCAGTTTGCCCGGCAGGGTACCGACGGTCATGGAGTCCTTGCGGCGGGTCAGTTCGCGGGCCTTTTTCGCCGCTTCGCGACCCTTGGCCGCCAACAGCGCTTTTTGGACGATCGCCTTGGCTTCGATGGGGTTCTCTTCGAAATACTTGGTCAGCTTTTCGTAGGTCATCTTCTGAACCAGGGGGCGGACGTAGGTGTTGCCCAGTTTCCCTTTGGTCTGTCCCTCGAACTGCGGTTCGGGAACCCGGACGGAGACGATGGCGATAAGTCCTTCGCCGGTGTCGTCGCCGCTGAGTTTGACGTCCTTCTCCTTGGCGTTGCCGTTTTGGGAGTTGTAGGTGGAGATGACCCGCGTCAGACCGGCGCGGAAGCCCGCTTCATGGGTACCGCCGTTGGGGGTGCGAATGTTGTTGACGAAGCTGTAGACCTTCTCGTCGTAGCTGTCGTTGTACATGAAGGCGATGTCGACTTCGATATCTTCGATTTTGTCGTTGTATTCAAAGGCCGCGGCGACGGTCTCTTTTTTGTTCAGGTCGGTGACGAACTGGGAGATCCCCCCTTCGAAGTGGTAGGTCTCGTCCGCGCCGTTGCGTTCGTCGATGAAACGAATGGAGATGCGGGGGTTCAGGTAGGCAAGCTCTTTGAAACGCTTGGAGAGGTACTCGTACTCGAAGACGCAGGTTTCGGTGAAGATGGAAGGGTCCGGAGCGAATTCGATGGTCGTACCGGTCTTGCGGGTGTTTCCGGTAACGGCCAGCGCCTCCTGGGGAATCCCCTGTTTGAAGATCTGCTCATGTACGCTGCCGGCACGATGAATCGTCATCTTCAGTTCGGCACTCAGGGCGTTGACGACGGAGACGCCGACGCCGTGCAGACCGCCGGAAACCTTGTAGGTGTCCTTGTCGAACTTACCCCCGGCGTGCAGTACGGTCAGTACGACCGTCGCGGCGGAAACGTTCTCCGTAGGGTGCATGTCGGTCGGAATACCCCGGCCGTTGTCGGAGACTTTGGCGGTGCCCTCTTTGGTGAGGGTGACGGTGATGGTATCGCAGTAACCGGCCATCGCTTCGTCGATGGAGTTGTCCACCACTTCGTAGATGAGGTGGTGGAGCCCTCTGTGACCGGTATCACCGATGTACATACCCGGACGTTTGCGTACCGCTTCAAGCCCCTTGAGGACTTTAATATTGCTTGCACCGTAGTTTTGTTCCATGTCTTCTCCAGAGATAAGCAGAGTAAATGACTTTATTCTACCTAAGTTAAGTTGAAAGTTGTGTTTAATTCAGGGAAAATAGAGAGGAGTCTAGCGCAAGGAGGAGGGAGCGTGCCACAAATGTGGCAGGCTGTCAGATCACGATGGGCATGACGATGGTTTTGAAGTTCTCGTCTTGCAGTACGAAGGGGAGGTTGGGTTCGTTGAGTCCCAGGGTAAATTCCGTGGCGTTGATCTGACCGAGGAAATCGAGAATGTAGCGGCTGTTGACGGCCAGTACGAAAGGAGCAGCGAAACCGGTACTGAAAGCCATTTGGGTTTTCGCCTCGATGTTATCGTCGCTGAGGCTCTCGAAAAGAATGCTGTCGCTTCCGAAAGTAAGCTTCATGTCATTGGAGATGGTGGTAATCTGCTTGATCGCATCGATCATCGCGGCTTTGGGAAGCTGCATGTTCCGGGCGACTTCTCTGGGAATAATGCGGGAGTAGTCCGGGAACTTTCCGTTAATCAGCTTCGTAAAGAAGGTGTACTGGGCGGAACGGATGATGAGATAGGTGTTGTCGTAGTAAATCTCGATATCGTCGAAGAAAAGCTTCTGAATCTCGATAATCGCTTTTTTCGGAACGATCAGGGAGAGTTCGGCATCGGTGTTGTTCGTAATGTTGACCACGGCCAGGCGGCGGGTATCGGTCGATACGAAATTGATCTTGTCGGACTGAATGTCGATGAGTGCGCCGTTGAGTTCGAACTTGGGGTTGTTCGTGTCGGTGGCGGGGGTGATCTTTTTCAGGGATTCGATAAGGAGATGGGAGTTGATCCCGATTTTCGGTTTCCCTTCAAAGGAGGGGAAGAGAGGGAACTCTTCGCTGTTGAAAACGGGAAGTTTGAAGTTGGAACTCGCCTGTTGGACATGAAGGGTATCGCGCAGCAGTTCGAGGACCACATCACCCTCTTTGAGAATCCGTACGATATCCAGCAGCTTTTTGCCGTTGGCGGTCACGGATCCGGGAGTGTGAACGGTCACCTGGTCGGAGGAGATGAAAAGACCGACTTCGTAGTCTGTCGCTTTGACGCTCAGGGTAGAGCCGGAAGCCTCGAAGTAGACGTGGGAGGTGATCTGCGAGGTGTCCTTTTTCTCGAGGAAAGGCTGGGAGTGGACCAGGATGTTTTCGAGAACCGACTTGCTGATGGCGATCTTCATGGGCGTTCCTATTTAAATTTAAAAAATTATTGTGTTAGTAGTAGGGGGGTGTGTTCATGTGAATTCCCTCGGCAACCCCCGAAACTGCTTGGCCTCCCGGTGTGAAAAACCGATCGGACTTCTTTCACAATTGTTCACTGCTCAAATTATATCTTTTTTTTCCGGCATTGTGAAAGCCCCCGTTTTCAGCCGACATGGGGGGAGGTGATCTTGTTGGTCAGTTCCTCGATTTTGACCTTGAAATCCTCGTCGTTTTTGAGCAGCTCCTGAATCTTCTTCATGGTATGGCTGACCGCGGTGTGGTCTTTCATGCCGAAATATTTTGCCAGCTGGGGCATGGACATCGGGGTGAGTTCTCTCGCCAGGTAGATGGCGATGCGCCGGGCGTAGACGATGTTGCGGCTGCGGTTTTTCGAACGGATCTCGCTGGGTTTGACGTTGAGTTCCTTGGAGATGGTGTTCATGATGAGGTCGATGGTGATGTTGTCGCGCTGCTCCTGCAGCTGCTCCTTGAGGACGTTTTTGGCGAACTCGATGGAGATGTCGACGTGCATCAGCTGGGCGTAGGCGTGGAGTTTGGAAAGAATGCCCTCGATCTCCCGGGCGTTGTTGGAGATGATGGTCGCGACGTAGTTGATGACGTCGCTGCCGAGCGATACCCGGTTGATTTCGCATTTCTTCTTAATGATGGCGATTTTCGTCTCCAGTTCCGGGGGCTGAATGTCGGCGACCAGACCCCATTCGAACCGGCTTTTGAGACGCTCTTCGAGACCGGCGATCTGCTTGGGGTGCTTGTCGGCGGTGAGGATGATCTGTTTCCCTTCGTTTCGCAGGGTCTCGAAGGTGTGGAAGAACTCCTCCTGGGTCTGGTTCTTGTTGGAGAGGAACTGGACGTCGTCGATGAGCAGGGCGTCGCATTTGCGGTACTTCTCCTTGAAGCGGTCCATGGTCTGGTTGCGCAGGTGGCGGGTGAAGTCGTTGACGAACTGTTCGATGGAGGTGTAAATGACGCTTTTCCCCTGCTGCTGCAGCACGTTGCCGATCGCCTGCATGAGGTGGGTTTTGCCCAGGCCGACGCCGCCGTAGATGAAGAGCGGGTTGTAGATGTCCCCGGGTTTTTCACTGACGCTTTTGGCCGCGGCGTAGGCGAACTGGTTGGAGCCGCCGACGACGAAGTTCTCGAAGGTGTGCGACGGGTTGAGCAGGGAGTGCTTCGGCTTCTCCGCGACCGGTGCCGCCACCGCCGCTTTTTCGGCAACGGTGCTTTGGGATTTGACGACGATGGAGACCGTCGGCTTGGTGCCGGTCTTGACTTCGAAGAGGTGGGCGATCTTGTCGCTGTATTTGGTTTTGATCCAGTTGGCCACCAGCGGGTTGGGCGCGATGAAAAGGGCGTAGTTGCTCATCGACTCTTCGGTGGCGTACTGCAGCTGCCTGATATAGCGCTGGTACTCGACGTCGCTGATTTCCTCTTTGAGCATCTGGAGTACGGATTGCCCGATGTTCATAAATTGTAGTCCTCTCTCCCGGCGCTATGGGTGTGAAAAAGTGGTGAAACGCCAAAGAAACATTTCCCGCCGGGTCTGCGAATTCACATGTGAATTTTTCGTGAATATAAGTGTGAATTCTACACGACAAATCCATACTTTATGCTAAAATCGCCTGTGAAATTTTTTTTTTCACGGGGTGAAAACTCTACACCGGTGTGAATTACTGCCGGTATGCCGACGGAGGAACGATGGAAGTGAATATCCTGGGTATCGACCCCGGTACCCGGAACTGCGGGTATGCCATCGTCAGGCTCGAAGGTTCGAAGATGCAGCTGGTGGAAGCGGGGTCATCAAAATGAAGGCGGAGGGCCTGCAGTTTCAGATTCCCCAGATGGTGGAGGCCCTGGAGCAGATTTTTGCCGCCCATCGCATCGACGAGGTGGCGATGGAGGATATCTTCTTCGCCCACAACCCCCAGTCGGTCCTGAAGCTGGCCCAGTTCCGGGGCGCCATTACCCTGAAACTGCTGCAGGAGTTCGGACAGTTTGCCGAGTATACGCCGCTGCAGGTCAAAAAAGCGCTGACGGGAAAAGCGAAGGCGGCCAAGGAACAGGTCGCATTTATGGTAAAACGGCTGTTGGGCATCAAGAAAGAGATCAAACCCCTCGACATTACCGACGCCATCGCGGTGGCGATCACCCATGCCCAGAGGGTGCGTCTGCAAAAACCGAAGGGGTAGGGGCTATTCGCCGCGTTCTCCGAAAAAGCTGACGACGATGTAGACCAGGCCGAAGATGATCGGTGCGAAGTAGAGCAGGGTATAGGGATCTTCGAGCATTTCCATCATTGGAAACCCTTTGTGTCGGACTCTGGAGCCATTCTAGCAGAAAGATACGCGGGAAGACAAGGGGTGCGGCGCGCGGCGCGCTCCGCGGGAAGATTATTTGCCGGCGACGAAAGCGGCCATGTCGACGAGGCGTTCGCTGTAGCCCCATTCGTTGTCGTACCAGGCGAGGACCTTGACGGTGGTGCCGTCGACGACGCTCACCATGTCGGGGACGTAGGTACAGCTGTATTTGGAACCGACGAAGTCGTTGGAGACCCGCTTGTCGTGGTCGATCTCGAGCAGCCCTTTGAAGTTGCCCTCCGCCGCGGTTTCAAAGGCGGCGTTGATGGCATCTTTCGTGACCGCCGTTTTGAGGTTGACGGTAAGGTCGACGACGGAGACGTCGGGGGTCGGGACGCGCATCGCGTAGCCGTTGAGTTTGCCCTGCAGGTGGGGCATGACCAGGCCGATCGCCTTGGCGGCGCCGGTGGTGGTCGGAATCATGTTGAGCGCGGCGGCCCGGGCGCGGCGCATGTCCTTTTTATGTTTGACGTCGAGGATGTTCTGGTCGTTGGTGTAGGAGTGGATGGTCGTCATCAGGCCGTTCTCGATGCCAAACGCGTCGTCGAGAACTTTACACAGCGGGGCCAGGCCGTTGGTCGTACAGCTCGCGTTGGAGATGATCGCTTCGCCTTTGTAGCTGTCGGTGTTGATGTTGATGACGTAGGTGGGGGTGTCATCTTTGGCCGGGGCGGACATGACGACTTTGCGTACGCCGTTTTTGAGGTAGGGCTGACACTTCTCGGTGGTGAGGAAGGCTCCCGTACACTCCAGGACGATCTCGGCGCCCGCCGCGCCGAAGTCGAGTTCATTCAGGTCGCGGGTGCTGAAGAGGCGTACCTTTTTGCCGTTGATCAGGATCGTCTCGTCGTCGACCACCTTGGCGTCGACGCCCGCGTGAACGCTGTCGTATTTGAAGAGGTACTCGAGCATGTCGGGGGTGGCGGTGGTGTTGATCGCGACGAGTTCGATGTCGTCGCGCACCGTGATGATCTTCGCACAGGTCATCCCGATGCGTCCGGTTCCGTTGATCGCTGCTTTAATGGCCATGTTACACTCCTGCATTGGGTTCATCTCCCGGAATTATAGGGAGAGTTAACGAATTTCTTCCTTAGACGCCGGTGCCGGAAACTTCCCGCTTCACCGCACCGGCTGCTTCCTCCCATTGTACCCAAGTACAGTTACATTGAGATTGCGGATTGCGCTACACTGTTTCATGGAAAGTTGATTGTAAGGAAGTGCGCTTTGGATGCAACGGTTGAAGCGGTTCGCAAAGCATTTCGGGAGGCCGATGCGCTGCTCGTCACGGCGGGAGCCGGGATGGGGGTCGACTCCGGGCTTCCCGACTTTCGCGGCAACGAAGGGTTCTGGAAGGCGTACCCGCCGATTGCAAAACTGGGGTACTCCTTCGCCGAGATGGCCGACCCGCGCCGGTTCGAAGAGAACCCGCGGCTGGCCTGGGCCTTTTACGGGCATCGGCTGAACCTCTACCGTCGTACGGTGCCCCATGGAGGGTTTGTGCAGCTGCTTGAAGCGGGGAGGCGGAAGGCCGGAGGCTGTTTCGTCTTCACCTCCAACGTCGACGGGCAGTTTCAAAAAGCGGGGTTTGACGAGGAGCGGCTCGTCGAATGCCACGGCTCCATCCATCATCTGCAGTGCACGCGGGGGTGTTCGGAGAAAATCTGGAGTGCGGAGGGAGTCGGCGTCGCGGTGGATATGGAGCGTTTCGAAGCCGTCGGAGAGCTGCCGCGCTGCCCGGAGTGCGGGGCAGTGGCACGGCCCAACATTTTGATGTTCGGCGACTGGGGCTGGCTGCCGCAGCGCACGGAGCTCCAGGAGCGGCGGTTCGAAGCGTGGCTGCGGCAGATCGTCTCCGAAAAGATGAGACTGGCGGTCGTCGAGATCGGAGCCGGGGAGGCCGTACCGACGGTGCGGCGTATGTCCGAAGCCGTCGTCCGGGAAACCGGCGGAGTTTTGATACGGATCAACCCCCGTGACATCGAAGTCCCAAGGGGGCATTACGCCCTTACCCACGGGGGTTTGGAGGGTGTCGGCAAGCTGATCCCGGATGGGTGTGATATAATAGAGAAACAGTCAAAGTAGGGACTGGTTGAAAGATGGTAGTTTATGGCAAAAAAAGTGTGAAGAGGAAAGACTCTTCCGCCTTTTAGAGCCTTGACAATGATTTTTCGCACAAAACGTTCGAATCGCAGATTCGTAAGTGGGAGAGCGGACACATTCTTCACCTTATGTCAATATGGTGTCATGCCTGTATGAAGGTCTGGCAGCGGTGTTGGAGGTGACGGAATGAAAAAAGGTGGAAGTGTGACAGACACGATTTCGCAAAATGAGAAGAGGGAAACCTCCCGGTCGGCTGAGGGATTGAAACACCGCAGTGTACTTTACGTGGAAGATGACCGTTTCACCCGTGACGAGATGTCCTTTTTCCTGGAACAGACCGTCGGGACGCTCTACCTGGCGGCAAACGGCAAAGAGGGACTGGAAATTTTTCGGGAGCATCGCCCCGACATCATCATCACCGACGTTCAGATGCCCGTGATGAGCGGCCTGGAGATGCTTCGGGAGATTCGTCGTATCGATCCCGATGTGCCGGTCGTCGTCACGACGGCGTTCAACGAGACCAACTACCTGCTGACCGCCATCAACAACGGTGCCAACCGTTACCTTCTCAAACCCATCAATCTCAAAGAGCTGCACGCCGTACTCGAGGAGCTCGGCGAAGAGAGCGAGCAGGCCTTTCCCTACCAATCCCTCGACGGTGAGGGCCGCATCCTCGAAGTGAACCGGGCGTGGCTTGATTTCCTGGGGTACGACGACGAGTCGGAGGTGCTGGGGCGCTACATCGGAGAGTTTATCGCCGAAAGTCACAAGGAGATGGTCGAATCGAAATTTCCGACGCTTAAAAACAGCGGCAGCCTGAGCAATGTCCAGTTCCGGATGATCCGTAAAGACGGGACGCTGGTCGACGTCGTACTCAACGCTATGGCGACCTTCAAGCTTGACGGCACCTTCGACCGGACCCATTGCGAACTGCGAACCATCGACTTCTTTATGAAGTCCGAAGCCCGCACGTCGACGATGCTGCAGCAGGAGCGTTACCTCAACGGCCTTATCACGACCCATGCGGTGGTCGGTCGGGCGATCAGCCAGACCGATGCGGTCGATACCTTTCTCGAAGAGGCGTGCGACGCCTTCGTACGCAACACCGACTGCGAACTGGCATTTATCGCCCTGCGCGAAGGAGCGGATGAGCTCCGCATCGCGGCGCAGTCTCTCCACAAAGTCATCGATATGCGTACTTTGATGGGCGTGACGATCAGCATGGAGGATTTCAGTGAATGCGTCGCCTCCCAGGCGATGGTCAACCGCTCTCCCATTATCGTCGACGATCTCTCAAAAATCCGCCATTACGACTACCACGGCGCTCTGGAGAAAGAGGGAATCACCGCCCTTGCGGCGTTTCCCATCGGCACGGCGGCCGGGGATGCGAAGGTCGGCGTGCTGGTACTGATGTTCAATGCCGCCCACGCCTTTGCGAAAGAGGAGTTCGAACTTTTCGAGAGCATCTGCGAAACGCTTGCTTTCGGGATGCAGGCCATCAACGACCGCCTCGAGAAGGAGCGGCTGATCGAGCAGCTCCACATCCGCGCCACCACCGATACCCTGACCGGGTGCGTCAACCGGCACCGGGGGGTCGAAATCCTCACCGGCGAATCGGAGCGGTTCCGCCGGTACGGCCACCCTCTCAGTATCATCTTTTTCGATATCGACCGCTTCAAGCAGATTAACGACAATCACGGTCACGGGGCGGGAGACCGGGTGCTGCGCAGTGTCGCTGACGCCGTCCGCGCCAACATCCGTGCCACGGACAGCGTCGTCCGATGGGGCGGCGAGGAGTTTATCGTCATCCTTCCCGAGACCGCTCCCGAGCGGGGTGTCGAACTAGCGGAGAAACTTCGGCGGGAGCTGGCGAAACTGGAAGTTTTCGAAGGCGTTTCCGTCACTGCCAGTTTCGGTGTGACGGCGCTGCGGCAGGGAGAGTCCTGGGAGCAGATGGTCTCCCGTGCCGACGGACTGATGTACCGGGCCAAGGTCGAAGGGCGCGACAATGTTCAATCCGGCTAAAATCTTTTCGATCCTGCTTTTTCTCTCTCTGGTGTCGGGTGTCGCGAACGCCGACCATCTGCGGGTCGGCTACGACGCCCGGCTCTTCAAGGTCTTCGGCGAGAAAGACGTGGAAGTCGCCACCAAGGTGTGGGTGGAGGAGATTCTCAAAGATCTGTACCAGCATACCTTCTCCTTCCGTTTTTATGACGATATCGAGGAGCTTGCGGCGGACGTCGCGGCGGACCGGGTCGATTTCATTGTTGCCGACGGGCTGAGTTTTGTGCGCTACTTCGACCTCGACAAGCTGACCGACGGCTTCAACGCGGGGGCCTCCAACCGGAAGGACAGCGTCTACGTTGTCGTCATCCGTGCCGACGAAGGGATCGAAGGGTGGCATGAGCTGAAGGGAAAAACCTTCGCCGTTCAGGAGAACGATCCCGTCGCCGAGCTCTACCTTCAGTACCGGATGCGTCTGCATAACGGCAGTGAAGCGAAATCGCTGCAGCGTTACGAAAAGCGCGACCGGGTACTGCTCAAACTCTTTTTCGGTAAAGCTGATGCCGCCGTTGTTCCCAAGCGTCAGTTCGAGCTGGCCGTTGAGCTCAACCCCCAGATGGGGCAGCGGTTGAAAATCATGGAGGTCTCGCAGATCCCCTCCTACCGCTTCGGGCTTTTCCGCAAAGCCCTCGACCCCGGTTTCGCGAAGGAAGTGACCGATCTTGCCGTCGCCATCGATCATGATGAACGGGGCAAACAGCTGCTGATGATCTACCAGACGGAAAAGCTGATTATTACCCGGGTCAGCGACCTCGAGCCGATCCGCCGTCTTGATGCGGCTTACGAAAAAATGACTTATTCCAAATAAGGAGCAATACTCCGATGAAACAGATCCTTACCATCCTGGTGGCTTTGGCGGGTGCCGCCGTCCTGAATGCCGCCCAGGTCAGCGTGACCCTTGATGAGGCGATCCGTACCGCCCTGGAGAACAACAACGCCCTGAAGATTTCCCGGACCGAGATTGCTATCGCCCGGGCTCAGTACGAGCAGGCTATGAGCGCCCACTACCCCTCTGTCGACCTCCAGGCGACGGCATTACGTGCCGACGAGGCGTTGACTTTCGATATGCGCGGTTCCGCGGTGACGCCGGCCAGCGTGGTCGCCCAGCAGTTGCTGGGAACGGCGGGACTCATCGACGCGGCCCTGGTCGCCCAGGGGCTGCTGCCCACGGCGACGCCGACGGCACAGGGGATGATCACCGGCGGTCTGGTCACGGATCAGACCGTTCCTTTTACCGGTGAAGTGACCGTCGCAGGCCGCGATACGGCGCTGGGGCGGCTGAGCCTTCTCTTTCCCGTCTATACCGGGGGGAAGATCAGCGCCATCGTCGCGCAGGCGAAGCTGGGTGAAGCGGTGCAGGTCGAGCAGGCACGTCGCGCTCGCAGCCAGGTGGTCTTCGATGTCAAGAAGTACTACTACGGTGCGATGTTGCTGCGGGAAATCAAGCAGCTTGTAGGAGATACCGGGGAACGCATGGGCTTCACCCGCGACCTCACCGAGTCGCTCTACAAAGGCGGCTCCATGAATGTCAAGAAGACCGACTACCTCCGCACCAAGCTGACGGTGGATCTGATCGCTTCGATGTACGAAGAGGTGGCGCTGAAGGAGCAGCTGGCTCTCTCTGCACTGGCCAACGCCATGGGGCTCTCCTGGACCGATACCGTCGAGATCTCCCAGGAACATTTCGAGGTGCCGGAGATGGGGGAACCGATGGAGGAGCTCGTCGAGCAGGCGGTGCGGTTCAATCCCCAGATGACGACGCTGAAACTGGCGCTTCAGGTGGATGATGCCCGCATCGACGAGGCGCAGAGCGGTTACCTCCCCTCCCTGGCCTTCAATGCCAGTGTGCAGACTTTGGACAACGACTACAAATACGGCATGGTCAACGAGCAGAACAAGAACTCCTGGACCATCGGAGTCGGTATGGAGTGGAACCTCTTCAACGGCATGCGCACCGGTGCCGAGGTGGAGCAGCGCCGGCTTGAGAAGCGCAAGCATTCCGAGCAGCTGGTGCTGCTTGAAGAGGGGACGGCCCTGCAGATGAGACATGCTTTCCTCGCGCTCAACAGCAGTTACCGGCAGTACGGTACTCTGAGCAGTGCGGCAGAAACCGCTTCGCAAAACCGCGACCTGAACACCCGGGCCTACCAGGAGGATATGGTCAAGACCGAAGATGTGATCATGTCCCAGGTGATGGAGTCCGTGACCAAATCCAATCTCTTTGCCGCCATGCACGCTTACGCGATGGCCAAAGCCACGGCGGATTTCCTTGCAGGAAGCGCCGCGGAGCGGGCTCGGGAGTAGGAGACTAACATGACGTTCAGAGGGATTGTCGCGATCGTATTGCTCCTGGCGCTTCCAGGCCTTTTCGCCGCACCGCCCATAGAGACAGGCCGCATCGGCTACCTGATGCCGGGGATGAACTTGACCTACCAGAAAGAGGCGCGGATCGCGTTTTCCCTCTGGAACGAGGAGATGGCCCGGGACGAGAATATCGATGTCCAGGTCGATTTTTACGATGATATCGGGCGTTGCATGGAGGAGTATCGTCGGCAGCGTTTCGATCTGCTTGCGATCAACCCCTACTTTTACATGCGCTACCGCGGTATGCTGCAGGGCGCAACCCGGAAACTCTGGGGGATCCAGCGCGGTCCCGACCTCTTCAACACCCTGGTCATTCTGGTACGCCGCGACAGCGGTATCGCCGCCATGGCGGACCTGAAGGGCAAACGGGTACTGGTACACGCCGAGGACTATATGGGCAGGATGTTCCTGGAAAAGGAGCTGCTCGAAGCGGTGCAGCGACCCGCAAAAACCTACGCCATAGTGGAGGGCGACTTCGACCGTTTCGGAACTGCGGTTCTGAAGACCTATTTCAAAGGGGCGGACGCCTGTGTGGTCCCGCAGTACGCCTTCGATACGGTGGCGGAGATGAATCCGGCGCTGCACGACGAAATGCGGGCGCTAAAGATCAGCGACCCAATCTTTTTGACCTTCGTCATGATGGCCCGGGCCGATATCTCCGACAACAAAATGGGTGCTTTTGAACGCAATGTCGCCAATTTGAAAGTGACGCCCCGAGGACAGAATATTCTGGCGTTGTTCCGGATGAGGAAGATCGAGCCCCTCGTCGACGAATCCCTCGATCCGCTCTACGACTATTTTCGCCGCTACCGGGAACTCCGGGAGCGTTTCGGGGAAGGGATGCTGCCATGAAGCTGTTTAAAACATGCCTCACAGCCGTTGTCTTTGTCATGCTGGGGACGGGAGCGTTATTTGCCGAGGAAGCCAAGCACTACGACACGGTCATAGGCTACTCCTATGACGGGATCCAGATATCCAAGTCCGCCGACGCCCGGCTCGCCTTCGAACTCTGGGTCAAGGAGATCGCCAGCAAAGAGCACCTTGAGATGGGGGTCAACTATTATAACGCCCCCGAAGAGGCGTTTAATGGTTTCATGGCCCACGATTTCGATCTGATCACTTTCAATCCCTTCTTCTACCTGCGGGAGCATAAAAGGTTGCAGAAGGTCATTCAGGGGTATTGGGCCATGCAGGTGACCGACTCCCCCTACGAGAAGTATCTGATCATCGTGCGCCGCGACAGCGGCATTACCTCCCCGGCGGAGCTGAAAAATCGGCGGGTGGCGACCCGGGAAAACAACTACATGGGACGGCTTTTCCTTGACCGGCTGCTGCTCGAATCGGCCCATCGCGGCTATGACGGGTACATCAAAGGCATGGAGGCGACGGAGCAGTACAGTACCGCGGTATTGCGGACCTATTTCAAAAACGTTGAGGCCGCGATTGTCCCCGAGTACGCCTACGGGCTGGTCAGGGAGATGAACCCCGCCCTGCAGAAAGAGTTGACGGTGATCGCCGAGAGCCCAAAAATTTTTCCCTTCGTGATCATTGCTGCCCACGCCAAAATGCCGATGGAAATGTTGCAGATTTACGAGCGTAATGCCTACGGCCTCGAAAAGAGCGAACGCGGACGGATGATCCTAGATCTTTACAAACTCAAGCGGGTGGTGCGCATTCCGCCGTCGGACCTGGAGACCCTGCAGAAGTATTACGACGAGTACATTGCACTCAAAGCACGTTACGGGGGCGGCCATGAGTAGGGGACGGAAGGTCGGGTATTTCTGCAGTATGATTCTGGCAGGCACTCTTATGGCCGCACCGCCGCCGGACGGCGAGATTGTCTACAAAGCTTCGATGGGGTACCTTAAAGACGGGATGCAGCATATTCGTCAAAAAGACGTCCGTCTGGCTCTGGAACTCTGGATCGGCGAACTGATGAAAGAGAAACGGATCGAAACCTCGATTGTTTACTACGACGATGCGGCGCAAAGCATTGAAAAGTTCCGCAGGTTCGGGCATGATATGTTAATGGTTAACGCCTATTTCTATCTCCGTGACGAAGCGCTGATCGACCCGGTGGCCTACCCCTCCTTCTGGGTGATCCAGCACGGCCTCCAACCCTACGAACAGGCGGTGGTGATGGTACGCAGGGATGCGGCCATCGGCTCGGTGGCGGATCTCAAAGGGAAACGGGTATCGATGCGCGAAGACAACTACATGGGGCGGCTTTTTCTCGATCGGGAGATGCTTCAGGCACTGCATCGGTCCCAGTCCGAGGTGATCGGAGAGATCGAAGCGACGGAGAATCACAGTCGGGCGCTGCTGCAGACCTACTTCGGAAAATCCGACGCCTGCGTCGTTCCGCGCTACGTCGTGGACGTCGTGACGGAGATGAACCCGGCGGTGTCGCGGGAGCTGGTGCCGCTGGCGGAGAGTCCCAGAATTTTCATCCCCTACATCGGGGTTTTTCACCGGCGCACGTCCGATACGATGATCACCGCCTACACCGATTTTGTGCGGGAACTTTCCGCTACGGAGAAGGGGCGCAATATCCTCAGCCTCTTCAAGATGCAGGGGATGTATGAGGTCTCGACCGAATCCATCGAGCCGATGCGGCAGTACTACCGGGAGTACCAGGTGCTCCGCAAGCGGTACGGGGTACCGGAGACCATTTCCAGGAGCGCGCCGTGAGCACACTTTTCAAACGGACTTTTTTACTTCTTGCGGTGAGCATGATGAGTATCGTGGCGATTTTTGTCCTCTCCCACGTCCGGGAGCAGCGCGACGCCCTCATTGACGTCATGCACTCCAAAAGCCGTACCGTTGCCAAGTCGATCGCCCTCGTCACCTCGGACGCGATGGTCACCGAGGACTACAGCTTCATCGTCGAACATACCCAAAGCGTTCTGCAGGATAACGACGAGTTCGTTTACATTCTCGTTACCAAGCGCAACGGAGACACCATCCGTGCTACGGCGGAGGCCTGGAACGTCATGGCCGAGCTGCCGGAAAACGTCGCGAAGATGCAGAAAAACCGCGAAGACGTCAGCGAGATCATTCAAAGTTCCCTCTACCCCGAGGCAGTCTACCACATGAGCTACCCGGTCATCTTCTCGGGGATCGAGTGGGGGTGGGTGGCCATCGGGCTCTCTCTGGACCGCTATCACGAGCGTCTCGACGTCCTCTACCGCGACAGCGCCATTCTGCTCGGCATGGTGCTTTTCGCCTCCATCCTCTTCTCCTACATTCTCGCCCGCTGGCTGGTTGGCCCCATCGTCGAGCTGAACCTCGCCGCCAAACGGGTCTCCTCGGGGGACCTGAGCACCCGGGTTGACGTCAACAGCGCCGACGAGATCGGGGAACTGGCGGGAAGCTTCAACGCCATGGTCGAGGCGCTGGAGGATTCGAACCGGACCATGCGCTCCTACAACGTCGAGCTCGAACGCCGGGTCGAGGAGCGGACCGAAGCCCTCAACCGGCTCAACCGCGAACTCGACACCCGGGTCAAGAGCGAAAGTCTCAAGCGGGCCGAACAGGAGCGCATGCTCATCCAGCAGTCCCGTTTCGCCGCGATGGGGGAGATGATCGGGAACATCGCCCACCAGTGGCGACAGCCTCTCAACGCCATCGCCCTGCTGCTTCAGAACATTCAGTTCGCCCACGAATTCGGCAAACTCGACAAGGAGTTCATCGAGCGCTCCGTTGAAAAGGGGCAGCGGCTGACGACGACGATGTCCCAGACCATCGACGACTTCCGCAACTTCTTCAAGCCCAACCGGGCCCAGGAGGCGTTCCGGATCTCCGATGCCCTCAACACCGCCTTCGAAATCATGCGTTCTGCGCTGGAGAACCACGGGATCATGATCGTGACGGAGGTCGACGAGGAGCTCTGCGTCATCGGCTTCCCCAACGAGTTCTCCCAGGTGCTGCTAAACATCCTCAACAACGCCAAGGACGCCCTTGACACCCAGGAAGAGACGATGCGCCGGATTGATGTTCGGGTCTTTGCGAAAGGAGAGGATGCCCGCATCGAGATCGAAGACAGTGCCGGAGGGATCCCGGAGGGAATCATCGAAAAGGTATTCGACCCCTATTTCACGACCAAAGACGAAGGGAAGGGGACGGGGATCGGCCTCTACATGTCGAAGATGATCATCGAGACCAACATGCACGGGCGGCTTGATGTCAGAAATACCCCCACGGGAGCACTTTTTTCTATCTCGATGAAGCGGGAGAGCTGCGAGGGGGTGGAAGATGCCTAGATTGCCCCAGGACGTACTGGCATCGTTTCGGGTGCTTTACGTCGAGGACAACCGTGACATCTCAGAAGAGGTGCTTTTTTTCCTGGAACCCTGGGTCAAAGAGCTCTATAACGCCGCAAACGGAGTGGAAGGGCTGGAAATTTTTGAGAGGGAACGGCCGGACGTGATTGTGACGGACATCCAGATGCCGAAGATGAACGGCCTGGAGATGATCCGGAAGATCCGGGAGCGCGACAGCGACATTCCCATCATCATCACCACCGCTTTCAACGAGATCGATTTCCTCTTTAAAGCATTGGACCTCCATGTCGACGGCTACCTGCTCAAGCCGCTTGACTTCAGGGAGATGCTTGCCCGTCTGAAAAAGGTGGTGGAACCGCTGGCGCTGCGTACAATGCTGCGGGAGAGCAACCGGGAGCTGGAGCGCCTCAACGCCGATCTCGACACGACGCTCCGGGAGAAGAGCCGGGAGCTGGAAACGCAGTACCGCAACGACCCCCTGACGGGGCTGCCCAACTTCATCGCCCTGCGCGACGCCCTCGGCGAGGGCGGCTACTCCCATCTGCTGCTGCTCGACGTCAGCAACTTTTCCGTGATCAACAAACAGTACGGCAAGGTGTTTGCCGACAAGGTTCTCCGGGCCCTCGGTAACGTGCTCAATCAAGAGGTGGGGGAGCGCGACGCGCTTTTCAAAATCGAATCGGACCGCTATGTCATCCTGATGCGGGAGGACGCTTCGCGGAAGGTAGAGTCGTTCTGCCGTTATCTCGTCGACCTTTTTGATGCGCGGCCTCTGCGCCTGGAAGAGGCTTCGATCCGCATCGGCTTCTGCATCGGGATCGCCCGGGCCGACGTCGATGCCTATTCCCAGGTCAATGCCGAATATGCGCTCGATATCAGCAAGGAGACGGGAAGCGGCAGCTACTACTTCTACGATGATAGCGCGGAGGGGGTGCTGCGGGCCAAGGATGCGATTAGATGGCTCAATATCGCCGAAACGATGGTACGGGAGGCTTCCCTGGTACCCTTTGTGCAGCCCGTCGTCGATCTGGAGAGCGGGGAGACCGTCAAGTACGAGGTGCTGGTGCGTGGGCTTCACGACGGTGAGATCCTCGCTCCCGGCCTCTTCCTCGGTTCGGTGGAGCATCTCGGGCTGGAGAGCGCGCTCACCCGCGTCGTCATCTCCAAAAGCTTCGCCTGTTTCGAGGCGGGTAGCGTCGCCTTCTCCATCAACCTGACCAAAAGCGATCTGCTCGACGACTACTTCATCGATTTTCTGAAACACAAGCTCGCACTTCACCATATCGACCCCTCTCGGGTGACCTTCGAGGTTCTGGAAACGGTGACGATGGGAGAGCATCTCCGCGCCATCATCACACAGCTGCAGCGGCTGCGCGACCTCGGGTGCCGGATCGCCATTGACGATTTCGGCATCGACAACTCCAATCTCAGCCGGTTGCTGCAGGTCGATTTCGACTATCTCAAGCTCGACGAGGTCTTTATTCGGGAACTTGACAGGGATCCGAAGAAGGAGAAGGTGGTCCGGGCAATCGTCAATATGGCCCATTCGCTCGATATCAAGGTGGTGGCGGAGTTTGTTGAAAACGAGGCGATCTATCGGGCCGCCAAAGCGTGCGGGGTGGACATGGCACAGGGGTACTACATCGCCAAACCGGCAAGTTGTTACGAATGCATCGATGGCGAAGGTGCCGTGTGTGTTGAAAAAAACGGTGTGATTGAGTGTCGTGCGGATGGTGGAGCATAGCGGGATCGAACCGCTGACCTCGTCGCTGCCAGCGACGCGCTCTCCCAGCTGAGCTAATGCCCCATCGTTTGGAGGTCAAAATTATACAGGCGCGCATCTTAATTTAGTTTGAAGTTCGGTGAATTCGAGCGGGGGCTTCAGCTTTTGCCGAAAGTGCCGATAGTGGAGATTATGAAAACAATCGCAACGGCAATCCTCTTCTTCATACTGAGTGCCTCGGCGTGGGGGTCGGAGTGCTGGATCCAGGTCTACAGCGGCAAAACCGCCATAGACCCCGGTTCGGCGCTCTTCAAACGGCTGAAAGCCTCCGGTCACTCCTTTGAGAGCGTCAGCGAAGGGGGACTGCAGAAGGTCCGCCTCGGGGCGTACGAGAATTGCGACGCGGCCCGGAAAGTTCTGGGAAGCGTCCGCTGCACCGTCGCGAGCGATGCCTTCATCGTCTCCTCCGCCGCAACGATGCCCCGGGTGGAATCCGTACCGGAGAACCTGGCGGTCGTCAGCGGGGGAAGTTCCGCCGTCGTCGCGGATGCGAAGCCTGTCGCCCCGGCTGCCTCCGAACCGGAGAAAGCGACGCCGCCCGAAACCTCCTCAGCCAAACCCGCCGCAGCGGCGCCGTGCACCTGCATCTGCGATCGTCACGCCCTGAGAAAAGCGGAGATCGACGACGCCATCTCCTACTACAGAAACTCCCCCCACTACCGTTTCGAAACGCTCGAGCAGGGATGGTCCGAAAAGTAGCTTACTGCTGTGTGCCGGAGAGCTTGCCCGAGTCGAGAAACACCAGGTCGGTATCGAGCCGCTGGCGGGCCTGGAACTGCAGCTCTTCAATCAGCTCCAGCGGCGTTTCCCCGTCGGCGGGATAGCTCACTTCCACCGCCGGGATGAAGCCGTCGAAAAACTCCTCGAACATGTTCTTCACATTGGTGGCGCCGTACTTGTCCGTATAGGGGAGTACAAAGAAGTAGTGGCCGTGGTGGCTGAGGACGGCATCGGAGTTACGAAGCGTCTGTTCGAGGGACATCCGGATGATCTCGTGCCCCTGGGAGGTGAAGTCGCAGTAGAGCACGGTAAAGCTCTCCGCGCGGTTTTCGTCCAGACGGGCGGACATGCCGATGTTGAGTTCGAGCAGCGCGATGAAATTCTCAAAGGTAAAATAGACTCCTGCCATAACGCCTCCTTGGATAGTGAAGTCAGTATACTCGGGGGCGCTTGAAGATTTTCTTACGGTTTGAGGCTAGGCAGCGTCAGATGAGGTGGGCCGCCGCCGCTTCCCGCGACTCCAGCGGAGCGCCGCTGAGCGTTTCGCCCTCGGCGTCGAGGGTGTAGGACTCCTCCGGGGAGGTTTTGCAGTAGGTGAGGATGACGCGGACGGCCAGTTCGCGGTCCGCAGCGGAAGCGTCGCGGCTGAGCAGGGAGCGGGGACCGGGGATGCCGACGGTGCGGATGTGGACGAATTTTTCGTTTTCAATCTCCTGGATCTGCGCATTCTCCTCCTGGTTCCGGCCGATGACCAGTTTGGCACCGCCCGGGAGCCGCAGGTGGCGTCCGAACTTCAGGACGGGGATGTCCGGCAGGGTGAAGGTGTCGTGGGAAATGAAGTCGCGCATCTTCTTGGCAAAGTTCTCGTCGGTGAGCAGGCAGCCGCCGCCGGGGCTCTCGTAGTCGGTCAGCCCGAACTGTTCGGCCAGTTCGAACTGGCGGTCCCGGGTCCGTCCGACGATCCCCTCCAGCTTCTCCCGGTCGACCCACCCTTCGAGTTCGGGAACGGTGGGGTCGAGGCGCTTGGCGCTCATGGGACGCAGCAGCAGCCCGCCGACGTTGGCTTCGTTGAGCACCGTCGCGAGGGCATCCTTGTTCTGGCTCATGGGGCGCTGTCCAAGCACTTCGCCGCTGATGAGAAAGCTCGCCCCCCACTCCTCCATCAGCCGCATGGCGACTTCGAACATCTTGGCGTGGCAGTCGATGCAGGGGTTGAAGTTCTTTCCGTAACCGTGTTTGGGGTTGAAGAGTACGGTTTTGAGGTATTCGTCGCGGATGTCGACGCTGCGCAGCTCCGCGCCCACCTGGGCACACATCTTCTCCATGTGTTCGCGGCGGTCGCGGGTCGCGCCGAATCCGGTGTTGATGTTGCAGGCGATCACCTCGATCCCTTGGTCGATGATGAGTTTCATCGCGAGGGTGGAGTCGAGGCCGCCGCTGAAGAGGGCGATGGCTTTCATGGCAAGGCTCCTGTGAAGGCACAAGATCACGGCGGGCGCGACTGGTTACCTAAAATATGACGAAATTATAATTGAAGAGAGATTAGCGGTGGATTAGGAGCGGATGGAGGAAAGGGGTTCGGATCGGTATTCCAAAATTATTTTGATGTAAAATATTCTATATCGTTTTATTTAGTTTTAAATCAGAGAGCTTTCTCTATAATGACTCCGTCGTGACGATAGGCATCCCCTCGGAACCTATTGCTCGCAGGGCTATCGTGGTTTGCACAAGTTGCAAAGAATTGGAACCATTTGCGGATTCCCTGACACGCCTTCACGTTTAAACGGCCAAGAATATGAACATCCGCGGCATGTTTAACGTTCACACTCTCACTTGCCTCAGCTTTGATTTTTCACACTTGCCTTAGATGGTCTTCCGAATAGGTTCTTAACTGTTTCAACAAGGATGAAATATGAATGCGAAAACCGGTTTGTTCATTGTCAGTTATGAAGTTGGCGGCACCATGCCAGGTGCGCCGCTGTTCAAGGTCAACTTGAGCGTTTATACGCCGGACGAAACAGTCTCCGGGATGGGGCAGATTACCCAGGCGGTCAATCCTCCGCTGGATATCGGCACGCGGCTGCACGGACAATACACCTATATGTGCGTGATGCCGAAAAGCTGCCATATCCTGGTGACTGCGACGGGGTATCCTCCCATTCAGTGGCCCCAGGGCGGCGGTATCGGTCCGGTCATTCCGGCCAACGTCGATCTGCGAATGGTATTGACCGACGACTGGAAGACGGGAACGGCCAATTACAAGTATCTGGATGCATCGGGAACCTGGCACGAGGTTAAAGACGCCCCCGTCAAACAGGTTCAGGGCGAACTTGTCAATGCAGGGTAGTGCCATGAATACCGAACAGGGCATTTTGCTAACCGGGAGCTTCATCAACAAGATGCGCGTCTCCGGCGAACTCGGATGGTTTTCCAGAGAGACCAACGCGTCCACCGGGTACGTCTGGCGCTGTATCCCCGATAACTCCGGCGTCTACGAGATCATGAACGAAACCCTTCTGCACCCGTCGACAGATGCGGTCGGCGTGCCGGGAATGGTTTTGTGGAAGATCAAGGCCATCAGGGAGGGACACGGTTCGGTGATGTTCGAGCAATACCCGCCGGGTTCGAATGAAGCCTGCGAGCGCGTCATCATCAAGATCGAGGTCGGCGCGTAATACGCCGAAAAACATCACACACTACCATCAAGGAGATATCATGTCAAATCAAGCAACAATGTTCGGAGGATGGACTCCGTACCACAACCTTACAGCCGAAGACAAAGCGGTCTTTGACGAAGCCATGAGCGGATTCGTCGGTGTTACGTACAAACCGCAGACCGTTTCGACCCAGGTGGTCGCCGGGGTGAACTACCGTTTCAAGTGCCAGGCGTCCATGCCCCCCGCGGAAGTGATCTGGGAGGCCATCGTGGAGATCTTCCGGCCACTGGAGGGCAAGCCGCATATTACGGGGATTACCCGCATCTAACCGTCGCCATACCGACCCGAAATTCCGCACCCGCGGAGATCGGGAGGGCCCTCCACGGTCCCCCGAGATGCCCAAACACCAGTGTCAAGTAAGCATGATGATAAGCTGTAATAATACTGGATGATGACCTTTTCGACACGGAATAGGGTATACTGGCTATTATCAAATTTCAGGTTTTTTCGTTGAAGATTATTCATTTTTCCGATACCCACTTGGGCTTTAACGATCTGGATATTGTCAATAGCGACGGCATAAACCGGCGCGAGGCCGATTTCTATGACGCATTTACCCAGGTGATCGACGCCATACTGGAACACAGGCCCGATTACGTCATTCACACCGGCGACCTCTTTCACCGTCCCCACCCCTCCAACCGCGCCATCAGCTTTGCGCTTACGCAGCTCAAACGTCTGAGTGTCGCGCAGATCGATACCGTCATCATCGCGGGCAACCACTCCACGCCGCGCACGAAAGCGGCTTCCCCCATCCTTGCGGCGCTTCGCACGCTCGATCACGTCTACCCGGTTTTCGAGGAGCGTTACGAAGCGGTAGCGTTCGAGGAGGTCGTCTTCCACTGCATTCCGCACATCCACGACGAAGCGGCCAACCTCAAAGCCATCGAAGCGTGCGAAGCCGCTCTGGTCGAGGGCAAACGCAACGTCATGATGCTGCACTGTTCGGTGGGTGCGCATTACATGATGGAGGAGTACGGAGAACGGGTCTACCCCAAAGAGAAGGAACCTCTCTTCAACTTCATGGATTACGTCGCCCTGGGTCATTGGCACGGCTTCGGCAGTGTCGGGAAGCATCCCAACGTCTACTACGCGGGTTCGACGGAGCGGACCAGCAGTGCCGATGCCCGCAACGAGAAAGGGTATGCCGTCGTGACGCTGGATGAGGCGTTGGACGTTGCGTTCGAACCGATCGGGCTGCGTCCCAGCCACCGCATCAAGGCCGATGCTTCTTTGGAAAAGGATATCTTCGAACAGCTGGAAGAGGCTGCCGAAGGGGTCGATACGCAAGGCGCTCTGATCTACGTGACGCTGGAGAACCTCAGTGCCGTGCAGTCCATCGACATCGCCAATGCGGAGGTGGGGGCGTGTTTTCCGGGTGCGCTCAGCGTTCAGGTGCAGCGGCGTTTCCGACGCAGCGAGGCGAGTCAGAACGCCGAGGCGGTCAGCGCCGCGTCGCTGCAGGAGTATTTCGGCGCATTTCTCGAAGAGCAGAGTTCCGACGCGGACGAAGCCGCTAGGCTGAACGCGAAGGTGGCCGCGCTCTTTGCGCGTTACGACGAGGTGCACGATGACGCTTGAATCGCTGAGCCTGCAGAACTTCAAACGCTACGCCGCCTTCGAGATGACGTTCGAAAACGGGTTGTGCGGCATTCTCGGGAGCAACGGCAGCGGCAAGTCGACCCTTTTCGAAGCGGTCGGTTTCGCCCTCTACGGGGAGTACCGGGGCAACAAGGAACTGATTAGGACCTCCGGGCAGGAGGGTAATGTCAAGGTCGTGCTCGATTTCACCGTCGAGGAGAAGGGCTACCGCATTACGCGGGAGTTCCGTGGCAAGGCGATGACGGCCTACGCCACGCTGCAAGAGGGCGAAGAGAACGTCGCCAGAAGCGTCCGAGAGGTGACGGCGGCGGTGACGAAGCTGCTGGGGATGGGGAAAGAGGCGTTCATGCACACCGTCTTTGCCTCCCAGAAGGAGCTCACGGCACTGAGTTCCATGAAGAATGACGAGCGCAAGGCGATGATGCGCCGGTTGCTGGGGTTGGAGAAGATCGATAAAATCGAGGAGATGATCCGCGAGGAGCTGCGCGATCTCAACCGCGACCTCAAGGCTGCCGCAAATTACCTGTTGAGCGATGAGCAACTGAAACAGCACAACGACGATCTTAAAGCGAAAGGTGAAGCCTTCGCCGCGTTGGAGGCATCGATCAAAACGCAGAGCGAAGCGGTGCAGAAGCTCAAAGCCGCTTACGAGGCGGCCAAAGCGGCGGTCGATGCGCAGCAGAAAGCGAAGGAGGAGCGGCAGAAGAAGGTCGAACAGGTCGAACGGACGCAACAGGCCCTCACCGGGTATGCGAAACAGTTGACGGCACTGGATGGAGAGATCAAAGAACTGCAATCACGGCAGCGCCATTACGATGAACAGCTTCCGCTCAAAGCGAAACTCGAACTCCTGGAAAAATCTCTTACCGAGCAGGATGGCTTCAAGGCGAAGTTTCTGAAAAAAGAGGGGCTGGAACGCGAACAGGTACAGCTCCGCACCGAATTCACCGCCCGCAAGGAGGAGGTAGCACAGCTGCAAAAAGAGGTGCAACCGCTCGAAGCGTTGGGCAAGCGTCTCGCCGACGAGCAGGCGGCCCTTGCCGCTGCGAAAACACTTCTGCAGCGGCGCGACGTCGAGATCAATGTCGTCAACGGCGAGATCGCCGCGAACCGTTCCCGGATCGCCGACGTACAGCAGAAGGTGAACGCGATCACCAATCTTGGAAGCGACTCCCCATGCCCCGTCTGTACGCGCCCTCTGCTGGAGCAGTACGACGCAGTGCTTGGCGCGCTGCACGGCGAAATCCGGGACGTCTACCAGAAACAGATTGACGAGGCGCAGAAGCGTCTTGAGGGGCTTGGAAAAGAGCGCGAGAAGGAACAAAAGGCCGTTGTCGATGCGGAAGCAACGTGTGCCGTGACTGACAAGCAGATCGCTTTGCTGCAGAGCAAACTGCGCGACCTGCAAAACGCCGAGGCTCGTTTCAAGGAAGTCGAAACCCGTGGTTTGAGCAACAAGGTGGCCCTGGCGGAACTGGGGAGCGTGAGTTACGACGAGAACGCCCACAACCTGCTCAAACAGGAGCGTGATGCGCTTAAGCCGCAGGTCGATGCGCTGTTGAAACTTGAAGCCCTTATTGCGACCATCCCCTCAAAGGTCGATACCCGCCAAAAACTCCAGGCGCAGATCGACACGGACACTCAAACGCTCTCGCAGCAGCAGAAGCTTTTGGCCGAAGACGGTTACAGCGAAAAGGCCCATGTCGAAGCCGTCGAACTGGCCAAAAAAAGCGAAGCGGACAAGGATGCGCAAGCAGCCGAACTGCATCGCATCACCCTGGAACACGCCAACGTTAAGCGCGATATCGAAGCGATCGAAAAGGAGCTCAAGCGCGACGCGGATCAGCGCGCCGCCTTGAAGGCAAAAGAGAATGACCGGGACGACTACGAGAAGCTCAAGGCGGTGATGGCGGAGTTCAAGACCCACGTCAACGCCCGTGTTGCTCCGCGCATCGGCGAGGTCGCCAGCGAGATGTACAGCCGCATCACCCGGGGCAAGTACCAGCACATCGAGGTGAGCCCGGAGTTCGACTTCTTCATCTACGACAACGGCGAGCGCTACCCCATCGAGCGCTTCAGCGGCGGCGAGATTGACCTCGCCAACCTGGTGCTGCGCATCGCCATCTCTAAGACGCTGGGCGAGCTCAGCGGCGGCGGGAACATCGGGTTTCTTGCCTTCGACGAGGTGTTTGGCTCACAGGACGAGGAACGGCGTTTCCAGATCATGGAGGCGTTTCATACTATCAGCGAGTCCTACCGCCAGATCTTTTTGATCTCCCATGAGACGGAGATCAAGGAGATGTTTGAGCGGGTGGTAGAGTTATGAAGGAGCAACGATGATCACGACTATTGACATAGGTTCTTTTGGCATATTTAAAGACTTTGTTTGGAGTCGAGAGATATCTGAAATGCAAGGTGATAAGGATTTTAAAAAGGTCAATATTGTTTATGGTAGAAATTATTCGGGCAAAACTACTTTATCACGTATTGTCCGTACTTTAGAAACTAAAGAGCTTCATCCAGACTATTTACAATCTCAATTTGTCTTTACATGTAATGACGGTACACAAATTAACCAATATGCTCTTATGAACAATACGATGAACGTATGCGTATACAACACCGACTTTGTAAAAGAAAATTTGCATTGGCTTCATAACGACAATGGCACGATCGAACCTTTCACTGTTCTTGGGGCAGAGAATATAGAAATTGAACAACAGATAAATGAAACTCTTCAACGTATAGGCACTTATTCAGAGGAAGAGCAAAGCGGATTATCTAAAGAGCTCCATGATGTGCGAGTTGCATATAATGAAAAAAATAAAACTTATCAGCTACGCAAAAATGAACTCGAAAGCAAGCTAAAGTCAAAAGCAAATGAAGAGATTAAAAGGAATCCTCTTTACGGGTTAGTGACATACAATATCGCAAAAATAAAAGATGATATTGCAATGATTATTGAGCAACAGTCAAGTCTACTTGACGATCATGTTATAGAAGCCTATAAAAAACTTATTGGTGAAACGAAAAAAGAACCAATAACTCCACTGCCTGAAAAAAAGCCCCATTTCAGTGACTATTTTCACACAACAAAAACACTTATAGAAAAGCGGATAAAGCCTTCTCTACCCATAGCAGAGTTATTAGAAAATAGCGTATTACAAGCTTGGGTACGACAGGGACGTGAATTACATGAGCATTCGAAAGATCGATGTTCATTCTGTGGAAATATCATCGAGGAAAGTTTATGGGAGAAATTAGATCAGCACTTTAGCAAAGAGTCAGAAGAACTACGGGATGAAATTCGTAAGGCCGTCGATATATTGCAACAAGCAGTAAATGCACTAGATTCATTTATTAGCCTGAACAAAGAAGATTTTTATACTGCTTTCCAAGAAAAATATCTGGAATATATCTCGCGTTGGGAGATTCTAAAAAAAGCATACAAGGCCGGAATGGGGGAATTGATTCAGCTTTTGAACCAAAGGCATGATGATATTTTCAATACATTTGAAATGATAGAAATAGATGATCTTTCAGATGAAATTTTGAGTCTTTTACAAAATTTCAATCGGCTGATTTCTGAAAATAACGAGAATACAAATACACTGTCAACAGATCAGTCAAAGGCAAAAAACAGTTTGAGATTGAACGAAATTCAAATTTTCATGAATTCTATTGATTATCAAAATAGAATTCATGAAGTTCAGAATTTAGAACGAGCAAGTAGTGGTTTCAAAGAGGAAGTCACACGCATAGAAAATGAAATACGTCGTCTGAATGAAGAAATGCGTATATTACAAACTCAACTTCATGATGAAAGTCGGGGTGCTGAGCTGGTTAATCAGTATCTCCAAAGTCATTTTGGAAATGATAGCTTTAAGCTTGTCGCTTCTGATGAAGATGAAGGTGTTAAATATAAAATTTTGCGCGGTGAGCATGAAGCGAAAAACCTCAGTGAAGGTGAATGCAGTCTCATATCATTTTGCTATTTCATAGCAAAAATTAAAGATTTTATGAATGATGGGCTCGAAGCCAATAGGCCAATCATTTATATAGATGATCCAATATCAAGTCTGGATAGTAATCACGTGTTTTTTATTTACAGTCTTATTGAAAAAGAGATTACAAAACCTAAAACGTACAAGCAACTCTTTATTTCAACGCACAATTTGGACTTTTTAAAATATATCAAACGCTTGACTGTTGCGGAAGCAAAAGATAATTTACGTCATTTTTTTATTGAACGTGTTCAAAAACAAAATGACAAGAAAAGCCTTCTCAAAAGAATGCCTATCCATCTGCAGAAATATACGACGGAATTCAACTATCTTTTCGGAGAAATATACAAGTTCTACGTTGCCATCTCTGGAGATAGGGCACAGATGATAAACAATACTTATAACACATTCTATAACATACCGAATAACATTAGAAAGTTCCTAGAATATTACTTGTTCTATAAATATCCTAACACTGAAAATCCTTTGAGCAATATAGACAAGTTGTTTGATGAGAATGTGCCACCACTACTGCAGCGTGTGATAAATGAGTATTCACATCTTGTATTTATTGATAGAGGTTGGAGTCCTATGGATGTTGCAGAGGTTGAAGATTGTGCAAGGATCATTATCGAAAAAATTCAAGAAAAAGATTCTGATCAATTTGAAGCTCTTGTTCAGAGCATTCAATAGGTGATCAAATGATACAAACTGCCATAGATATTTGGAAAGAAATAAAAGTAAATCGCAACTTTGATGAAAAATATTATGACATTCAAGAAGCTGATTACATCAAAAAAACATTAAAACTTCCAAAAGACAAAACGATTTATATGGGCTTGAAATCAAGCACTGTCTCTTTGGAAAAATTCGTTAAAGTTTTTTTTGAAGCCAATCAATCTTACTCTTCTATGATGAATGATTTATTGAGTATGTTCCAGGACATCGGTGTGAAACATTCAGATCATCAGTTGGAAATTAGTTTTGATTTCGATAAAGGCAATCCTTATACAATTGATTTGAATACATTTAAATCACAAGTTGAAAAATGGAAATCAATTGAAAAAGAAATTCTGATACCAGATCATCCATCTATAGAAAATTTTAATGCATTTTCCACAGAGCTACTAAAATTGAATTTTCCTGGCCACATTGACTATGAAATAGTTGATTTCAGCAATTTTGATGTTTTTTTTAATCCTACGAAAAATGTAGTGATGAATGATCTGTTAAAAAAATATAAAGACTTATTGCTTGAAGTAGTTAAAGAAGTCAAAAAATATGGAACAGACAAAAAAACACTTGGGAACAAATATTTAGAGAATGAATATGCAGCTCTTGGACTTGATAATTGGCCTTGGTTAGTCAGTAATCAACTTAAACAATTGTCTGAAGCATTTGACTGGCTAATGCCAAAACATCAAGAACGATGCTTGACGACTTTGCAAGATTTCTTAAAAGAAATTAACTTTCAAAAACAGACTATTCAAAAGCGAATTAAGGTTTTGGAAGATTATTTAGATTTGCCTTTTTGGAAAAAACGCTATGAGCTTTATTCTATTTGGATTTTTAAAATAATTTATGACGTGATTAAAATACATAATCATAAAGTTCATATAGTAGATGGAAAGCTTACTTTCCCATTTAAAGAGACGCACTTGGCAACACTTTACAGGCAAAATGGCCAAAGTGTTTTTATTTATTGTGAGAAAAAAACTCCACTAAAAAACCCAATGGGCAAAGGACGATGTAAAAATATCCAGCCTGATTATTCATTCTTTGTTGAACCGCTAAGTGATGTAAATTCATCTATATTGGAAATTGAATGTAAACAGTATAAAAGGCCTAATAATGATTCTTTTGCAAGAGCGATAATTGATTATTCTAATGGTCGGCCAAAAAGTAAAGTATTTTTGGTTAATCACGGAGATATGAATAATGCAAATATTATGAAAAAGGCATCTGAAGTATCAGATAAATTTGATGCAAATAGATGTGAATTATTCGCATCAATCATTCCTGCTAGTGTAAACGAAAAAGTGTTGAAGAAGGCGATAGAAAGAGTATTGTTTAATAAGCCTTGTGTCTCTAAAACATCAGTTATTAAGGTCAAATTGACATGGGGGGATCAACCAAAAGATTTGGATTTATCTGTACGTTGTATTCATTTAAATGAGAAGCATATAGTCGATTATCAAAACAAAAAATTTAATGATATCGTTTTTAAAGAAGATGTAAAAAATGGATTTGGACCAGAGGAAATTACTTTTATTCCACATGAAAATTCTATGTATGAGTTTAGAGTGAAGGATTATGATCAGACAGGAGGTTTAAATCAATCTGGTGCGAAAGTTGAGTTTTTTGTAGATGAGGATGTTGTGCAGACTTATGAGCTTGACACAAAGTCAGATGATGACATATGGGATGTTTGTGTAATTAAAGCCGAAAAACTTGATGAAAACAGCTTTTCTTTAGTGTTTGAAAGTTGATATTATGGCTTTTTCTAAGTCTCTCTATACACGTGGAGTTCAATGCCCCAAAGCCCTCTGGCTGAAAAAGTACATCCCGGAGGTCCTCACCCCGCCCGACGCGGCGGCGCAGGCCCGTTTCGAAACCGGCAATGTCGTCGGCGATATGGCGTGTGGACTTTTCCCCGACGGTCGGGAAGTTGATTATGATCCAAACGACTTCAACGGCATGGCCGAGACGACGCGGCGGTGGTTGGACGAGGGACTGGAATACATCTACGAAGCGACTTTCATCTTTGAGGGCATCGTCGTGATGGTCGATGTGTTGCGGCGGCTCCCGGACGGGGTTGAGGTCTACGAGGTGAAAAGCTCCACCGAGGTCAAGGAGACCTACCTGCACGATGCTTCTATACAGCAGTACGTTTTGGAGCGGCTGGGGTATAACGTGGTTAAAACACACGTTATCCATATCGACAAGAGCTACGTTCGGGGGGACGCGCTCGACCTGAATGGCCTTTTCACAACCGTCGACGTCACCGCCGAAACCGCCGCGTTGCAATTGGGCATCCCGCAAAGACTCTCCGAATTCGAAGCCGTACTCGCCGACCGCGACAACGAGCCCGCTGTCGAGATCGGGAAGCAGTGCAAAAACCCTTACGAATGCGACGCCATGCACTACTGCTGGAAGCTGCAGCGCAGTATCCCCGACTACTCTGTATTCAACATCTTCAACCTCGGCAGCAAAAAGCAGGTCGAGCTCTATAGCAAGGGGATCGTCCGGGTCGAGGAGATCCCGGAGGGCTACGACATGACCGCTACCCAAAAGCAGAAAGTCGACAACTGGAAAAGCGGTGCGACCTCTATCGATCAGGAAAGCATCGCCGCATTTCTC
>JBNKLF010000011.1:36987-104006 GCA_050292215.1 Sulfurimonadaceae bacterium | reverse complement strand
TGTGCTCTTCCGATCTCGAGCAATTCACAGTAACTACACAGTTGTGAAATGGTTATGAAAAGCAGATTCCCATCCGAGCACGAAAAGGGGCTGACGCTCGTCGAAATGATGATCGCCATGGCGCTGAGCAGTCGGCCGAAGCTGCTGCTGCTCGACGAGCCCACGACGGCGCTGGACCCTCAGACCCGCACCGTCATCATCGACCTGCTCAGAAAACTGCAGGAGGAGATGGGGTTTAAAATGCTCTTCGTCACCCACGACATGCACAGCGCCGAAGCGCTCTGCGACGAGATCTGCGTCATTCAAAAAGGGCGCATCGTGGAGGCGGGAAGCATGGAACAGGTGCTTGAAGCGCCCCGGAGCGACTATACCCGAACCTTGATCGGGGCCAATTTTTCCCACAGGGAATTTAAAACATGAAAAAACTTTTGCTCATTCTCGCACTTCTGGCGCTGCTGGTACCCGCGGGCGTTGTTGCCTATTTTTACAAAGAGTACGGGGACGAGACCCGAAAGCTGGTGGAGTACAAGCCCCCGCTGACGACGCGGATTTACGACAGAAACGGCGAGAAGGTCGCCAACATCTTCAGTGGGGAACACCGCTACTACGCCACCATCGACGAGATTCCGCCCCGGCTCATCGAAGCGCTGCTGGCCATCGAGGATACGATCTTCTTCGAACACCCCGGCGTCAATTTCGACGCCATTTTCCGGGCGATCATCAAAGACATCAAGGCCGGCGCGCTGGTCGAGGGGGCCAGCACCATTACGCAGCAGCTGGTGAAAAACACCCTCCTGACCCGGGAGAAGAAGTTTTCGCGCAAGATCAAGGAGGTCATTTACGCCTTCAAGCTGGAGCGGGAACTGAGCAAGGAGCAGATCCTCGAACGCTACCTGAACCAGGTCTACTTCGGCCACAGCTACTACGGGATCAAAACGGCGGCGGACGGCTACTTCCGCAAGCCCCTCAAGGAGCTGACCCTCAAAGAGATGGCGATGCTGGTGGGGCTTCCCAAGGCGCCGAGTTTTTACGCGCCGACGAAGAACTACGAGTTCTGCCTCGGGCGGGCCAACCGCGTCGTCAGCCGGATGCATACCCTGGGGTGGATCGACGATGCGACCTACCTGGCGGCAACCCAGGAGCGTCCCACGGTTTACGACGACACCCTGACGCAAAACCGCGCTCCCTACGTCGTCGACGAGATCATCCGCCGCTACGGCGAGGCGTTCGGGAACCTCCGCAGCGGGGGCTACGAGATCTACTCGACGATCGACCTCAAACTCCAAGAAGCCGGGCGCAAGGCGCTCTCCCACGCCTACGAACTCGCCATGAAACGGGCCCAAGACGCCGGCGATTTCAACGAGACCCTGATGAACAAGCTCAACGGCGCCCTGGTCAGCGTCGACCCCAAAAGCGGTGACGTTCTGGCGCTGGTGGGCGGGGTGGACTACGCCCAGAGCGCCTACAACCGCGCTACCCAGGGGCGGCGTCAGCCCGGTTCGGCCTTCAAGCCCTTCATCTACCAGGTCGCCATCGACCTGGGCTACTCCGGGGCGACGGAGCTCGTCGACATCGCCCGGACCTACGAGTACGAAAAAGACGGCGAAGAGATGAAGTGGCAGCCGAAGAACTACGAGAAGAACTACGAGGGGCTGATTCCGCTGCGCGAGGCGCTGGTCCATTCGCGCAACCTCGCCACCATCAACCTCGTCACCGACATCGGTCTGACGGCCATGCTGCGAAAACTGCGCGCCTACGGCATCGAAAACCTGCCCCCGGACCTCTCGCTCTCCCTGGGCTCCATCTCCCTCTCCCCGCTGCAGCTCTCCCAGTACTACTCCTCCTTCGCCAACGAAGGGGTGCAGGTCGAACCGCAGCTGGTGCGCCGCATCGAGGACATCCACGGCAACGTGACGACCTACGAAAGCGAGCAGCGCCAGATCACCACGCCGCAGCAGACCTATCTGATGACGACCATTCTGCGCGACGTCGTAGAGCGGGGCACGGGGCGCCGGGCCGGGGTGCGGGGCATCGAACTCGCCGGCAAGACCGGAACGACCAACAACTCGGTCGACGCCTGGTTCGCCGGCTACTCCCCCACCATCGAAACCGTCGTCTGGTTCGGAAACGACGACAATACGCCGATGCGCAAAAAGGAGACGGGGGGACGGGTCGCGGGTCCGGCGTTCGCCTCCTACTACAAAGAGGTGCTGCGCCTCTACCCGCACGTCAAGCGGAAGTTCGATCAGCCCGAAGGGGTTCGGGAAATCATGCACGCCGGGGTGAAGGAGTACTTCACCGACATTTCAAGACCGCCGAGCAACGGCCATACGACGGCCGATCCGGAAGAGGGTCTTCTCTTTTAGAAATGACAGGGTGTTTTCGGAATCGGCGAAAGGGTGCAGGAGACCCCTTTCGCGAAGGTTAGTTGGGGAAGGCGCGGTTCAGGGCGCTGAACATCGCCATGATGGAGGCGACGGCGATGTCGGTATCGCTGCCGACGCCGAAGAAACTCTCCATCTCGGCGGTTTCGATCTGCATGTAGGCGACCGCTTTGGCCGAGGACTGTTCGCCGCATGAGTGCTCCGAATAGGAGCGGACGATGAAGGTGTTGGGGTACTCCTTCATCAGCGCGTTCTTGCAGGCGTCGATGGGACCGTTGCCGTGTCCCTCGCTCTCAATCGTCGTTCCGTTGAGGCGGTAGGTCAGCTTGGCGCGGATCTTGCTCGTTTCGCTCTTCTCGGACATCACGTCGAAGTCGATGAACTCCAGCTGCCCTTCGGCGCCGAAGTAGGTTGCCTCGAAGAGCTCTCGGATCTCGTCGGGGGTCAGTTCGCGCCCCTCCTTGTCCGTCACTACCTGGACGATGCGGCCGATCTCCGGGTGCATCGCCTTGGGAAGCTGGTACCCGAAGTTATCTTCGAGGATGTAAGCCACGCCCCCCTTGCCCGACTGGGAGTTGATGCGGATGATCCCTTCGTAGCTGCGACCCACGTCTTCGGGGTCGATGGGGAGGTAGGGAACCTCCCAGAAGGCATCTTTTTTCGTCCGCTGAATCGCCATCCCCTTGTTGATGGCGTCCTGGTGCGAGCCGGAAAAAGCGGTGTAGACCAGTTCCCCCACGTAGGGGTGGCGGACATGGGTCTCGATCTGTGTACAGTGCTCCACGATGCGGACGACTTCGTCGATGTCGCTGAAGTCGAGCTGCGGGTCGACGCCCTGGGTGTACATGTTGAGCGCCAGGGTGATGATGTCGACGTTACCGGTCCGCTCGCCGTTGGCCATCAGGGTTCCTTCCACCCGGTCCGCACCGGCCATCAGGGCCAGTTCGGTCGCCGCGACGGAGGTGCCGCGGTCGTTGTGGGTGTGGGTCGAGATAAGAATGTGCTCCCGGTTGTCGAGATGCCGTCCCATCCACTCGATCTGGTCGGCGTAGACGTTGGGCGTGCTCATCTCCACCGTCGCCGGCAGGTTGATGATCACCTTGCGATCGGGCCCGATGCCCCAGCGCGCCGTCACGGCGTTGCAGATCTCCGCGGCGAACTCCAGCTCGGTGCCGGTGAAGCTCTCCGGGGAGTACTCCAGCATGATCTCGCCGTCGTGCTCCGCCGCATGCGCCTTGACGAGGTCGACTCCCTCGAGGGCGAGGGCGACGATCTCGTCGCGGGACTTTTTGAAGACGATGTTGCGCTGCGCCACCGAAGTGGAGTTGTAGAGGTGTACAATCGCCTTTTTGACGCCGCGAAGGGCTTCGAAGGTGCGCTCGATCAGGTGCTCGCGCGCCTGTACCAGCACCTGGATGGTGACGTCGTCGGGAATCAGCCGGTCATCGACCAGTTTCCGCAGAAAGTCGAATTCGACTTTCGAAGCGGAGGGAAAGCCGACTTCGATATGTTTGAAACCGAGTTTTAGCAGGAGGTGGTAAAGTTCGAGTTTTTTCTCCAGGCTCATCGGCGTGATAAGCGCCTGATTGCCGTCGCGGAGGTCGACGGTGCACCATACGGGCGCTGTGTCGATGGTTTTAGACGGCCAGGTACGATCTGGCATGTCAACGGTTGGATAGGGGCGGTATTTACCGCTATTCATGTGTTTCATCATGAATCCTTTTAGATGTGAACTTTACCAATAGCACACTCCTGCACGGCTATTGATGGCGCAATTATAGCAAAACGGAACGCGTGTGATGCCGAGGCGGCGGTGTTAATGGGCAGAATTAATGCGACAGCGGGGATCAGGCGGGAATGGTGAGATGGAAACAGGCGCCCCCGGAGGTGTTGTAAACACCGAGGGTACCGCCGAGTTTTCGGGCGATCTGGGTACTCATGTAGAGCCCGATCCCGGTCCCTTTCCCCTCGGCTTTGGTGGTGACGTTGGGCTGGAAAATGTCGTCGATGACCGACTCGGGAATGCCGCCGGCGTTGTCCTCGATCTCGATGCGCACCTCTGCATCGCCTTTTTCGAAACGAATGGTGATGTCGCGCTGTCGGCATTCCCGCTCGTTGAAGGCGTCTTTGGCGTTGTTGATGATGTTGAGGATGAGGTGCTTGAACTCGTTTTCGATGCCGGTGACGATCACCTCCCTCTCGCTGGGGGTGTGGATGGTGATGCCGTGCTTCATGAACTCGTCCTTGACCAGGAGCATCACCGACTGCAGGCAGCGTTTGAGGCCGAAGGGTTCGGGGGCTTTGTTGGGGCGGAAGAAGGTACGGAACTCGTTGAGGGTGGTCACCATATGGTCGATCTGCTGTTCGAAGGTCTGGGTCATCTCGTCGAGGTAGGCGTCGTCGACCAGGCCGTCGCGGTAATCGCCTTTAAGAAGGTCGACCAGCATGGTGAGGGCGTTGAGGGGCTGTTTCCACTGGTGGGCGACGGCGTCCATCATCTCCCCCATGGCGGCCATCTTCGCCTGCTGTTCGAGCATCCGCTCCTTCTCAGCGCGGGCTTTCATCTCCGCTTCGACCCGCTCTTCGAGCCCCTTTTGCAGCGCTTTGAGCTCTTTTTGCTGTTTGTCGCTGTGCTGGAGGAGGATCTCGTGGTTTTTCTTCTGGCGTTCGTAGAGTTTCATGAAGCGTTCGACCTTCTTGTCGAGGCCGGTACGGGTCAGTTTGGAGAGGGAGAGGATCTCGTTTTTCAGTGATTCCGTCGTTTCATGTTCCACAGCATTTACCCGCGTATGTTAATGGTGATAGTATGGCAATTCTTCTCTGACAGATGGCTGAGTGGGAGGGTAAAAAAGGGGAAAAGGGAAAACCTGCGACGGGCCGCGAAGCGGCCGTCGACGGCACGGAGCCGACTAGCAGGAGTAAGTGGATTTGAATTCGAAGGCAGTCGGGCGAGCTTCGTCCGGGAAGACCTGCGTTTCGAATTTGTAGCCCTGGTACGTATCGATGAAGACGTCGGTGAAGACCGGCTTCAGGAAGTCGTTGTCGCGAATGAGCGCTTCGAGGGAACCGCGGAGCGTATGCGGCATTTGCGGGATACCTTTTTCGCGGATCTCGTCGAGGCTCAGTTCGAAGAGGTCTTCGTCCATCGGGCCGACCGGGATGTATTTGTTCTGGATGCCGTCGAGGCCTGCCATCATCATCGCGGCGAATGCAAGGTACGGACACGCAGTGGAGTCCGGGAAGCGCATTTCGATACGGGTCGCTTTTTCGCCGGCACCGTAGGGGATACGGCAGGAAGCGGAGCGGTTCTGGCTGGAGAAGGTCAGGATGCTCGGAGCTTCAAAGCCCGGGATCAGGCGTTTGTAGGAGTTGGTGGAAGCGTTGGTGAACGCCGCAACCGCACGGGCGTGTTTGAAGATACCGCCGATGTAGTGCAGGGCAGTCTCGGAGAGGTTGCCGTACTCACCCTCTTTGTAGAAGAGGTTTTTGCCGTTTTTCCAGAGGGACTGGTGCGTGTGCATGCCGTTGCCGTTGTCGCCGTAGAGCGGTTTGGGCATGAAGGTTGCGGTTTTGCCGTTGAGGTGCGCGACCATTTTAACGACGTATTTGTATTTCTGAACGTTGTCGGCAGCACCGATGATGTCGGAGAAGACGACACCGATTTCGCCCTGGGCCTGGGCAACTTCATGGTGACCCAGAGTAACTTCGAGGCCGACTTGCTCAAGCACTTGCATCATCTCGGCGCGGAGGTCGACCATGGAGTCGATCGGCTGAACCGGGAAGTAGCCGCCTTTGGTGCGCGGACGGTGACCGGTGTTGTACATGTCGTCGTATTTCGTGTCGTCGTTCCACTCGCCCTCTTCGGAGTCGACGCGGTAGTGAGACTCGTTGATGTCGTCTTTGATCTGAACGTCGTCGAAGATAAAGAACTCGTTTTCCGGTCCGAAGTAAGCGGCATCGGCGATACCGAGTTCGTCAGCGTGCGCCAGTGCTTTTTTCGCGATGGAGCGCGGACATTTTTCGTACAGTTCGCCTTTGTAGATGTCGTAAACGTCACAGAAAACGACGATGGTCGGATCGGCAGTGAACGGGTCGAGGAATGCGGTCGGTACGTCCGGCTTGAGAAGCATGTCGGATTTGTTGATCGGCTGCCATGCATCGATGGAAGAGCCGTCGAACGGCATACCGTTTTCGAGGTTATCGGTGTTGACCGCTGACATACGGTATGTCAGGTGGTGCCATGCACCTTTGATGTCCGTGAAGCGGAGGTCGACGAACTGAACGTCGTTTTCCTCACAGAACTTGAAAAACTCGTCTACATTGTTTACGAATTTGCCCATTGCGTAACTCCTGATTAAAATAAGCTCCGAAAAGTATATCGAAACTCTTCTCAAAGCCAAACCCGACCGGTGCCTAAAAAATACACATTTTTCGAAAGATTTTGCTATCGGGGGGAAAGAGGCCGACTTTTTTTAGGCAAAGCGGCGGGAGAGGGAACGGGTGATTGCCTAGAAGTTCACCATGGTACGCACCCGGCCGACGTAATCGGCGCACTCGGTGTAGCCGACGGAGCGGGCGAAGGTCTCGATCGCGTCGCGGTAGAGGCCGACCTGTTCGGGCTTGTGGGCGTCGGAGCCGAAAGTGACGGGAATCCCCAGTTCGAAGGCCATGCGGAGCAGCTCCGGGGAGGGGTAGGCTTCGGCCACGGGTTTGCGGTACCCGGCGACGTTGAGTTCGATGGCCATGTCGGCCTTTTTGATCGCCTGAAGGGCCGGGGCGGCGATCTCCGCAACCGGTGTGCGGGGCATGAATTTGAAGACTTTGATGAGGTCGAGGTGGCCGACGATGTCAAAGAGACGGCTCTCGGCCATCGCCTCGATGAGGCCGAAATAGTCGCGCCAGATCTTGTCGATATCCTCGTGCTCGTAGCGGCCGATGAACTCCGGGTTGTCGAATCCCCACCCGTCGATGAAGTGGACCGAACCGATGAGGTAGTCGACGTCGGCGCCCAGCACCCGGTCGTCCATGTAGCCCGGAAGGTAGTCGACTTCGTAGGCGAACCGCACGTCGATCTTCCCGGCGTAGCGTCTCCGTGCCTCCATGACCCGCTCCCGGTAGGTGCCCATCTGCTCGAAGGACATCCGGTAGGCGGGGTCGAAATGCATGGGGGCGTGGTCGGAGAAACCGAAGACGTCGATGCCCTCGGCGATCGCTTTTTCGACATAGGCGTCGACCGTGCCCTCGGCATGGTTGCACAAGACGGTATGGTTGTGGAGATCAATTTTCATCGTACATGTCGCTGTCAAAATCTTTGTTTCCGGTCGCGGCGGCTTCTTTTTCGGCAGGAAATTACGCAAACGCTACGGAAAGTTCTGCTATTATAGTACCACTTGAACAATTAATCCGGGCCAAGCCGGCCCGATCTTCAGGACGGACCCATGACACAGGAAGAACTTGACGCGCTGATGAGCGGCGATCTTGATCTCGAGAGCCTCGAAGAGGAAGAAGCGGAAGCAGAGGCGGCGGAAGAAGAGCCCGAAGCAGAGGACGATGACGAGGTTGAGCGCTATCGCGCCTCGGCCCGGCATGTGATGCCGCCCCCGGCGACGGACGACCACAAGATGGTGCACCAGCTCGACGACGTCACCAAGGAGTCCGAGGAGAAGGCGACCGAGATCTTCGACATCATCGAAGGGATCAGCAACGAGCTGATGGAGCACGAGAGCCGGGTCGCCGAAGCGCGGGAAGTGGTCGCATCGAACGTGGCCCTCTTCGAGACCCTCTCGATGAAATTCCCCGACGTCACGGCGTTCGGTACGCAGCTGGAGAAGAACCGGGCCGCCATCGGAGAACTCGACAGTCTCGAAGAAGTGCTGCAGCGCAGCGGCGACAGCATCATGAACGTCATGGACATCATGCAGTACCAGGACATCCACCGCCAGAAGATCGAACGGGTCATCAATGTCATGCGCGCCCTTTCGGGATACCTGAACAACCTCTTTGCCGGTAAAAAAGATGATACGGAGCGGGTCGCTTCCGCCACCCACCTTCCGGGGGACATGACGACCGAAGACGTGGTCAGCAACGACGACATCGAAGCGCTGCTGGCGTCTCTGGGCAAAAACTAGCCCGGGAGTTTCAAGCCGCTGTAGGGTTCATTCCGCTAAAATTCCGCAACTTCGGCGCTCCCGGTCCGCCGCAGAGAATCCATCGATCAGGAAGAACCGCCCATTATGAAACACGTAGAACTCCTCTCCCCCGCGGGGAACCTCGAAAAGCTGAAAATCGCCATCGATTACGGGGCCGATGCCGTCTACGGAGGGGTCAGCCACTTCTCCCTGCGCATCCGCTCGGGCAAGGAATTCAGTTTCGAGGAGTTCGCGGAGGGGATCGCCTACGCCCATGAGCGGGGCAGGAAGGTCTACGCCACCATCAACGGCTTTCCCTTCAACTCCCAGATCGATCTTCTGAAAAAACATATCGTCACAATGGCCGCCATGGGCCCCGACGCCATCATCGTCGCGACGCCCGGCGTCTTGAAGCTGGTGAATGAGCTCGCCCCCGGTATTCCCATCCACCTCTCCACCCAGGCCAACGTCATGAACGTGCTTGACGCCCAGGTCTACTACGAGATGGGCGCGCGCCGCATCATCGCCGCCCGGGAGATCTCCCTGAAGGACCTCAAGGCGATCAAGCAGGCGCTTCCCGACCTGGAGCTGGAGGTCTTCGTGCACGGTTCCATGTGTTTCGCCTACAGCGGACGCTGCCTCATCTCCACCCTGCAAAGCGGTCGGGTGCCCAACCGGGGCAGCTGCGCCAACGACTGCCGCTTCCCCTACGAACTCTACGCGGCGAACCCCGAAACCGGCACCCTCTTCCGCCTCGAGGAGGAGACCGGCGTGGGCACCTACATCATGAACGCCAAAGATCTCAACCTCGCTTCGCACATCAAGGAGATTCTCGATGCGGGCTGCATCGACTCGCTGAAGATCGAGGGACGGACCAAGACCGCCTACTATGCGGCCATCACGGCGAAAAGCTACCGCCGGGCCATCGACGACTACTACGCCGGAAACGACGATCCCGACGCCTACCAGCGCGAATTGGGCACCATGCAAAACCGCGGCTACACCGATGCCTACCTGGTGAACCGTCCCTTCGAGAAGAACGATGCCCAGAGCCTGGCATTTACGATGCAGATGGGGACGCATCAGGTCAGCGGCATGGTCACCGAAGGGGGGACCCATTTTCTTTGCAAATACAAAACCCTTCCCGGTGACCGGGTGGAGATCGTGGCCCCGGCATCGGCGGTGATCGAACCCGTCGACAACGAGATCGGGAGCATCGAGGTGTCGGAAGCGGGATGCTACGTCACCTTTAAAAAGCTGGTCGCCGAAAACGGCAAAGAGTGGGCCGAGGTGCACAGCGGCAATCTCAATCCCATCGCGCTGCCGGTGCCGCTGCCGCCGTTCACCTTTCTCCGGATCCCCGCGACGGAGGAGATGAACCTGATCCCCAAGGTCTGAAAAAGCGCCGCGGGAACATTGGCTATAATTACGCCGTCAATATATACGGAAGAGGACGTTACAATGAAATTTGTCTCCATTATCATGGGAAGTAAAAGCGACTACGAGGTCATGAAATCCTGCGCCGACACCTTTGAAGCGTTCGGTGTCAACTACGAACTGATCATCTCCTCGGCACACCGCTCCCCCGAGCGGACCAAAGAGTACATCAAAACCGCCGAGGCCAAAGGGGCTCAGGCGTTCATCGCAGCGGCGGGCATGGCGGCACACCTTGCCGGCGTTCTGGCATCCAAGACGGTCAAACCGGTCATCGGCGTTCCCATGAGCGCATCGGCCCTGAGCGGCATCGACGCCCTGCTCTCCACGGTCCAGATGCCCGCGGGCATGCCGGTTGCGACCGTTGCCATCGGCAAGGCCGGGGCGATCAACTCCGCCTACCTGGCGATGCAGATTCTGGCGCTCAACGACGAGGAGCTTTCCATCAAGCTGCGCGAAGACCGCATTGCGAAAGCGAAAAAAGTGGAGATGGACTCCATGGAGATCGAAACGATCATCGACTAAACGCACGCTTCGGCGTGCCACACGACAAAGGACACTCTCATGCAGTGGATGAGTATCGCAGAGTACGCGAACCTGACCGGACTCGAAGAGCATGCGATCCGCGATCTGATCGATAACGGCAAGCTCGTGACCACCGTGGAGGAGGGGGAGGTGCTGATCGACCCCGCCAAGGGCACCCGTTCCGTCGTCCCCGCCGAGGTTCACGAACTGGCGAGCCAGGCGGGAGAGATCGTCGTCGGCCCCCAGTTCGTCGAAAAGACGATCGGCACGATCATCAACCTCCACGAAAAAGTGCTCGACGCGAAAGACGAGACCATCGAGGCGGTGCGCAACGAAAACCTCTTTCTCAAGGAGGCCCTGGCCTCCCTCCAGGAGCTCTACGAGGAGGACCGGCGCACCATCGAAACCCTGACCGATCAGCTCAAACACTCCCAGCAGGAAGTGGAGTTCATGCGCCGCAAGTACAAACTGATGTGGGGTCGGGTCATCGACGAATACGCCGAAAACAAACCCCAGTAACCCCTGCCGGGCCTGAGCCCGGCCATCTCACCGACAAAGACCGTCCATGCACATCCAGCCCGAATGCGTTCACTGCATCATCAACCAGAGCCGCCGCGTCGCCGACGCCATCCATGCCGACGCCGCCCTGGCGAAACGACTCGTCGGCAGCGTCGAAGCGATGGCTTCGGAATTCTCTTTTCAGCAGAGCCCGCCGGAGGTGGCCGCCGGGGTCTACGCCGCCATGGCGGAGATCGCCGGGAAGCACGACCTTTACGATGAGGTGAAAGCCCACTCCACGGAGAAGGCGCGGCAGTTTCTGCCCGAGCTGCGCGAGATGATCGCCTCCTCTCCGACGCCGCTGCTCACCGCCACCAAGGTCGCCGTGGCGGGCAACGTCATCGACCTCGCCGCGGAGGTGAGTTTCGACCTGCACGAGGAGGTGGAGAAGATCTTCTCCACCCCCTTCGGCCACGACGACTTCGCCCGCCTCGAAACGGCGCTGGCGCAGGCCGAAACCCTGCTCTACATCGGGGACAACGTCGGGGAACACCTCTTCGACTCCCTCTACATCGAGACCCTGCGGCAGCTCTACCCCAACCTGCGGATCTCCTACATGGTCCGGGGGCTTCCCATCATCAACGACGTCACTCTCGAAGAGGCGAAAGAGGCCGGGTTCGACACGCTTTGCACCCTGGTCGACAGCGGCGTCGACACCCCGGGCTTCGTCTACGGCCGCGCCAACGCGCAGAGCCGGCGTCTCTTCGACGAATCGGACCTGGTACTGACGAAGGGGATGGGAAACTACGAGTGTCTCAGCCCCACCCACCGCAGCAACCTCTGCTACCTTTTGAAGGTGAAGTGCCAGGTGGTCGCCGCCTCCCTGGGGCGGGACGTCGGCGATCTCGTCTGCAAGATGATTTAGTCTAAAGCAAGTAAGCGGCGGCTATAATGGCGCCACTATTCGGATGCCTTCATCCGACCGACAGAGGAAATGATGAATACCTTCAGTGACGTCTTACTCAAACTGCAGCAGTTCTGGAAAGAGCAGGGGTGCAACATCGTGCAGCCCTACGACATCCCCGCCGGGGCGGGCACATTCCACCCCGCGACCTTCCTGCGCTCTCTGGACTCCACCCCCTGGGCGACGGCTTACGTCGCTCCCAGCCGCCGCCCGACGGACGGCCGCTACGGCGAGAACCCCAACCGCCTCGGGAGCTACTACCAGTTCCAGGTACTGATCAAGCCCAGCCCGGAGAACATCCAGGAGCTCTACCTCAAAAGCCTTGAATACCTCGGTCTCAACCTCGCCGACCACGACATCCGTTTCGTCGAGGACAACTGGGAATCCCCGACGCTGGGTGCCTGGGGTCTGGGCTGGGAGGTCTGGCTCAACGGGATGGAGGTGACCCAGTTCACCTATTTCCAGCAGGTCGGCGGCGTCGCCTGCGACCCGGTGGCCGTGGAGATCACCTACGGGACCGAGCGGCTGGCGATGTACCTGCAGGGCGTCGACACGGTCTTCGACATCGTCTGGAACGAAAACAAGGGTACCGCTGCCGAAGGCATGTTTCCTGAAAACAGCTTCGGCAAGACGCTTTACCGCGACATCCACAAAGAGGGCGAGATCGAGTTTTCGAAGTACAACTTCGAAGTCGCCGACACGGCGATGCTCTTCGCCGAGTTCGAGGCGAAGGCCGCCGAGTGCAAGCGCACCCTCGAAGCGGGGCTTCCCCTGCCGGCTTATGACCTCTGCATGGCGGCGTCGCACACCTTCAACACCCTCGACGCCCGCAAGGCGATCTCCCAGACGGAGCGCGCCAACTACATCCTCAAGATCCGCGAACTGGCAAAGGGGTGCGCGGTGCTCTACAAGGAGCAGGAAGCGGAACGCCTGGAGCGGGTGAAGGCGTAGCGGGTATCGCGGATGATTGAGGCCGGAGAAAAGACGCTTTTCCACGAATACCTCAAAAGCGCGAGGGCTCCCCGCCGAGGGGACCATGGCGGTAGCGCAGGCAAAGGGGCTTTGCCCCTTTGGCGTTTTTGAAAACGATGTCTGAACAGACCCTCATCGGCCAACTCGAACGAATCATTTTCGAGGGCGATGACGGCTTTTTCATCGGTGTTCTGAAATCCGGTGAAAAGATCAGCGGCAGCTACTATGAGAGCGACGTCTCCCACATCAAAGGCGCCGCGCTTACCCTCAAGGGAGAGTTCGTCGAGCATAAAAAGCACGGCCGCTCCTTCCGGTTTCACACCCTCACCGTCAACCAGAACGAACTCTTCTTCTTTCTCAACCGGGTCGTCAAGGGGTTTACCAAAAAACTGACCGCCGACCTGATCGAGAAGTACGGCGAACAGGGGCTTATCGACATTCTCGACAACGACATCGAGCGGCTGCTCGAGGAGAAGGGGATCAAGAAGAAGCGGCTGGCGAAGATCCAGTCGAGCTGGAAACAGTTCCGTTCCATGCGTGCGCTGGGGGAGCTGCTGATGCCCTACGACGTCACCCCCACGATGCTCTCGGCCATCGCCGCGGCGATGAAAGAGTCTTCCGATCCCGTCACGCGGATCAAAAACAACCCCTACATCCTGACCCATGTCAACGGCATCGGCTTCAAACGGGCCGACGAGATCGCCCTGAAAATGGGAATGACCGAGGAGTCCGAACAGCGTCTCGGCGCGGCGATGGACTATCTGCTGGGCGATTACTGCGAGCGGCAGGGGAACAGCTGTGTCGAAAAGCAGCGGCTCTTTTCGCTGCTCGACGAACTGCTGGGGTTCGCGGGGAAGGAGCGGTTGTACGCGCAGGTTCTTGTGGAGCGGGTCGCCGAACATAGCATCGTCGCTCTGCGGCACGAACGCTTTGCACCCGACCGCCTCTATGAAGCGGAAAAGCTGCTCTACGACCAGTTCCGCAAGCGGGGGAAAAACGTCGAAGGTCCCATCGTCGACGATCTCGACGCCTTTCTGGCCGAGGGGGAACTGCAGCTGGGAGAGGAGCAGCGCCGGGCGGTGGAGCTGGTCAACTCCGGCACGGGGCTCCTCTTTCTCGTCGGGTACGCCGGTACGGGGAAGAGTACGACGTCGCGGGCCATTTTGGACCTGCTGGCCAAACGCCACGACGCCAAGCGCTTCATCACCTGTGCGCTCAGCGGCATTGCGTCGCAGCGCATCGCCGAGACGACGGGCTACGAGAGTGCGACGATCCAGAGCCTGCTGGTGAAGTACGAGGATCGCGACACCATGCCCTACAGCGTGGTGCTGATCGACGAAGCCTCCATGATCAACTCGCTGCTCTTTGCGCGGCTGGTGGCGAAGATCGAGCGCGACGCGGTGATCGTCGTCGTCGGCGACGACGCCCAGCTGCCGCCCATCGGGGCGGGCAATGTCCTGAGCGACGTCATTTCCCTCGACCTCGCCCCCATCGCAAAACTGACGAAGATCTACCGCCAGAGCGACGACCAGGCGATCACCCTGATCGCCAACGACATCCGCCAGGGGGCGATTCCCGATTACCGCCGGCAGTATGACGACTTCGCCTTTCTCGACTGCTCCATTCCCAACTACTACGCCCTGAAAAACAGTCTGAGTCAGACAGAGCTTTCCGAGGTGCGCGAATCCCATGCGCAGTCGGTCCTCTCCGAGATCGTGACCGCGGTGATGCGCTGCATCCCCGAAGCGCGCCAGAAGCTTCAGAACAAAGAGATCGCCCGCTATCTCAACTTCTTCCAGGTGATCGCCCCGATGAAGGGGGGGACGCTGGGGGTGGACAACCTGAACAAGGTGCTGCAGGAGTACTGCAACCCCAACCCGAAACAGAGTATCCGGCGCGGGGAGCGGGAGTACCGGCTGATGGACAAGGTGGTCCATACGAAGAACGAGAACATGCCCTCCTTTACCTCGGAGGGGTTTAAAGGGGATGAGGAGAGCAGCGAACGGCGCATCTTCAACGGGATGAGCGGGCTGCTCTTTCGCATCGACGAAGAGGAGGAGCTGGTCTTCGTCTACTACCCCAACGAAGGGGTGGTGGTGCAGTACGAATACGAGCAGCTGGGGACCCACCTCATGCTCTCCTACGCCCTGACCATTCACAAGGTGCAGGGGATGGAGTACGAAGTGGTGGTGATGCCGATGAGTTTCTCGCACTTCATCATGCTCAATACGAAACTGCTCTACACGGCGATCACCCGGGCGAAGCGGCAGTGCACGATCATCGGGGAAGCCCAGGCCTTCGAAGCGGCCTGCCGCCGCCTGGAAGTGACGCGGCGCGATACGGTGCTGCTGGAGCTCGGGGCGCTCTAGCGGGGCAGGCACTCCACGCCGGGGAAGCGTGCCTCGACGGCGCCGCAGGCGTCGAAGGGCACCTGCACCAGCAGCGGTTCTGCCGCGGGGTCGAGCCAGGCGGTGACGGAACGCAGCGCCTCGGCGGCCATGGAGGTGCATCCCGAAGTGGGACTGCCGGGGGCTTTTTGCAGGTGAAGGAAGATGCACGAACCGCGTCCGGGAAGCTGCGCTTCGTTGTGGGCCACGGTCACGCCCAGGCGGTAGAGGGCGTCGTCGCGCCGCATCCATTCGAAGCTTTTGACCGCACCCGCTTCGGAGACCGGCACCATGCGGTTGTAGGCTTTTGACGCGGTGTCGTCGACGCAGATCAGGTCGGGGGTAGATTGCCGGTAGGGCATGCGGGTGTCGGCCAAGGGGGCGTCGCCGAAGACGCCGCGAAGTGCGAAGAGCCCCGCGGGCGCCCGCCCGTCTCCTTCGTGCTTGATCGGATCGGCTGCCGGATGCTCAAAGGGCAATCCCAACCCCCACCCCAGACCGTTGCGTCCCAGATTTACCGTAATCACGCTACCCGTTTTGCAGTAGCGCTCTCCGCAGCGGTCGTAGCGCTGCAGGGTGCCGCCGCTTTGTTCCATATCCGCCGCCGTGACCAGCAGCAGCTGCTCCGAGGCCAGAAGCGGCAGTGACAACAGTAACGATATTGCACAAACTATTTTTATCATCACCGTATCACTCTTAGTTTAGTTTAAAGTTATGTATACTAGCATGTTTGAAGTTCAATAACAAGATTCGTGACACACGCTTCACATCGCAGCGTCCGGAGAGGATTAGGTCATGGGTATCAAGATTCGAAAGGCAACGGAAGAGGACGCGCCGCTTTTGGCGTGGGCCATCATGACGGGGTCGCGCGACGGTAAGGCGTCGGGGCTTTTTGACGTCATCTTCCAGAGTGCCGACGATGCCGAGCTTCTGGACGCCCTGGCACGGCTTGTCACGACGGCGACCAAGAGCTACTGCCACTACAGCAACTTCATCGTCGCCGAAGACGGCGGGAAGGTTGCGGGGGTGCTCTGCGGTTACGAACCCCGCATCGCTCCCAGGGAGATCTTCACCAAGGCGCTGGCGGAAGTGGGTGTGGACGAAAGCTACGAGGAGCGTATTGCCGCCCACCTGCTCTGTGTTCCCGCCATCGACCGGCAGACCTGGGTGCTCGATTTCATCGCCGAACCCTCGGGCAGCCACAGTTTCGAGGTGATTCGCGAGATGGTGCAGAAGAGTCTGCTGACGGCCCGGCTCAAAGGGTACCGGAAGGTGCAGACGATGGTCGAGATCGGTTCGCGTCCGAACCAGCTGCTCTTCGAAAAACTCGGCTTCTCCTTTGAAGATGAAAAGCGTTCGGACTACTACAAAGAGCTCTTCGGTCGGGCCGGTATCATGCGCTACAGCCTGACGCTGTAGCGGAGGGTACCCCGATCGCGTACGGCTGGCTCTCCCTTCTTCCCCCCCTTCTTGCCATCGCGGCCGCCCTTGTAACGCGGCGCGTGCTGCTCTCGCTGCTGATCGGTTCCGTGGCGGGGGTGCTGATTCTTCACGGCTTTGCGCCCGTTGAGAGCGCGGCAGCGCTCTGGCACCTCTTCGCGTCGCTGCTGCAGGAGGCGTGGATTTTAAAGACCCTGGCGTTTGCCGTGCTGGTGGGTTCCATCATGACCCTGCTCTCCGCCTCCGGGGGTGTGGCGGGCTTCGTCCACTACGTCCGGGAACGGCGCGCCCTGGTGCGGTCGCAGCGCTCCGCGCTGCTGTTGACCTATGGCATCGGGGTACTGATCTTCATCGAATCCTCCATCACCTCCATGATCGCCGGTACCGTCGGACGCCCGCTGACCGACGCCTACGGGGTGAGCCGCGCGAAGCTCGCCTACGTCTGCGACGCCACCTCGGCCCCGGTCTGTTCGCTCATCGTCTTCAACGGCTGGGGTGCGCTGCTGCTGGGGCTCATCGCCGTACAGACGGAGTCGGGGCTGATCGAAGGCAACAGCGTCACCTGGCTGCTGGAGGCGCTGCCCTACAACTTCTACGCCCTCGCAGCGCTCGGCGTCGCCTTTTTGACCGTTTGGTACGGGATCGACATCGGCCCGATGCGCCGAGCGGCGGTGGTGCGCGAACCGGAAGAGGCCGTCGCGGATGGAAATGCGGGCTTTATGCTCTGGCCCATCGGGCTGCTGCTGGCCCTGGTGTTCGCCGTCTTGTGGCTGACGGGCGGGGGGAACCTGCTTGAAGGGAGCGGCTCGACGGCGCTCTTCTACGCCACGACGCTGACGGTGCTTTTTTGCATCGTCTACTACCGGCTCGTCGGGGGCATGCCCGTCGGGGAAGGGGTGCGGCACGCCTACCGGGGAGCGAAGTCGATGGCGGGCATCGCCGCCATTCTTCTTTTCGCATTCGCCATCTCCGAGGTGACCAAAGAGCTCGAAACCGGGCTCTACATCGCCTCCTTCAGCAAGAACAGCATCGCGCCGCAGTGGATCGGCGGCATCGTCTTTCTCCTGGCGGCGGTGATGGCCTTTGCGACCGGGACCAGCTGGGGAACCTTCAGCATCATGATCCCCATCGCCGTACCGCTGGCGGTCGGCCTTGACGCCGACGTGGCGCTCTGCATCGGCGCGGTCATCTCCGGCGGGGTTTTCGGAGACCACTGCTCCCCCATCTCCGATACGACCATCATCTCCTCCATGGCGGCGCGGTGCGACCACATCGAGCACGTGAAGACGCAGCTTCCCTACGCCCTGATTTCGGGGGGGATCGCCCTGGCGTGCTTCTGGCTGGCGGGGTGGCTTACAGGCTCGGCCTGAACCCCTCGTCCCGCTTGTGCTCGATGATGCAGAGCGATCGCATCAGGGCCTCTTTTTTCGTCGCGAAATACTCCCGGGTCCCTTTTTTCATGCAGGCGCGCTGTGCGCACTGGTGCACCACGACGAATTCGTCGAAGAGCGTCGGGTAGAGCCGGATGTCGTAGTAGAGGCGCTGACGGCCCCGCTGACGGTAGAGTCTCATGCCCGTGGGCAGCAATTACCATGCCAATGCTATAATGGTTGCATGAAAAAAGCGCGCCTCCTTCTGCTTGAAGATGACATGAACCTGAGCGAGACCGTCGCGGAGTACCTCGAAGAGGCGGGCTACGAAGTGGTCTGCGCGTTCGACGGCGAGCAGGCGGAAGATTTGATGTACGAAACCCCTTTCGACCTGCTGCTGCTCGATGTCAACGTTCCCGAACCCAACGGCTTTACCCTCCTCAAGGCGGCCCGCAAACGGGGCATTCAGACCCCCGCTGTCTATGTCACCTCGCGCAGCGGCATGCAGGATGTCGAAACCGGGTTCGACAGCGGCGGGGACGACTACATCCGCAAACCCTACGAACTCAAGGAGCTGCTGCTGCGCATCGGCACCATCCTCAAGCGCCGCTTCTTCCACCATGCTGCGCCGCGAACCGTACTGGGGGAGGGGATGGAGTACGACGTCGAGCAGGGGCAGCTCTACGTCGGGGGGGAGCGCGTCGCCTTGCAGGAGAAGGAGTCCCGGCTTCTCAAGCTGCTCCTGCAGCGCCGCGGAGAGGTGGTTGCCCACGAGGTGATCGCCGAACACCTCTGGGACTACGACGAGACCCCCAGCGACGACGCCCTGCGCACCTACGTCAAAAACCTGCGCAAATATCTGGGAAAGGAGCGCATTGTCAGTTATAAAAGAATCGGGTATCAGTTTAGCTGAGAACCGCACGTTCCGGGCGTTCGTCCTGCTCTACACCCTGATGTCGGTGATGATCCTGGCGCTGCTGGGGGCGATCTATTACCAGTACCGCAAGGACCTGATGCTCAGCGAGCACCGCCTCTCCATGCAGCTGCAGAGCGAGACCTACATTCCCAAGCTCCGGCTCTGGCTCAAAGAGGGGCGTTCCGTCATTCCCGAAGACCTTGCCTACGCCGCGGCGCTCTACGACAAGGAGGGGCGGGCGCTGGGGGCCTACCTGGAGGACCCGGTGTTCAACCTGCGCGAACCCATCAGCCTGAGCAACGGCTACATCCACTACGTCATCCCCCTCGCCTCCTACGAACTCGGCGACTACTTCCTGGTCTTCGAAACCCGGGATGACGGCCTCTGGTTCAAAGAGACGCTGCATACGCTTTTGCTCTTCGGCGGCGCTCTTTTCGCCGCGTTGACGCTGGTGGGGTTCTACCTCTCCCGACTCTTTTTGAAGCCGATGAAAGAGGCGATCAAACTGCTCGACGACTTTATCAAAGATACGACCCACGAGCTCAACACCCCGGTCTCGGCCATCGTCAGCAACATCGAGATGATCGACACGGCCCCGATGGACGAGAAGGGCGCCCGCCGCATCAACCGCATCGCCATCGCGGCGCGAACCATTTCGACGATCTACGACGATCTCACCTACCTGGTGCTCAACCACAGCGTGGCGGTCCGGGACGAACCGCTGAACCTGAACCTTCTGACGGAGGAGCGGCTGGAGTATTTCCAGACGCGCTATGAGCAGAAACAGCTTCGGGTGACCCTGCATCCGGAGGGGGAACTGGAGGTGGTCATGGACCGTAACAAAGCCGCCCGCCTCATCGACAATCTCCTCTCCAACGCCATCAAGTACAACCGTGTCGGCGGCAGCATCGACATCACCCTCGCTTCGGGCCGGCTGCGCATCCGCGATACGGGCCGCGGGATTCCCGAAGAGAAGATCCAGAAGGTGTTCGAACGGTACCAGCGCGCAGACGAGAGCGTCGGGGGATTCGGAATCGGGCTGCATATCGTGGCGATGATCGCGCGCGATTACGCGATTGCGATCGACGTGGAATCGAAAGAGGGGGAGGGGACGGCCATTTCACTGCAATGGCCGTCGGAAGGGTAGCGGGGGTTATTTCGCGGCGATCGCTTTGGCGATGGCCGCGATATCGTCGTCGCTCAGCGGTGCGGCTTTGCTCTTCATGAGTGCTTTCATGGCACCGCCGTAGCTGCCGTCTTTGTACCCTTTGAGGGCGGCGACGAACTGATCTTCGGAAAAATCCTTGATCACCTGACTTTTGTTCAGCGCTTTCTTTTCACCCTCCATGCCGTGGCAGGAGGCGCATTGCGCTTTGTAGAGGGCCGCGCCGTCGGCGGCGGCGAGCATCGCGGTGAGTCCGAGCATCATCAGAAAGGTTTTCATTTTCGATCCTTTTATATGTTATAAATATCTAAAAGATATCTTTTAGGTATGTTTAGCAGGAGGGAACGTTGCCGCTGTCGCTGCCGTACTCGTAGAAGAAGTCGTAGAGGTGTTCCAGGTGGTTCTCCTGAACCTTGCCGTCGCACTTGCCGTTGAGGTACTCCAGCAGCGTGCCTTCCTCTTTCATCTCTTCCCACTCGTCCTGGGTATGGGTGCCGGCCATTTTGGCGCCGGTCATGCCGCAGACGGATTTATATTTTTTCTGGTAGAGCTTCTGACCCTTCGCCATATCGGCGTGGGCAACTCCGGCGGTGAGTGCGGTGGCCGCGAGGATGGTCGCGGCGACTTTGATGAGATTGGATGTTTGCGTTTTCATGATTGCCTCCTAAGCGTTTTCATACCACCATGGTAAAAGATGATCGTGTAGCAATCGTGGAGTGCGGCGGGGGCGTGAAAAAGAAAAAGTATTACGGCTTTGAAAGACCGTTTTATGGGGGTTTCGGCTGAATGGGCAGACCCTAAAATCTCCTTTTTATCCAGTTTAAGCTTTCGAATTGTTATAATTTCGACATCATACTGGAGTGCCTGGGCGCTCTTGTCCTGAAACCGCGGTGACAGGCGGCTGCAGGTAACCCCAAGACAAAGTGGAAAGCATGAACCCGACAGACATCGAGGCGTTAGGCATTAAGAACGGCGGTACGATCTACCATAACCTCAGTTACGACGAATTGATCGAACACGAACTGAGAAACGGCGAATGCGCCCTGGCGAGCAACGGGGCGACCATGGTCGATACCGGCATCTTCACCGGCCGCAGCCCGAAAGACAAATACTTCGTCGATCAGGACCCCTCCAAAAACTACATCGCCTGGGGCGAGGTCAACAAGCCCATCGGGAAAGAGACCTTCGACGAACTCCTGGAGCTGGCGCGCGAACAGCTCTCCGGCAAAGATCTCTACGTCACGGATGTCTACTGCGGTTCCAGCGAAGCGAGCAAACGCTCCGTCCGTTTCGTCTCCGAGATCGCCTGGCAGTCCCACTTTGTCAAAAACATGTTCATCCGTCCCAAAGCGGAGGAACTCGAAGGGTTCACTCCGGCCTTCACGGTGCTTAACGCCTGCAAGGTGACCAACCCGAAATTCAAAGAGCACGGCCTCAACTCCGAAGTCTTCGTCGTCTTCAACGTCGAAGAGAACATCGCGGTCATCGGCGGTACCTGGTACGGCGGCGAGATGAAGAAGGGGATCTTCTCCATGATGAACTACTGGCTGCCGCTGGAGGGCAAGCTCCCGATGCACTGTTCCGCCAACGTGGGCCAGGAAGGGGACACCTGCCTCTTCTTCGGTCTGAGCGGCACCGGCAAGACCACCCTCTCCACCGATCCGAACCGGGCGCTCATCGGCGACGACGAGCACGGCTGGGACGAACACGGCGTTTTCAACTTCGAAGGGGGATGTTACGCGAAGGTGATCAACCTCGATCCCAAGAGCGAACCGGAGATCTACGGCGCCATCAAGCGCAACGCCCTGCTTGAGAACGTGGTCTATGACGACGACGGCATTGTCGATTACGAAGACGGCTCCAAGACCGAGAATACCCGCGTCTCCTACCCCATCGAACACATCGATAACCACCAGACCTCCCTCCAGGCGGGACACCCGACGAACATCATCTTCCTCACCGCCGACGCCTTCGGCGTGCTTCCCCCCGTCAGCAAACTGAGCAAAGAGCAGGCGATGTACTACTTCCTCAGCGGCTACACGGCCAAAGTCGCCGGTACCGAACGCGGCATCACCGAACCGGTGGCGACCTTCAGCGCCTGTTTCGGCGAGGCGTTCCTGCCCCTTCACCCGACGGTTTACGCCAAACTGCTGGGGGAAAAGATCGATGAACACGATGTCCACGTCTACCTGGTCAACACCGGCTGGACCGGCGGCCCCTACGGCGTCGGCAAGCGGATGAGCATCAAGGACACCCGTGCGTGCATCAACGCCATCCTCGACGGCTCCATCACGACCGCGGAGTTCGATACGACCCGCACCTTCCGCCTGCAGGTCCCCAAAACCCTCGGTGACATCAACCCCAATGTCCTCAACCCGCGCAACGCCTGGGAAGACAAGGAAGCCTTCGATACCCAGCGCGACAAACTGGCGCAGATGTTCATCGACAACTTCCACAAGTATCAAGACGCCAACAGCGCGTTCGACTTCTCTGCCGCGGGACCGAAGCTTTAGCATCATAAAACTCCGGGGACATTCCCGGGACATCACATTCTTTCCTTTCAACTGTCGCTATCAAAAGTATCTGTTTAGAAGCTGTCATGTTTCCATGTCTTAAGACGGTATACCCTTATCGCGCATCGCTACGACAACTCTTTTAACTTCGCAGTCAAATGGGTGTCACGAATCGTATCATGTGATGATATGTTGTATGAATAGCGGCGGACAATATCCTCGTATTGAATACGATATGCTATAAATTCGTTATTTAATATTTAATATTAACTAAATTGCACAGCCTTTCAATTACACTGTCTACAGGATGCCGATTTTTAACGGAAAAAGTTCGGTCTTCTCAAGAGGAATTGACGTGACGAAGAATTTTCAAAAAGTGTTTATGAGACTTGAGTTGTTAAGCGCCGAAACCCCTAACCGGACTATGGGTGTTCAGGACGGGAGCTACAGCATTTTGGAGGTCGACGGCGTTAGCCGACTTAACGGGCCGTACCGGTACACCGTGACGTTCGCCAGCGATGAGGAGCTCCAGTTGGAGAAACTGGCCGACACTGATGCGAAAATCGCGATACGCGACGAAAATAACGCGCTGCGAAAACGGGATATCTACGGCAAAATATACAGGATCGAGGAAGCTTCGGTCGTCGCGCGTAAATACCTTTATAAAGCGGTGGTGGTTTCGCCGTTTTACTATTTGCAATTCAATCGGCGTTACAAAGTTTATCAGGGGATGAGCGTTCCTGAGATCATTACGGCGGTCATCGGAATGACCAGCCACATTCTTGGGCTTTCGGTCGAAAGCAAGCTCGATCCCTCCACTTTTCCGAAGCGGGAGACCTGCACCCAGCACAATCAGAGCGACGCTGAATTCATTCTGATGCTGGCTCAGGAAGAGTGTTTTGCCATTACATTCGAATCGGCTGCTTCCGATCCGTATAAGATCGTGCTTTCGAACATCAACGAACATGTCTGTAAACTTGACGAAACTCTTCCCTGCGGATTCGATCGGGCGAAGCATTTCGCGCCGACCCACCAGACTGAGAATTTTTACGATTTTGAAACTCCGGGTATGGATTACGCGACCGAATACGGGGCTGAGCCTGAAGCGCAGATGATTAGAGATAACAATGAATCTTCGCGCATAAGAAGCGAGTTGGCCGTTCAGAGCATTCGCGATCGTCTGGAACAGATGGGCGGTTCGCGCATGAAAGACCTCAAACGTTACGCAAAGCTCGATATGCGCTCCTCGTACAGTCCCGTCGAGGTGATTTCCGGAGAGAGCGAATCGCTCTATACCGAGGCGGCATGGCTGACGGAACTGTACGAACAGCGGACGCAAAGGAAGATGAAAGTTATTCTCGTCGCCGCGACGCTGGAGGGGAAGTTTCCCAATGCCCTCGACGAGTATATGGACGAAACGGCGGAGTACGCGTTCGGCACGACTTTCGAAGCGATCCCTTACGACACTCCTTATGTGCCTGATACGAAGATCGTCAAACCGGTGATCTCGGGCGTTCAGACGGCCATTGTTGCCTCAGGTTCGCCAGACACTGCTTCAGGGGAGAACACCATCGACGTCGACGCACTGGGACGTATCCGGGTGATTTTCCATTTCGACCGGGAGAAACCCACGAGTTGTTACGTACGCCTGGGCACGATCTACAGCGGAAACAACTGGGGCGCGCAGTTTTTGCCCCGGGTCAACACCGAGGTCATCGTCAGCTTCATCAACGGCGATATCGACCGGCCGGTGATCGTCGGGGCACTCTACAACGGCGACAACGCCATCCCCCAGGGACTTCCCGACTCCAAAACCAAATCCTACATCAAGACCCAGTCGACGCCCGGCGGCGGAGGGTACAACGAGCTGCTCTTCGAGGACAAGGCGGGCGAAGAGCTGCTGTCGTTACGGGCGCAGAAAGATTACAAGCTGCATGCGCTCAACGACTCGACCATCAACATCGACCATGACCAGTCCGAAACCGTCGGCAACGACGAGACCGTTTCCATCGGCCATGACCGGAGCGAGAGCGTGGGTAACGACGAAACCATCTCCGTCGGCCACGACCGCAACGAGTCGGTGGGCAACGACGAAAATCTTGCCGTCGGCAGCAACCGAAGCAGGTCCGTTGGTAGCAACGAGAGCGTGCAGATCGGCAGCAACCTAAGCGTTACCGTGGGCGGCAACCACACCGAAACCGTTAGCCAGAACAAGGCGGAGACCATCGCCATCGCCAAGGCGCTGACGGTGGGTGCGGGGCTGCAGACGACTGTCGGCGGCGCGAAGAACGTGACGGTTGGATTGAGCTCTACCGAACAGGTGGGCCTGCTCAAACACATCATCGCCGGAAAACGCTTTGAGCTGCAGGTAGGGGAGAGTTCACTCATCCTCAACGCCGACGGCACCATCATCCTTAAAGGCAAAGAGATTGAGATCAACGGCGCCAAGCAGGTGACCGTCAATGGCAAGATGGTCGAGCTCAACTAGCAATGCAGTTCAACAACTATACGCCCTTTCCGGGGATTGCGTGGGAAGTCGTGGATGCCGAAGGGGAGTGGTCCGTAGCCGCGGTGGCACGGGCGCGTTTCAGACTCGAAGCGGGTGCCGAACCGGGACGGATCGAATTGGTCCCGGACCCAGAACAGGGGGAGCTTTTCGCCGCCGACGTCTTTTTCGGCGAGCCGGATCGCTCTTCGGTCCGTTACGAGTCGGATTTCGTACCCTTCAAGGCCCATACCGATGTCGTGCTCAACGCCAACGCCGTTGCGCCTGGAGGCAGGATGCGGCGAAGGTGGCAGTGCGGTGTGCGTATTTTGTCCAAAGAGGAGACGCTGCTCAAGGAGTACCGCCTCAACGTTCGCGGTAGCTTGAACCAGTACAAAGCCGGGATCGTCTGGTGGACGGGCATGAGGCACCGTGCGGAGCGCGTTCCGGTTCGCTACGAACGGGCCAAAGGGGGGACGGTCTCCATCCCCGCCAAGGGAAAACGCAAAGAGAAGTTTCTGAAAGTCGATCCCTACAACCCGGCGGGCTGCGGCATCAAAAAAATACGCGATCCGAAGTGGACGGTCTCGGTGCCGCAGATCACCTACGCGGGCCTGCCGAAATGGACCCGGGTACCTCCGGGATTCGGGTTTGTCAACCGCGCATGGAAGAGCCGCTCGAAGCTGGCGGGAACCTACGACGAAGCGTGGGTGGAACACCAACACCCGCTGCCGCCCCGTGACTTCGACGTGCGTCACAACCAGGCGGCCCATCCCGAACTGGTGATGGAAGGCTATCTCGAAGGGGGCAGCCGCGTCGAGCTGCTGCATCTGCTCGAAGGCGAACCGCTCCAGTGGTTCGAGGTGCCCGATCTGGAGCTGATTGCCAGGGTCCGGATGCATACCGGGGACATCTGCCGCATAATGAATCTCGACACGGTTCTGGTAGACATCGACGGCGAAGGGGGCGCGGAGCTGGGAGTGTTTGTCTCGTGGCGCGCTTTGCTGCCTCGTCCGCTCGAACCCGACGCGGTTGAAGTGATGATGGTGACGCAACAAGAGGAGGAAGAGGTGGAGCATGGCTAAAAAGTTCGGTGCACGGCAACAGAACAAGTACAAGATCGTCTCTTCCGCGCCGTCGGTGAACAAGACGCCCATGGGCAACTCGGTGGTGCCCGTCCCGTACCCTGTCAACCAGACCTATGATGCCGCCGATGCGGTCTCCAAAGACGTCAAGTTCAACGGCTGCGGGGTGTTTACGGAGTCGAGCCACTCCTCCAAGGTGACCGGTGACGAGCGGGGTTCGGTAGGCGGAGTCGTTTCGGGGACGGTAAGCGAGAAGTCCGAACCGGTGGAGTTCTCCCCCAGCGTCAAGGTCAACGGCAAGTTCGTCATCCGCGAGGGGGATCTTCACAAGATGCAAGGCGGCAACACCGTCGGCAAGCTGGTGTGCCAGGAGAGCGGCAGCACCTCGAAGATCAGCGATGACGGCAAGATCGAGGGCGAGACCCTGCCGCCGGACCTCGACCTCTCTTCGGCTTCTTCGACAACGGAGTCGGGGGCGATGCCGTCGCTTTCGGCGGCAAGTTCGACCAAACCGACCGCCTCGGCCGCCTCCGGGGGGCTGGGGTCGCGCAGCGGTTCGCCGGTCATCTTGCAGACCGCCCAGCTCATCCACACCGAACATCAGGCGGTGTTTTCGGGGAAACCGGCGCTCGAACTCTCGCACACTTATCTCTCCCGCGACGCTTTTTCGGGGATCTTCGGCAACCACCGCCGTTTCGTCTATGAGCAGACCTTTGAGCGCCAGAGTGCCGACACCTACCGCCTCTTTCTCTCCGACGGCCGGAAGTTCGACTTCACCGAGAGCGAAGCGGGGTTCGTCGACGAAGGCGACCTGGGTGCCCTGGTGCGCCGCGTTGATGCCCAGACCTTCGTGCTGGAGTTTTTCGACAACCGGCGCGAGACCTACCGTGACGGCAGGCTCGTTTCCGTCGAAGACGCCAATGCCAACGCGATCAGTTTGCATTATGGAGTGCGTGGACGGTTATTGACGCTTGGCAGCTCCTCGGGGATGCATCTGAACTTCGGGTACAACCGAAGCGGACGGGTCGAACGCATCAGCGACGATACGCATCGAATCTGGCGCTACGTCTACGATGAACACGCCAACCTCGTCGAGTGCCTCGACCCTATGGGCGGCAGTATACGCTACACCTACAAGCCGTTCGCCGAAGCTGACTTTCTGCTGACGCGGGTCAGCGACAACGGCGTACAGACCCTCGCAGCCTCCTACGACGCCGATGGCAGAGTCGCGGGCTATGAGGAAGCGGGCCGCGCCTACACCTACGCCTATACGACCCCGACCATGATCACCAAGACGGAGACCTCCAGCGGCGAAGCCACCCATTACGGTCTCGATGCCCACGGCCTTGTCTTTGCCATCGTCCACTCCGACGGCAGCCGGGAGAAAGAGGATTACGACGGAGAGACGCGCACTGCCGTTGTCACCGACCGGGGCGGCAACGTCACCTCCAAAACCTTCGACGAACGCCACCGCCTGCTCAAAGAGGTGGACCAGAGCGGCAACGAGACGCGTTACGAGTACGAAGGCAAAAACCCCCATCCGGTCAAGGTCGTTGCCCCCGAAGGGGAGCGGGTGTTCGAGTACGACACGCGCGGCAACGTGGTACGCGTCGTACAGGGAGAGGAGCGCCTCTTCGCCTTCGAGTACGACGAACGGGGCAACCTGCTGAAAAGCACCGACGCCGCCGGGAACGAAACCCGTTTCGAGTACGATGACGCCTCCCGTCTCGTGGCTCTGACCGACGCTCTTGGGGCGACGACCCGCTACGCATACGACCGTTCGGGGCGTCAGAGTGCGGCTACCGACGCCGAAGGGCGCAAGACGACGCTGAGTTACGACGCCTGCGACCGTCTCGTCGGCAGTCTCGATGCCGAAGGGGGTGTCCTGGGCTTCGCTTACGACCGGGGTGGCAATCTGCTCGGCATCACCGACGCATCGGGCAATGAAACCCGTTACGGGTACGACGCCCTGGGCAACATCGCCTCGCAGCGCCGCAGCGACGGGCGCGTCAGGAGTTTCGAGTACCTTCCCGGAGGGCTGGTGCGCCGCATCGTGCGCGAAGACGGCTCGGAAGTGGCGCTGGAGTACGACACAAACGGCAACCCCGTCAGCATCGACTACGCCGGGGAGCGGGTACGCTTCGCCTACGACAGCATGGGGAACCTGACCGAAGCCACGGACGCCTCGGGAACCGTCGCGTACCACTACGACGCTCACGCCCACCCGGTCACCGAAACCCAGCGGGGCATCGACGTCGACCGCCGCTACGACAAAGCCACCGGAAAACAGGAAGCGCTCAGCTTCCTTGGCAGAAGCGTCTCCTATGAACGCGACGGCAACGGCAGACTCGCGGCACTGAAGACCCCGGCGCAGACCATCGCTTTCAGCCGCGACAAAAGCGGGCTGCTTGCGGAGCGCGGCTATCCCAACGCGACCAAAGAGACCTTCGCCTACGACGAAGGCTACAACCTCACCGCCCTCGAAACCGCCGACCGGAGTTTCGCCTACGCTCACGACCAAACGGGCCTCCTTACGGAAAAGAACGGCGAGAGTTTCGTCTACGACCGCTCGGGCCGCCTCACCCAAAGCCCCCGCGAAGCTTTCGAGTACGACCACGCGGGTAACGTGGTCGGCGAGCACAACCGCTACGACACCCTCAACTACCGGCTGATGGAGAACGAGACCCACAGCTTTGGGTACGACGCCCGGGGCAACCTGACTTCCAAACGGCACAAGCGGACCAATGAGACGACCCGCTACACCTTCGACAACCTCGACCGTCTCGTCGAAGTACTCACTTCAGATAGCGAAGGCAATCCCCTCAAACACTTTGTCTTCGCCTACGACGCCCTTGGCCGCCGCATCTCAAAAACCGAAGACGGCCTGACGATGCGCTACCTCTACGACCGGGCGAACATCGTCGCCATTCTTGACGAAGAGAACGAAGTGCTGGCGACCATCATCCACGACGAGGGCACCGACCAGCCCCTGAGCATCACCGTCCATGACAAGCCAGAGGATCCGGAAGCCTTCAACGCTCTCAGCGAAGACGAACAGTTTATCGCCGAGCTGCAACTGCAAAGAACGTACTGGTACCACAGGGATCATCAGGGCAGCATCGTTGCGCTTACCGACAAGAATGGTGAAATCGTCGAGTCCTTTATCTACGACGATGCCTACGGGAAGATCCTCGACCACCATAAAACCGAAGAGACTTTCAATCCCTACGGCTACACCGCCAGAGAGTACGACGCGCCGGACCTGTACTACTACCGGGCGAGATACTACGACCCCAACACGGCGAGGTTCCTGAGTGAAGACCCGATTGAGTTTCTTTCCGGGGACTTCAACTTCTACCGCTATGTAGGGAATGATCCGGTCAACTTCATCGACCCGCTGGGATTGGCGGCGAGCAAATGCGCGAAACTGGAAAAGAAGCTCGACGACATCACGAATGCACTGAAGAAAAAACTGACCAAACTCAACGCATTAAAAGAAATGGCTGCAAAAAAAGCCGCCAAGAAAGTAGCGACCCTTCCTCTCAAAGCGGTTCCGTTCCTGGGCTGGGCGATGGCGGCCTACGACGTGTACGACACCGTCACGACCGGCATCGACATCTACGATATGGTCAAAGAGTACAACGCCGCCGCGGACGATGTGGCACGGGCCGCCGCAGAAGTGGACCTGTGCAAGAAGAAAGAGGCGGAGAGTAAGCAGCAGAATGGGACAAATGTTGCAGAAAAGCCATATTCAAATCCAAAGAATCGTCCCAAATATGAAGAAGGACAAGTTGATGAAGTTTGGGAACAGTCAAAAAGTAAAGATGGTAAAGTATATGATCCAAATACTGGTGAAGAAATAACGTGGGATAAAACGCAATCCAGATCTGGGCAATGGGATATGGGGCACAAGCCTGGAAATGAATACAGAGATTTACATCAAGATTATATGGATGGTAAAATAACTAAAGACGAATTTTTAAAAGAGTATCGAGACCCGAATAATTATCAGGTTGAATCAGTTTCAGCAAATAGAAGTCACAAATTTGAAAATGGGAGAAGTCGATGAGTGCAGATATCAATATGTTCCAGTTAATAAGAAGAGGCAGTTTTGAAGAGTTTCAAAATGCACTGCAAGAAGTCAAAGATGTCAATCTCGTTATTAACGAGAGCGGGAAGAATATGCTTATCAGCGCAGTAGAATATGACAAGTTTGATGTGGCGAAATTACTAATCAAAAGAGGGTGTGATATCGATCATCAAGACAATGAAGGAAACACTGCTTTGCATTGTGTTGCAAAACTCTATACATCACCGAAATATGCAGAATTGTTGGTTAATAACCATGCGTCTTTAGATTTGGAAAACGAACATGGCAATGAACCTTTATGGGATGCTGTCTTTAATGCATGCAAAGTTGTCAATGATGGGGAAAATTCTTTGGTCGAGTATTTGGTTAAACAGGGTGCAGATGCAAAACATAAAAATCGTCACGGAAAATCGCCTTTAGATTTCGTAAGCAATATCAAAGATGAAGTCTTGATAAATATATTGTTGTCAAACACCCAATAATTCAGCAAAATAACTGAATCATGATATACAATGAAAAAATAACCAGTGAGATACAACAAGAAAAAAAAGACGATTTTATTATAAACAGTGGCTGGCGTTATCCAGATGATAATGATGTATGTCGAATGTACAGAAATTGTCAAAAAGCTGTAACTAAAGTGGTGTCTGGGGTGCGTCCATTAGGTATTGCTTTTGCTTTATTTAATGATTTTTCAGATTTCTATTTAAGCCATATCGAATATCAAGTTCTTTATTTGAATGACAGTCAACAAGCACAAATAGAATTTACAAAATCCACTGCTTACGGCTATCTGGCAGTAAAAAAAGGAGATGAAAGTTTCGGATGCTGGGTGAGCAATATTTTTATCTTAATGGATAAGGTATCCCTCTATATGGCCCAGAACATATTATGCGGCTGGTGGAAAAAAGCATTCGATATCGCGGAGATCATGATTGTATCGATTGACTTCGGGAAGACTGCCGACGAAGAGGGAGACGAAGTCAAAAGAGTCATCGGATGTGGTCAGGACGACATTCCGGCAAGCTGGTTTTTGCTGGAACTCTATTGCAAACTCGAAGGACGCGACTTCAACCGTGACAACGCTGATTACCCGGAGCTGATGATCCCCTACGAAGAAGTGCTTGAAAAATGGGATACGGACGATCTGAAAGAAGTCAACCGCCTGGTTTACAACATGGCTGACTATCATCTGGAACAGGCGAAAGAGCCGAGTGACGACAACGACAAGTATTCGGAGTTTGAACGCTCCGTTGTCTGGCTCTTCCCCTACGAAATCCTCGCATGGCTGGCCCTGCGAAAAAAGGTGGGATTGCAAAACCCCGAAACATACACGCATCCCTTGATGAACACCCCGCTGGCAAAGATGTTTCTCGAACTCGAAACCCCGTTGCCGGAACCTGAAGAATTGCCCTACGCCAACGAGCTGATCGCCAAGCTCGTCGAGAACTGCCCGAAGTTGGCCGGAGAACCGGAGTCCGAAGCGGAACCGAAAGCTCCCGCCGAACCAAAAACCGCCCCAAAAACCGGCCGCTACCGCGCCACCCTCCTGGCAGACCATCCGCAGGCTGAAGCTCTCCGGTCCGACCCGCAAGCCTACCGCACTTACAAAGAGGGCGAACAGTTCTCACTGGCCGGGCTGGAAGAGTACGAGACCGATAAAATCGAATGGGAGTTTGTGGAATAGGGAGCGTTTCTCGTTTTCTGGACGGCCCATCCGGTGTATAATGGCTAATTCCACACTGTCGTCTCCCTTTTTTTACGCTCCCAAGGGACGTAGTTTCTTCGCCGAAGTGCTTTTTCCCGTCGGATTCTGGTGAGTCTGCCGACATCGGACATCAAGGTACCGGGCGAGGCCCCCCTTTTCGTGCCGTACCGCTCTCGGGTCGGAAAAATGTGTTGCGTATCGATGCTGCGGCGTTGGAGGATTGGGAATGCAGGAGTCTGGCGCTCCACCGGAAGGAAGCAGCCCAATAGTCAGGTCCCTTTTGAACCTCTTTTTATGTTCCTGTATATGTAAAATATGAGAAATGCAAGCCCGAAAATGATGACTCCGGATATTGGAAATGTATAGATGATGATACCGATAATAGCGATGGTGATATCGCCAAGGTCTTTGAAAAAACGATCTATATAATCATTTACATTACGATTGATATCCACCATAAGGTGTGATTGAAACCCGTGATCTTCCAACAGTTTGATGGACTTTTCATTGCCAGAACGAGACTCTTTGGCATAGTCCAGAGCGTTCCAGCCTGTGCTGGGGTCGATGACAGCGTCGTAAGTCTCATAGGGATATGCCTCCATATAAAATTCTACGATATCGTCATCGGTAGTATTTTTCGCTATATGCAGCAGATATTTACTGACCGCTTCTTTGGAGTTCAATATCGTGGGATATCGTATTAACAGGAACCGGAAGGCTGTTTCGTTATTTGAGTGAAGGGTCTGGTCCAGATAAGCAGGGATATTTTGTTGGTTCGGGATGTTGTCGACAAGTTCCCAAAGTTCTTCATCGCTAACATGAAGCCGATACTTGATAGCGAGATAAAGATTGTCATCATTATGTTCCATAGAACTGTCGGAGATGTTTTCATCGTATCGTAAAAATTCAAATCCCGCTTCTCTCAATAATGCGGGTCCTTTGTAGGATGAAATCAGTGCAAAAGGATTTTTTGTATAGTTGGCGGCCAAAATCTTTTTGTAGCGTCCTATTGCCTTATACGATCCTTTTTCAATGAGCGTCTCCAGAAGATAAGGGCTGTAATGAGGGGGATTCACATAGTTCGCTGCACAATAGTTATTTAAATTCGCTACATCTTCCTCCGGGATATCCAAATCTTGCACAAAAAGAGCGAGCATCGTAAAACTATGTCTGTCTAGAAGCCTCTTCAGCCGTGTTTTGTAAGTCGGATAAAGCCATAGCATATCTTCGCGATAATCACCAAATAACCAATCCAAATCTCCCGCGTCCACCTCTTTCTCACAGTACCATGCGTTATTTTTCAAAAATACATTGACCGGTTTATAGAGTATGTTGAGATTCTTCATGTCTTTATGAGTTGTGAAAAAAGTGCTTAGACGTTCTGATGCATCTTCAAATTTTTTTTTGTCTTCCATATACTTTTTTTCGTCGTACTCTACATATTCTTGATATCGTTCAAAGTAGCTGCGTGCGGAAACAAAATCATGGAGTGTCTCTAACAGTTCATCGGCAATTTTTACATCGTCTCTTAGTATGATATTCGCTGAAAGCCGACTATGTCCTTCTTCGTCTTTTTCATACATGAAACCGGTGTCGTAACAACGGGAGTACTTGAACGCGGTCGTTCCTTCTTTTTCGAGAGTCTGATACGCTTCCTCGGTCAATCCATGGGGAAATCGTTGCATGACACTGACGTCGGCAAAAATTTCCATGACAAGAAATGAACTTATTATTAAAGTTCTCATGTTGATACCTTTTGACTAGAATCTATCTCAAGAAGCGGATGCTTCTTGCCCGGGGTTTGGACGGTACAGCCCGTACAGAGCTTATTTCGGTACGCGGGATTTTGTGGGTTCACGCGTTCCTTTATTCTGCAGCAGCGTCGAAATAGACCGGTGCCGCGTTCTCAAGATGACTCCATACGGGAGGACCGTCGGGATCGCCGTGATCGACGGTTTTCTGCACTTTCCGGCGTCCGCTAAGGTAGTTGGTGCTGATCATTTCGCCTTCGCCCGTTGCCCTGCTGTCGTGGAACTCCTCTTTCCCCGCGAGCAGTAAAGCGCCGTCGCGGTAGAGGAACTGAACGGTTGCGTTCCCCTGCCCCCATCCTCCGGCGCTGCACCAGTAATGGGTCTCGAGGTAGAGACTGTTTTGCTTGATGGAGATTGCGTCGAGAGGGTCGTCGCAGTGGGTGTGCTCGTCGGGCGCAATCAGGGTACTGTTTTTTCCGATCAGCCTGTAGCCGTCCGTTCCGCCGAGCCAGACGAACCAGATACGCGGGTTGCGGTCCGGGGCGCGCGCTTCCATGCCTTCGGGGGTGTCGATACTGTTACGGTCGGCCAACGCGATGACCACGGAGTGGTCCTCGACACCGTCGGCATTCAGATCGCCTTTGGCTGTTTTGAGGACGACATACTTCTTTTTGAGGGTGCGGTTGAGGGTGTCGAGCAGGGGAAACATCTCCGCATGGGCGTCACGAAGCCGTTGCGGGATGCGAGCCCCTCTTTTGTCGAAGAGCATCTGGGCGATGTAGGTCAGGTCGTGCATCCGGGCGAGACTCGGGTCGCCGTGACCCGCCTGCTCCATTTTTTTCAAAGCGTCGGCATAATTCAGATGCGCCACGGTGCGGTCGGGTAACCGGTCGACGATCCGGGAGAGCAAAGCTTCGGCTTCGTCGTATCGGCCGCTCTGGTAGAGATAAAACGCCAGATTGTTGGCGGCAACCTCTTCTTGTATCATAGGCTTGAAATATTTCCGATAGTCATTGAACCAGAAGTAGCTCCCGATCTCTGCGATTTTGTAATCGTCGCGTTTGAATCGCTCCAGCAGCTGCGCGGCGCTGTCGATGCGGGTGTAGTCGAGATACTTGCTGCAGCCGTCGAGGATGATAAAGGGGTTCATGCTGTTGCCGTAGTTCTGGAGGCTGAAGCGTTCCGGGGTATCGAGCTGCGCTCCCGCGACGGAGCCTATGTCTCCGGAGACCATTTCTCCACCGTCGCTATCGGCGTAGTAGACGGCGTGCAGTCCCGTAAAAGTGATCCATTGATCGCCGATTTCAAGGGTCTTTGAGGCAGGAGGTTGTGCCGTGCCATAGAGCCGGTACTCGTAGTGGTCGCGGTAGGGGTTTTCGATGCCGATCATGACGTGGCACTCCTGACTGACGTAAAGTCCCTCTTTGAGGGACTGCGCCAGAAGCGGGATGGACAGGGCGTAACAAAACAGCATAGCCTTTTTCATACGTTCACTCCTTTGCACCGGTAAACTCCAACCCTTCCAGGGATGCATTCATGCCGCAGGATTCGGCTTTGCAGCCGTTGTCTTTGTCGATAAGCCGGTAGCCTTGTCGTGTCGGCTGGAGCGTCAAAACGCAGGAGCCGTCGCGGTAGACCTGTGCGCCGTTCTCCTCCCGGGCGATGCCTGAGATGTCGCAGGTGTGGATGTTTGTCCCCACCGTCTGAATCTCGAACAGGTAGCGATTTTGCGTCAGGGGGGTCAGGGACAGTTCGTCCTGCGTTGCATCTTGCCGCCATGTACCGTTGTCGTACCAGCTGACGTCGTGGATGTTGACGTAATGCCGCGTTTCAAGGAGTTCCAGCGCATCGAGCTTGAGATATTTCTCCACGACTTTTTTCCCTTCAAAGCGGATTTTGACCGTCTCCCCGGTCGGGTCGCCTGCGAGAAGCGTAACGACATCGTCTCGAATCAGGTACATGCCGCTTCGCTCTTTGCCGTAGCGGTCGTTGTAAAGCAGTACTTTGGGAGCGGCGATCTTCGCATACAGCGGTTCCGCCTGTTGTCTGGAGAGGAGGGCCTTACAGGAGCAGACCTGTTTCTCGTCGACGGACGGGCTTTTTTTCCCGTAGAAGGAGTCGAGGTAGCACAGATCGCGATCCGGAACGTAGTTCTCATAAACGGCGTAGGAGGTCAGTTGCCCCTCCTTGAGGCGGTAGAGCTCCGTAAAGTGTCTCGGGCCCGACTTGTATTCGGATACGACCACTTTCGTTTTGGGGTAAACCACATAGTTGGAAAGGTCGAGTGCGGAGTCTGCGACATAGCTGTTTTCATGGGCGAAATAGACCGTATAGAAAAAATTGACTCCGCCGTATCCCAGGCTGTTGACGACGGCGATGTCGTCGAGGCCGTCGAAATTGATATCGTCGATTCGATACATACGGTTCCGGACGGAGAGCATGTCGGTGTCGTAGGGTATGGTCAACGTTTTCTGCCCGTCGATCTTTCGTGTCAGTGTAACGCGCAAGGAGTCGTTGTTGTCGGATAGAAGGGCTTCGCTCGAGGTGTTTGAGTTGATGAGTTCCCCGGAGAAGAGTGCCGTAGAGATGAAGAGGGAGCATAGGATGGGCCGCGTGATGCGCAAAATCATTGCCTTTTGTGTATTATTGTTTTAAGACAGGTATCTTACAGAAAGTGCGCTTAAGCAGGGGTGGGCCGTTTGAGAGATGCCGGACGAAGCGGAATGAAGGGCGGGCGGCCTATTTCCCGTTTTGCGCGTCCGCGGGTTGTTCCGCAAGGCCCCTGACCTTCGGTGCAGGGTGGGCGATGTATGTGATGGCGTCCCTGTTTTGTCCGATGGCCGCGAGTTGCACCGCTTCGTCCGGATTTTTGATAAAACGGATTACACGCCCGTCGTGTCGGACCGCTTCGAGCTGCACGGCGGGGAGCGGATTCCCCGTCTATTTCATGATCTGCACTTTGAGAGAATCGGGGTTGATGGCATCCCTGGCGTATTTGACCACGGCGATCTGCTCCGTCTCGTTGATATACCACTCCGCGACGTGCTCATGCTCCAGGGCGTAGAGCTTCGCTTCGTCGACTTCGGCGAGGGGGACGAAGAGGTGGCCGTGCCGGGGCGGATTAGGGAGTTTGAGCGTCCAGAGCAGCCAGAGTGCCGAGATGAGTCCGAAGAGCATCCCCAGGCTCTGGCGGTCGGAGATGTCGAGCAGCAGGCCCGTCATCGTCCCGCCGATAAAGGTGAAGAAATAGGCCAGAGAGTTGGAGATGCCAAGGGCCGCGCCTTTTTGGTGCACTTTGGCGAACTTCGAGATCATCGACTGGATGAGGGGTTCGAGCATGTTGAACCCGGCGAAAAAGGCGATGACCCCGGCGATGAAGAGGCCGGCGGACGCAGCGTATCCCATCAGGAAGAAGGAGAGGGTGAAAAGCGCTACGGAGATGATAAAGATCAGCTTGGGCTTGTTCTTTTTCTCGCCGATGACCGCGGCGGGGCCCATGGCGAGCACCCCGACGATCATCGCGGGGAGGTAGACCTTCCAGAGCTCGGCCTTCTCCCAGCCGAATCCCCCCTCCGTGGAGGTCATGATGATGGGGATGAGGACGAAGGCCGCCGTCATCAGTCCCTTCTGCAGGGCGTTGGTGATGATGAGGCGCAGCAGGTTCTCGTCCTTGAGGATGTCGGAGGTCTTCGCGGTTTCGTGGTAGAGGTGGTGAATGCGCGGCGGTGCGGGGACTTTGGCAAACAGCACGATGGCGGCGGTGACGGAGAGGGCAGCGGTGATCCAGAAGAGTGACGCCACGCCGAACATGCCCCCCAGCACCGGCCCCAGACCCATCGCCAGGGCGAAACTGATCGCGATGGAACCACCCATCAGCGCCATCGCCTTGGCCCGCACCTCTTCGGCGACCAGGTCGCTGATCATCGCGGTGACGACGGAACCGATGGCCCCGGCACCCTGGAGAAAGCGGCCGAGCATCAGGGTGTAAATGTCCTGACTCAGGGCGCAGACGACGGAGCCGATAAAGAAGATCAGCAGGCCCACGAAGAGGGTCGGTTTGCGCCCGATCCGGTCGCTCATGGTGCCGAAAGGGAGCTGGAAGAGCGCCTGGGTCAGGGCGTAGCCGCCGACGATGACCCCGACGAGCAGGGCCGTCGCCCCCTCCATCTCCATGGCGTAGACCGAAAGCACGGGCAGGACGAGAAAAAGTCCCAGGAAACGCATGGAGAGAATCGCCGAGAGGGGCATGACACGTTTGAACATCGCTGGACCTTAATAAGGGTAGGAAGAGCTACCCTGAGATAGAATATCGCATTATAATCAAACGGCCGTTTGCCGTGCATAAGCCGAAGGCGATGGCGCGGCGGCCAAAGTCAGCCGTAAGGGAGAGGTATGAAACTGGTTCTGGCAACGGGCAACCAAGGCAAAGTCCGGGAGATCAAGGCGCTCTGCACGGAGTTCGAAGTGATCGCCTATTCGGAGCTGATTCCCCCCTTCGAGATCGTAGAGGACGGCACGACCTTCAAAGAGAACGCCCTCATCAAAGCACGGGCGGTTTACAAAGCGCTCGGGGACGAGGAGGCGATCGTACTCTCCGACGACAGCGGAATCAGCGTTGACGTCATGGAGGGGGCTCCGGGCATCTACAGCGCCCGCTACGCCGGACCGGACGCGACGGACCGGGACAATCTCAACCGCCTCGTCGAGGCGATCCGGGCCAAAGGCGCAACCCGCTCCCCCGCCCACTATACGGCGGCCATCGCCATCGTCTCGAAAGAGGGGGAGCAGACGGTGCACGGCTGGATGCACGGTACGGCCATCACCGAGCCGAGGGGCGAAAAGGGGTTCGGGTACGATCCGATGTTCATTCCCGAAGGGCACGAAAAGACGCTGGGGGAGCTCGATGACGCCGTCAAGTCGAAACTCTCGCACCGCTCCAGGGCGTTGGCGCTGGCGACCCTCGTCGTCAACGGTCTGAAGCGCCATCGCGAACACGCCTGAAACGTCCTCAGAAGAGTGTGACGCCGAGGCGCTGAAGGGAGTGCTCGAGGCGCTCGAAGAGGGCGTTGATGCGGCAGTTGAAGCGCTGCAGTTTCATGGGGAACCTCCGTATTGTCGGAGGATTCAAAGCAAAAAGCGTACCCGGATCAGAGTTGGACGCCGAAGGCTCCGAAGAGAAGGCCCGAGGCGATCAGGTACCAGCCGAAGGGGGCGAAGCTGTAGCGTGCGACGACGGCGAGAAACGCCTTGACGGCGATCCAGCCGACGACGAAGGAGACGAGGAAGCCCACCAGCAGCAGTTCGAGGTGTTCGAAGGAGAGGCCGGAGTACTCCTTGACAAGCATGTAGCCCGAAGCGGCGGTCATGGTCGGGATGGCCAGAAGGAACGAGAACCCCATCGCGGTGTCGCGTTTGAGTCCGACGAGCATCGCCCCGAGGATGGTGGTCCCCGACCGGGAGATCCCCGGCACCAGGGAGAGCACCTGGAAGAGGCCGATGTAGAGGGCCTGTAGGTAGGTGACCTTTTCGAGGTCGCCGACGGCGTGCTCCTTCTCGCGGTAGAAGTACTCGATGGCGAGGAAGGCGATGCCGGTGAGAACCATCAGCGCCACCGTGGAGTTGGCGGCGAAAAGGGCTTCGATCTCTTTATGGAAAAAGAGGCCGACGAAACCGGTCGGCACGAAGGCCGTGGCGAGTTTGAACCAGAGCCCCAGGCTGCGCACCAGCCGTTCGCGGTAGATGAGCATGACCGAGAAGATCGGCGCGATTTGGATGATGATCTCGAAGGCCGTCGCAAAACGGTCCTGCTCGACGCCCAGAAGGGCGGAGGTCAGTACCAGGTGGGCGGTCGATGAGACGGGCAGGTACTCGGTAATGCCTTCTACGATTCCGAGAATCGCGGCGTCGAAAAGGGTCATGGTGCCTCCTGCGGCGGGGTTGACGGTCGCTATTGTAGCACACGAAAGTGAGCAAAGTTCCCGGTTTCAACGGGGGTTATGGGAAGATTCGCTATAATACGCGGTTTTGAAAATACCACGGGAACCGCCGGGCCGCGAGGCGCCTTTCTCCCGTGAATTTTACGATTTTGTGTCAAGGAACACACCGATGCTACTCTTTACGCCCGGACCGACCCCGGTTCCCGAATCCGTTCGTATGGCGATGGCCGGCGAGACCATCCACCACCGCACCCCGGAGTTCGAAGCGATCTTCGAACGGGCCCGCACACTCCTTTTCAACCTCTTCGGTACCGATGAAGTCGTGATGCTCGCATCCTCGGGGACGGGCGCCATGGAGGCGGCCGTCACCAACCTGACGGCGTCGCGCCTTCTCTCCGTCAACGCCGGCAAATTCGGCGAGCGGTTCGGCAAGATCGCCGAAGCCCACGGCATCGCCAACACGGTGCTGACCTACGGGTGGGACACCCCGGCGACCGTTGAAGAGGTCACCGCCGCCCTCGAAGCCGACCCGACCATCGATGCGCTGGCGATCCAGATCTCCGAGTCCGCCGGCGGACTCCGCCACCCGGTCGAAGCGATCGCGGCGGCGGCCAAAGCGGTCCGTCCCGAAATCATGGTCATTGCCGACGGCATCACCGCCGTCGGGGTCGAACCCATCGACGTCACCCACATCGACTGTCTGATCGCCGGGAGCCAGAAAGCGCTGATGCTCCCGCCGGGCCTGGCGATCCTGGGACTGAGCAACGCCGCCGTCGAGAAGATCGGCGCCGGACGCGGCTACTACCTGAACCTCGCTTCCGAGATCAAGAAACAGCGCCAGAACACGACCGCCTACACCGCGGCGACGACGCTGATCATCGGCCTCGAAGCGATTCTCAAGGAGATCGAAGCCAAAGGCCTCGCATCCCTCTACGACGAGACGGCGCGCCGCGCCGAGGCAACCCGCCGCGCCCTGGTCACTCTGGGCCTGCACATCTACCCGCAGACGCCGGCGCAGAGCATGACGACCATCGACGACGCCCAGGCGAACGAGATCCGCGCCATGCTGAAAAACGACTACGACGTCAACATGGCGGGGGGACAGGATCACCTCAAAGGGAAGATCTTCCGCATCAACCACATGGGACTCATCGCCCCCTACGAGGCGGCATGGGTCGTCAACGGCATCGAGCTGGCACTCGCCCGGCTCGGCCGCCGCGCTTACGACGGGACGGCAAGCCGAATCTTTAACGAGGTATATTTCGGATTATGATTTTCGAACACGAAATCCCGGCCGGCAGCAAGCTCTACTTCGGTGACGCGGCGAAAGCGAAGCGCCGCATCGAGCAGTTCGCCAGCGACCTGCTCTACGACCGCGGATTCGAAGAGATCGTCACTCCGGTCTTCTCCTACCACCAGCACCAGAGCATCTCCGACGAACGGGAGCTGATTCGGGTCAACGACGCGAAAAACCACCAGGTGAGCCTCCGTGCGGATTCGACCATCGACGTGGTGCGCATCATCGACAAACGGCTGGGACGCAACACGGAACACAAGAAGTGGTTCTACGTCCAGCCGGTGTTCCGCTACCCGAGCCAGGAGCAGTACCAGGTCGGTGCCGAGCACATCGGCGAGCCGGACCTTGCGAAGGTGCTCCCCTACGCCGTGGAGATCTTCAAAGGTCTGGAACTCAACCCGCTGCTACAGGTCTCCAATATTCGGATTCCGAAACTGCTGGTGGAGATGCTTGACCTGGAACTGGACGATTTCCGCCACGTCAACATCGAGAAGTTCCTCTCCCTGGGGATCGACTGGCTGACGAAGCTGGTCTACCTGCAGCGCGTCGACCAGATCGACGAAGTGATCGCCCTCGCTCCCGAAGCGATCGGCGCGGAGCTGGAGAAGATCCGTCAGCTCTGTGCGAAGGTCGAATACGCCAACACGGTGATCGCGCCGCTCTATTATGCGAAGATGCTCTACTACGACGCGCTCTACTTCCGCATCATCGAGGGGAATGAAACCTACGCCCGGGGAGGGCGCTACCACGACGGCGAAATCACGTCGGTGGGCTTTGCGCTCTATACCGACGTACTGGTCGAGCGGATGGTCGACTAGGTGCAGCTGTGCACCGGAACCAATACTTACAACTAGAAGAGAAACGAGGAAGTTTTTATGTCTAAAGCAGATCTGATCGTCGGCGTCCAGTGGGGTGACGAAGGCAAAGGTAAAATTGTGGATATGCTCGCCCAGCAGTACGACATCGTCTGCCGCTCCCAGGGCGGCCACAACGCCGGGCACACCATCTGGGTCGACGGCACGCGCTATGCGCTGCACCTGGTCCCCTCCGGCGTGCTCAACCCCGAGGCCGTCAACATCATCGGCAACGGCGTCGTCCTCTCTCCCGAGTCGCTCATCAAGGAGATGAGCCAGTTCGAAAAGCTCGAAGGGCGCCTTTTCATCTCCGACAAAGCGCACCTGAACCTTCCCTACCACGCCCTGATCGACCAGGCGAAAGAGCGCCTCAAGGGCGACAAGGCGATCGGTACCACCGGCAAGGGAATCGGGCCCGCCTATTCGGACAAGATCAACCGCGTCGGCCTGCGCGTCGGCGAACTGCTCGACCCCGAAAAGCTCTGTGCCTCCATCATGGAGTACTTTGCCCAGAACCGGGCGATCTTCGATGTTCTGGAGATCGAAACGCCTGCGGAGGCGGCACTGCTCGAAGAGCTCAAGGGGTACAAGGCGGCACTGGGAAGCTTCATCACCAATACCACGCAGATGGTGTGGGAAGCCCTTGAAGCGGACAAACGGATGCTGCTCGAAGGGGCCCAGGGGACGATGCTCGACATCGACCACGGCACCTTCCCCTTCGTCACCTCCTCCTCCACCGTCAGTGCAGGCGCCTGTACGGGGCTGGGGCTCAACCCCAAAGATATCGGCAAGGTGACGGGCATCGTCAAAGCCTACTGTACCCGGGTCGGCAACGGTCCTTTCCCCAGCGAGGATCTCGGCGAAGACGGGGCGCGTCTTGGCAAACAGGGACATGAATTCGGCACCACGACGGGCCGCGCGCGCCGCTGCGGCTGGTTCGACGCCGTCGCCTGCCGTTACGCCAGCCGTCTCAACGGCTGTGACGATCTGGCGCTGATGAAGCTCGACGTCCTCGACGGTTTCGAGGAGATCAAGGTCTGTGTCGCCTACGAGATCGACGGCGTGCGCACGGAGACCTTCCCTTCCGACATCGCCGATGTGACACCGGTCTACCGCACCTTTAAAGGGTGGGAAAAGTGCGAAGGGGCGCGCAGCTTCGACGCGCTTCCGGTCGAAGCCCAGGAGTACGTCCGGGCCATCGAGGTGCTGACACGGACCAAAGTCGGCATGATCTCGACATCTCCCGACAGAAACGATACAATACTTCTATAAGACGCCGCCCGACGGCGAAAGGAGGGAACGGATGCAGACGCCACAACGGCTTTCCGCTCCACTGCGCTTCCTCCTTTCCGGGGTCTTCGTATGAAGACCCGATTTACCCCCCTCGTCAAAGTCAAAAAAGACAGCATGCAGAAGTGCGAACGGGAGTTTCAGCACTCCAGCCGTCTGCTGCAGCTGGCGGAATCGACCCTGCAGCAGGCCATAGAAGCCCTCAACGCTTCCTCCACGCCCTCCAGCGGAGAGGTCTCCCAGCTGCTGCGTTCCAGGACACTGATCGAAGTGCAGCGAGGGATTGTCGAGCGCTGCCGTGACGAGGCGGAGGCCGCGCAGACCGCCCTCGAACGCTCCAGGGAGGCGCTGCGGCTTGCAATGCTGGAGTATGAGAAGTTCAAGTATCTCGAAGCCGAACAGATCAAAGCGGCGCTTCAGAAGGAGAAACGGCGGCAGCAGCGCGAGCTGGATGAAATCGCCGTACAGAATTACGGGTTAAAAAAGGGGAATGATGCAGAGGTTTGAGTCGAAAAGCGCGGTATTCGCCGCCGGGTGGATACTCTTCGGAGCACTCTCCCTCCAGGGGATCGAGACCAGTGAAAAAGTGTATGAGTGTACGAAGATTTTTGAGGCCCGCAAAAGCGAGCTGGTGACCGAACTCGAACGCATCGATGAGCAGAAACAGGCGCTCGAAGCCCTCAAAACGGCGACGGACGATCTGCTGAATAAGAAAGAAACGGCCCTGAACAGTCGGGAAGCGGAGCTCGACGCGCAGCAAAAAGAGCTCGAGGCGGAGAAAGAGAAGATCGCCGCGATGCTGGAGGAGAACCGGAAGGTTCTTGACGAGATCAAGGCGGTCAAAAGCGACAAAGTGAGCCAGACCTACGCCAAGATGAAGGCGGGCTCCGCAGCCCAGATTCTCGGGGGGATGGAGACGGAAGCGGCAGCCAAAATACTGATGACGCTCAAACCGGCGACCACCGGGAAGATCCTGGCGAAGATGGATGCGCAAAAAGCCTCCGAAATCACTCTGCTACTCACCGGTTCCGAGGCAAATCCCTGATAGGAAAGAGGCTCTAATCAAAGATTTACCTTGCATGGGATAAAATAGCGAAAATTTTGACAGGATAGGCGGTCTTTCATGAAAGTTTCTCTCTCTCAGGCCAAACATATCGGCAACAAGATCGCGGTCGATCTCAACCGCAGCGGCGTCGTCACCCTGACCCGCGGACTCGAAGCCGTGGCGGCCGAAGCGGAAAAACATCTGATTGCAAACATCAAGAAAGAGCTCGCCCTCGAAGAGCGCGTCAACGAGATCGTCGACGAGAACGAGGAAGAGATCGATTTCTACCTGGCGGATGAACGGCAGCTCTTCTTCATGATCAAAAAGAAACTCGCCCCGGAATTCGGCGTCATCCTCTCCTACGAAGACCGCTTCTCGGACCTGGCGCACACGATTCTGGACAACCTCTACGAAGAGGATCTGATCCACTACGACGTCAGCGAGAACCGGGTGAAAAACATCATCTTCGACGCGATTACCGGATTTGTCGCCGACACCTCCGAGGTCGAAGGCGCCGTCATCGAGAAGCTGCGCTCCTACAAACGCCAGCTCATCCCGGGAAGCGACGAGTACGAGATTCTTTTCGAGAAACATTACCAGGAAGAGCTTCAAAAAAGGGGAATGGCATAATGCGCAAGGCGTGGATCTACCTCGAAAACGGCACCTACATGGAAGCCGCGAGCTTCGGTGCCGACACCACCAGTGTCGGCGAGATCGTCTTCAACACTTCGATGAGCGGCTACCAGGAGATCGTCTCCGACCCCTCCTACGCGGGGCAGTTCGTCACCTTTACCATGCCCGAGATCGGGAACGTCGGCGTTAACGGCGAAGATATGGAGAGCCGCGGGGCCCATGCGAAGGGGATGATCGTGCGCCAGTACCAGGGACGCCACTCCAACTTCCGTTCCGAAGGTTCCCTGGACGCCTTCCTCGTCGAGCAGGGCGTGATGGGCATCTGCGACATCGATACCCGCTACCTGACGAAGATGCTGCGCAGAGAGGGGGCTATGATGATGGTCGCTTCCACGCAGATCAGCGACAAAGAGGAGCTCAAAAAAGTGCTTGAGACCTCCCCGCGCATCGAAGAGGTCAACTACATCGAACAGGTCAGCACCAAAACGTCCTACGTCCACCCCCACGGAACCTACGACGCCCAGACGTTCCGCTACAACGACGCCCCGGAGGCGCAGGCGAAGATCGTCGCCCTGGACTTCGGCGTCAAGCGCAACATTCTCAACGAACTGACCCAGGCGGGGATCAACGTCGAGGTCGCGCCCAACAGCACGGACGCCGAAACGCTCATCGGCCGCTACCAGGCCAAAGAGATCGACGGCGTCTTTCTCTCCAACGGTCCGGGAGATCCGCTGGTGCTCAAAAACGAGCAGGAGCAGATCAGAAAACTGATCGCCGCCAAGGTACCGATGTTCGGCATCTGTCTCGGGCATCAGCTCCTTTCCATCTCCCACGGTTACGACACCTTCAAACTGAAGTTCGGCCACCACGGGGGCAACCACCCGGTCAAGAACAAGAAGACCGGCATGGTCGAGATCACGGCGCAGAACCATAACTACAACGTTCCCGACGCCATCACGGAGATTGCGGAAGTCACCCATACCAACCTTTTCGACGATACGATCGAGGGGCTGCGCTACAATGACGGCCCGATCTTTTCGGTACAGCACCACCCCGAATCGAGCCCCGGCCCGAAAGAGAGCCGCTACATCTTCGGGGAGTTCCTCGAACTTCTGAAACAAAATCGCTGATTTTGTCTGGGAAGGGGCTATGCCGCCCCTCTTTCTTTGGGCGTTTTCGTCCGAAAATGAACGCCGGAATGTTTCCGATGTTCCCACAATAATTTAAAGCTTTCTTAAATATAGAAGGAAGCTGCCACTACTTGAAAATTTTTTAACTCTTTAAGGTTTCTTCAACAGATACACTGCTAAGATATGGTGTCTAATAGCTTATAATTGTTACATTTGCGTTAACTGTTATGGGCTTTTATGCTTTGAATCTTTAAGGAGGCTGTATATGGAGAATCGTCCATTAGAGTATGATTATACGGTTGCGAAATGGTTTATGGCCGCAACTGTATTGCTCGGAATTGTCGGTATGCTGGTTGGTGTTATCCTTGCTTGGCAATTGGCGTTCCCGGAAGTGAACGTTGCGCTGGGTCAGGGTCTGGCTGAGTATACGAACTTTAGCCGTCTGCGCCCGCTGCACACAGATGCGGTAGCATACGGATTTACACTGAGCGGTATCTGGGCTAGCTGGTACTACGCGGGTCAGCGTATTTTGAAAGTATCAATGGCGGAGTCCAAATTCCTGATGTTTATTGCCAAGCTGCACTTTATTCTGTACATCTTGGTTGTCGCTGCTGTCGTTGTTACCCTGCTGCTGGGTATTACATCGTCGAAAGAGTACGCGGAGTTTGAATGGCCGATCGACCTTGCCGTTGTTGTGGTATGGGTCCTTTGGGGTGTTCACATGTTCGGCATGATCGGTATTCGCCGTGAGAAGTCCCTCTACATCTCTATGTGGTACTTCATCGCATGTTTCCTTGCGATCGCGATGCTTTACCTCTTCAACAACATGGAAGTTCCGACATTCCTCATCGCCGGTACCGGTTCCGTATGGCACTCTGTCTCCATGTATGCAGGTACCAACGACGCTCTGGTTCAGTGGTGGTTCGGTCACAACGCGGTTGCCTTCGTCTTCACGACGCCGATTATCGCGATGATCTACTACTTCCTTCCCAAAGAGTCCGGTCAGGCGGTTTACTCCTACAAACTCTCCCTGCTCTCTTTCTGGGGTCTGATGTTCGTTTACCTCTGGGCAGGCGGTCACCACCTGGTCTACTCTACGGTTCCTGACTGGATGCAAACTATGGGTTCTGTCTTCTCCGTGGTTCTGATTCTTCCCTCCTGGGGTTCTGCAATCAACATGCTTCTGACCATGAAGGGTGAGTGGCAGCAAGTTGCAAACAACCCGCTGATCAAGTTCATGATCCTGGCGTCTACTTTCTACATGTTCTCTACACTCGAAGGTCCGATCCAGTCCATCAAATCCGTTAACGCACTGGCGCACTTTACCGACTGGATTGTCGGTCACGTTCACGACGGTGTTCTCGGTTGGGTTGCGTTCATGGTATTCGCGGCACTGTTCCATATGGCACCGCGCGTATTCAAACGCGAGATTTACTCAAAATCCCTCATCAATACACAGTTCTGGATCCAGACACTGGGCGTTGTCCTCTACTTCACTTCCATGTGGATCGCGGGTATCACTCAGGGTATGATGTGGCGTGCGCACGACGAGTTCGGTAACCTTGCATACTCCTTTATCGATACGGTAACGGTTCTGCATCCTTACTATACCATCCGTGCAGTCGGCGGTACTCTCTACCTGATCGGTGTCTTCATGTTCGCTTACAACATCTTCATGACGTGGAGAGCGGGCCGCCCGGTTGAAGAGAGTGAACTGCAAAACGCATCACCGATGGCAGCATAAGGAGGATTAGAATATGTTTCACTGGTTAGAAAAACACCCGTTCCTTTTTTCAGTTGCCGTTTTCGTAGTCGTTGCGTTTGCCGGTCTGATCGAGATCGTTCCCCACTTTGCGGAAGCGTCTCGTCCGACGATCGGTACCAAACCGTACACGACTCTCGAACTGGCAGGTCGTCACGTTTACATCAAAAACAGCTGTAACGCGTGCCACTCCCAGCTTATCCGTCCGTTCAAAGCAGAGACAGACCGCTACGGCGATTACTCTCTGAGCGGCGAATACGCATACGATCGTCCGTTCCTTTGGGGTTCCAAGCGTACCGGTCCGGACCTGATGCGTGTCGGTAACTACCGTACGACCGACTGGCATGAAAACCACATGTTCGAACCGTCCGCGGTTGTTCCGGGTTCCATCATGCCGGCTTACAAATGGATGTTCGACAACATGGCAGACATCGACACGGCTTACGCCGAGCAAGTGACTGTCAACGCACTTTTCAGCGTCCCTTACAACACGCCGATTCCTATGAAAGACGGCACGACAGAGACGGTTGAACTGGCCGGCTCCGCTGCCGAAGCCAAAGCGGCTGCGCTTGAAGAGGCAAAAGCGATTGCGGCTGACATGAAAACACAAAGTGTCAAAGACGCGGTTGCCGCTGGCAAGATTCCTGAGATTGTAGCGCTCATCGCCTACATGAACAGTCTGAAATAGGAAAGGTGAAGAGTGGATATTGGTCAGATTCAGGCGTACGCCTACTTCATTTTCACGGGCTTCCTGGTAGTGGTACTCTACGGGTACATCTACCATCTTTACAGCAGTGAGAAGAAGGGGGAACGCGATTATGAGAAATATGGCAATATCGCGCTCGACGACGACATTACCGATAAACCGGTAGAAGAGGTCTCGCAAGACGAGACGGAAAAGAAGGAGGCGTAAATGAGTAAGCTGATTATTGGCGGCATTATCTTTACAGTCTTGCTGCTGGGCGGTACCTGGATGGTCACCGGCGGCAATGTAGGTGATGACATTGTTAACCTGCTCTCCCTTCTGGGAGCGGCAGTACTGGTTATTGCAACGATTTTCGTTGTTCTGAAATACGTTCGTCAAATGCAGCAGGATACTGCTGGCGGCGAACTGGCTGAAGAGAACTGGGACGGCATCGGCGAGTACAAAAACGAGCTGCCGTTCGGTTGGGCGATTATCTTCCTGGGTACGATTATCTGGGCAGCGTGGTACTGGTTCCTCGGTTACCCGCTGAACGCATTTTCCCAAATCGGTCAGTACAATGAGGAAGTCGCGGCATACGACGCGAAATTCGAAGAGAAATTTGCCAACCTCGACCATGAGACACTGGTGGACATGGGTAACTCCATCTTCATCGTACAGTGTGCTCCGTGTCACGGTCTGAAAGCCGACGGTATCGACGGCAAAGCGGCGAACCTGAACAAGCGTCTTTCCGCTGAAACCGTTGCATACATGGTTAAACATGGCGGCAACAACATGAAAACTGACTACCCGGGCGGCATGCCGGCGGGTATGCTTCAAGACGAAGCGCAGATCAAAGCGGTTGCCGACTACGTAGCAGGCGGCTTCAAAGCGGGTCACGCAGGTGCCGAGTTCTACGCTATGGGCGGTTGTAACGGCTGTCACGGCGACAACGGCGAAGGCTTCATGGGTGTCGGTCCGAACATTGCGGCATTTGACGGTGCAACCGTTACTTCCGTACTCAAAGACGGTAAAAAAGGCCACATCGGTACGATGCCGGCATTTGACAACCTGACTGAAGTTCAGACAAAAGCTGTCGCGGCCTACGTGACAAGCCTGAGCAAGTAAGGAGATATAGATGGAAAACAACAGTAGAAGTCTATTTGCACTCGACGGCATCACCGGGATGCTGATCGCGACTGTTCTGCTGCTTAGCATCCTCGGGGCTCTTACGATCCTCGGTCTGGGTGCGCAGCAGGCAAATGCGACAAACTATTACAAAATCGACAATGCGAAGGGTATGCAGTTCAACAGCACTGCCAACGCTTCACATAAAGTCGACGCGAAGTAAGGAGAGAATCTATGGATAAAATTCTTACAATCGGACTGGTTATTCTTGCCGCAATCACACTGTGGGCGGTGGTCACACCGAACCACCTGTACGTCGGCTAAAGGTCATCTTTTGATGAACGCACGAGGGCTTGCGGCCCTCACCCTCTTACTCTTTTTATTTTCACCCCTCTCAGCAGAGTATTTATACAAAGATGAAGTGATTCACCTCGATGACGTGGCCCAGGCCGTTGAAGGCATCGGCAAGGAACTGCACGAAAAAACCGGGGTCGGACTCTACGTCGCCGTACTCAAGGAACTCGAACAGAACCTGACGATCGTGGATTACGAAAAGCGACTGATGGATGAACTCGAACAGCCGGCGGTGCTGCTGGTGCTTTCCGAGTATGACAAACAGATCGATATCTTCGCCCGCCCGGCATCCTTGTATAAAGACTTTGACAAAGCCCAGGTGCTCAGTCCCTTCCCCAACAGTGGGACGATCCTGCCGATTTTGACGATGAAGTCGAAAAAAGCGACGATCAGCGAAAAATTCGGCGCGGCGGTGGAGAACGGCTATGCCGACATCGCGGAGCAGATCGCCGACAGTCGCGACGTGACGCTCGAACACGGTTTCGGCAGTGCCAACAAGACGGTGTTCAATCTGCTCCGTTTGATCTTTTACGGCATAATTGTGTACGCGTTGTACCTCTATATCCGACGTAAATTCTACACGAAGAGAACCAATGAATCTTAAGAGCGGCAAACAGTGGCCCATCATCGTCGTCGGGGGGATCAGTTTTATCGTCCTGCTTTCGGCCTGGACTATCAAGCAGGCGATGGACAACCCCGTCGAGATGAGCAATCTCGGCATGCAGAACTACCATCAGTACGATGCGGGGATCAATGAGATCATTGCCAAGAAAATTGCCTTTGACAACAGTTATGACATCGAGTTTGCCGGACCGAGCCTGACGGAGAAAAACGCCGTCGTCGCCTACCGTCTGACGGACAAGGCGGGGAATCCGGTCAACGACGCGACCGTCAAGGTCGTGCTGACCCGTCCCGAAACCGTGGCATCCGACATCACCCTGGAAAACCCGGAAGTGAGTGACGGCGTCTACCGCTTCGCCGGCGTCGATCTGCCCAAAGTGGGGCGCTGGAACATTATGGCGCACATCACAGTCGGCAGCCAGGAACGCTTCTACAATCTCAAGGCAGACACCCGCAAAAGCGACCTGACCGAATACTAGCACCTGGGGGGGACGATGGCGGAAGGGATCACCGTACTGCCGACCTCCCGGGCGATTCGGGAGGCGATGCTTTCCCGCCGCGATAACGACGGATTTCTCCCGCGCTACATCACGACCGGCGAATTCCTGCAGCGTATTCTCGTCGCCGAGGGACGCATCCGCATCGACGATGACACCCGGGTGCTGCTCCTGCTCGAAGCGGCCGACTTTTCCGCCTTCTCCCACCTGAAAATTGAACGGAATTTCTTCACCTTTACCAAAAACGCCTCCTATATTTTCCGCTTTTTCGAGGAGCTGGCCGGGGAACGGGTCGGCATCGAGCGGCTTGAATATGCCGACACCTACGGGGATTACGAGGAGCATATCGAAATCCTGCGTCAGCTTCATGAAAACTATCGCAGACTCTGTGACGCGAACAACGTGCTGGACCCGATTTTTATTCCGGAGCTTGCAGCGCTGAACCGTTCTTACGTCGAGAGCCTCGGGGCGATCGAACTGCATGCCGAAGGGTACCTGACCAACTTCGAGTTCTCCGTGCTGCTGGAGTGTGCGTCGATCGTCCCGGTGACCCTGCGTTTCACCGCCTGCAGCTATAACGTCAAGATGCAGCGGAAGTTTGCCGCCATCGGAATCGAAACGCCGATGGACATGCATTCTGTCATCGACCTGACGCAGCGGCGCGTCATCTCGAGTACTCCGCAGCATTCCGATGCGCGGATTGACTGTGAGAGCTTTGGCGAACGGCTGCTTCAGGCGGCTTTCATCAAGCAGAAGGTGTATGAGTTCATTGAATCGGGAATCGCCCCGGAGCGTATCGCCGTGGTGCTGCCCGACGAAAGTTTCGCGGAACACCTGCGCCGTTTCGACGCAGAACGCAACTTCAACTTTGCCATGGGAACCTCCCTGGGCGCGTGCCGCAGCGTGAGGGTGCTCGAAGCGGCGATGGCGGCACTGGAGAATCCGTCGGTACAGAACCGCAGCCGAATGGAACGGATGGCGTCATCGTGCCACGGCGCCATCGCGCCGCATTACCGGAAGGATGTGGCCGGGTTCGATTTCGCGGCCTTTATCGCCGCGCTTTTGGAGACGGAAGCGGAGCTTCCCGCTGCAGCGGAGATTGTCCATGAGGAGCTTTTTTACTTTACCCGGATCCTGCCGCATCTTCACGGCAGCGACCTGAAGTCGGCCCTGCACCTTTTCGTCAACCGTCTGAAGAAGCGTTCCCTGGACGACGTACGTGGGGGGAAGGTGACGGTGATGGGGGTGCTCGAGACGCGGGCGGTGCGTTTCGACGGCGTTATCGTGGTGGATTTCAACGAGGGGATCGTACCGCGCAAAAGCGAGAAGGACCTTTTTCTGAACTCCGCCACGCGCATCCGGGCGGGACTTCCCGGCGCGAAGGACCGCGAAGCGCTTCAGAAGCTCTACTACCACCATCTCTTCAACGGGGCGAAGCGGGTTGCCATCGCATACGTCGAGTCGGCGGACGCCGTACCGACACGCTTTTTGAGTCAGCTCGGCATCGCCGCGGCGAAGGGTCACGACGACACCCAGTGGGCAAACATTCTTTTCGCGCCGGGAGCGCCCCGGCAGCGCAGCGGGGGAGCGATCGAAGCCGAATACGACTTCACGCTCAAACCCCTCTCGGCCACCGGGCTCAAAACCTTCCTGCAGTGCCGCCGCCGCTTTTACCACCGCTACGTCGAAGGGGTGAGGGAGCACCGCATCGAAAGGGACCTCCCCGAGGAGCATGAGATCGGTAACGCCCTGCATGAGGCACTGCGGCATGTTTACACCGCAACGCCGCGCTACAGCGACATCGATGCGCTGCGCCGCGACGTGACTGCGGCCCTGGAACGCAGCACGGGCGGCACCCCGCTGGACCGCTACCTCCATGAACTCTGGATCCGGCGGATGGAGCCCTTCTTTGCCAACGAGATCGAGCGGTTCGCGTCGGCGGAGGTCGCCGCCTGCGAAACGGCGCTGGAGTGCCGGGTCGGGGCCATGACCCTGACGGGGCGCATCGACCGCATCGACCGGACCCCCGAGGGGCTGGAAGTGCTGGACTACAAGAGCGGGAAGTACGCCACATATACGGCCCGGACGGTGGAACAGGCCGTCGATTTCCAGCTGGAGTTCTACCGGCTGCTGGCGTCGGAGATGGGAACGGTTGCACGCTGCGGCTACTACGACCTCAAAAGCGGCGCGGTGGTTGACGAGGCGGTGCCGGAGGCGAAGCTCGAACGCCTCTACGCCCACCTCGAAGAGCTCGGGACCGAAAAGCGGTGGGTATTCGAACAGACGGAGAAACTGGGTGATTGCCGTTTCTGCGAGTTCGTTCATCTCTGCGGAAGGGAGCTGTGATGCTGGTACCGTTTCATGCCTACGAGGCGAGCGCGGGCAGCGGCAAGACCTTCAGCCTCGTCGTACGCTACCTTAGCCTGCTCTTTATGGGGGAGGATGCGGATACCATCCTGGCGCTGACCTTTACGAACAAGGCGGCCAACGAGATGCAGGAGCGGATCATCGAGACCCTCAAGCAGCTCGAAACCCGGGGCGAGCTCGCGGTGATCAGCGAGGTGACCGGGATGACGCGCGAAGCGATCCTGGAGAGACGCCGGGAGGTGCTGGGACGCTTTCTCGACGCCGACGCGAAGGTGATGACCATCGACAAGTTCTTTGCGAAGATCCTGCGGAAGTTCTCCCTGCACACGGGGCTGATGCCCGATTTCTCCACCTTCGAGGCGCAGCACGCGCTGAAGGTGATGGCGCGCTTTTTGAACCTGGCGGAGGTTCGGGGGGCGCACGAGACGCTCATCGGGCTCTCCCTCCTTGCGTCGAAACGGCTGACGGACCTCTTTGCGCTGCTCGACGAGCTCTACGCCAAAAGCGGCGAACTCCGGAACATCCGGTTCACCCCCGAACCCTTCGAACCCCATGAGCTGAAGATCATGGAGACGATGGAACGGCTTCGGAGTTTCGTCCACGCCCATCCCGGCGCCTCGGCAACCGCCAAAAGCGGAGTGGAAGCCGCCTCGGTCGAGGAGGTGCTGCAGAAGAGCTGGCTGAAGCGCGACAGCTTCGAATACCGCACATTCGCCAAAGTCTACGAGCCGATGATGGACGACTGCCTGCGGGAGATCAAAACGGAGCTGGCCCGCTACATGCGCGCCCGGGAACAGCACTTCCTCCACGGCCTTTTCGAACTGCTGGAGATCTACAGGGAGGCGAAACTCGCCGTCGCCCGCGAAGACGGGGAGCTGAGTTTCGACGACATCACCGTACTGGTGCACTACCTGCTCAAGGAACGGGTCGACAGCGATTTTCTCTACTTCCGTCTCGACAGCCGGATTTCGCACCTGCTCCTCGACGAGTTTCAGGACACCTCGGTCGTGCAGTTCGAGATTTTGCGCCCCATCATTGAGGAGATGCGTTCGGGGGAGGGGATACGCAGCGGGGGAAGCCTCTTTATGGTCGGGGACGTCAAACAGTCCATTTACCGCTTCCGCGGCGGCACCAAGGAGCTCTTTTACGCCGTTGCGGACGCCTACGGCGTGCAGGTGGACCCGCTGACGACCAACTACCGCAGCGACCGTCACATCGTCGCGTTTGTCAACGACACCTTCGCGGGGCGGATCGAGAATTACCGTCCCCAGCAGGTGCGTACGAATGCGGGGGAGGGGTACGTCGAAGTGATCGAACGCGAGGGGGTGATCGAAGCGGCGAAGGAGCGGGTCCGGGAGCTGATCGATGCCGGGGCCGCTCCCGACGAGATCGCGATCCTGACGGCGACTAACGCCGACGGGGGAGCGGTCGAGGAGCTGCTGCGCGCCGAAGGGCTCGAGGTAGTGACGGAGACGACGTCGCGGCTGATCAACCAGAAAACGGTGCGCGCCCTGATCGAGTACCTCAAATACGGCTACTTCGGCGCGGAGATCTACGCCCGCAACTTCTTTGCGCTCATCGGCGCCGACTACCGGCCTCTGGAACGGTTCCGCATCAACGGCACCGACATGGTGGCCGAGGTGCAGCGGGTCATCGACGCCTACGGACTCTATAGCGGGGATCTCAACCTGCTGCGTTTTATGGAGATTCTCGGGCACTACCGCGACATTGAGCAGTTCGTTTTCGAATACGAACGCATCGATGCCGCGGCGGCCAAGGGGGAGCTTCACGGGGTGAGGGTGCTGACGGTGCACAAGTCCAAGGGACTCGAATACGCCCACGTCATCGTCCTTGACCGGCTGGGTCAGAAAGCTTCGGACAGCAGCCCTATCATCTACGAGTACGACGGCATCGCGCTGGAGCGGATCTTCCTGCGGATGCAAAACCGCGCCGAGTTCGATCCGGAGTACGCCCGGGCGATTGAGAAGGAGCGGCAGCTCTCCGCCGAAGATGCCCTCAACGCGCTCTACGTTGCCTTTACCCGGGCGGGGGAGACGCTCTGCATCATCCGCAAGCCCAAAGACTCCAAGTTCGATCTGCTGGATCTTGCCGTGCAGAGCCGGGGACGTCCGGAGGTGACCCCTGCCGGCCTCTCACCCCGGAGCGCACCGCCGAAGCTGCCTTACGAAGCGCGCCGCTACGGCGCCCAAGAGGAGCCTGCGGCTGTCGAAACGGAGACGGAAGGGGAAGCGAACGACCACCGCGCCATACTCTTCGGACTGGCGCTGCACTACACCCTGGAGATGATGGAGGCCTTCAGCGAAGCGGCAATGGAACGGGCCCTGCAGGGGACCCGAAACCGTTACGGCGCCCACCTGGAACCCGAAGCCTTCGAAAGTATCGGGAAACGGATCGTGCAGCTGGTCGCTCACGCACCGTTCCGGGAGCTCTGCCGGGGACGCCTCTGGCGGGAACGGGCCGTGGCCTACGGGGGGGAGCTGCGCTACCTCGACCTCCTCGTCGAAAAGGAGACGATGTCGGTCATCGTCGATTACAAGAGCTCGCTCTACGGCAGCGAGGAGCACCTCCGGCAGGTGGCGTTCTACAAGAAAGCGGTCGCCGCGATCACGGGCAAGCCGGTGCAGGGGTGGCTCTGCTATCTTCTGGAGGATGGCCCCCGGCTGGTCGAGGTCTGAACACCCTCCTTATCCATACCTTAAATTAAGCAATATCTAAGCTAAAATAAGTATACTTTCGCCACTTTATTTAAGAAAATCAAGCGGGGCCGAACGCCGCGCTCCGGACCCGGTCCGGGCGGCACGGTCCAAATATGAGAAAGGAATTGCTCAGATGAAGTTCACAAAGATCGCTACAGCTGATCAGATCGAACGCCAATGGGTTCTGATCGATGCAGAGGGCAAAACATTCGGTCGTCTGATCACTGAAGTCGCTACGCGTCTTCGCGGCAAAGATAAACCGTACTACACTCCGAACGTTGATTGCGGCGACTACGTCGTCATCATCAACGCTTCCAAAGCGAAGTTCAACGGTGCGGGCAAAGTCGCTAACAAAGAGTACTTCTCCCACAGCGGCTACTTCGGCAGCACCAAAAGCGTCAAAATGACCGACCTTCTGGAAAACAACCCGGAGAAACTCTTCAAACTGGCAACGCGCGGTATGCTTCCGAAAACGAAACTCGGCCGCAGCATGCTGAAAAAACTCAAAGTTTATGCAGGTGGCGAACATCCTCACACTGCACAAATTGCTAAGTAAGGATCGAACCGATGGCAAAAACATATGCAACTGGTAGACGTAAATCTTCTATCGCGAAAGTGTGGCTGACTCCGGGTACGGGCAAAATCACCGTAAACGGTCTCTCCCTCGACGCATGGCTGGGTGGTCTTGAAGCGAAAAAACTCCGCGTCAAGCAGCCGCTCCAAATGACGAAGCAGGAGACTTCCGTCGATATCGTCGCTACGACTGTCGGCGGCGGTTTCGCAGGCCAGGCCGATGCGCTTCGCCACGGCATCTCCCGTGCCCTCGTCTCCTTCGATGAGAGCTTCCGCGCCGTCCTCAAGCCTGCCGGCATGATGACCCGCGACTCCCGCGTCGTCGAACGTAAGAAACCGGGTAAACGCAAAGCCCGCCGTTCACCGCAGTTCAGCAAACGTTAATCGTTTGTGCGAGGCGCTTCGGCGCTTTGCCCCCCCTTCCTCTTTTTTTCTTTTCCAAAAACGTTATAATCTGGTTCACATCCATCCGGGAGCGTTCCGTGCGTCTATTGTGTGCCGTATTTGTTTTCGCACTTTCGCTGTCGGCATCGACCCTCCACCTCGCGACCTCCTCGAACCCGGCGCGCATCAATCCCATTCTCGCGACGGACTCGGCCAGCTCGGAGATTGCCGGTTTTCTCTTCAACGGCTTGGTGAAATACGACAAGGACGGCAGGGAGATCGTCGGGGACCTGGCGGAGTCCTACCGTTTCGAAAACGACACGACCTTGCGATTTACCCTGCGGCGCAACGTCACCTGGCACGACGGCGCCCCTTTCACGGCCGAAGACGTCGTCTTCACCTACGAGCTGATCAACTCCGACCGGGTGGTCTCCCCCTACACCTCGACCTTCCGCATGGTCAAGAGCGTGGAAGCCGTCGACCCCTATACCGTCAAAGTCACCTACAAGGCCCCCTATTTCAAGGCGCTGGAGACCTGGATGATGGGGATCGTCCCCAAACACCTTCTCGAAAAGGAGCCCGACGTCATGGGAGCGGCCTTCAACACCGCCCCCGTCGGTACCGGTCCCTATCGCCTGAAAAAGCTGGAGTTTTCGAAGACCATCGAACTCGAAGCCTATGAGGGCTATTTCGAACACCGGCCGAAGATCGACCGCATCGCCTTCCACGTCATCGCCGACCCGATGACGCGCTTTTTGATGCTCAAATCGGGCCAGCTCGACATCGGGGGACTGGAAGCGATGCAGTTCGAGCGGCAGGTGGAGCCGGAATTTTTCGACACCTTCCGCACCCTCGAGGAGATCTCCCACTCCTATACCTACCTGGGCTTCAACCTCCGGCTGAAAAAGTTCGAAGACCCCAGGGTGCGCCGGGCCCTCTCCCTGGCTATCGACCGGCAGGCGCTGGTGGAGATCCTCTTTATGGGCCACGGGCGGGTCTGCACCGGTCCTTTCCTGCCGGGGGGACCCTCCTTTAACCCCGAGGTCAAAGCCCCGACAAGAGACCTCGAAACCGCCCGAAAGCTCCTCGCGGAGGCGGGTTACGGGCCGGAGCATCCCCTGGAGTTCGAGATCGCCACCTCCAACTCCAACTCCATCCGCCCCTACGCGGCGCAGATTCTGCAGCACCAGCTGGCGGAGGCGGGGGTGAAGGTGCGGCTTCGCATCATGGAGTGGCAGGCGTTTTTGAACATGGTCGTCTTTCCCCGGAAGTTCGAAACGGTGCTGCTGGGGTGGTCCCTCTCCCTCTCTCCCGATCCCTACCTGCTCTGGCACTCGGACAACGACAAGCCGGGGGCGTTCAACTTCATCGGCTACCACAACGGCCGTGTCGACGCCCTGATTGAACGGATGCAGGGGACCGTCGAGCGTTCTGAACTCGCCGCGGTGCAGCGGGAGATTTTCGCCTCCGTCGTCGCCGACGACCCCTACCTGTTTCTCTACATCCCCAACGGCATCACCGCCGTCAACAAAACGGTCCGCAACGTCGAACCGGGCATCAACGGCATCTGGCACAACTTCATCGAGTGGGAAAAAGAGTAGCCCGATTGCCCAAAGCGTGCTATAGTTCGTTATGAGAACAAAGGAGTCGCAATGGTACGGATTTTCGCATTTACGGCGGCGCTGCTGCTGGTTCTGGCGGGGTGCGCGCAGCCCCGGGGAACCGAGTATGACGGCCGCAGCTACGACCGGATCAAAGAGGTGGAGACGGGAACGGTGGTCGATCACCGTTACGTCATCGTCAGTGACGACGGCACTGGCCGTTTCCTGGGGGCGCTCGTCGGCGCGGTGCTGGGCTCGACCATGGGCGGCGGCGAGGGGCGGCGCCTGGCCCTGGTCGGCGGCGGCATTCTCGGCGGGGTGATCGGCAGTGAGGCCGGGAAGGCCAACGCCGAGGAGCTGACGGTCGAACTCGACCGCGGCGGCACCGTCGTGGTGGTGGTCAAGGGGGACAGCGGCTTCCTGGTCGGCGACCGGGTCCGCATCATCGAGGACGGAGTCCGCGCGGCGACGGTACGCCGCATTCCCAACGAGTAGGAGCGGGCCGTGCTCAACGCGATGACGCTGCTGCTGCTGTTCCAGCTGCTGGGGGAGGGGGCGGTCCGTCTGGCCGGGTTGCCCCTGCCCGGACCGGTAGCCGGGATGCTGATGCTGCTTCTGTGGCTGATCTGGCGCCGCCGTTCTCCCCGCGAGCTCGACGAGACGGTGGAGGTTTTTCTGCGCTACCTGGCGCTGCTCTTCGTCCCGGCGGGGGTGGGGGTGATGCTCTACCTCGACCTTCTGGCACAGCAGTGGCTGGTACTCGGGGTGACCATCGTGGCGAGTACCGCCGTGACCCTTCTGGTGACGGGCCTGACGATGCAGTTTCTTCTGAAGAAAGGCTCCTGAGATGCCGTTTATGGGACTGGACGCCTTCTGGGTCTACCTCTCCGCATCGCCCCTGTGGTGGCTGACGGTGACCCTGCTGGTCTACCTCGCCATGCAGAAGCTCTTTCTCCTCGGCGGGGGCAACGCCCTGCTCAACCCCGTGGCCCTCTCCATGATCGTGCTGATCGCCCTGCTGGAGGCGACGGGAACCGCCTACGAGGAGTATTTCGCCGGGGCGCAGTTTCTCCACTTCCTGCTCGGTCCGGCGACGGTGGCCCTTGCCGTGCCGCTTTTTCGCCACCTTCCCCGGCTGCGGCGCATCTGGTTTCCCGTCGCGGTCTCGCTGACGGTGGGCGCCGCGGCGGGAGCCTTCAGCGCTGTGGCCATCGGCCGCCTGCTGGGGATGGATACCCGGATGCTGCTGACCCTTGCGCCGAAATCGGTGACGACGCCGGTGGCGATGGGCGTCAGCGAGATCCTGGGAGGCATCCCGGCCATGACGGCCGCCTTCGTCGCGGTGACCGGCATTACCGGTGCGGTCATCGGCATCCGGCTGCTCCGGGCGGCGGGGGTCGAGGATGAGAGCGCCGTGGGGATCGCCATGGGGGTGGCGGCCCACGGCATCGGGACGGCACGCTCCTTTGACGTCAGTCCGGTGAGCGGGGCCTTCGCCGGGCTGGCGATGGCGCTTTGCGCGCTCATCACCACCGTGATGTTGCCGATGGTCTTCGAACTGCTTGGCTGGCACTGAGCGCGCGCCGGTTTTCTTCTCCGTTTAGGGGCTTGAAAGCCCTTTGTCACTATCATACCCTCCCGATTCCCGAGGAGGAGCACCATTTGACGATCCTTTTTGATCTTGACGGCACCCTGATCGATTCGACCGAAGCGATTCTGGAAAGCTTTCACCACGCCTGCGATACCCACCGTTTCGAGCGTCCCGACGACAGTGCCGTCAAGGCGCTCATCGGCCATCCCCTCGACGTGATGTTCCGCAGCGTCGGCGTGGAGGAGGCGCGGGTCTGGACCTTCGTCGACACCTACAAGAGCCGTTACCGCACCATCTCCACCCAAAAGACCGAACTGCTGCCCGGCGCCCGCGAGGCCATCGCGGAAGCGGCGGCGTTCGCGCGGCTGGGGGTGGTGACGACCAAAACCGGGCTCTACTCCCGAGAGCTGCTGGAGCATTTCGGGGTCATGCATCACTTCGAAGTGCTCATCGGCCGCGAGGACGTGGAACACCCCAAACCTCATCCGGAGCCCATTGAGAAGGCGGTTTCGCGCATGAGCGCGGAGAAGGAGCGCTGCTGGATGATCGGCGATACGCGGATTGACGTTGAAGCGGCCCGAAACGCCGGTGTCAAATGTGTGGCAGTCAGTAGCGGCTACGACACCCGCGAACAGTTGTTAACAGCGGTCGATACCGTTTTGGAAGATGCCCTCCGGGCGGTCCGCTATCTCGCGGGCGTGGCGGTTTGACACACTTGCTTTGTCATCACGGACAAGGTGTGATAGTGAAGCTGTATTTAAGAGCAACTTGCATAGAATACCTGTCATTCTAGAATAGTTTTATTCTGCAATTTACTAAGTTAGAGGGAGAACCCATGCTTGAAATCAGATGGCATAGTCGTGCCGGACAGGGTGCTGTTACCGGTGCAAAGGGTCTTGCCGAGGTTGTTTCGACAACCGGGAAGCACGTACAGGCCTTTGCATTCTACGGTTCAGCGAAGCGTGGTGCAGCGATGACTGCATACAACCGTGTCGCCGACAAAGTGATCATGAACCATGAGAAGTTCATGAAACCTGATTATGTTCTGGTTATCGACCCGGCATTGACCTACACTGCCGATATTACTGCCAATGAGAAAGCAGATACCGTCTACATCATCACGACCCATATGAGCCGTGAAGATCTGATCAAGTCCCAGCCGAAACTTGAAGGCAAGAACGTACACGTCGTCGACTGTATCAAGATCGCCCAGGAGACCATCGGCCGTCCGATCCCGAATACGCCGATGCTGGGTGCACTGATGAAAATTTCAGGCATGTACGAAATCGACTTCTTCAAAGAGAGCATGGTCAACGTACTGAAAAAACTACCGCAAAAGATCGTCGACGCGAACATGACTGCGATTCAGCGCGCATTCGACGAAGTAGAGTAAGGAGCAGATCATGGAAAACAACGGATGGAACGAATTTGAAATCGGTGCGATGCTCCGCTCTTTCGAAGGACCGATGGACAACATCGCGACGACGCTGCAGGAGGACCGCCCCTATTCGGAGAACAGCTCTTTTACGGCAAGCGTTTCCGACTGGCGGATTTTTAAACCGCTCTTCAACAAGGACTACTGCATCGACTGTCAGTTCTGCTGGGTATTCTGCCCGGACATTTCGATCATCTCCCGCGACAAGAAGATGGTCGGTATCGACTTTGACCACTGCAAAGGGTGCGGTATCTGCGTCGAGGTGTGCCCGACCAACCCGAAATCCCTGTTGATGTTCCCCGAACAGAAAGACGGTGAAGAAGCACTGGCCGAGTGGCCGGCAAAAGAGACAAAGGAATCATAATGGCAGATAAAATGGAACTACGCGAAGTAGAGGTCTGGGACGGCAATATGGCTGCAAGCCAGGCCATGCGTCAGGTGCAGATCGACGTCGTCGCCGCTTACCCGATCACTCCGTCGACTCCGATTGTCGAGAACTACGGCAACTTCCTGGCGAACGGTTACGTCGACGGCGAGTTCGTCATGGTCGAATCCGAACACGGCGCAATGTCCGGCTGTATCGGTGCGGCAGCCGCCGGCGGCCGTGTCGCAACAGCGACCTCTTCCCAGGGCTTTGCACTTATGGTCGAGACCCTCTACCAGGCTTCCGGTATGCGTCTCCCGATCATCCTGAACGTCGTCAACCGTGCCCTTGCGGCGCCGCTGAACGTCAACGGCGACCACTCCGACATGTACCTCGGACGGGATTCCGGATGGATCCAGTTCGACGCCTACTGCCCGCAGGACGCCTACGACCTGAACTTCATCGCCTTCAAAGTGGCAGAAGATCATGACGTCCGCCTGCCGGCGATGGTGCATCAAGACGGCTTCATGACGTCGCACACCGCCCAGGGCGTCAAAACCATCGATGACGAGACCGCTTTCAATTTCGTCGGCGAATTCCAGCCGATGAACGACATGCTCGACTTCGAACACCCGGTCACCCACGGGGTTCAGACCGAAGAGGACTGGCACTTTGAGCACAAAGCGCGCCAGCACAACGACATGATGACGAAAGTCTTCCCGAAAATCGAAGCGGCCTTCGCCGACTTCGAAAAACTGACCGGCCGCAAATACAACCTGGTCGAGACCTACAACATGGATGACGCGGACGTTGCCGTCGTCTGTCTGGGAACCTCCGTCGAAACCGCCCGCGAAGTCGCCGAAGAGATTCGTGCGGAGAAGGGGATCAAGGCCGGTGTCATCGGCATTCGCGTCATCCGCCCGTGGCCTTTCGAAAAACTGGCCGAAATCCTCAAAGGGGTCAAAGCCGTCGGTGCCCTCGACCGCTCCTCTCCCCATGGTACGGTGGGCATGCTCTTCAACGAGCTCTCCGGTGTCATGATCAACGAGGAAAAACATCCGGTTCTGACGAACTACATCTACGGCCTCGGCGGTCGCGACTTGACCAAAGCGCACCTGAACGAGATCTTTGCCCAGCTTCAGGCGAATGCCGAAGCGGGCAAATCGACGACACCGCTCCAGCAGTACATCGGCGTACGCGGACCGAAACTGTCGTTCCTGTAAGGAGATAATGATGAGCGAAATTAAAAAGATCAAAAACCTTAAAGAGTTTTCCACCTCTGCGGACCGTTTCGAGGGTGCGAACCTTCTCTGTCCGGGATGTGCCCACTCCATCATTGTCCGCGAAGTTCTGAACGCGACCAATGACGACCTGGTACTCTCCGCATCGACGGGGTGTCTGGAAGTCTGTACGGCGGTTTACCCCTACACCTCATGGGATGCTTCATGGATCCATATCGGCTTCGAAAACGGCTCCACGGCCGTTGCCGGCGCCGAAGCGATGTACAAGGCCCTTAAAAACAAGGGACGTCTGAAACAGCCCGAGCGTACACCGAAATTCGTCGCCTTCGGCGGCGACGGTGCGACCTACGACATCGGCTTCCAGTGGATCTCCGGATGTTTCGAGCGTGGTCACGACATGATGTACGTCTGTTTGGACAACGAAGTCTACGCCAACACCGGCGGTCAGCGCTCCTCTTCCACACCGATCGGTTCTTCCACGACGACCGCTCCGGCGGGACGCGTCAGCTACGGCGAGAAGATGAAGAAAAAAGACATGCTCTCCATCATGGCGGCCCACGGCGCGCCCTACGTCGCCCAGGTCGCTCCCAACAAATGGAAAGACATGGTGAAAAAGATCCAGACCGGTTTCGCTACCGAAGGCCCGGTCTACATCAACGCCATGTCCGCCTGTACGACGGAGTGGAAGTTCGACCCGGCCGATACCATCGCGGTCTCGGACCTGGCGACGGACTCCCTGGTCTTCCCGCTTTACGAGATCATCAACGGACGCCAGCTGAACATCACCTACCGGCCGAAAAACGTCATCCCGGTACGTGACTACCTCGGTGCCCAGGGGCGTTTCAAACACCTCTTCACGCCGCAGTACGAGTACCTGATCGAAGAGTGGCAGAAACAGATCGACACGGACTGGGAATACCTCCAGCGCCGCGAAGAAGCGGGCGTTTAAGCCCCGCAATGCCCATACGGCGCCGCTTCAAAGCGGTGCCTCTCCCATCAAACGTTTTGAACCCCGCGACAATCTTTACACCCCTTGAAGCTGCAGGATTAACTCGCTGCCGCCAAAACGGATATGCTACCATTAGGCAAATATACATCAGGATGTGACCATGCCCCTGCTTGACAGTTTTACCGTAGACCATACGATCATGCCGGCCCCCGCCGTACGCCGGGCCAAGGGGATGACGACCCCCTCCGGAGACGCGATTACCGTGTTTGACCTTCGCTTCTGCAAACCCAACGAGGCGATCATGGGGGAGAAGGGCATCCACACCCTCGAACACCTCTTCGCCGGCTTTATGCGCGAGCATCTCAACTCCGGGCGCACGGAGATCATCGACGTCTCTCCCATGGGATGCCGGACCGGTTTTTACATGAGTGTCATCGGCACCCCCTCCGAAACGGAGGTGGCGGAGGCGTGGCGGGCTTCCATGGAGGACATTCTGAAGGTAAAAAGCCAGAACGACATTCCCGAACTCAACGTCTACCAGTGCGGCACCTACACCATGCACTCCCTCGACGAGGCGCAGGCGATCGCCGGAGACATCCTCAAAGAGGGGATCGGCGTGATGGACAACGATGCCCTCAAGCTTGACCTTTCCAAAGTGGAGGCGTAGATGATTCTGCTGGTGCCGATGGACTGCGACGATACGCAGGAGGCCTCCCTCGTCAAGATCGCCGATGCGAAGCAGTGGGCGACCATCGAGATCGAGGAGGGACAGGTCGTCGAGATTAACTTTTACAAGACACGCGAATCGGTCGAGGCCTGGCTCGATGCGGTGGTGGTCGAAAACGACTACGAACCGGTGATGCCTTTTATCGAAGAGCAGATGATGGTCCTGGTCGCCCATACCCAGCGGAGCATCGACGATATCGTCGAGGCCTACCTCTTCCGGGAACTGCACCAATTGGCGCTCTAGGATGCGGGATGGCCTTTGAATCACTGCTTCAGATCGTCGGTGACGTTCCGGGTCTGCGGGTCCTGGAAGCGACCTCCCATGTCGATGAACTGAGCCGGGCGCTGGCGGAACACGTCACCTCCTGCGGGGGGCAGCTGCACATCAGCGCCTACCCGGGGGAGCATGCGCCCGTCGCAACTTCCGAATCGGTGCGCTACGCGGAGGTGGGGCACTACAAGGCGCCCTTCAAAGCGACGGTGCGGGATTTCGAGGTGATCATCCTGCGGGATCTTCTGGACCGCCATCTTTACGCGGAAAAACTGCTCAAACACGCCTACCAGGGGCTGGAGAATTCTGCCCTCGTCATCGTTATCCAGAGGGAGGGGAGCATCACCCGGGAACGGGTCGAGGCGATGCTCAACGCCTGCGAATACCGGGCGGTCAACACCATCTCCGATCTGTTGCCCGGCTGCTTCGTGACGGTGGGCAAGAAACTGCACATGTGGGGCAACGGCCTCTGATGCAGAAGCCGTCCGCCGCCGCCCGGGTCGTCCGCAGCGACGACGGGAGTTTCACCGCCTACAGCTCCTTGTTCGACGAACACTACCACTCCACCAAAGACGGCGCCCTCAACGAGTCCCTCTCCAAGCATGTCATTCCCGCCTTCACCGCGCTGCCCGGACGATCGGAGCTGGTGATTCTGGACATCTGTTTCGGACTGGGATTCAACACCCTGGCGACGCTGCACTACCTGCGCGAACACGCCCCGCAGACCCGGGTGCGCATCTTCTCTCCGGAGTTCGACGGCGATCTCGTCCGGAGCCTGGAGCATTTTCCCTACCCCGAAGTGTTCGCGCCTTTTCGTGAGGTGATCACATCCCTGAGCCGGGAGGGGCACTACCGCGACGACGGCGCGGAGATCATCCTCTACATCGGGGATGCCCGGGAGTATTTGCGGGAGTGTACGGAGCGCTTCGACGTCGTCTACCAGGACGCCTTCAGCCCGACGGCCAACCCGATGCTCTGGACCCGGGAGTATTTCGCCGACATCGCGGCGCATCTGAAAGAGGAGGGGGTGGTGACGACCTATTCGACCGCTCTGAAGACGCGGCTGGCGCTTTATGAAAACGGCCTGCAGGTCTACCTGAACCGGGGGGAGGGGTACCGTAATGCCACCGTGGCCTCCCGGGCCGATCTTTCGCAATGGTTCGAACCGGTGGACATGGCGCACAAAAAGGCGTGCAATCCCGACGCGGTGCCGCTTTGCGACCGTGACTCAGCGGATGCGTGAGAGGGAGGGGGGCACCGACTCGATCATCACCGGGTCCGGCGCGACGTCGCGGTCCGGGGGCGGTGCGGGAGTTTCGAGGATGCTCTCTTTAGGCGGCGTCGAGGCGGCGCTGCGGGCGCAGCGGTAGAGGATGTCGTATCGCAGTGCCGATTGGAGCGCTTCGACGTCACGGGCGTAGGCGGCGTCGATCTGCCGCCCGTCGAAGTCCAGCCCCCGGCTCTCCAGGTAGCGCATTGCGGTACGCCCCTCGCCGTGGGTCAGCGACATGCGGATCGTCTCACCGTCCTCGTTGTAAAGCGCTTCGAAACTGCCGTTCTCTTTTTTCAGGGGGTGCCAGCCGGTGCGGTAGGCGGCCGTGGTGAGGGCCAGTTCGAACTGCTGCACATTCAGGCGGCACCCTTCATGGGAGAGAAGGCGGGTGTCGTCGGGGGAGGGGAAGCGGTAGGCGGAACAGCCGCCGAGCAGGAAAAGGAGACCCGGGAGAGCGATCCAAAGGCGGCGCATATCAGTAGA
>JBNKLF010000011.1:0-36977 GCA_050292215.1 Sulfurimonadaceae bacterium | reverse complement strand
GTAGAGGGCGCTGATTTTGTCGACGGTCTCCCAGCTGAGGGAGTCGCTGCCGGTGCGATGTTCGAGAAGGTGGGCGACGTAGCGGGCGAACATGTCCGTTTCGACGTTGACCCGGCTCCCTTTCCGGTAGCTTCCGAAGAGGGTTTCGCGCATGGTGATGGGGATGATGGTGAGCCGGAAGCCGTTTTTGAAGACCTCGTTGACGGTGAGGCTGACCCCGTCGATGGTGACGGAGCCCTTGGGGACGATGTAGCGGACGAACCTGGGATCGACGGTGATGTGCACGTCGTAGCTGTTGCTGTTGTTCTTGATGCTTTCGACGTTTCCGACGGTATCGATGTGTCCCTGGACGATGTGCCCCTCGAAGCGTTCCCCCATCATCATGGCCGGTTCGATGTGGACGCTTCCTTTCAGGTTCTCGACGGCGATGATGCGCTGGGTTTCGGGGGAGAGCTCGACGGTAAAGCCGTCGCTTTCGAGGCTGACGACGCTCAGGCAGGCCCCGTTGACGGCAACGGAATCCCCGAGCTTGGGACGATGGGAAGCGCGCAGGGCGAGACGGTTGCCGCCGTAGCTTTTGACCTGCGCCATTTCCCGGATAAGACCAGTGAACATCTGTTAACCTCGATCGTTTTGATATCCGCCATTATAACGCAAGGGCGAAGCCGCTGCGTAAACGGGGGAAGCGGTGCGTCTAAAAGACGATTTTGCCCTCTTCTTGCAGGGCGGCGATGATCCCCCTGGCTTTTTCGTGGCCGCCGTAGGCCGCTTTGCGGCACCACTCCAGCGCTTTGTCGTGGTCGGCTTCGACGCCCAGACCCTGGTCGTAGAGCTGCCCGAGGTTGTACTGCGCCGTCGGCAGTCCCGCCTCGGCGGCCCGGGAGAAGCAGATGAAGGCGCGGGCGTAGTCTCTTGGGACGCCGTGCCCCTCCTTGTAGAGAACGCCGAGGTTGTTAAAGGCTTCCGCGTGCCCCCGCTTGGCCGCCTCTTCGTACCAGAAGGCCGCTTCGGAGAAGTTCTGGAGGCACCCCAGACCCCGTTCGAGCATCAGCGCCGTCTCGTACTGCGCCTGGGGCACTTCCCGCACGGCGGCTTCGAGGAAGAGTTCATGGGCCTTGAACTGGTCGTGGGCCGCGCCCCCCAGGCCGTTGGCGTGAAGCAGGGCGAGGTTGAAGAGGGCGAGGGGCTCTTTCTGCGCGGCGGCGCGGGTGTAGTACTCCAGCGCCAGGGCGTCGTCTTGTTCCGTTCCCTGGCCGTTTTGGTACATAAACCCCAAGGCGGTCTGGGCGGTGGCGTCCCCGGCGTCCGCGAGGTTGCGGTATCGGGTCAGGGCGGCGGCGTAGTCGCCGCGGTTATAGGCGGTATGGGCTGCTTCGATCATAGGGGTCCCGGTGGTGGATTGGCGCCATTGTAGGCGGCGGGCGGTTAAGGAAGGCTAAACGCGTCGAGCGCTCCGCCGCATCTCAAGTCGGCGAAAGAATCAGCGCCGGACTTTCCGCGTGCCGCGGTTTTTCTCTTTGAGACGGGTGATGACGTCGACGAGCTCCTCTTTCTCTTTGAGGTGATCGTCGCGGATTTTGTGTTCGTCGCCGCCGTCGATTTCGGGATCGTACTCGACGGTTTCGGGGCGGTAACCCTTCAGCATCGCTTCGATCTCTTCTTTGGTCGGTTTTTTCTCCTGGGGCATCGTGGTTCTCTCTCGTTTTTCTCTCGTTTAACGTATTTTAGAATGTCGATCCTTTAATCTTTTATAAAAAAGGCCCCGCACCCTGTTGCGTCACAGCGCTGTGGGAATGAGAAACGGTATAATTGCGTTCAAGACAAGGCGGCCTGCGAGGCCGCGTACCGGAGACGGAAGAAGCATGGAATACGAAGTTATCGTTGTAGGCGGCGGCCACGCCGGGATCGAGGCGGCGCTCGCGTCGGCACGCATGGGGCACCGGACGCTGCTGCTGTCGATGCTGGCCGAACAGGTCGGCGCAACCAGCTGCAACCCCGCCATCGGCGGTCTGGCCAAGGGACACCTGGTGCGGGAGATCGACGCCCTCGGCGGCGAGATGGGGCTCATTACCGATGAGGCCGGAATCCAGTTCCGCATCCTCAACATCACCAAGGGACCGGCGGTCCGGGGGTCGCGGGCCCAGATCGACATGGACCGCTACCGCATCATCGCCCGCAACCTGATGCTGACGACGCCGAACCTGCACCTGATGCAGGAGACCGTGGTGTCGCTGCTCATCGAAGAGGGCGCGGTTGCGGGGGTGACGACGGACCTGAACAACGCCTACCGGGCTCCCCGGGTGATTCTGACGACGGGCACCTTTCTCAACGGGGCGATCCACATCGGGGAGGTGACCCGTGAAGCCGGCAGGTTCGGCGAGTTCGCCGCCAAAGGGCTCTCCGATTCGCTGCGCGGCTGCGGGTTGAACGTGGGACGTCTCAAGACCGGGACCTGTCCCCGCATCGACTCCTCGTCCATCGATTTTTCCGTGATGGAGGAACAGCCCGGAGACGCACTCCCGTCGCCTTTCAGTTTCCGGACTGACCGGGAGCGTTTCGCACGGGAGAAGGAGCAGCTTCCCTGCTACATCGCCTACACCAACCTCGACACCCATGCGCTCATCGAGAGCAACTTCCACCGTGCGCCGCTCTTCACCGGCCAGATCGAGGGGGTGGGGCCGCGCTACTGCCCCAGCATCGAGGACAAGATCAACCGCTTCCGGGACAAGGAGCGCCATCACCTCTTCATCGAGCCCCAGACCCGGGAGAACACCGAGTGCTACATCAACGGCATGAGTACCTCTCTGCCGCCGGACGTACAGCTGGCGATGGTCCGCTCCGTGGAGGGGATGGAAAACGCCCGCATCGTCCGCTACGGTTACGCCATCGAGTACGACTATGTCGATCCGACGGAGCTCACCCACTCCCTGGAGACCAAGAAGGTCAACGGGCTCTACCTCGCCGGGCAGATCAACGGCACCACCGGTTACGAGGAGGCGGCGGCCCAGGGACTGATGGCGGGCATCAACGCGTCGCTCTCCCTGCAGGGGAAAGCGCCGCTGGTACTGCGCCGGGACGAGGCCTACATCGGGGTGCTCATCGACGATCTGGTGACCAAAGGGACCAAAGAGCCCTACCGCATGTTCACCTCGCGGGCGGAGTACCGCCTGCTGCTGCGCGAAGAGACGGCGGACCTGCGTCTGGGCGGCTACGGCCATGAACTGGGGCTGATCGACGACGCGACCTATGAAAAAGTCCGGTGCAAGGGGGAGCAGATCGCAGCGGGCATGGCCCTCATCCAGGCGGCGGAGTACACGCCCAACAAGGAGTTCATCGCCTTCCTGGAGTCCATCGGCGAGGAGCGCATCACCGACAAAATCGGCGCGCAGCAGCTGATCGCCCGCAAATCCTTCACCGTCGAAAAGATGCTGCTCCTGCTGCCGGAACTGGAACGGTACGACGCTTACATCCGGGAGCAGATTCTCATCACCGCCAAGTACGCCCGTTACGTCGAGAAGCAGCATGACGACATCGAGCGGATGAAAAAACAGCTTGACGTCGCCATCCCCGAGGGGTTCGATTTCGCCTCGGTCAGCGGCCTCTCGAAGGAGATCGTCGAAAAACTGCAGCGCTTCAACCCGCCGACCCTGCAGGCGGCGTCACAGATCAGCGGCATCACCCCGGCGGCCATCGACATTCTGCATATCTACATAAAAATAGCTGCTAAAAATAAAAGGGTATGAGGGTAAATCGTCGAGGTTGAGAGCGAGACACGGAACGTTTGACTCCGGGTTTTGCTTTTTTGGCTGCTGCATGGTCGGGTACAGTCTTGATTCATGGGCTGACCCTAATTCCCTCTCTTCATCGAGAAATAACTCTAGCTCATTTAATACCGAACAAGTTTGAAAACCAGGAATGCGGTTGCGCTACAACACTAGGAGCACTTTGGTTTTTATTATGAACAAGTGCTTCAGGATAATATTCGTGGGATCGGCAAAGTGAATCATCAAGTCCAAAGACTTTGGCACACACCGCCGCTTCGATACACCATCTTCCAAAGTAGCTTCCTTGACTCAAAGGGTGTTTGTCGGGATCGCCATAAATGTACCACCACAGCTCTTCATTGCCTTTTCGGTTCAGCTCGTTGTACCAGTTGTCTACAAACACTTTTAATAATGTCGCCTGTTCCTCTTGTGGTGCATCAACAGCTTTCAGAAGTCTCGCATAGGGTTTTTCGTGAAGTAGCGTCGTTCCAATCTTCCTGTCTTTCTCTTTTGCAGCGATGACTCTGTCCAAAAGAGCATCCTCACCTTCCCCGCCTACGAGCCTAAGGAGCTGTTTCCATAACGCATCGTCAATTTCAAGCAAAAGCGCCAACCCGACTAGCCAAAAACACCAATTGTAATGGTTAAGGTTTTCAAGAGAAAACACCCATGCTCTTGGATCGCCATGGCTTCTTGAATCCTCGCTTGCTTGTGCTGCTGTCAATATATGTCGATGATCCCAACCTTGACCAGGTTCTAAAGTAGCATTGAGTTCATTTGCCAATTTATTAGAAAGTTCCCATGCATCGAGTAGACCGTTAAAATACTGGGACAGTTCACCAATGGCATCCCCCCTAGAGTAGCGAATACATATCAATCTGAAACAATAAAATGCTGTGTCAAATGTAAATTGCGGTCGATATCCAGGATTTTTACTAGGTTGTTTAAATCTGATGAAATCCTCTTTGATTACAGTATCAAATCTATCAAATCTGCCATCCCAATATTTTTGATCACCCCAGGGCGCACGTATCATTGAATCGCTCCGTTGTAACTTTTCTCGTTCCCACGTTGTACGTGGGAATGCATACTACAACCATAGAATCTATTGCAATCTGAAATAACTACTAAAAACAATTATCAATTACATCACAATACAGAAAAAAGGCTGAGAGATGGGCAGAAGCAGATACAAAATTTATCATCCGACAGCGCCACATTTCGTAACCTGTACCGTGCTTCACTGGATTGCGCTGTTTACCAGACCCGAAAGTGTCGAGATCGTACTGGAGAGTTTCAAGCATCTGCAACAGACTGACAGTTTCAAACTCCATGCCTATGTGATACTGGAGAACCATCTGCACATTGTTGCCCAAAGTAATGACATCGGAAGCAGCATGGCGAAGTTCAAAGCACATACAGCCAAAGAGCTCATCCGTTTGCTGGAGGAAGAGAACGCCAGAACGATCCTGGATCAACTGGCTTTTTATAAGAAGGCGCACAAAAATGATAGAGCGTATCAGGTGTGGCAAGAAGGCATTCAACCAAAGTGCATAATAGACGAAAAAATGATGAGAGCCAAAATAGAGTACATCCATAGAAACCCTGTCAAACGCGGCTATGTGGACCATGCCGAGCATTGGCGCTATAGCAGTGCGAGAGACTATGAAGGGGGTCAGGGATTAGTTGATATTGAGCGTTTCCGGTAGTTTGGGTTTAAGTATGCATTCCCACGCACAGCGTGGGAACGAGTTAAAACATTTCCACCATTTTGAATTTCTTGGTCATGATCTAATTCATATGACTTCCGTCTTCCTGCTTGTTGAAGCTCAGATGCACGAGGTGCAGCACCATTCTTCATGTATATCCCCGGAATTAGGGTCATTCTGGCCAATTACATCCTGTGGATTGAAATCTCATGCCGTCTCTTTTACCCTCTAGAATCAAATAGTTTATCTTCTACTAATTCTGTTTTATACTTCAGAACTAGTCCAATTTCTAATAACTTAACAGATGCTTTGCCGGAAAGAACACATGGATAGTCTTCCAAATAACCAGATATCGTCTCATAAGCCAATGCATACTCCCCTGCTAAATCAATAAACTGAAATATCCGGTTCATACCATCTTTCCACGACAAGAAACCTTCTTTATCATATGCACTCATATCTTGTACTTTTAACTCATCATATATGTAAAGTAAATTCTGTTCAATAAACTGCCAATCTATTTTTTTCATTTTGGGTTCTTTTCTGTATTTGTTGGATATCCAGTTACAACACGATTGTTCTTGGTATCATATACTACTTGTACATCAATGTTCTCAACTTTAACATTTGTATCAATATACCCTCGCTTATCTGGTGCACTCCAATTCGTTGTTGGATCTGTTACTATATTGGATATTACACTTTCTACCTTTTGATCACTCCACTCTTCAGGAAATTCAGTTTTCCCCGGTTTACCTGTACCATATCTGTGACCACCGCTATTTGCTCCATCTCCGTCAAGAATATGAACTTTAGCTTTATCATCAATAACTCCATTTTTATTATTCTTCCCATCACCAACTATTGAACCAACGACAAGCATACCACCAAGAGCCGATACGGCATTGGAATTACCTTCGCCGTAAATCGCTTCGAGCGTTTCACTATCTGTTGTATACAGTCCTGTTCCCGTCTCTAAACCGTCTACTATAGCCATTGCAGGGTCCGTAATACGTCCTGCCGCGATTTCGCTGGGTGACTGCTTTTCTAAATCATTGAGATAAGCCTGAAAGTTCTCAGGTACATCATCCAAGGCATCACCAACTTTTTGTTTGACACCGGCTGCCAACAACTGTGGATCAGAAAGGACGCTATAAGCCTTGTTTTGAGCTTGGTCATAAAGGTCTCCTCCATATTGTGCTGCCTGTGTCGCATAGCGCGTCGGATCGAAATAATCGCCGTTTTGCGTACTGAAAAGTTTTTGTTGTTCATCCCGGCTATTGATGAAAGAAGCATCTCCTGCATTGTCAGCCATAAACTTCTGTGCCGCCGTGTCGTCCGCGCCCAAAGCGACATCCCACATGACATCGATATCTCTGAGTGCCTGTTCCGCTAGTCTCGCCTTTGCATCTTCGGAACTGATACCTTCTTCTTTGGCAAACTTTTCGGCTTTCTCATTAATCCATGCAATCTCATCCGCATGCAGCTGCCGGTTATACTCCGTAGCCGACCGGGCGATGGTCTGGCCCATCGCCACACCCTCTTCTCCACCCACAACACCGCCCGCTACGGCCCCGACGATCTCCGAAAAGGCCAGTTGCCCTTCATGGTTCATATCTTTCGAGACAAAGCCGAGGAGTTCGTTCATGGTTGCATCTGTTATGTCGGGTTAATCTGGGCAATAGTAGAATGCGTGCGAAGAATGATGCTGGCTAAGACCGTTAGCAAACATAAGCATGTATGACATGGCATAAAAATGCTGTGATGCCGAGATTGAGCGAGTGACAAAAGGAGACCTATGCAACTATTTTATTACGTCCATACCGGACACCGGATCGGGCTGGACCGCTTTCGCCGCGCCGCGACCATCATCCGCGCACTCGGCGATGTCAACATCACCCTGCTCAGCTCCGACTTCCGCATCGCTTCCGAGGCGCGAAATCACGGCGTGAAGCGCGCCGTCGGCGTCGACGTGGTCCGCAACATTCCCCAGATCGCCCAGCACGGTGACAAGATCATTTTCGACTCCGCCGAGGCGAACCCGGCGCTTCTGGCGGACATGCACCGTTTCTTCTCCGCCTTCGTCCGGGTGACGGACGACCCCGAAGACGCCAAAGGGGAGGGGGAATGCCTGGTGTCGCCCTACCTGGAAGGCGAAGGGGTCTGGACCGGGACACCGGTCGCCCCGGAATATTTCGAACCCTGCGAAAAAACGATCCGCTGCGCCCTCTTTTTCGGGGACGACGATTACGAAGAGGACCTCTTCAAACAGCGCGACATGTTTCGCAAACACAAGATGGAGCTGCTGGAAGGCTTCTACTGGTTCCTGGGGTACGAGAAGAAGGTTGGCGACGCCTTCGGAACCCGCCACGAAAGCGATGCCTATGAGGCGGTAGTGCGGGGCAGCGAAGTGCTGGTCACCGCCTCGCCCCAGGCGGCGCTTGAGAATCTCGCTTCCGGCGGAAAGCCGGTTTTTCTCCAGCGTCCCGACTATGCGGCGGACTTTCCGGAGTACTTCCGAAAACTGAATATCCCGGTTATTAACGGCTATGATGAAGCGGCCCTTGACGGGGTGCTGGAATCCCTGGAAGGCCACTGTTACGGGAAGTTGGCGAATAATACCCATAAGTTGGACAAATTTCTAAAAGTGTGCTTAGATTTATAAAATATTAAACCTCTTTCATCTATTATAAGCTGTTAAAATTCACATAAGTGAGCGAAATGATGAATCAAAGCAGAAGAGGTTTTATGGGTAAAGCCTTCGGCGCGGTAGCAGGCGTCGGAGCAGTTGCTTCCCTCGTAGCGATGAAAAAGACATGGGATCCGCTTCCGAGCGTCATGTCTGCCGGTTTCACGACCGTTGACGTCACTGCCCTGGAAGAGAATAAACTTGAAGTCGTCGTATGGCGCGGCAAGCCGGTTTTCGTACTGAAGTACGCGGCCGACATGGAGCCGACCGAAGGACGCAACGTCAAAGTGGGCAACCACTACTTCTCCGTGATGATCGGTCTCTGTACGCACCTGGGATGTATCCCGGCGTACCGTCCCGACACCCACGACTTCAAATGTGCCTGTCACGGCGGTGAGTTCACCGACGCCGGTGTCAACACCTTTGGTCCCCCGCCGCGTCCCCTGGATATTCCTCCGTTTAAAATCGATGGTCAAACACTGGTTCTGGGCGAAGCAGGTCCGGAATACAAAGCAATGACCGGTCAAGCGTAAGGAGGGAATTATGGCTGAATTCGAAAAAGCGAACTCAATCGGCGAATGGTTTGACCAGCGCCTGGCGACAACTAAATTTGTCAAGGTGATGATGACGGAGTACTGGATTCCGAAAAACATCAACTTCCTCTGGGCGATGGGTATGATCCTTGCGACGCTCTTTACCGTCCTGCTGGTTTCCGGCGTTTTCCTGCTTATGTACTACAAGCCCGACGTCAACTTGGCGTTCGACTCCGTCAACTACACCATTATGCAAGAAGTTGCCTACGGCTGGCTCTTCCGCCACGTTCACGCGGTCGGTGCATCCGTCGTCTTCCTGGTGATCTACATCCACATGTTCACCGGCATCTACTACGGCTCTTACAAAAAAGGCCGCGAGATGATCTGGGTTTCGGGCATGCTGCTCTTCGTCACCTTCTCCGCAGAGGGCTTCTCCGGCTACATGCTGCCTTGGGGTCAGATGAGCTACTGGGCGGCCTACGTTATCACCGAGATCTTCGGCGGTATTCCGCTCATCGGTGGCGACCTGGTTGTCTGGATCCGCGGTAACTTCTACGTTTCCGACGCAACCCTGACACGCTTCTTCATGCTTCACGTGCTGCTGCTGCCGCTCGTGATCATGGGCGCGATCGTCTTCCACTTCTACACCCTGCGCTTCCCCCACGTTAACAATGAAGAGGGCGAGTTCTTCGATTACGAAGAGGAAGCAGAGAAGTTCAAAGCGGGTCAGAAGAAAGAGTCCAAGGTCATTCCTTTCTGGCCGGCGTTCCTCTCCAAAGACTTCATGGTCATGGGTTGGTTCCTGATCTTCTTCTTCTACCTGGTCTTCTACCACTACGGATTCGCGATGGACGCCATAAACTTCGACAAGGCTGACGGCCTGAAGACTCCGGCGCACATCTACCCCGAGTGGTACTTCCTCTGGAGCTACGAAGTGCTTCGCGGCTGGTTCTTTGAGATCGCCGGTATCAGCGGTAAAGATCTCGGTCTGGTTGCCTTCGGTATCGCCAACGTGATCTTCTTCCTCCTGCCGTGGCTCGACCGTTCTCCGATGGTCAAGCCCGCCAGCCAGCGCCCGTACTTCAAGTACTGGTTCTGGATCATGATGGTCGACATGATCGTTCTGACCATCTACGGCAAACTGCCGCCGACCGGTACGAACGCATGGGTCGGCTTCTACGCGTCAGTCGCATTCCTGCTGCTGTTCCTGGCGCTGCCGTTCATTACAAAAGCCGAAGCGAAGAAAGTTGGGGGTAAATAATGAAAGAGTTTAAGATTTTAGCTGTCATTATCGCCCTCGTGGCGGTAACGTACTACGGTATCGAACCGTACGCACACCACGTCATGCACCCGGAACCCGAACCGGTCGACTTCAAATGTACCGACCTGAGCATGGTCGATACGACGATCAAGGGCAATGTCGAAAACGGCAAGGCCCTGGTCGAGATGAACTGTCTCGCCTGTCACGGTATCGCGTCTCAAGAGATGCCGGCACCGATGTCACACGAAGATGCCGCAATGTCTTTCGGTGTCGTTCCGCCGGATCTGAGCAGCGCGGGCGCCATCTACGAAACCAACTACCTGGCGAACTTCATCGCCAACCCGGTAGCTGCAATGCACCTCGAACACAAGTACGGACCGGAGTCCGGCAAAATGTTCCCGATGCCCAACTACGACTGGATGCAGCCCCAGGAGATCATGGACATGGTTTCCTACCTGCAAAGCATCTCCAAAGCGCTGGATAACCGCCAGACTTTCGAAGCGGCGTGCGGTCGCTGTCACTCCATGGGTTACGCAGGTATTCACGCGCTGACCGATGCGGATACGCTGAAAAACTACATCGGTGCGAAAGCTCCGGATCTCTCCCAGTACATCAAGAGCCGCGGCCGCGAGTACCTGGAAAACTTCGTCAACGACCCGCAGCGTCTGCTGCACGGTACGGGCATGCCCCGTGTCGGTCTGACCGAAGAGGCCCAGGAGCAGGTCATCAATTACATGGAAGAGATCGGCGACAGCAAAAAAGCAGAGCGTGAAAGCCTGGGCATCTACGTCCTGATCTTTATGCTCGTCTTTGCTGTTTTCGCTACACTGTGGAAAAAAGAGATCTGGAAGGACCTGCACTAAGGTGCGGTTCTGTCCCAAGGAGATGGAATGAAAATGATTAAAGTATTGGCACTCACGGCTCTGGTCGGCACTGCGCTCTTCGCGCAGGAAGCGATGACTCAGCAGATGATCAAAAGCGAAGAGGGCCTGAATGACATTCAGAAAGGCTTCCTCTACAATAATGCGGCGCTGATTCGCAGCGGTGTTGCCACGGTCAAAGAAGCGAATGAACTCTTTCACAACGTCGAGGCGACGAAAAAGTATCTGCCCGAAGATAAAATGCACATGAGCAACATCGCATTCAATGCGGCCAAACGCATTGACGCTGCGGCGGACGAACTCTCCCTCTACCTCGATGCCAACGAGTACTCCAAGGCACAACGCTCCTTTACGGACATCATGACGGCCTGCGGCTCCTGCCACGCCGTCGTCAGAGGCTGGTAACTACCCCTCTGCTTTCCGGGACTCCTCCCGGAGCCTGATTTCCCTTAATCCTCCTCAAGAAACTCCAATCAAATACCCGTTATAATCGCGCCTACAGAATGATGTGATACGCTTCCTCCGAATATGAACCGGACCGTGCTTGATAGCCGGGGTTCGAAGATCGATGATGGAAACGTCCGTCGGGAAGGAAACGCGTGTTAATAGACAGCTACGGCAGAACGGTGGACTACCTGAGAGTCTCCGTTACGGAACGGTGCAATTTCAGATGCCAGTACTGCATGCCCGAAAAACCCTTCAGCTGGGTGCCCAAGGAGAACCTGCTCCGTTTCGAGGAGCTTTTCGAATTCATCCGCGTTTGCATTGACGAAGGGGTAAAGAAGATCCGGATCACCGGCGGGGAACCGCTGCTGCGCGAAGGCCTTGATGCCTTCGTGAAGATGATCTGCGACTATGCTCCGGAGATCGACCTGGCAATGACGACCAACGCCTATCTGCTGAAGGGGACGGCGCAGAAGCTAAAAGACGCCGGCCTGAAACGCATCAACGTCTCCATCGACACCCTCAAGCCCGAGGTCGCCGCGAAGATCGCCCAGAAAGATGTCCTGGGGCCTGTCCTCGAAGGGGTAGACGAAGCGCTGAAGGTGGGACTGAAGGTCAAAGTCAACATGGTGCCGATGAAGGGGATCAACGACGGCGAGATTCTCGATGTCATGCGCTACTGCGAAGCGCGGGGGATGAGCATCCGTTTCATCGAGTACATGGAGAACGTCCACGCTTCGCAGGAGATCAAAGGGATGAAGAGCGACGAACTGCTCGACGTGATCGCCTCGGCCTATGCTTTCGAGGACGAAGGCTTCGACGGCCACTCCCCGTCGCACTACTACCGGACGGATGCGGGGTACCGCTTCGGCATCATCGAACCCTACAAGGACGACTTCTGCACCAAGTGCAACCGCATCCGCCTGACGGCGGAGGGGTACCTGATCCCCTGCCTCTATTTCGACGAGGCGATGAGCATCAAGGAAGCGGTGCAGAAGGGCGACATCAAAACCGCGACCGCGGTACTCAAAGAGGTGGTGCGCACCAAGCCGGAGAAGAACCGCTGGAGCGACGCAGAAGGCGAGGCGTCGAGCCGCGCATTTTACGAGACGGGGGGCTGATGCTGTACCTGGTGGAACACTTCTTTTCGATTCAGGGAGAGGGGCGCTATGTCGGCGTCCCCTCGCTCTTCTTCCGATTCGGCGGCTGCAACATGCGCTGCGAAGGGTTCGGCTGCAGCGAAGTGGCGCCCGACGGCGCGGTGGTGAAAGGGTGCGACACGGTCTATGCCGTGGACAAGCGCCATTTCGGCAGCGCGTGGCGGAAGATCGAAAGCCCCGATGCGCTTCTTGAGATCATGGAAGCGTACACGCTGCCCGAAGGGGTCGACGTGGTGCTTACCGGCGGCGAACCGCTCATCTACGCGGACAACCCGGTACTGGTGGCGTTCCTGGAAGCCGTTACGGAACGGGGACACCGGGTCACCTTCGAGACCAACGGCGCCATGCCGGTCAATTTTTCAAAGTACCCGGTCTACCGCCGCTGCGTCTACGCCCTCTCCGTCAAGCTCTCCAACAGCGGGGAACCCTATGAGCGCCGGGTACGCCCGGAGGCGTTCATCGACATCGCCGAGAATGCCGCGGAGAGTTTCTTCAAGTTTACCGTCGACGGGGCGCACCTGGGTTCGGCCTTCGAGGCGGAGATCGACGCCATCACCGCTTACGCCTCGGGCCTGCAGGTTTACTGCATGCCGCTGGGGGGTTCGCGCCGTGAGGTGGAGGCGAACACGGAGGCGGTCATCGAGATCTGCAAACACAAGGGCTACACCTACTCGGACCGGCTGCACATCCGCATCTGGGATGCGAACCGGGGGGTATAATGAGTGCATCGATTTCCAAGGAGGCGCGATGATCATCCGAAAACTTTTCAAGTTTGAAAATGCCCACGTGGTGCGGGGCTGTTCCTCGCAGCGCTGCCGCGCTTCCGTGCACGGCCACTCCTACCGGGTGGAGCTGCTTTTCGAATCCTCCTACCTTGACCACGGCCAGATGGTCTACGACTTCGGTCTCATCAAGCGCAACGTCAAGGAGCTGATCGACAGTTTCGATCACGCCGTGACGCTCTGGAGCGGGGACGACGTCACCTACCTCGCCGATATGAAACGCCACTCCGAGCGCTGGGTGGAGCTGCCGGTTTCACCCTCCGCGGAGCAGTTCTGCCGGGTGATTTTCCTGATGGTCGATGCCATGATGGCATGCGTGAAAGGGGTCAACGGGGAGCGGGAGGTGGCGCTGCAGAGCGTCATCGTCCATGAAACGGACACCGGGTACGCCCAGGGGTTCCGGGAGGATGCCTATTCGGAACGGATGGGGCGCATCGATCTTTCGGCCGTCCGCTTCAGCGACGGGGTCGTCGCGGAGTGGCGCGATCCGAAGATGTGGGAAAAAATGCTCTCGGGAACTTCGCTGGAGAACCCGAAAACCGTCTAGCGGGTCACCAGCGATACCGGAGTGTCGCGGTAAAGCGTCGTGCGCGTCGGAATGAACAAAACGGAAGCCCCCGCTTTGAGGATGCCGACGCTCTCGTCGATCATGATAAATCCGTTGGAAGCGGCCAGGGGCGATACCATTCCCGGTGCGAACTTGTCGCAGGGGGTGAAACTCTCCCCGTCGAACCAGCCCGGGACCAGGGTCCGCCGTCCCGCTTTCAGTTTGAAATCACCTGCCATCACCGTCTTCAGAGTGCCGATGTGCGAAGCGTGCGCACCGCTCAGGGCGAGGATGATGCTCTGGGCGAAGAGTTCGAAGTTGAGCGCCGCCGCAAGGGGATTGCCCGGAAGGTTGAGGACAAAGGTGCCGCCGATGCGCCCGAAGGTGGTAGGTTTTCCCGGTTTGATGGCGATCTTGTCGAAAAAGGTTTCGAAACCGAAGGCGCCGAAGGCCTCCTTGGTGTAGTCGGCGTCGCCGACGCTGACGCCCCCCGAGGTGATGACCAGGTCGCTGTCGAGGGCGCTTTCGATGCAGCGGTTGATCGCTTCGAGGGTGTCTTCGGCGGTGCCGATGAAGCGGACGTCGCAGCCGAGCTCCTGCGCCCGCGCCATGAAGGTCGGAGTATTGGTGTTGTAGAGCTGATGCCCCTCCACGTTTTCGAAGTGCATTTTCAGCTCGCTGCCCGAGGCAAAAATGGCGATGCGGGGTTTGCGGTAGACCTGGATGTGGCTGATACCCTGGGAAGCGAGCAGGGTAATGTGGTGGGCGAAAAGCCGCTCCCCCGCCGCCAGCAGCGCATCCTCTTTCTGGATATCCTCGCCGCAAAGGCGGATATGGCGTCCGGCCGCCAGCCCGTCGGGAAGCCGGACCGTGCTCCCGGCCGCTTCGGTGTCCTCGACGGGAACGATGCACTCGGTGCCCTCGGGAATCTTCGCGCCGGTCATGATCTTCACGCAGGAGCCGCTGAAGATGCGGGTACTGTCTTTGTCCCCCGCGAAAATCGTTTTCAGGACTTCGACCGTTTTCCCGGCGTCGGCCAGGGTCACGGCATATCCGTCCATGGCGGAGTTATCGTAGGGAGGAAGGTTGTGCGTTGCCGTGACGGCGTCGACGATGGTACGGCCCACCGCCGCTTCGATGGGGATCAGTTCGGTCGCCCTCGGGGTGACGACGGAGTGGATATGCTCGAGTGCTTCTTCTACGGTAACGGCCATTGGGGGTCCTTGCTGGTTTGCAGGATTATAAGGAAAGTGGGGTAAAATTTCGTTTATGAACGAGATGTACACCCTAAGTATCGATATCCACAACCTCGGCGTGGGGCTCCTGGCCCTGATGATCCTCATCAACATGGCCCTGCTGGCCGCCGCCGGTTCCATCCGCCCCTATGTTCGTAGAATGCGCATCCTGATGCCCATCTCCGCATCGATGATTGCCGTCATCCTCTTTACCGGGGCGGTGATGATGGCCGCCAAACGGCTCGACTTCACCTTTGAAAATATCGTCATGATTGCATTCGGCATCGTTTTGATCGTGCTTGACGCCAAACGCTACAAGCATCTGAAGCGGTGCGATCCGGAAGATCCCGAGGCCTTTGCCGCCTACAAAACGAAAGCCTACCGCCTGATGGGAATCGGCCTTGCGGGGATCGCCGCCATTTCCGCCTGGATGTTTGCATGATCTTTCTCTTTGACGAGGAGGCGGGCGCGGCGGAACTGAGTCTTCGCGGCGATGCCTACAAATACCTCGTCAAGGTGCGGCGCCACGGCGTCGGGGAGCGGATCGCAATGCGCCGTCCCGATGCGGCTTCGTGGCTCTGCAGCTACGAGATTGCCGAACTCGACGGCCGCAGGGCGCGGCTGGTGCTGATGGAGCGCAGGGAGGAGGAGGTGCGGCCTCCGCGTTCTCTCCACATCGGCTGGTGCATCGTCGATCCCAAGTCCGTCGAGAAGGTGCTGCCCCAGCTCAATGAACTCGGGGTCGGACGGATTACCTTCGTCGAGGCGGCGCGGAGCCAGAAACAGTTCCGTCCCGACACGGAGCGTTACGAGAGGATTTTGCGAAGCTCCATGCAGCAGTGCGGACGCACGGCGATGATGCAGTTCGGTACCGCATCGGGAGTGGCGGCGTTTCTCCAAACCCACCCGGAAACGCTCATCCTCGATTTCAGCGAGCAGCGTTTCGATGCATCGGCCGCGGCTGCGGAAACCGTGCTGATCGGACCCGAAGGGGGCTTTAGCGCGCAGGAGCGTGCGGCGATGGATCCCGCACGGATTTTTCGGCTCGATACCCCGATGGTGATGCGCTCCGAGAGCGCGGCTGCGGCGGTTTCCGCCATGCTTCTGCTCTGAAGCGGAGCTAAAGCGAGACGTGGTATCATTGCACAATTCAATTATTGGGGATGCTTATGAAGTTTAGCGGAAACAACGTACTGGTGACGGGTTCGAGCCGCGGCATCGGCGCCGAAGTGGCGAAGGTGCTGGCGGGATTCGGCCTGAAGGTCTGGATCAACTACCGCAGCGGAGCGGAAGCGGCGGAAGCGGTCAAAGCGGAGATCGTGGCAGCTGGCGGCGCGGCTGACGTCATCGGCTTCGACGTCAGCGACGAAGCGGCGTTCACGGATGCGGTCAAGCAGATCGTCGAGAGCGACGGGGAACTCTCCTACCTCGTCAACAATGCGGGGATTACCAACGACAAGCTGGCGCTTCGGATGAAAACGGAAGATTTCATGTCCGTCATCAACGCCAACCTCACTTCGGCCTTCGTCGGATGCCGCGAGGCGATGAAAGTGATGCGCAAGAAGAAGTTCGGCGCCGTGGTCAACATCGCTTCCATCGTCGGCGAGACGGGCAACGCGGGTCAGACGAACTACTCCGCTTCCAAGGGCGGGGTGATCGCCATGACCAAAAGTTTCGCCATCGAGGCGGCCTCCAGCGGTATCCGCTACAACGCGATTACTCCCGGCTTCATCGCGACCGATATGACCGAGGAGCTCAGCGATGAGGTCAAAGCCTCGTTCACTTCCAAGATTCCGATGAACCGTTTTGGTTATCCCAAAGAGGTCGCCGAAGCGGTGGCGTTTCTCCTTAGCGATCATGCCGGCTACATCACCGGCGAGACCCTCAAAGTTAACGGCGGCATGAACATGGCCTAGGGGCCGAACCCCCGTTTTTCCGGCTTGGCCGGGAGGGCTGAAACGCCCCGCCCCCGGCGCGTTTGAGACCGATGGCATCGGTTTCCCCCACCCCCGGACAACATATCATTTAAGTTAAGTGTGCTATAATTTTGCGATTTTATTCTTGTAACAGGAGCTGTAATGGCACTTTTGGACGACATTAAAGAAGTAGTTGTAGAGCAGTTGAGCGTTAGCGCTGACGAAGTCAAAGAGGATTCTAAATTCGTTGAGGACCTGGGTGCGGACAGCCTTGACGTCGTAGAACTTGTAATGGCGCTTGAAGAGAAGTTCGACATCGAAATTCCGGATGATGAAGCGGAAAAAATTCAGACCGTCAAAGACGTCGTCGATTACATCGAAGCCAACAAGTAATCCGTGAGGCTCCGGCCTCATTTCCGGTCCTTTGCGGGTCCGGTGTTTTGAACGGCGTGCATTGTGTCAATGGGCGCCGTTAAGAACATCGCAATCAGGAGAATGTGTGAGAAGAGTAGTGGTAACCGGCATGGGAATGATCAATGCGCTGGGCAACGACAAAGAGAGTGCTTTCAAGGCGATCTGCGACGGCGAGTGCGGTATCGACCGGATCACGCTTTTTGACCCGGAAGGTTTCAGCGCCGCGATTGCGGGCGAAGTAAAAGGGTTCGATCCGGCAACGATCATGGACCCTAAAGAGGTGAAAAAAGCGGACCGCTTCATCCAGCTTGGTCTCAAAGCGGCCCAGGAAGCGATGGCGGATGCGAAATTTTCCGAAGAGGGGATTGACAAAGAGCGTTTCGGCATCAGTGCCGCTTCGGGCATCGGCGGTCTTCCGGCGATCGAAAAGAACTCCATCATTCTTTCCGACCGCGGTCCGCGCCGGATCTCCCCCTTCTTCATCCCCTCGGCCCTGGTCAACATGCTCGGTGGATTCGTCTCCATCGAACACGGTCTGCAGGGTCCGAACCTCTCCGCGGTAACGGCCTGTGCGGCGGGTACGCACTCCGTCTCCGAAGCGGCGAAGACCATCATCTGCAACGGTGCGGACCGCATGCTCGTCGTCGCGGCGGAATCCGCGGTCACCGGCGTCGGCATCGGTGGGTTCGCTTCCATGAAAGCCCTCTCCACCCGCAACGACGATCCGAAAAAAGCCTCCCGTCCCTTCGATGCGGAACGTGACGGCTTCGTTATGGGCGAAGGGGCCGCGGCACTGGTGCTTGAAGAGTATGAGAATGCGGTGGCGCGGGGTGCGACCATCTACGCGGAACTGATCGGTTTCGGCGAGAGCGGCGATGCCAGCCACATCACCTCACCGAACATGAGCGGTCCCCTGCGTGCCATGAAAGCGGCGCTCTCCATGGCGGGTTACCCGAAAGTGGACTACATCAACGCTCACGGCACCAGCACTCCGGCTAACGACAAGAACGAAACGGCGGCCATCAAAGAGGCTTTCGGCGGCAAAGAGAACGCCCCGGTGGTCAGCTCCACGAAGGGCCAGACCGGCCACTGTCTCGGCGCAGCCGGCGGCATCGAGGCCGTTATCAGCATCATGGCGATGCGCGACGGCATCATCCCCCCGACCATCAACCACGAAACCCCCGATCCGGATTGTGATCTCGACATCGTTCCCAATGCGGCCCGCAAAGCGGAACTCAACGTGGTCATGAGCAACTCCTTCGGGTTCGGCGGCACCAACGGCGCCGTGATCTTTAAAAAGATCTAAGCCGTCATTACCAGCTAAGGAGCGCGAGTGGCAACCTACCTCGATTTCGAACAGAAGATCAAGCAGATCCAGGAAGATATCATCTCTGCCGAAGTGCGCCATGACGAACATGCCGCCGAGATTCTGAAAAAAGATCTCGAAAAAGAGGTCGAAAAGACCTACAAGAACCTCACTCCCTACCAGGAGCTGCAGCTCGCCCGCCACCTGGACCGTCCCTACGCCCTCGATTACATCAACCTGCTGATGCGCGACAAGTACGAGATTCACGGGGACCGCCACTTCCGCGACGACGCGGCGATTCTCTGCTACCTGGGCTACATCGGCAACGAGCGGGTGCTGGTCATCGGCGAGCAGAAGGGGCGCGGTACCAAGAACAAGATCAAGCGCAACTTCGGCATGCCGCATCCCGAGGGATACCGCAAGGCGCTGCGCGCCGCAAAACTTGCGGAGAAGTTCAACCTGCCGGTACTGATGCTCATCGACACCCCCGGCGCCTACCCGGGCATCGGCGCCGAAGAGCGCAACCAGAGCGAGGCGATCGCTCGCAACCTGCTGGAACTCTCCCGCCTCAACGTCCCGACGGTCTCCGTGGTCATCGGTGAAGGCGGATCCGGCGGGGCCCTGGCCATCGGCGTCGCCGACAAGCTGGCGATGATGCGCTACTCGGTCTTCAGCGTCATCTCCCCCGAAGGGTGTTCCGCGATTCTCTGGAACGATCCCTCCAAGGTTGAAGCGGCGACCAAGGCGATGAAGGTCACCAGCAAGGACCTCAAATCCTTGAACCTGATTGACGACATCGTCGACGAACCGCTCATCGGCGCCCACCGTGATAAAGAGGGTGCCGCTAAGGCGATCGGCAGCTACTTCATCGAGAGCCTCGAAACCCTTCGCGCCATGAGCAGCGAAGAGCGGATGGAGAAACGCTACGAACGCCTCACCGGCGTCGGCGCCTTTACCGAAGCTCCCCTGAGCTGACCCTCACTTTGCCGCCGGATCGGCGGCGTCTCCCGGACCCCTTGATACTTACTCTTCCGAGTCGCTGTCCGCAGCCGCTTTCGCCTCGATGACCGCCGGGTCGAATTTCGGCCGTTTGAGCCGTTTGGCCTCCTTTGAGAACTGGATGAGCTCTTCGGCGGTACGGATGTTTTCCGGGACGTACTTGAGCGTCCGTTTAAAGAGTTTCGCGGTCGTGATGGCGTCGGAGAGGGCGCGGTGGTGGGTCGCCTCCTTGTAGAGCTCCAGCTGCTCGTTCAGGTAGGCCAGGCCGTAGCGGTAGGAGGAGATGGTGCGCTCCGCCAGGTCGATGGTGCAGAGACGGCGGTTCATCAGCGGCGCTTCACCGTAGCGCTCGAACATCGCGGAGATGAAGGAGTAGTCGAAATTGACGTCGTGGGCGACGAAGATCGCGGTGCCCAGAAAGGCCCGCAGTTCGTGCAGCACCTGTTTGAGCGGGGGGGCGTTTTTGGTGTCTGCGACGGCGATGCCGGTGATCTCGGTGATGTGGGGCGAGATCTCGTCGCACCGCACCAGGCTCTCGTAGCGCCCGGTGATGGTCCGGTTGCGGACCATGACGGCTCCGACTTCGATGATCTGGTGCCGGGCCGGTTTGGAGCCGTTAGTCTCGATGTCGACGATGCAGAAGTCGGCGTCGGGGATGGCGATGCCGGTGGTGGCGTAGCGGTAACGCTCCTCACGGGCTTCGAGTTCGAGCCCCTGCGCCAGCAGGAGTTCCAGGGCGAGATCGAGGTCCTCGCCCAGCTCCTTCTCCAGCTGCTGCGAGGTGACTCCTTCGCCGGAGAGCTGTTTGTGGGTTTTGTCGCTGAAAACCTTCAAGAGCGGGCCCGGGCGACGAAGCGGCGTACTTTTTCGGGATCCTTGATCCCTTTGGAAGCTTCGACGCCGCTGCTGACGTCGGCACCGTAAAAGCCGTAGGCGCGAAGTTCCGCAACGTTATCCGGGTCGAGTCCGCCGGCGAGAATGATCTTCGAGCAGTCGATACCGTCGAACCACTCGATGTTGAGCCGCTTCCCCGCGCCTCCGTAGGCGTCGCAGTAGGCGTCCACCAGGCGGTAGCTGTCGGCATGGCGGGCCACGTCTTCGGGAGACTGTGCCCGGATGACCCGGAGGAAGGGAATGTCGAGGGCTTTATAAAAGGCTTCGGGCGCGTCGAAATGGATCTGGGCCAGGGTCGCCCCGGCGATGCGGCATTGGGCGTTCACCGTGGCGGCATCGACGTTGACGAAGAGGGCGACCTTTTCGACGAAGGGGGGGAGCCGCCGGATGATGGCGCCCGCCGCATCGGGAGCGATATAGCGGGGGGAGTCGGGGTAGAAGACGAAGCCCAGGGCATCGGCCCCCGCTTTGATGGCCGTCATGGCGTCTTCATAGCTTGTAATGCCGCAGATCTTGGTGCGCATCCTAGACCTTCAGGGCCTTGATGGCCGCTTCGTAGCCCTCGGCGTTGTTGAAGACGAAGCTTCCGGCGACGGCGACGTCGACCCCGGCGTCGCGGAGCATCCCGATGTTCTTCTCGCCGACACCGCCGTCAATCTCGATGAGACAGTTGGGGTTGATGCGGTCGCGCAGCGCCTTGAGACGGGAGATCTTCTCGACGACGTTGGGGATGAACTTCTGGCCGCCGAATCCGGGGTTGACGCTCATTACCAGCACCATGTCGACGTCGGCGAGCAGGTACTCGATGCTCTCCGCCGGGGTGTGGGGGTTGAGGACGACGGCGGGGCGGATGCCCAGGGAGCGGATGTACTGTACCAGCCGGTGCGGGTGTTTCTCCTCTTCGACGTGAAAAGAGATGTACTCCGGTTTCAGGGGTGCGAAGAGGTCGACGAAGAAGGTGTTGTTCTCGACCATCAGGTGGATGTCGAGGGGCTTGGTTGCCGCCTTGGCGATCGCGTCGACCACCAGTGGTCCGATGGTGAGGTTGGGAACGAAGTGGCCGTCCATGACATCGACGTGGACCAGGTCGCAACCGGCGTCGCAGATCGCTTTGACGTCGCGTGCAAGGTTGCCGAAATCGGCGGAGAGTACACTGGGGGCTACAAGCATGAATACACCCTTCTGGTTTTTATGCAATTTTACCAAAATTGCGCTGTGAAGAGCTTAGAGGGGGATCACCCCGCCAGGTCGACGCTGAAAAGGGCGTAGGCTTCCCCCTCCGTGCCGACGGCGACGCTCGCCTCCTTGTAATGGGCGACGGGGGCGTCGATGGAGGTTTTGGCGGTGTAGTCCAGCGCGACGCTCTGGAGGCTCAGGGCGCCGATGCCCGCCGCTTCGAGACCGACCAGGGTGTCGCCGTCGAGCTGGGGGCGCCAGAGCCGCAGCTGCTTGAAACGCGTGTCGCCGCTGTCGATCCAGCCGTTGCCGTCCTCGTCGAGCGCGGCCAGCTCGCCGAAGCCGTCGGAGGTGGCGGGTCCGAAGAGTTCGCCGCCGCCGTCGGCTCTGCCGTTGCCGTTGCGGTCTATGACAAGGTAGGCGGCAGAACCGTTAAGCAGGTTCAGCCGGTCGGCATCGGCGGTGAGATCGAAATCAAAACTCCCCGCAGCCACCGGCGGCAGGCCGTCGAAGGAGAGGATCAGCGGATCTTCGAAAACCTCCCCGTCACGGATGCTCAGCCGCCGGGTTTCGGCAAAAGCCTGCTCCCACTCTATGGAGAGGGAGAAGTCGACGGAGCGTCCCGATTCGGTGGTGTAGCTTCCCGCGAACCGGACGTCGAGTCGGCTGCTTTCGGCTTGCATCCGCTCGTAGACAAGGGTCGGGCTTTCGCTTTCGCGGGCGCTTCTTCCGGGTGAGGGTTTCGGGCCGTCGTGCGCTTCGGGTCGGAATCGCGTCAGGCGGATCTTCTCTCCCGTCAACGCTTCGAGGGCGAGGATCATGGCACGGTATTTTCCTTCAAGCAGCGGGGTCTCCTCTTCGCTGCAGGAGGTCTCCGCTGCTTTGGGGACCGCGTGTGCGTGACGTTGCGCCGCCGCCGGTCTGCGGGGCGTTTCGTTCAGGATAAGGGACTCCTCCGTCCGGGCGGAATAGTCGGAGCGGGCGTAGGCCGTGATGGCGGAAGTTTCGATCTGCATGGGGATCTCCTTACTGTCGAAAACAATCGGCAGAATCGGAGATTTTTAAAATTCGGGGAGCGGAGGGCTCAGCGGGTCAGGAAGAAGACGAACTGATCTTCCTGGAAGGAGAGTTCGACCTGGACGCCCTTCTTGTCGCCGACGATGTCGAGCAGGTCGTTGACGTCGCCGTAGGTGCGGGGAAGGGTGATGTCGACGCTCACCTTCTTCTCCGCCAGCAGCGCCTTGATGCGGCCGCCGATGATGTTGACGAACTCGGCGATGGCGTCGAGAATGTCGTCGAGTTCGTCGGTGCTCTCCCCGATGAGAAGTTCACACGCCTTTTTGGCGATTTTGGTAGGGAAGATGAGGATCAGCAGACCGTCGAGATTGCCGTAGAATCCGATGGAGCTGGCGATCATGTTCCCGCTCTCGTGCAGGACCAGTTCGCGCACCTCCGCCGAGCGCTTCTCCGCCGTCGCGTTGGTCATCATCTCGACGGTGCCCACCGTGGCGTTGATGATGCGGGGAAGTTCACCGACGAGGACCTTGGTCAGTCCCCGTTTCACCTGGTGCATCGCGGCGCTGCTGGCGCCGAGTTCGTGCAGGAGCTCCTTGTCCCCGAGGATCTCGTCCATGCTGTCGAAAAAGAGCAGCCCCGCATCCTCCAGGTCGTTCTTGAAACTCTCCGGAGTCTTTTCGAAAGTGAGGCCGACGAAACAGATGCTGGCGTTGTACTCCGCCGCCGCCGAGGCGAGCCGGGCGAAGAAGTTGAGGGCGTGAATGTTCATCGAGATCACCTTGTAGGCGTCGAAGATGAAGAGGCGGAAGCCGACGTTCAGGGAGTTCTGGTGGTAGGTCAGGTTGAAGCTGTCGGCAATCTCCGCATCGAGGTAGTTGCCGATGGTGTAGATGATGGCGTTACCCTTGACCCGGGTGGCGATTTTCTGGCCGAAAAGCCCCAGGTAGGTGTCTTCGACGATGGCGTCGTAGGCGTCCTTGTTCTGCCGTTTCTCGTTGAACTCGTCGCGGCTCTGGGCGATGACGGGGTTGTGGCCGTAGTCGAAGAGCTCGATCGCCATGGTAGAGCGCTGGGAGGGGTCGTCGTTGTAGACCAGGACGGTTTTCGACTCCTCCTGGTTGCTTGAGACGAAGAGTTCGGCGATCGTCTGGGTTCGGAAGAGGGAGAAGTTGAGGTCGTTGTCGTAGAACTTGGTAATCGCCAGATACTTTTTGTGGTCGTAATCGCAAAACCCGATGGTGATCTGCATCTTCGTACGCAGGTCGCGCATCATGTTGACGAAGACGTCGAGGCCGTTACGGTTGAAAAAGACCACCTTTTTCAAAGAGACCAGCAGCATGTCGATGGAGAGGGTCTCCGTGGCGCGGATATCTTCCAGGGTCAGCAGGGTCGGAGTGTTGTTGCCGTCGAGGAAGCCCTGGGGGGCGAAGACGCCGATGCGGTTTTTGACGGTGGCTCTCATGCAATCTCCATCAGGATGCTGAAGGATTCATACACCGGTTCGACGTAGTCGACCTGGAAGTCGACAAAGTCGTTCAGTCCCGCTTCTATAAAGGCGTTCTGACTCAATTCGTAGAAGAGGAGCAGGTGCATCCAGCGTCCCAGCCGGTCGACCGTCGGGTCGGAAGCCGGTTTGATACCCGAAGCGGCCTGGACGATGTCGGTGATGGTGCGGGGCATCTCCCAGGCGACGCCGATCTGTTCGCAGATGTCGAAGAGGTCCTTTTTGCAGAGCCGTTTGAGTATGGTGTTATAGTCGATCGCTTTGGTCGACCGCAGGAGTTCAACCTCCTGTTTGCGGCTTTTGAAAAGCGCCTCGCAGACGATGATGCTCGCCGGCAGCAGGGTGATGGCGCTCTCGATCTCCTTGTCGTCGATCCCTTCATGCTCCAAAATGGCGACCCAGCGGCGGCTGAGCTGGGCCTGCAGGTCGGCGAAGGTGACGGCGGTGAGCTTGAAAAGGGACCAGGAGCCGGGGGAGAGCAGCGTCAGCATGTAGTTGTAGAGCGACTGCTGGGCGGCGGAGATGCCGAGAATGCCGAAGATCTGCGAGAGGTCGCTCACTTCGTTGCGAAAGCCGTAGATGGGCCGGTTGACCAGGCTTTTGAGGTAACTTTTGAGGGCCGGGTCGCCTTCGGCGGTTTTGGCAGCCTTCGTAAGATCGCCTTCGTCGACGCAGGCAAGCGTCGCTTTGAGCACGGTAGGAGCGGGGGGAATCTGGCGGATAAACTGCTGGATATCGTCTTCTGTCACCACGGGAACAACCTGAAACGAGTGGGATTTGTAATGATTGTAGCAGACCGATCTTTAAAAATGCGATAGGCAAGTAGACGAATTCCCCTTCGGATGCTATTGCCAAAGCCGGGAGGATTGTTGTATACTGCTTTCGACTGAACGACAGCGGTTTTGGAATGTCCGACGAGAGGCCCGGCGAGAGCTTAAGGCTATCTTTTGGTTTCGCCGGATATAATTCGCCACCAAAATTACGCAAGGAGCCCCCAGATGGCAAGAAAATGTGCTATTAGCGGTAAAGGCCCTATGAGCGGAAATAACGTTTCTCACGCAAAAAACCGGACAAAACGCCGCTTTTTGCCGAACCTGAGAACGGTTCGCGTGACCCTTGAAGACGGCACGACGAAGAAGATCAAGATTTCCGCCAAAGAGCTTCGCACCCTGAAGAAAAACTCATAACCACAGGGTTATGATTTGAATCTTTCAAACAGGATTCGAAAATTCCTCAGATGGGAGTCCGCTCCCACCCCCGCTACCCACCTGTTGCCTGACCTGTACGGGCACTTCAAAGCATTCCGACTACCCCTCATTCTGACCGTATTGCTGATGCTGATCGGCACCCTTGGCTACATCATTATCGACGGTTTCACGCTGTTCGATGCGATCTACCAGACCGGTATCACCTTCACGACGGTCGGTTTCGGCGAGATGGCTCACATCTCCGAGGGCGGGCGCATTTTCACCATTACCCTGATTATCGCCGGATTCGCCGTATTCTCGAGCGCGATCGGTATCATGGTCAACGAACTCAACAGAGGCAACATCGCCAGAACCCTAAAGGAGCGCAACATGATGTACCGAATTGCGCGGCTGAAGAAACACTTCGTGGTCTGTTACCACAACCACTACACCGTCGAGGTGACCCAGCAGCTCAAGCGCAACCACATCCCCTTTATCGTCATCGACCCGCGCAGCGACATCGAAGAGGTGGCGCGCAAGAACGGCTACCCCTACTACCTCCAGGCGGAGCCCCACACCGAGACGGCGATGCTCAAGGCGCACCTGAGCTCCGCCCAGGGACTCATCACCCTCTCGAACTCCATCGCGGACAACATCGCCCTGATCGCTTCGGTGCGTCTTTTTGAGAAGGAGCATCACCTTCCCCGGGCCTACAACGTCATCAGCTCCGCCGAGACGATGAGCGACGTCGAGAAACTGAAAAAGCTCGGGGCGGACACGGTCGTCTCCCCGACCAAACTGACGGCCCAGCGCATTACCGCCATGGCGGCGCGTCCGGACATGGAGAACCTTCTCGAGGAGTTCCTCTACAAGAGCGATACGCCTCTTGACATGGAAGAGGTGTTCGTCCCCAAATACAGCTGGCTGGTACTGAAAAAACTCAAAGAGACCCACCTGCGCGAAATCGCCAACGTCTCCGTGGTCGGCATCACCAAAAAAGACGGCAAGTTTGCCCCCATGCCCAAAGGGGAGGTCCTGGTGACCAGCGAATCGAAGCTGCTGGTCATCGGCACCCACAAGGGGATTCAGATCACCAAGGAACTGGTCCGCAAACGCGAAAAACCCGAGGAGCTCAAATATGTCTGACATCCGTCCTGTGGAAGGCGGCGTCTGCGCCGCAGCGGGATTTTATGCCGACGGCATCAGTGCCGGTCTGAAGAAAAACGGCGCCAAGGATATGGCCTTCATTCATTCCGATGCCCCCTGCGAGGTGGCATCGGTCTTTACCACCAACAAGATGACGGCGGCTCCCATCCGCCACTTCCGTGCCAAGGGGGCGTTTCAGACGAACTTTGTCCTCATTAACGCCCGAAACGCCAACGCCATGACCGGAAAGGCGGGGATCGCGGATATCGACGAGGTGCTGGCCGCGGCCTCGGAACGGTTCGACGGCCTGCTGAACCCGGTGATGAGCTCTACGGGAGTGATCGGGGTACGCCTTCCCAAAGCGAAGCTGATCGCCGGCATGGAACAGTTCGACCTGAGCCGCCGCGACGCTGCCGCGGCGTCGCGGGCGATCATGACCACCGACACCTTTCCCAAGACCATCGCTTTCGAGGTCACTCTCGAAGACGGCAGCAGTTTCCGCATCGGAGCGATGGCCAAAGGGGCGGGCATGATCAACCCGGCCATGGCGACGATGCTCTGCTTCATCACGACCGACGCCGCGGTGGACGCGGCGACGATGCAGCTCATCCTCGACGAAGCGACGCCGACGACCTTCAACGCCGCGAGTGTCGACGGAGACACCTCCACCAACGATACGGTGATGGTGCTGGCCAACGGAAAAAGCGGCGCTTTCGATCACGGGGCCTTCAAAGAGGCGCTCCATGCGATCATGCTGCACCTGGCGAAGGAGATGGTGCGTGACGGGGAGGGGGCGACCAAGCTGGTCACCTTCAGCGTGACCGGTGCCGAGAACAACCGCGACGCCGAAACGGCGGCCAAGGCGCTCTCGAACTCCCTGCTGATGAAGACGGCGATCTTCGGCGAGGACCCCAACTGGGGCCGGGTCGCATCGACCATCGGCGCCAGCGGGGTGCTCTGCGACGAGGAGTACCTGACCATCTCCTTTGACGACGTCTGCGTCTACCGAAAGGGGGAGATCCTCTTCGATGCGACCGTCGAGGCGAAAGCGGCGGCGGTGATGCTCAAACCGGAGTTCACCATCCACTGCGACCTGGGACTCCAGGACGGCAGCTTTACGGCGTACGGCTGCGACCTCGGGCACGAATACGTCAAGATCAACGCCGACTACCGCACCTGACCTTCGGGGCCCGCGCCCCGAAACTCCCCGCTTTTTTCTAAACGACCCGGTTCTTACCGCTCTGCTTGGCCATGTAGAGCCGGGCGTCCACCTGTTCGATCAGCCCGTGCAGCAGGTCCCGCGTCGGGAACTCGTTTTCCGAAGGCATGAAAGCTCCGATGCCGAAACTGGCGGTGATTCGGTCTTTGGAGCCGTTTCCGTTGATGACCAGCTGCTCCGCCTTGACCCGAAGCTTCTCCGCGATGCGCCGCGCGTCGTCCAGGGTGGCGATGGGAAGGATGATGAGAAACTCTTCCCCGCCGTAGCGGATGACGAAATCGGATTTGCGGGTCTCCTCGAGCAGCAGGGCGGCGAACTGGGTCAGGACGTCGTCGCCGACGAGGTGCCCGTAGCGGTCGTTGATCTGTTTGAAGTCGTCGATGTCGGTCATGATGATGGCAAAGCTGCGTTCCAGAGCTTTCGAGAGGTCGAACTGGTTGCGCAGGATGCTGTAGAAGAGCTGGCGGTTCAGAGTTCCGGTCAGGGGGTCTTTGGAGGAGCTTTTGATGAATTCGACGTTGTTGATGATGGCGAGTTCCAGACCGATGGAATGGGAGAGCAGATCGGCGCTTTTGAGCAGCAGCATCAGGTAGTGGAAGTCGATGGGCTCGTTTTTGAGCAGCAGTTCCGTCCGTTTGGCCACCAGGTGGAGGTTGCGGTGGGAGACGAGAATCTCCCGGTGGCGCTCCTCGTCGGCGATCAGTTCGCGCCCCTCCTTGTCGATCCAGCGCCCCAGTTTGCACACTTCGGGATGGAGTTCGGGCAGGAGGGTGTGGTCGAGTTCGATGATGGCTTCGGAGAGGCGGTTGAGCCACTCCAGGTGGATCTCGTAAAAGTCCATGATGTTTTTGTTGATCAGTTCGTGGATGCTCCGGATGCGCAGCTCATTGTTCCGGACAAAACGGGGGACTTTTTTGGCGAGATAGAACTGGGCCAGAGTACGCTCGGCGACTTCGACCATCTCCAGAAAAAAGCGGATGTCCTCGCCGAACTGGCCGTCGGAGAGAAACCGGCGCATCAGCGTGGAACGGAAGTTTTCCAGGATGTGGTGGACGACGATGTAGGGAATCTCCGCCGTCGTGGCGAACCGTGCAAAGGCCCGGGAGGCCTGTTTGACGGTGAGGGTGTCATGGCTGCTGAAGGAGGCGAAAAGTTTCTGGTTATAGGTGAGAAAATGCTCGGCAGTCTTGTTCTCGGTGAAAAAGATCTGGGACTCTTCACTGTAGTGCAGATGGTAATCCGACGCGAGATAGTCGTTGATGTACGGCACCAGTGAGAAGTTCTGTTTATTCATTTATAAATTCACATTATTAAAAGTCGAATTAAAGGTTATAGCAAAAAATTATGACAAAATATAGGCGATATACGTCATTGGGCTATTTCGGTGAAAGAATGTGAATATATGAAACATCACAAAACTCAGGGGGTGATTTTCGGCAGCTCCCAGCGTTTGTGGTAGGCGATCAGTCTCAGAAAGACGGCAAAAACGGCGGTGGCGCCGATGGTGTAGCCGTTCATCACACCGAAGCCGTGAAAGATCAGCAGCAACGCGGCGACGATGAGGGCGACGGTGCCGTAAAAGCCCCCGGTGAGCACCGTCGGCACCTGGTTGATGAGGATGTCCCGGGTGACCCCGCCGCCGATGGCGGTCAGGAAGCTGACGATGATGACGCCGAAAAAGTTGAAATCGGCCCGGATGCCCAGAAGCGCGCCGGTGATACTGAAGGCGACCAGCCCCACGGTGTCGCTGATGACGAAGGCCCATTTGCGCTCCAGCGCTTCGCGCCGGTAGAGCCGCAGGGCGATGGCCGTCGTGACGGTCAGGATGACGGTGACGGCGGGATAGAACTCGGTAAAGGCGAAGGGGGTGCGGTCGAGCAGGAGGTCGCGGAGGATCCCTCCGCCCAGGGCGGTCAGTGATGCGACGATGATGAGCCCAAGCAGGTCGAGGCCGTGGCGGACGCCCGCGAGAAAACCGCTGATGGCGAAGGCGGCGATGCCGATGACGTCGGCAATCAGAAAGAGGGTCACAGGGGCGCCTTTAAGGAATGAAGAATGAATAATGAAGCATGAAGAATGGGGGGAAGGGCGAGAGAAGTGTTCGTCAATGAGACACAGGCCATCTCAAAATTTTTCATTTTTCATTTTTCACTAAATTCGGTAGTCCTCTTTGAAGGCGACGTAGCGGCGGGCGGAAGCGTAGAGCTCCGCCACCTCTTCATCACTCAGCTCACGAACTACCTTTGCCGGGGAACCCATGATGAGCGAACGGGGCGGAAAGAGCTTGTTCTTGGTGACCAGCGCCCCGGCACCGACGATGGACTCCCTCCCGATCACCGCGCCGTCGAGGATGGTGGCGCTCATGCCGATGAGGCAGGCGTCTTCGATGGTGCAGCCGTGCAGCATCACCCGGTGGCCGACGGTGACGTCGCTGCCGATGAGCGTCGGGTTGCCGTCGCTCATGTCCGGCTTCTTGTAGTGGGTGACGTGGACCATGGTGAGGTCTTGGATGTTGGTCCGATCCCCGATGACGATGCGGTGGACGTCGCCCCGGACGACGCAGCCGAACCAGACCGAACAGTCGCTGCCCATGGTGATATTCCCGATGACATCCGCCGATTCCGCGATCCAGCTCTTTTCGCCGATCTGGGGGCGCCACTGCTTGAAGGGGTAGGTCATGGTTCAACTCTCATTGAAGAGGCGGCTGGCAAGCTGCTGCACGTAGTTGGGGGTCTCTTTCTTCATCGCCTTTTGGACCTTGTTGGCATGGCTTTCGAAGAGACGGTGGTTGTCGATCACCTTCGAGGGATCGGTCTTGACCCTGCTGTAGCCCCCGTCGCTGTGCAGCTCGTGGGCCAGGACGTTGTCCGAACACTGCAGCTGCAGGATGCGCAGCAGTTTTTCCGCCGCTTCCGGGTCCCCGATGGGGGTCAGCAGCTCGATGCGTCGGATGAGGTTGCGGGGCATCCAGTCCGCCGACGAGGTGTAGAGCTGGGGCGACGTGTGTTTGAAGTAGAAGATGCGGGCGTGCTCGAGGTAGCGGCCGAGGATGGAGATCACCCGGATGTTATCGCTGACTCCGGCGATGCCCGGTCTGAGGCAGCAGATGCCCCGGATGATGAGCTCGACCCTGACGCCGGCCTGGGACGCTTTGTAGAGGGCGCGGATGACATCCTCGTCGACCAGGGAGTTCATCTTGGCGATGATGTGCCCCGCCTTGCCCGCTTTCGTCTCGTTCTGGATCATGGAGAGGATTTTGGGTTTGATCTGCGCCGGAGCCATGTAGAGCGCGTTGAGTTTCCCTTTCTTGCTGAAGCCGCTGAGGAAGTGGAAGAAGCGGGTCATGTCGGCGGTGATCTCGTCTTTTGAGGTCATGTAGCTGACGTCGGTGTAGATCTTCGCCGTGGAGGGGTTGTAGTTCCCGGTGCCCAGGTGGGCGTACTGCTTGAGGCCGTTGGGGGTGCGGCGGGTGACCAGCAGCGCCTTGGCGTGGACCTTGAAGCCGGTGATGCCGTAGATGACGTGGGCCCCGGCGCTCTCCAGCGCCTTCGCCCAGATGAGGTTGTTCTCCTCGTCGAAACGTGCTTTGAGTTCCACCATGACGGTGACCTGTTTGCCCGACTCGGCGGCCTGGATGAGGGCCTGGACGATGGGGGAGTTGGTGCCGCTGCGGTAGAGCGTCATGCGGATCGCGACGACGTCGGGGTCCTTGGCGGCCATCTGCACCAGTTTGACGATGGGTTCGAAGCTCTCGTAGGGGTGGTACATCAAAACGTCCTGTTTGTCCAGGACGGCGTAGATGTTCTCGTTGCCGTCGAAGGGGGGAAGCATCTTCGGCTTGAAGACCGGCGAGGCAAGGTGGGCGAAGTTCTTGTGCCCGGCGATCTGCCAGAAACTGCCGAGATTCAAAAAGGCGTTGAAACGGTAGATGTCGTCTTTGTAGACGTTGATGTGGCGGTTGAAGAAGGAGAGCAGGTCGTCGTCGGCGTGGATGCTCACTTCAAGTCGGACCATCTCCCCCTTTTTCCGGAGCTTCAGCCCCTCCTCGAGGATCTCCATGAAGTCGTCCGCTTCCTCCTCCTCGATCTCGATGTCGGCGTTTCGGGTGACCCGGAAGGCGCAGAACTTGATCAGGGAGTAGCCGGGGAAGAGGTCCGGGATGTGCTGGGCGACGACGGTGCCGATGGGCACGAAGACGCCCCCGTCGAGTTCGACGAAACGCGGCAGAACGCGGGGGATGCGGATGATGCCGTAGCGCTCGATGGAGGGGTCGTCGTCATCGGCCAGCTTGACGATGAGGCCGAAGCTGAGGTTGTTGAGGTGGGGGAAGGGGTGGGTCGGATCGACGGCGATGGGAACGATGACCGGGTAGATCTGCTCTTTGAAGTAGCGGTTGAGCTGGCGCTGCTGCGTGGTCCCGACCTGGGTGTACTCCCGGACGTAGAGCCCCTCCGGCTCCAGTTTTTCGAGGATCTCTTTCATGCAGTACTCGACCACCTGCAGCTCCTGGTGGAGGTAGGTGCGGATTTCGCGCAGCTGCTGCAGGGGGGTGAGCCGGTCGGCGCCGGAGACGATGACCCCGGCGGTAAAGAGCTTTTTCAGCCCGGCGACGCGGATCATGTAGAATTCGTCCAGATTGGTGCCGTAGATGGCGAGGAACTTGAGGCGTTCGAGCAGGGGAAGGGATTCGTCCTGGGCCTGTTTGAGTACCCGGGTATTGAACTGCAGCCAGGAGAGTTCGCGGTTATTGTAATATTTCGGATCTTTGAGATTATGCATGTGTCACACCGTGGGCGCCCCCTCTACCGGGTGAAAAAGGATCGGTGATCGATGGTTCGGGGGCGCAGATATTTTGAGTGATTATACCTGAAGCGGGGTAACAAACGGGTTTCCCCGATCCGGACGCGGCATGCGGATGGCGGGAGTGTTTCGCGAAGCATCACCCTTCTGTGCTAAAATATGCCCAACTAGAGAGTGAGGAAACCGATGAGTCTTTTTCAGATACTGATGCTGGCCGCCACGGCCTTTTTTGCCTACAAGATTTATGAGTTCGTCCAGAACATGGAAGACCCGGCGACCGCCCGGGACCGGGTGCCTTCGGCGGCGCCCGAAGACGCGGGGGCCGAATCCCTCGTCGACGAGGCCGACGCCGCATTCGGGTCGGGGGACCTTGCCCGGGCCCGGACGCTGCTGATGGAAGCGGACGTCCGCTCGCCGGACACCCCGGAGATATTGAACAAACTCGGCTTCATCCTGGCCCAGGAGGGGGAGACGGAGCAGGCCCTGGAGCGCTACCTCCGCTCCCTGGAACTCGACGAGGGCGACGACCTTGTTCACAATGCCCTGGCGTCGCTCTACCGGAAGCAGGGGAATTTCGACGCGGCCCGGCGGCACTACGATGCGGCGCTGGCCATCGACGACGCCTATGAGGTGACCTACTTCAACTACGGCAACCTGCTGACCGAGACCGGGGAGAACGAGGAGGCCAAAGCGATGTACGCCAAAGCACTGGAGATCAAACCGGACTTCATGCAGGCGAAATTCGAACTGGAGAAACTGCAATGAACCCCGAACAGAAACGGCTGGCGGTGCTCATCGACGCCGACAACTCCCGCCACTCCATGATCGGCGAACTTCTCGAGGAGATCGCCAACTACGGGGTTGCCAGCGTCAAGCGCATCTACGGCGACTGGACCGACACGAAGCTGAAGGGGTGGAAGGCATCGTTGCTCGAACACGGCATCCACCCGATGCAGCAGTTCGCCTACACGACGGGCAAAAACGCCACCGACAGCGCGATGATCATCGATGCGATGGACCTGCTCTACACCAAGAGTTTCGACGGCTTTTGCATCGTCTCCAGCGACAGCGACTTCACCCGCCTGGCCAGTCGCATCCGCGAAGCGGGGCTGATGGTCTACGGCTTCGGGGAGCGCAAAACGCCCAAGGCCTTTACCGCCGCCTGCGACAAGTTTATTTATACTGAGAACCTGCAGACCGCCAAGGTCTCCGAGGCCAACACGGAGAGCCGTCGCGAAGAGCAGGTACGCAAAAACGGTGAACTGCTCGGGCTGCTGCGCCGGGCCGTGGAGGATACGGCGGACGACTCGGGCTGGTCCTACCTGGGGCTGATCGGGCAGAACCTTGTCAACAAGTCCCCCGATTTCGACCCCCGGACCTACGGGTTCCGCAAACTCGGGGAACTGATCGAGAGTACGGAAGAGTTCGAGATCCGGGAGCACGACCCCCTCTCCAACAACTCTTCGGTCTACGTCCGTTCCAAACGGAAGAAAAGGAGCAGCCGCCGATGACCATTGCAGAGATTTACCGCTACCTCGACGCCCTCTCCCCCTTTGAATTTCAGGAGTCCTGGGATAACTCGGGCCTGCTGGTGGGCGACCTCTCCCAGGAGATCGAACGCATCGTGGTGAGCATCGACCTGGACGAAGCGCTCATCGACACGCTGGAGGAGAACACTCTGGTGATCACCCACCATCCGCTCATCTTCGGCGGGTTGAAACAGCTGCAGTTCAGTCAGTACCCCGCACGACTGCTGCGGGAGATGATCCGCAAGAACATCTCCAACATCGCGATGCACACCAATTTCGACCAGACCCATCTCAACGTCTACGTCGCCGAAAAGGTGCTGGGCTACCCCATCGCGGAGAAGGACGGGTTTGTCGCCTACCTGGACGTCAATGAGAGTTTCGACCGTTTTGCGCAAAGAGTCGCCGACGCTTTCGGCATCAAACACCTGCGCATGGTGAAGTGCCACGACCGGGTGGGGCGGGTCGCCCTGACGACCGGTTCGGGGGCGTCGCTGATGAAATCCGTCGCCGCCGACTGTTTTCTTACCGGCGATATCAAGTACCATGACGCCATGGAAGCGCAGAGCATCGGGCTGAGCATGATCGACATCGGCCACTACGAAAGCGAGCGTTATTTCGGTGAGATTCTGGCACCCCACTTGGAAAATTTAGGTTTAACGGTTATAATTTCACAATCAAATAACCCCTTCAAGTATTTATAAAAGTACGCCAAGCGAGCGAAGCCCCTGCGGCGGCGCTAACACGGGTTCGCTTCAGCAGCGGGCTCTCGTACGCTCACCCGTACGTAAACCGGTTTGGAAGGGCACCAAATCAACAATCAGACATCCTAAAAAGGAAACCGATGAACAAACACCTTGAGCAACTGATCGACCTCTCCATCGTCGACAAAGAGATCGATGCTTTCGAGCCGCAGATTGAAGAAGCGAACCACAAATACGAAGCGGCACTGGCTAAAAAAGAGGGCCTGAGCACCGAGATCGCCGTACTCGACGAAGAGATCAAAGCCGAAGAGCTGAAGAAGCAGAAGAACGAACTGCACCTCGCCGAGCTCTCCCAGAAACTCGAAGAGAACAGCAAGAAAAGCGCCGAGATCAAAACCGAGCGCGAGATGAAGTCCCTGCAGCTCGAAGAGGAGATTGCCAAGGAGCAGGTCACCTTCGCCAACGAAGAGATCGAGCGTCTCGAGAAGGTGATCGACAACAAGAAAGAGAAGATCGCGGCCCTTCAGGCGCAGATGGACGAGCTCGACAGCGGCCTGGCCGACATCAAGGAGGAGGTCGACGCGAAACTCGCCGAGATCGACAAGGAGCGCCAGCTCGTCTTCACCAAGAAAGAGCAGCTTGTCTCCGGGATGAACCAGAAGGGTCTCTCCTTCTACCAGAAGATCCGCCGCTGGGCGAAAAACACCACGGCCGTACCGGTCAAGAACCAGGCCTGTATGGGCTGTTTCATGGTGATCAGCGACAAAGTTTATGCCGACGTCATCAAGGGTGAAGAGATCACCACCTGTCCCCACTGCGGACGGATTCTCTACCTTGAGAAAGAAGACGCTGCACAAGAGGCGTAAGGGCCTCGCTTGAAGCCGTTCACGCTGCTGTACGCGCTTTTCGCCGCGCTGCTCTACCTGGCGGCGCTCCCCCTCATACTGCTGCTCGCATTCAAATCCAAGTACCGACGTTCCGTTCCCGCCCGGTTTTTTCTTTGGCGCAACCCGCCTTTTAAAGATCGCGGCATCTGGTTCCACGTCTGTTCCCTGGGAGAGGCGCGCGCGCTCAAACCGGTGCTCGAACGGCTGGAGGGGAAAACGGTCAACATCACGACCATCACCCATACGGGGTACGCCGAGGCGTCGCGCTACGCCGCGCAGGTGCGCTACCTCCCCTACGAGATCTTCCTGCCCTTCTGGGTGCGGCGCCAGGAGGCGACGGTGGTCCTCGAAGCGGAGTTCTGGTACCTGCTCTTCGCGGTGGCGAAGGCGCGGGGCGGGAAACTGCTGCTGCTGAACGCCCGCATTTCGGAGCGGAGCTTTCCGCGCTACATGAAGCTGCGCTGGCTCTACCGGCGGATGCTCGCCTATGTCGACACCGTCTACTGCCAGAGCGAGGCGGACCGGGAGCGGTTCGAGGCGCTGGGTGCGGCGCGGGTGCGGGCCATCGGCAACATCAAGCTGGCGCAGCGCATCGAGGCGACGATGGTGTACGACAAACCCGCCGAAACGTTGGTCGTCGCCGCGAGCACCCATGAGGGCGAAGAGGAGGCGATTGTCTCCGCTTTTCTGGAGTATGCCAAAGAGACGCCGGCGAAGCTGGCGGTGGTTCCGCGGCACCCGGAGCGTTTCGAGAAGGTGTGGGAGCGCATCGCCGCACTGGCGCCGGAGGCGACGCGTTCGCGCTGGAGCGAACGGCAGGATTTCGACGCGGAGATCGTCCTCGTCGACGCCATGGGGGAATTGAACAACATCTACGCGATCGCCGACATCGCGGTACTGGGCGGAGCTTTCCGCGAGGATATCGGGGGGCACAACCCCCTCGAACCCGCCCGTTTCGGCTGTAAGATCATCAGCGGCAAACACTTCTTCCACCAGAAGGAGCTGTTCAAATACGTGCACCATCTGCAGTTCGCCGAACCGGGCGACATCGCCGATGCACTGCGCAAAGCGGCGGAACTGCCGCCATCTCGGGTCGACGAGACGATCGACCTCGAAAGTTTCATAAGGGACGTCACATGAAGAAAAAATCCGACAGCATCCGCCGGGCCGCCGACCTGGGGCAGCCGGATGGGCGGGAGCCGGATCTGGTGATCCTCGCCGCCGCCTATCTGGGCAAGGCCCGCCTGATCGACAACCTTCGGGTGGCCGCATAATCC
>JBNKLF010000010.1:0-107315 GCA_050292215.1 Sulfurimonadaceae bacterium | reverse complement strand
GGCCTCGATGTCCTTGTAGTCCTTGATCATCGAGCCCAACGAGAAGCCGCCGAAGATCAGGGCGGCCATGATCGGCACCCAGACCGACCTCGTCATCGACGGGGAGAGCGACGAGCACGAGTATCTGCTCAGCGGCCGTCCCCTCCTCTGGGCGCCGGAGATCGACGGCGAAGTCTACGTCAACGACCGGGAGATCGACGGGAACCTGGAGTTCGGGGTCCCCTACCGCGTCCGCATCACCGACATCGCCGGAACCACCCTTCTCGCCACCGTAACGGGACATGCTCGCGACTGAGACGCTGCCCCTGCTCGAAAAAGGGAACAACCTTCTGGCCTTCTCCGGCGGGGGAGACTCCACCGCCCTCTTCTTCCTCCTGATTGACGCCGGCATCGCCTTCGACATCGCCCTGGTCAACTACCATACCCGTCCCCAAAGCAACGAAGAGGCCCGCTTTGCACAGGAACTGGCAGAGCGTTACGGCAGGCGCTGTTTCATTCACGACGTTTCCCTTGCGGAAGAAAATTTCGAGCACGAGGCCCGCGCTGCCCGGTACGCTTTTTTCGAAACGCTGATCCGCTCGGAGGGGTACGCCATCTTGCTGACCGGCCACCAGCTCGACGACCGGCTGGAGTGGCTGCTGATGCAGCTGTGCAAAGGGGCGGGAAGCATCGAACTGAGCGGGATGCGGAGCGTTGAAACGCGCCCGGACTACACCCTGGTGCGTCCGCTTCTCGCATCCACCCGTACCGCACTGCGCGACTACCTCTCCCGACGGAATGAGCCGTGGTTTGAAGATGCGGGCAACGAGGACCCGGCCCATCGGCGCAACCGCTTCCGCCACCGTTTCGCCGCCCCGATGATGGAAGCCCACGAGGAGGGCATCCGCCGCAGCTTCGCCTGCCTCGACCGCGACCGCGAAGCCCTCGAACCCGACGGCGACGTCGGCGCCTGCGGCGCGTTGCACTGGTTCAAAACCCCGCAGACCCAGCCGATGTACGAGCGGGCCGTCGACCGGGTCCTGAAAAGCCTGGGGTACCTGATGCGCGGCGGAGAACGGCGTCGGCTGTCGGAAGAGAAAAGCGCGGTGGTGGGAAGGCGCTACGCCGTGGCGCGGTGCGGGCCGTTCACCCTGATCGCCCCCTATGAACGCACCGTGATGGAGAAACCGTTTCGCGAAACGTGCCGACGGCTGGGAATCGATCCGAAACTCCGCCCCTACCTCTGGCGGGACCGGGAAGCGTTCGAAACGCTGGCGTCACTCCTGAAAGGTGCTGTAGACCTTCATGGTGAATGAGGAGAGGATCAGCTCCTGATCCCGTTTGAAGTGGACCGGAAAGTTCACCCCGATGATCCAGTCGCTCTTGTTGATCCCCTCGAGGAAGTCGTAGAAGTTCTCCGGGGAACCGATGCGGGAGGTGGCGTTGACCTCGTAAACCCTGTAAGGGGCCTCCGCGCTCCCCTCCCCGACGGGAGAGAGTTGCAGGGACTGGAAGTAGTGGCGATTCGTCTTGACGAAACGGTCCGGGTCGAACCCGTTGTCGAAGGCGGTAATGATCCGCTTGTTCTTCGACTGCAGATCCTTCAGGACGTTGTAGGTCTCGTCGTACCACATCTGGTACTGCGTCATCGTCCGTTCAAACTTGTCCCGTTCCATCTTCTTGACGCGGTACTCTTTGCCTGCGGGGATGAGGAGCACGAAGGCGAAAAGCAGCGACACAATCAGCAGGATCAGCGAGAGTGCCAGCAGGTAGATGCCCTGTCTGCCGATGTGGAGTTTCATTGGTTCCCCTCCTCATCATCCAAGAAGTTGCTGGAGACGAACCGGTACCAGCCGTTCTCTTCCGGGTAGAAGCTGCTGTAGGTGCGATGAAAAATGGAGCGCAGGGGCGCATGCAGCATAAACTCGTAAATCTCTTTGTTCGGAGTCACGCCGTAGAGGACGAGGCTGCTCTCTTTGAGTTCCGCCTCGGAGAGGATGATCCGGTCAGGCACCAGGTCAAAGAGGTTGCGGATGCTCTCTTTCATCACCGTGTTGGCGGTATAGACCTGCTCCGCCCGGGACGCTTCCCCCTCGATGAAGGCGATTCTCGCGTTCATCGTTGCGATGGAGCTGTTGAGTTCCATGGAGCGCGCATCCATCTCCGCCATCTCGGCACCGAAGGCGTACTGCTTATAGGCGAGGAAGAGGTACGAGGCCGTCAGCATGAAAAGGGTCACGCCGAAGAAGAAGAGCACCAGCCGCAGTTCCGGGCCGACGACGTACTTTTCGCGGGGGCGGATGAAACTACGACGCATCGGCCACCTCCGAGCGGGCGAGATCCACGATCTCCGAAGCGATGTCGATGCGGCGGACGTAGACCTTGACGAAAAGCTCCTCCTCCAGGTACTGCTTCAGATCGTTACTGACGCCGCAGGCGTCGGCGATGTAGATCGATTCGATAAAGCGGTTGTCGTAACGGCTGTCGGAGTAGTACTCTTGCAGCGCGTCCTGAATCTGACGGAACCGCTGATAATCCTTACCGAAGCGGTCCATGGGGATCTCCTCCTCGGGTTCGGGTTCGGATTCGGTCGAAGGGGCCTGGACCTTTTTTCGATCTTCGGAAAAACTCTCAAGGGTATCGAGGTCGTCAAGACTGTCGAGGTCTTCAATCTCGTGGAGATCGTCGATCCCTTCCAGGTCGTCAATGGCGTTGATGTCGTCGAGTTCCAGCCCCTCCTCGATGCCGTCGACGTCGAGTTCGAAACTGAACCGTACGGCGTCGGAAGCGTCATGGGCATCAACACCGGGGATACTCTCTTCGGCCGCAGGGAGCCGATGGGCGAAGAGCAGGTTCCCCTCGCAGAACACCGCGGCGGAAACCGCCCCCTCTTCCGCCAGGACGTAGAGGGCTGCCTGGGCGTCGATCTTGTCGCGGAAAAACTGTTTCAGTACGCTGAATGGGGAGAAGAGGAAATCCGTACCGATCGCGGCATACCGTTTTCTGAAGGCGTCGACCGCCGGTTTTGCGGTATAGAGCACCCACCCTTTCTGGGGCAGCAGCACCGCCGTCGCGGTATCGATAAACGCCGCCGCCTCTTTGGCCGTCTGGACCGGGAGTGCCCCCTGGTCTTCCGCGCCGTTGAGATAGGCGACGTAATGGAAGGGGGATTCGGAGAGGTAGCCGGAGAGGTATTCGGCCACCTCCGCGTCACTCTGGAAGTGTTGGGCGACACGCTCGCGCACCTCGTCTCCCTTGGTCAGTTCGACCAGCACGTCCGTGCCTGTGCGGGAGGGGACCACGCCGACAAACACTTTCAGGTACAGGCGTTCGATCAGCTTATTGAATCCCATTGTCTCCCTTGCATAACGGATGCGACTTCATGTAGTTGTCAAGCTTCAGTGCGCTGCCGAGCTTGGTGTAGATCTGCGTCGTTGCCATGGAAGCGTGACCCAGCAGTTCACTAACATCGGCAATCCGCGCATGATTGTTTAAAAGTGCCGTCGCGTAGGAGTGGCGCAACTGGTGCGGCGTCACGTGCATCCCAACATTTTTAAACAATTTGGTAATGATATATCTTAGACTATTTTCGCTTAATCTATCTCCATTTTTCTCGAAAAGAAAGCGGCGCGGCGCGGCTTCGGTACGATAGGCGGCCACCATTGCGGCTGCCTCGTCGACCAGCGGGATTTCGCGCTCCTTGTTCCCCTTTCCGCGGACGCGCACCCACCCCTCGCCGATATCTTCGAGTTTCAGCGACGCCAGTTCGGAGATACGCAGTCCCAGGGTGTAAAGCAGTACCACGACCAGCCGGTCGCGCAGGGAACCCTGTTCGAGCGCTTCGAGAATGTGCTCGTGGGAGATCGGTTTGGGGAGGGATTTGGGCACTTTGATAGTGTCGTCGGCATGCAGGTCCACCCGCTCTCCCTGCTCTTTCAGGTAAGCAACGAAGGAGCGGAAGGCGCTGAGCTTGCGGGCGATCGTCTTGGGACGCTGGGAGGCGATGTGCAACCGCAACGGCATCAGGTCGATGCGCATTCCTCCCGCTTCCGAAGCTTCGACCTCTGCAAGCTTCAAAGCCTCTTCAACGGCGTCGTCATAGGTGCGCAGCGTCAGTTCCGAGTAGCCCCGGATGCGGCCCAGGTGTTCGATAAACTCCGATTTATAGCGCCGCAGTAAGTTTTTCATGCAGGGTGGAGAACTGTTCGTAGTAGTGCTGCGCCTCTTCCAGAAGCGCCTTGTCGAGCACCACGCGGCGGCCGTCCCGGTCTATGGGGGAGATCTTGACGAAACGCTCCATCATCACTTCGCAGATCAGTTTCATCTTCGCCCGGTCGGCGTCACTGATGCTCTCCGCCGCGGCGATGCCGGCAATCTGTTCGGAGTAGCCCTTCGCTTCGTTGATGTAGTCGACGAATTTCAGCGCGTTCTGCGACTGGGTCATCACCGTAGCGGCCATGCGGTTGTAGCCGTCGAGTTCAAAGGCCTCTTTGGCCAGAGTATAGGCCCGGGGATAATCCCCCGTGGCGAAGTAGAACTTCGCCTGAAGGGAGCGCTCGTAAGAGGGGTTGAGAATGAAATAAAAGAGTGCGGCGGTCAAGAGCAGCAGGGGCAGCAGCAGCCACATCTTTTCGCGTTTCACCCGTTCTCCCCTTCATCGCTGTATTTCATCAGCTTCATTTTAACCAAACTCTTCGCCGTATCCAAGTCCATCCCCGTCAGATCGAAGGGTTCGCTGATGAAATAGTCCAGGCGGCCAAAGGGTTTGGGCACGGTGAAGCGGTCCCAGCTGTTGAACTGCCAGTAGCGTGAAGGGCGGCACTGCGCCGCGACGACTTTGCAGCCGGTCTTCTGCGCCATGACGACCACACCGTCGGCCACCGAGTGGCGCGGTCCCTTGGGACCGTCGGGGGTGACGGCGACGTCGTAGCCGTCTTTGAGCAGCCCAAGTGCCTGGATGAGTACCCGGGCCCCGCCGCGGCGGCTGGAACCCCGTATGGCCTTGACGCCGAGGTATTTGGCGGTTTCGGCGATCATCTGGCCGTCGAAATGTTCGCTGATGATGACACGGAAACGATCGCCGCTGCGCATCTTCGGGTAGAGGAAAGGGAGCATCAGAAGATCGCCGTGCCACATGGCGACGACGACCGGGGTTTCGGGAAAGGGGGCTTCGATGTGGTAGCGCTTGCGGCTGGTGAAGTAAATGAACCGGACGATCAGCGCCCCAAGAAAGGGAACGACCGCTGCCGCGACGGCTCGACGCCGCTCCTTAGTGAACCAGCTCACCCGTCTGCACCAGGCGGCTGGTCTTGGTGATTTCGACGTCGCCGAACGTTCCCAGCAGCGCCTCGCTGCCGGGCACCTTGACCAGGATGTTGTTGTCGGTACGGCCCGCGACCATGCCGTCGGGCTTGAGCTCTTCGAAGAAGACCCGATAGATGCGGCCGAGGTGTTTCGTGCTCAGGGCGTCGAGGATCTCGTCGTGGCGGGCCTGCAGGGCGCTAAGACGGGCCGACGCGGTTGCCGGGTCGACGACCTCCGTGTAGTGTTCCGCCTCCGTGTGGGGACGCGGGGAGTACTTGAAGCTGAACACCTGTTCGAAGCGGACCGCTTCGAGCACCGCCATCGTGTCGGCGAAATCTTCGTCGCTCTCCCCTGGGAACGCGACGATGATGTCGGTGCTGATGCTCACGTCGGGCACCATCTCCCGCAGCTTCGCCGCCCGATTGAGGAACCACTCCTTGGAGTAGCCCCGTTTCATCCGTTTGAGCAGCGCGGTCGAGCCCGATTGCAGCGGCATGTGCATCGACTTGCAGATCTTCGGATTGGCGGCGAACTCCTCGAGGAACTCGTCGTCCATGTGCAGGGGATGGGGTGAGGTGAAGCGGATGCGTTCGAGTCCTTCGACGCGGCTCACCCGGCGCAGCAGTTCGGTGAAGTTGATCTTCTCGTGTTCCCCGGAGAAACGGCGTCCGTAGTTGTTGACGTTCTGTCCCAGGAGAAACAGCTCTTTCGCCCCGCTTCGCACGGCCCGTTCCGCCTCCGTCACGATCAGGTCGGCGGGAATGGAGATCTCCTCGCCCCGGGTGTGGGGAACGATGCAGAAGGTGCACTGCTTGTCACAGCCGATGGAGATGTTGATGTAGGCCTTGTAGGGGGAGGAGCGAAATTCGCTGAAGGCGAACTGCGACTCGTCGTAATCGATATCGGTCTCCACGGCGCGGTCGCGGTGGAGCACCTCGGTGACTTTCGAGACGTTGCGGGCCCCCAGCACGAAATTGACGTAGGGGGCTTTTTTGATGATCTCTTTGCCGAGATGCGATGCGGTACAGCCGCAAACCCCGATCTTCGCCCCGGCTTTTTTGTTCTTGTTGAACGCGCCGAGTTCGGAGAAGAGTTTGTGGACCGGTTTTTCGCGTACCGAGCAGGTGTTGATGAGAATGAGGTCCGCGTTCTGCGCGTCATCGGTCAGCTCGTACCCCTCCTTGGCGCGGAGTTCGGCGATCATGTGCTCGCTGTCGCGGACGTTCATGGCGCAGCCGAGCGTCTCGATGAAAAGTTTTTTACTCATCGAAGTCCGCAATCAGAGAATGTGAACTTCGTACATGTACTCGTTGTCGGCGAGACCGTAGCGCACTTCGCGCATGTAGAAGCTTTTGCCTTCGTTTTCGAAGTGATCCTGCATGGCAAGCAGGTCCTTGTGGGAGTTTTCACGATCGAAATAGAAGATTGCGGAGCCGGATTTTGCGACCGTCTCCTCGATCTTTTTCAGATCGCTCTTTTTCGGTTTGCCGTCATGTTCCGTACGTGCGATTTTCAGTTCCATAGCCATCCTTTTAATGGGCAGATAAAGTGGGTGATTATAGCTTCGTTTCGATAAATATCCCATTAAGGGGTGCGGCTAGTCCCCTTTTTCCCTTCAATTAAGGGTTTCTTCGCTATAATAATGATCTTCATGAAATGTCTCCACAAAATTTACATTTTTTGATGAACCGGAAACCTGACAAAAGGGATTATTATGGAAAAAATATTAGATATCATAGACTCTATCGCCCATGAAAAGGGCCTGACCCCCGACAACGTCAAGCAGGCGCTCAAAACCGCATTTATCCAGACGGCGAAACGTCTCATCAACGAAGATTACGCCTTCGACGCGGAGATTGACCCGGAGACGAAAACCATCCGCGTCTACCAGACCATCACGGTCGTGGAAGATGACGACGACGATCAGCTCTACAACGAAGACGGTTCCGTCAACCAGGGGTTCATCTCCCTGAGCCGCGCCAAGGAAGAGGTCGACCCGGACGTCGAGGTCGGCGACGAATTTCAGATCGAACACGACATCGAGTCCCACGGCCGTACCGCCGCCATGACCCTGCACCGTGAGATCGAATTTCACATCCAGCGCCTCGTCGAGGACGAACTCTACAACAAATACAAAGAGAAGATCGGCACCATCGCTTCTGGCCGGGTGACCCGGGTCGACGGCAAGCAGAGCACCTACATCGAGATGGACGAAGTTCGCGCCGTACTGCCGATGAAGAGCCGCATCAAGGGCGAGGTCTTCAAAGTCGGCGACGTGGTCCGCGCCGTCGTCAGACGGGTCAACATCGACAAGATCAACGGCATCCAGATCGAGCTTTCCCGTACCTCGCCCAAATTCCTCGAAGCGCTCCTGGAGCTGGAAGTTCCTGAGATCAAGGACGAGATGGTCGTGATCGAGAAAAGCGCCCGCATCCCGGGGGAACGGGCCAAGATCGCCCTGCTCTCCACCCACCCGCAGGTGGACCCGGTCGGCGCCACCGTCGGGGTCAAGGGGGTCCGCATCAACGCCGTCAGCGACGAGCTGCTCGGCGAGAGCATCGACTGTATCGAGTACACGACGGTGCCGGAACTCTTCATCGCCCGCGCCATGAGCCCCGCCATCATCTCTTCGGTCGTCATCGAACCTTCGGAGAATGAAGAGGAGCAGCCCAAAGCGCTGGTCACACTTCCGACCGACCAGAAGTCCAAGGCGATCGGCAAAAGCGGCATCAACATCCGCCTCGCCTCCATGCTCACCGGCTACACCATCGAACTGGTCGAACAAGACGGCGGCCGCAGTGCCGTCGAGGGCGAAGCCCCGGCGGAGGAGTCCAAAGAGGACCTCTCCTCCCTCGAAGCCCTCTTCAAGTAACGCCTTTGCGCGGAACCCCATCGCCGGGGAGCCCGCGCACACACTCCTACCTACTTCCTACCCTCTTTTCGCATAGGGATTCAACCGCAGCAGTACCAGGTCCGCGACCATGTTCCCCAGCAGCGTCAGGAACGCCGTCACCATCAAGATCCCCATGATCACCGGGTAGTCGCGGCTGAGCGCACTCAGGTAGAAGAGCTGCCCCATCCCCTCAATGCCGAAAATCTGCTCCAGGATGACGCTCCCGCCGATGAGCCCCGGAAGGGAGAGCCCCAGCAGGGTCACCACCGGCGGCATCAGGTTGGGAAGGATGTAATAGCGCATCAGCTTTTTTGAGTCAAGCCCCCGGGAGCGGGCGAAGAAGTAGTAGTCGCTTTTGAGAATCTCCAGCGTCAGCGAACGGATGTAGACGATCATACTCCCCAGGCCCAAAAAGACCATGACACCGACCGGAAGCACCAGGTGCCAGGCCATGTCCAGGTAGTAGGCGATCCCGGTTTTGGGTTCGATGGAGTGCAACCCGGTGATGGGAAACCACCCCAGCGTATAGCTCAGCAGCAAAATCAGCACCAGGGCGAGAAAGAACGACGGCATGGCGAAGGAGACGAGGGCCAGCTGACGGATGGCGTGATCGGTGCGGTGTTCAAAGCGCAATGCGGCCCGAACCCCGAGCGCAATGGAGAAGATAAAGACCAGCACCATCGCGATGATATTCATCGTCAGCGTGATGGGAAGCCGCTTGGCGATCTCGTCGATCACCCCCTGCCCCGTCACGAAGGAGACCCCAAAATCGAGCCGGGCCATATTGCCGACCCAATCGGTGTACTGCTGCAGGAGCGGTTTGTCCAGGCCGTAGACCGCCTTGAGTTTGGCAACTGCTTCTTCGGTCATGTTCGGGTTGAGTTCCCCCGCAGATAAAAAGCTGTTGGGCGCAGCATGAATGGCAGCGAAGGAGATCACGGAAATCAGTAAAAGCATCAATGCGAGGTAGAAGAGCTTGTTCCCGAAACGGCGCATGCGAAACCCTTGCGTTTTGGGTAATTATATCAGTTTTGCGGGGGAGTTAAAAAGAGAAGGACCATCCGCCCGAAGGCGGACGGAGAATGAACGAACCTTGCAGCTTCTTAGAAGTTGTAAGTCAGGTAAACTTGAAGAGCAGTAACGTCTTCGATTTCGCCAGCGCCGAGGCCGCCTTCTGCGTCGTACTCGTCGTAGATCAGAGCAAGAGTCGCGTCAAGCGGTCCGAAGCTTTTGCCGGCAGTGATAACGTACTCGTTGATTTCAGAGTCGTTGCCGATGCCTGCAGGCTCGACGTCTACGTCCCAGTAACCAGCGAACAGATCAACACCACCGAGGTTAGCGTCAGCTGTCAGAGCGAAAGTTTTTGCACCGGTCTGAGCGGCACCGAAGTTCCACCAGAGTTCAGTGTACAGTTTGGACTGACCTGTTGTAGTAGCAACGTTGCCAACACCCAGAACACCGCGGTCGTCTACTTCAGAGTATGCTACTTTGAAAGTTGCAACGTCTTTCAGCGCGTAGCCGAGCATAAGAGCGTAAGCTTCGTCGTCCGGGAGGCCGGCAGCCAGGTTGACTTCGATGTTAGTGTACTGAGCACCCGCCATGAAACCGGCGATGTTCAGGTCAGCTTGCAGCCAGTACGCTTCAGCAACGCTCTGGATGTCGTAGTACCAGCCCTGAACCGTCAGCGGCTCGAAAGAGTTGTTGATAGCACCAACAACGTAAGCGCCGCTGTCGTAGAAGCTGTGGAATTCACCTTCCGGTGCCATGATGCCAGTCAGCGCAACGATGGAGGACGGGTAAAGAACGCCGTTAAGACCGTTGAGGCCAGCGCTTGTAGCACTGTCACCAGCGCCGCCGCCGTTGTATTTACCTACGTATGCAGCAACCAGGGTAGTACCCGGGATGTCTTGGTTAAGAAGAACCGCTGCTTCGAAAGTGTTCGGAGCGATGCCCCAAGTTTCAGTGAATGCCAGCGGAGTGTCGAGAGCCATGCGGCCGATTTTAGCAGTCGTTTTACCGAGTGTACCGGCAAGCCATGCTTCGCCAACCCAGTAAGCGTCGTTAACTTCAGTACCGCCGAGGCTGTGTACCAGGAAACCGGAAGCGTCGTTTGCAGCAGCTGTATGAGCGTTGCTCCATACGCCGTCAACCAGTGTACCTTCAAGACCAAGAGTTGTGATACCGTAAGCAGTAACGCCTGCGGAAACACCCGGAGTCAGGTCAGCCGTAGCACCGAGGCTGAAACCGATATCCGCGTTGGAAGCACCTTTGTCGAACAGATCCGGTACATCAGTACCAGCAACGACACTTGTGTCTTGAGTGTGGTAGTAAAGGCTTGCGGTACCGCTGACTTTGACGTTCTCAATCGCGTACGCGCTCGCACCCATCAGCATTGCTGCTGCAAGACTCATTTTTACAAACTTCATTTATACTCCTTCAATTTACCGGGGACCCGGGTCCTCCGGCAAAGTTGCGATAATTCTAGCATCATTTGGAAGGCCGATCATACGCATTGCAGTTCGTTCGCATCAGTCTTCATCAAATTGCTACCGAGCATTATAGTATAATGTTCTTCAAATATCAAAAGGAACTGTATGAAAAATATCCATCTTCTCGCTTTTTATACCGCCGGAAGCCTTGTTTTAGGGGGCTGCAGCGGTCATGTACTCCAGGACTGGGCAGACGAAACTTTTAACGAAAAACCGGTTCAGGCAGTTAAAAACGAAGAAAAAGACGTTTCTAAGGTGGCGGAAACAGTTCCCGAAACCACTCCGGAAACGGTAGAAAAAGCGGCCGATGAAGCCACCGCACCCCTCCCGGAAGCACCCACGGCATCCGTTGAGCCAGAGGCGGCTCCGGTCGCGGCCAAACCGAAGAGCCACGCCCCGTCACAAAATACGGAACTCGACCGGGTCTCCCCGATGCCCATCGCGACGTCGGAAAACGGCATCATGCAGCAGAAGATGGATACATGGATTGAAGAGGAGTGGACGCCGACGATCGAGAAGAATGCCACCATCAAAGCGATGAACGAGGACGAGGAGCGTCCTTTTACCCTCCAGGAGTACGTCGACAAAGCAGAAGAGTATATGAAAAATCAGCCCAAGAGCGACACACCGCTTCACTCTCAGACCATCAACGCCATGCCGGTTATCGGGAAGTAACGCTACTTCCCTTCGCTCCCGGCGCCATTTCCTAACAACTTACCTATAGACTACGATTCGCGGTTATCCCAGCAGAGTACGGTTTTGCCGTCGTCGTTCTTCTCGACCGCACCCATCCCCATAATGTTGTAACCTGCATCTACATAATGGATCTCACCGGTCACGCCGGTCGCCAGGTCGCTCATCAGGTACATCGCCGAGTTGCCGACCTCCTCGATGGTGACGTTCTTTTTCAGCGGCGCGTTGCACTCGTTCCAGTTCAGGATGTGCTTGAAGTCGCCGATGCCCGAAGCGGCCAGGGTTTTGATGGGGCCGGCGCTGATGGCGTTGACCCGCTGTCCCTTGACGCCAAGGTCCGCCGCCATGTAGCGCACGGTCGCTTCCAGCGCCGCCTTGGCGACACCCATGACGTTGTAGTTGGGAACGAACTTCGGTCCGCCGAGGTAGCTCAGCGTCAGGATGGACGCATCGTCGCTGAGGACGCTTTCGAGACGGTTGGTCAGGTCGATGAGCGAGAAGACGGAGATGTCCATCGCCACGCGGAACGCTTCGCGGGTCGTCTTGACGAAAGGCTCGGAGAGCGACTCTTTGGGTGCGAAGGCTACGGAGTGGACGAGGAAATCGATCTTCCCGAAATCTTTGGCAATCAGGTCGGCGATGGCGGACATGTCCGTTTCGTCGGCGACGTCGAGTTTGTAGATCTTGTCGGAACCCAGACCCTTCGCCAGCGGTTCAACCCGCTTTTTCAGCGCGTCGTTCAGGTAGGTGTACCCGATCTCCGCACCCTGTTCCGCACACGCTTTCGCGATCCCGTACGCAATCGACTTGTCATTGGCCAGACCTACGATCAGCCCTTTTTTTCCCTTCATCAACATCAGCTTATTCTCCTTTATTATGTAATGTTTGCGCATCTTTGATCATCGCAATGAAATCCGCGACCTCGAGGGCACCGCTGCCCACCAGAATGCCGTCGACGTTGTCGAGCGCGAGAATCTCCCGGGCGTTGGCCGCCTTGACGCTGCCGCCGTAGAGCAGCGGTGTGCCGAGGCGATGTTTGAGCGCCGAGTGGATCAGTTCGATATCGTGCAGGCTGGGGGTCAGCCCGGTGCCGATGGCCCAGACCGGCTCGTAAGCGACGACCAGCTTTGCATAATCGGTGTCGATCCCCTCGAGCTGTGCTTCAAGGTACTCCATCAGCGCCTCGTTTCCCGCCTCGCGCACTTCGAGGGGTTCGCCGATGCAGTAGACGACGGTAAAGCCCGCTTCTTTAAAAAAAGCGAACTTCCGGGCGATCTCCTCCTGGCTCTCGCCCAGGATGTGCCGCCGTTCGGAGTGACCGACGAGAACGGTACGGATACCGAACTCCCCAAGCTGCTCCAGGCCGATCTCGCCGGTATAGGCACCGTTTTGCACGGCGTAGGCATTCTGGGCCCCGACGACGGCGCGGCCTTCGTAACGGTCCAGGGCCGTTGCCGGAGGAAAGACCATCACGGTCGGGGCCGTTTCGCATCCCGAGAGGTACGTTTCAAGCGCCTCCATATACGCCGCGGTGCTGCCGCGGGTATGGTTGGTCTTGAAATTGGCCGCGACGATCACGCGTCGTCTCCGCAGACCAGGGGCTGAACGCCGGGAAGGACTTTGCCCTCCATCAGTTCCAGCGACGCCCCGCCGCCCGTTGAGATAAAGGTCATCTCCTCGTCAAGGGCGACCCGCTGAACCAGGTCCGCCGTATCGCCGCCGCCGATAACCGTCGTCGCGTAGGAGTCGGCGACGAAGTGGGCGATCTTGCGCGAACCGCTGGCGAAGCGGTCCATCTCGTAGACGCCCATGGGGCCGTTCCAGAGAATGGTCTGGGTGTCGGAGAGGACGGAGCGGTAGAGCCGGACGGTCGCCGGCCCGATGTCCAGACCCATCCAGCCGTCGGGAATCTCCTGAACGGAAGTCACCTTGCTGACGGAATCCGGGGCGAACTCCTGGGCGGCGACCACGTCGACGGGGAGGTAGAATTTGACCCCGAGACGTTTGGCTTCGTCCATCACCCGCTGGGCATCGTCGAGCAGATCGTCCTCGACAAGAGAGTTGCCGACGTCATACCCCATCTGTTTGAGGAAGGTGAAGGCCATCCCGCCGCCGACGAGCATCTTGTCCACCTTGGGAAGCAGGTTGAAAAGCACTTCCAATTTGCCCGAAACCTTGCTGCCGCCGACGATGGCCGCAAAGGGGCGCGCCGGGCGTTTGAGCAGCGTACTGAAAAACTGGATCTCCTTCTGCAGCAGGAATCCCGCCGCCTTGCTCTGTTCGTCGAAGTAGTGGGTGATCCCCTCGACGGAGGCGTGGGCACGGTGGCTGACACCGCAGGCGTCGTTGATGTAGAGGTCGGCCATCTCCGCGAGCGCTTTGGAGAGTTCCGGGTCGTTCTTCGTTTCGCCCGGTTCGAAACGGAGGTTCTCGAGCAGCAGCACGTCACAGCACTTCAGTTCTGCGACTTGGCGTCTGGCGTCGTCGCCGACGACGTCCTTGGCAAGCTTGACCTCACGCTTGAGAAGCTGATGCAGGCGACGCTGTACCGGGAGCAGGCCGTATTTCGGGTTGACCTCGCCCTTGGGACGGCCCAGGTGCGAGGCCAGGATGACCGCACAGTCATGGTCAAGGCAGTAGTTGATCGTCGCCAGCGCCGAGCGGATACGGCGGTCGTCGGTGATGTTTCCGAACTCGTCGATGGGCACGTTGAAGTCGCAACGGATAAAAACTTTTTTCCCGGCGAGATCGAGATCTTTAATGCTGTAAAGCTGCATTTACACTACTCCTTAGTTGATGTGTCTGTACTGATATGGACCGCCATGTCCACCAGGCGGTTGGAATATCCCCACTCGTTATCGTACCACGCCATGATTTTGACCAGATTACCGCCGATCACCTGCAGCAGGTCTTCGGCAACGATAGCACTGAAAGGTGAACCGACGAAATCCTGGGAAACGCGGCGGCGGGTATCGACATGCAAAATCCCTCTCAAAGCCCCGTCCGCGCGGCTTTTGAAAAGTTCGGCGAGTTCTTCGGCCGTCGTGTCCCGCCCGAGAACGACGTCGAGGTCGAGCATGGAGACGTCGGGGACCGGGACCCGGACGCTGCGGCCGTGCAGTTTCCCCCGAAGGTTGGGAAGTACCCGGTCGATCGCCTTGGCCGCCCCGGTCGTCGTGGGGATCATGTTGACGGCGGCGGCGCGGGAGCGGCGGATATCTTTTTCATGGGCCACGTCCAGGATGTTCTGATCGTTCGTGTAGGAGTGGATGGTGGTCATCAGTCCCTTCTCGATCCCGAAAGTTTCGTCGAGAATCCGGGCGATGGGCGCCAGGCAGTTCGTGGTGCAGCTGGCGTTGGAGAGAATGCGCTCGCCGGCGTAGTGGGTTTCGTTGACCCCCATGACGAAGTGGGGGGTTCCCTCATCCTGGGCCGGAGCGCTGAACAGCACTTTTCCGACACCGTTTTCAAGATGGACCCGGGCAGCCTCTCGGGTCAGGAAGCGTCCCGTGCACTCCAGGACAACATCGGCGCCGCATGCGGCGAAATCGATCCCTGCGGGTTCCGGTACGGAGGTGATCCGGACCGTGTCCGATCCGATGCGCATGCAATCGCGTGCCAGAATCTGTGCATCGAAACCGAGGGGTCCGTGCACGGAGTCGTTCTGCAGCAGGTAGAGCATGGTATCGATATCGGCGAGATCGTTGATGGCGACCAGCTCGACGTCTTGACGGCCCGCGATGACCCGGGTCACACAGCGCCCGATACGTCCGAAACCGTTGATTGCCACTTTGATTGCCATGTCCATCCTCTACGTGTCGGTACCGCCGGGCATTTCTGCCTGCATAAAAGATCAGCGATTTTACCAAAAGTTAACTATAATCTGACTAAAATCTCCTCCATGAAAAAGATCGCGCTTTTCGGCGGCAGCTTCGATCCGCCCCACCGGGGCCACATCGCCATCGTCAAAGAAGCGTTGCGGCAGCTCGACATCGATGAGCTCATCGTCGTTCCGGCCTATCTGAACCCCTTCAAGACCTCTTCCGGTGCCCCGGCGGCACTGCGTCTGGAGTGGCTCCGGGCCATCTTCGCGGGGGAGTCTGCGGTGCGGGTCAGCGACTTCGAAGTCCGCCAGAACCGCCCGGTACCCACCATCGAGACGGTACGCCACTTCCGCCCGGAGGCGGAGACGATTTACCTGATCATCGGGGCGGACAACCTCGCCTCGCTGAAAAGCTGGTACGCGTTCGAAGCCCTCGATGCTCTGGTGGAATGGGTTGTAGCCAAACGCGATGGCGTTCCGGTTCCCGAAACGTACCGCCAACTCGAAATCGATGCACCGGTCAGCTCGACCCGACTGCGAGAGCATATGGAATCGAACGATCTGCCCGAAATCGTCGCCGAAGCGATCCGCGCATATTACAAGGAGATTAATGCAAAAGAGAATTGAAAAGATCAGCGAGATCCTGGACAAAAACAAAGCCGAAGCGATCGAGGTCTTCGACCTTCGCGAACGGGACTACTTCGTCGACTACGTCATCATCGCTTCCTCGCTGGGTGAGCGTCATACCGAGGCACTGCTCGACTACCTGAAAAAAGGGCTGAAACCCGAAGAGAACTTTCTCAACGTCGACATCAGCCCCGAATGGGTGGTCGCGGATCTCGGCGACATCCTCGTCCACATCATGACCCCGGAGTACCGTAACAAGTACGACATGGAAGGGTTCCTCGGAGAGCTGATGCAAGAGCGCGGAGCGCACTGACCCGGCGCTGCGGCGCCTTCCCTTCCCTTATAAGTCTCCATTATATCACCCAACCCCCGTCAAAATGTGCTATGATCATGGTATGACCATAGTAGCACGCCATCTATTGTTTCTGGCACTACTGTTCCTGCCGATGTTCGGGTCGGATCAACTGACGGTACAGCTGCAGTGGAAAAACCAGTTTCAGTTCGCGGGCTTCTATGTCGCCAAGGAGATGGGGTTTTACGAGGAAGTGGGGCTGGACGTCGCCCTGAAAGAGATCGATGACGGGCTCAATGCCGTGGACGAGGTCCTTGACGGAAACGCCCAGTACGGCGTGGGCCGCTCCTCGCTGCTGCTCTACCGTGCCCAGGGGGCTCCCGTCGTGGCACTGGCCGCCATCTTTCAGGACTCTCCCTCGGTACTCCTCTCCGTAGACCCTTCCATCCGGGCACCCGCGGACCTTCGGGGGAAACGGGTCATGATGACCACCGACGAAGCGGAATCCGCGGCGATCATGGCCATGCTGATGACCAACGGGGTCCGGCGCGACGAACTTCAGCTGCAGCCCCACTCTTTCGATTACCGGGACCTGATCACCGGCAAGACCGACGCAATGGCCTGCTACATCTCCAACGAGCCGTTCCTGCTCTCCGAAGAACGGGTCGCTTTTCACATGTTCAATCCCAAAGATTACGGCTTCGATTTCTACGGTGACATTCTCTTTACCACGGAACAGGAGCTGCGGCAGCACCCCGAGCGCGTCCGCCGTTTTTTTGAGGCCACCATGCGGGGGTGGAAATGGGCGTTCGACCACATCGAGGAGAGCGCCCGCCTCATCCGTGAACGCTACAATACCCAGGGGAAAAGTCTTGACGCGCTGATCGCCGAGGGCAATGCCCTCGCATCCCTCGCCCACGCCCCCGGCGGCCGCATCGGAGCGATCACCCAGCAGCGGTTCGCACGCATCGCCGAACTCTACCGGCTGAGCGGACTGCTTCAAAAGCCGGTAGATCTGGATGCCTTCGTCAACCCGTTGCACCTGGGCCAGCGGCACGTCCGAATCGGCATCCTCGCCAAACGAGGTCACGAAAACACCCTCCAGCGCTGGCAGCCCCTCATCGACTACCTCAACAACCGGCTTCCCCAATACTATTTCGAAGCCGTGCCCCTGGAGTTCAACGAGTTCGAAGGCCCCATCATCGCCGAGCAGATCGATTTCATTTTCACCAACACCATGTTCTACGTACAGCTCGAGCACCACTACGGCGTCTCCCGCATCGCCACCCTGCTCAATGCCGGCAGCAGCCCCGACCAGCCCCTGAAACAGTTCGGGGGCGTCATCTTCACCCGGACCGACAAGGGTGACATCAACCGCCTCGAAGATCTGAAAGGACACACCTTCGCCGCCGTCCACCCCCGCTCGTTCGGCGGCTGGATGATGGCGTACGAAGAGCTGGCCGATCATGGGATCGATCCCGATTCGGAGCTTTACGTCTCATTCCAAAACACCCATGACAAAGTCGTTTACAGTGTCCTCGACGGTACCGCCGATGCGGGAACCGTCCGTACGGACACCCTCGAACGCATGGCACGTGAAGGAAACATCCACCTTGATGCCGTCAAAGTACTGGGGCTGAAAACACATGAGCGCTTTCCCTACCTCGTCAGTACCCGGCTTTACCCCGAATGGCCCATCGCCAAACTGCGCCATACCCCCGACCGCATCGCCCACGACGTTGTGGCCGCGCTCATCGACATCACGCCCGACAGCCCGGTCGCCCGTGACACGGCGATAGGCGGCTGGACCGTTCCCGTCGACTACTCCAGCGTCCACGCGATGCTCCGGAAGCTGAAGATGCCGCCGTATAACCTCCGCGCCATCTCCATTGCGGACATCTACGCGCAGTACTCCCTCTGGATCTACCTGGGGGCCATGCTCTTCGTCATCGTTATGGTGCACCTCTTCCATACCCGCCGAACCAACCGTTTTCTGCAGCACTACAACCTGAAACTCGACCGGGAGGTCACCCAGCGAACCCGGGCCCTGGCAGCGGCCAACGAGAAGCTCAAGGAACTGGCACGTACCGATCCTCTGACCGGCATCCACAACCGACTCTATTTTATGGAAGTGGCGGAGAAGTATTACGGCATCGCATTGCGAAACGGCACGCCGATGCAGGCGCTGATGCTCGACGTGGATCACTTCAAGCTCATCAACGACAGTTTCGGCCATCAGTGCGGCGACGAGATTCTTAAGCTTTTCGCCGACACCATCCGGAGTCTGCTGCGACGCTCCGACCTTTTCGGGCGCATCGGGGGAGAGGAGTTCGCCATCATCTTGCAAAACACCTCGCTCGACGGCGCCCACGATTTCGCCCAGCGCCTGCGGCAGGCCATCGAAGACCTCCGCTACCGCCAAAACGGCGACACCGTCACCTTTACCGTCAGCATCGGGATTGCCGAACACCGGGACGATACCGATTTCAAAACCCTGATGAGCAGGGCCGACGAAGCGCTCTACAAAGCGAAAGAACAGGGCCGCAATGCCGTCTGCCTCTACGAAAAGGTCTGCTAGCTGCTACAAGTCAGAGGTCCCCGGCTATCTCTCCCGGATATGCCGTGCACTACAAGCCTGCCGAGACGCCTTTCTCTAATGCTGCATCCATACCGCGTACGGTACAATATGCCAAAATTCCACGAAGGTCTTTGGGGTGTTATTCAACAGCTACACATTCATATTTGCATTTTTGCCGCTCACGTTCGTCATCTATTTCTATCTGAATCACAAACGTTTGACAGAAGCCGCAAAAGGTTTCCTCGTCTTTTCATCCCTCGCTTTCTACAGCTGGTGGAACGTCGCCTACCTTCCGCTTATCCTGGGATCGATGCTTTTCAACTATATCGTGGGCGAATCGCTTACCAAAACGAGTGAACATCGCAGGATTTCAAAAAAGCGCCTTCTCTTCTTCGGCATCTCAGCCAATGTGGCACTGCTCGCCTACTTCAAGTACGCCGACTTTCTGATCGCCAACGTAAACTGGGTTTCCGGGGCCGGTATCCCGATGCTGCAGCTTGCGCTTCCCCTGGCCATCTCCTTCTTTACGTTCCAGCAGATCGCCTACCTGGTCGACAGCTACCGGGGTGAAACCCACGAATACGATTTTCTCAATTATGCCGTGTTCGTCAGTTTCTTTCCCCAGCTGATCGCCGGCCCGATCGTGCATCACAAAGAGATGATGCCACAGTTCGCGAACATTCGCAGCAAAGTCGTCAACTACAAGAATATCGCCCTAGGGCTCTTTATCTTCTCCATCGGCCTGTTTAAAAAAGTCGTGATCGCCGATACCTTTGCGGCATGGGCCAGTGCCGGTTTTGACACGGCGGAAAGCCTGACCTTCTTCGAAGCCTGGGCGACATCGCTCTCCTATACATTCCAGCTCTATTTCGATTTCAGCGGTTACACCGACATGGCCATCGGAGCTGCACTGCTTTTCAATATCAAACTGCCGCTGAACTTCAACTCGCCCTACAAGGCGAAGGACATACAAGACTTCTGGCGACGCTGGCACATCACCCTTTCGCGCTTTTTGAAAGACTATATTTACATCCCGCTGGGAGGCAACCGAAAGGGCAACCTCCGAACCTACGGCAATCTGCTGATCACCTTTTTGCTCGGAGGCTTATGGCACGGCGCCGGGTGGACCTTTGTCTTCTGGGGTTTCCTGCACGGCCTCGCCCTGGTCGTTCACCGGCTCTGGAAACGTACAGGACTCACCATGCATCCGTTTCTGGGCTGGTTTGTCACCTTCAACTTCATCAATGTGGCATGGGTCTTTTTCAGAGCCAAAGAGTGGGAGGATGCCATCAAGGTCCTCTACGGAATGTCCGGCGCGGCGGGAGTCGTTGTCTCGGAAAAATTTGCCGGCAAGTTCAGCCTCGGCGCGCCTCAGGGTATCGGCATCGACGTGGGGACGATGCAGCCTTTTATGCAGTTTTCCATCCTCACCACACTGGTACTGGCTTTTGCCATCACGATGCTGAAGAATTCCAATATGCTCCTCGCCGCTGACTACACGGCAACTCGGAGCAAGGCGCTGCTTTTCGCAGCGATTTTCTCTTTCAGCGTGCTCTATATGTCCGCTTCGACCTATTCAGAGTTCATCTATTTCAATTTCTAAGGCAGTGTCGTGACATCTAAAAGCAGCGTCTTCACATTTTTACTCGCCACGTTCGGCCTTTTGGGTGGGGTTCTGGGCACACTTTACATCATCGACCCGCTCAAACTGTTTCACACCCCATGGTTCTATAAAGACCATCTCCATTCCAACATGCGGCTGCAAGCCGCCGGAATCATCAATAATTACGATTTTGATTCCGTCATCCTCGGCACCAGTATGCTGCAGAACACATCGGCCCGGGAAGCTTCCGAAGTTCTGGGCGGTACCTTTTTCAATATCTCCATGAGCGGCAGCGATTTTTATGAGCGGGGCATCGTCCTGGAGTACCTGCTTCGCAAAAAGCAGATCAAAACCGTACTCTACTCCCTGGACTACTCCGGCCTCGTCGATGCCCGCCGGGGTACGCCCGTCTACGTCCTGGGATCATTCGACTACCTGTACGACCGCAATCCATTTAACGACATCAATGCCTATCTGAACGACCGCTACCTGGAGTGCCTCGTTCGTTTCAACAGCGAATGTATGGGCAGAAAAACCGATTTTGATCGTCCCAATGCCTGGTTCAATATCAAAGACCAAGCCCGTCGCTTCGGCGGACTGGACCACTGGTTTAAGGCCCATAACCATCTCCGTATCCGGAAAACGTTCAGAAAGATTGTCACCGCCTCCGATCATATTCGAAAACACGAAGTCCAGGAGGACCCCAAACTGGAACTCAAACTGGCACGAACCCGAAAATACCTGGATGAGACCCTCTTCGAGGCTGCCCGCCTTCACCCTGACATCAGGTTCGTGATGATCATCCCTCCCTATTCACGGCTGCGCAATGCCATCAACGCACAGTATAAAAAACCGGTTTTCACACGCATCAAAGTGAGCATCGAATATCTGGTTATGCAGAGTGCGAAATATGACAATATGGAGATTTACGGCTGGGGCGACGCATCGTTCCCCGATGATATCGCGAACTACAAGGACATGAGCCATTACCATCCCGACATCAACAGCATGATGCTGCAAGACATCCAAAAAGGAGCCGGGCGTCTGACGCCGCAGAATGTCCGCCACTACCTCACCGTATTCGAACAGCGTGCCCTGCAGTACGACGTTCACGCCATCGCGGACCGGGTTCGGGAATATCTTGCTGCAACCAAACCTACAGGGAAGAAGCGTAAAAAACAGCAGAACCCCGAGATGGATGTCCCTATCGATCCGGAGGAGCCGGATATCTGATCAAAACGATTCAGCCGGGCAGGTCCCTCAAGAAGGACGCTCCGCCAAAGGAATACGGATGGAGAAGCAGGCACCCGCCCCGACATTTTCCGCATACAATCTCCCCGACATGTTTTTTTCAACGATAACTTTGGACATGTAAAGTCCCAGCCCCGTCCCCTGATGGTCGAGTTTCGTCGTAAAGTAGGGTTCGAAAATCTTCTCCATGATCTCCTTCGGAATGCCTCCGCCGTCGTCGGAAACGGTAATCAGCGCTTCACCCGCCGCCTCATCTGTCGAGATGGTGATCTCTATCTGCCCACCCTCTTTCTTCCGTTCCAGAATCGCGTCGCGGGCATTGTTGATCAGGTTAATCACCACCTGCTTCAGTTCGTTCGCGTAACCGTTGATATGCACGGCACCGCTGACTTCATGATTGCTTTTCAGGAGAATATTGTTGGCTTTCAACTGCGCCGAAACGATATTCAGGACACCCGCCATGATGCCTGTGACATCGAACTCTTTTTTTTCGCTGCTGGGACGGGCAAAACTCCGGAAATCGTCGATGGTCGCCGACATGTACTTGATGAGCTGCATCGACTCTTTCGTGAAGTTTTTTATGAACGCTTCATCGACTTCACCGTGTTTGTACGCCCCTTCGAGGTCCTGGATGGTCAGCCCCAGAGCGTTCAGCGGCTGCCGCCACTGGTGGGAGATGTTTCCCAGCATCTCTCCGAGCGACGCCAGCTTCGACTGCTGGATGATCAGCTGTTCCTGTTCCCGGATGTGCCGGACGCCCTGGTCGACGCGCTCTCCCAGCGAGTCGTTAAGCGCCACGAGTTCCGCGTAGCTCGCCTCAAGTTTTCTCGCCGAGGGCTTGAAAACGAAAAACCATGAACCCGCAAGCACCAAAAGGAACATGACACCTTCAAGGATTTTGATGTTTCGAAGCGTCACAAGCCGCGCTTCGTAACTCCGCTGATGCAGCGCGGTCGCACCGTCGAGAACCCCCAAAATGTGTTCCAGGTCGGATTTGATGCGTTGCAATCCCTCAGTGGTCGGATGGGAGAGGAAATCGCCGTGCAGGCCCACATAGCGTTCAAGCGCATGGTTTAGCCCCGAAGGCTCTTCGTAGTATGCGCGCTCTTTCGGCGTCAAATCCATCGAGAGGATGATGTTGTGGTCGGACTGGATGAGTGCGAGCCAGCCGTTGTAGCGCTCCGCTTTGAAAGGGGTGGGCTCGTCGTAGTAGTCAAAGGCCTCGAACGCGAGACGCTGGGAGAGCATCCGCTGCTTTCCGGAAAGGTTGATGAGTTTGCCGAAGTGCTCATTCTGGTGGTATTGCCAGTGGAACGTCACCATGCTGACAACCATCATCACCAGCAACAGCAGCAGTACGGGAACGTACCGGTCTATTTCTCGTTTTCCCAAAGTGCCAAAACCTTTGCCCGTGGTTTTTGTATCACATTGGACCATTATAGCATCTGCCGATTTTTTTTGGAGGGAGGGAAATTATCTTGGGGTGATTTGGATATGAAGAAGTGATTGATGGCTCCGGATACTGGATTCGAACCAGTGACCAAGCGATTAACAGTCGCCTACTCTACCGCTGAGCTAATCCGGAACATGAAAAGTGGTGTCAAAGGGGGGACTTGAACCCCCGACCCCCGGCTTATGAGACCAGTGCTCTAACCAGCTGAGCTACCCTGACACGTACTAAAGAGACCGAAATTATACCTCTCGAAATTTAAATTTCATTGAATGCACATACATTTTTTATAAAAACAGTCATATTTCTCCGCTTTTGACCCTGTGACGGCGATTTCAGCACTTTTCCTCACACATCCCTGTATAATAACGTTAACAAAATCACATGGGCCCCTCTATCACAAGTACCGTCGGCGGTGCTTCGGCGGGGTTCGCCCTACGGACCCCGGATGGAAAAAGAGATCATTGTCGGCAGACAGCCCATATTGAATGCCAAAAACGAACTTTTCGCCTACGAACTCCTCTACCGAGACCTCGAAAGCGACAACTACATCTCCGACAACCGTTCGGCGACCGCCAGCGTTGTGATGCACACCCTCAACCAGTTCGGTCTCAAGCAGATCCTCGGCGGCCACCCCGCCTTCATCAAGGTCGACGGCAGCTTTCTGATGCAGGATATGATCTACTCCATTCCCAAGGAGCAGTTCGTACTCTCACTCTTCGACGACATCGTTCCCAGCGGGGCAATCCTGGAACGCATCGCCCACTTTCACCGCGAAGGGTACCGTTTCGCCCTGAACGACACCCTGCTGAGCAACGAGGCCTTCAATCGCATCGGGGCACTGCTCCCCTACCTCCGGTACTACAAAATCGATACCCGCGAGACCGATTTTACGACGCTGAACAACCGCAGCATTATCGAACACCTCTCCGGCCGCGGCATCCGCTGCATCGCGACAAAAGTCGAAAGCCACAAAACCCATCACGCCTGCATCGATGCCGGATTCGAACTTTTCCAGGGCTACTACTTCTCCCGTCCGAAAATGATGAGCAACAGCGTCTTCAGCGCCGACCAGGCGAGCGTCATGAAGATCTGGCGTCTCATCGTCTCCGACGCGCCGATCGGCGACATCACCGACGCCTTCGAACTCAACCCCGTCTTCTCGGCGCAGCTGCTCAGCTACATCAATTCGGCGGCCTTTCACTTCACCACGCCGATCCGTTCCATCCAGCAGGTGTTGATGCTGTTGGGGCGCATGCCGCTGATGCAGTGGCTGCTGCTGACCATCAACGCCAAAAAAATGAGTTCCGCCGAAGAGCAGCTGCCCATCCAGTCCCTGCTGCTCAACCGCATCGAGATCATGCTCGGCCTCTTCGAACTGATGCAGGACAAAGGCGGCATCGACAAACACGACGTCCACTTCGTCGGGCTGCTCTCCTTTATCGACCTCCTCCTCAACACGCCGCTGGGCGGGGTGATGGAAGAGCTTAACGTCGATGTCGAGATCCGCCGTGCCCTGATGAACCACGAGGGGCTCCTTGGCGAGCTGCTGCTGGCCGCCCGGGCCGTCGAATACTTTGACATGAGTGCGCTCGAAACCTTCCTGGAGCGACACAGCATCCCCGTCGATGACGTCGTCACCCTCACCTTCAAGACGATTGAAAAGGTCAACCGTTTCGAAACCTCCCTTTAGGTAATCGCCACGGGGAGTGCCGCGGCGGCCCCCTCCTTCTCCGTAACCCGCAGCCAAATTCAATACGGTTATATCCCGATTTCGCAAACAAGCTAATGCACATTGACTAATTAAATATGAGTCATATTGACTAAGAGTATTGACAATTAACTGAAAAATGTGTACCATTTTGCCGTTTAAAACCCATTTACGGAGGATATCACTAATGAATTTTCAACCTCTCGGAAAGCGTGTTCTGGTAGAGCGCCTCGAGGAAGCCACCACGACGGCATCGGGCATCATCATCCCGGACAACGCCAAGGAAAAACCCTCTCAGGGAAAAGTGGTCGCTGTCAGCAGCGAAGTGGAAAATGTCGCCCAAGGCGATACGGTGGTATTTGGTAAATACGCAGGCAGCGAATTGACCCTCGAGGGTACCAAGTACCTGGTCATCGACACCGACGATCTCCTCGGTATTATCAAGTAATCCATTCACGAAAGGAACCCTCCATGGCAAAAGATATCCATTTTTCCGATGCGGCGCGTAACGAACTGGCTGCAGGCGTACAGAAACTGACCGACGCGGTCAAAGTCACCATGGGCCCCCGCGGCCGCAACGTTCTCATCCAGAAAAGCTACGGCGCACCGACCATCACCAAAGACGGCGTCTCCGTCGCCCGCGAAGTCGAACTCGAAAATGCGCTGGAAAACATGGGCGTACAGCTGGTCAAGCAGGTGGCGTCCAACACCGCCGACGAAGCCGGCGACGGTACCACGACGGCAACGGTTCTGGCCAACGCTATCTTCAAAGAAGGGCTGCGCAACGTCACTTCCGGCGCCAACCCGGTCGAGATCAAGCGCGGCATGGACAAAGCCCTCGAAGCGATCCTTGAGAACCTGAAGACCTCCTCCAAGACCATCGGCGACAAGAAAGAGATCGCCCAGGTCGCAACCATCTCCGCCAACTCCGATGCCCGCATCGGTGAGATGATCGCCGAAGCGATGGAAAAAGTCGGCCGCGACGGCGTCATCACCGTCGAGGAAGCCAAAGGGATCAACGACGAACTCGACGTCGTCGAAGGGATGCAGTTTGACCGCGGCTACCTCTCTCCCTACTTCATCACCAATACGGAGAAGATGATCGCCGAGATTGACAACCCCTTCATCCTGCTCTTCGATCAGAAGATCTCCAATCTTAAAGACCTGCTTCCGGTTCTCGAGCAGATCCAGAAGACCAACCGTCCGCTGCTGATCATCGCCGAGGATGTCGAGGGTGAAGCGCTGGCGACTCTGGTCGTCAACAAACTGCGCGGCATTCTCAACATCTCCGCGGTCAAGGCGCCGGGCTTCGGCGACCGCCGCAAAGCGATGCTGCAAGACATCGCCATCCTCACCGGCGGCCAGGTGATCTCTGAAGAGATCGGCCGCACCCTCGAGTCGACAACCCTCGCGGATCTCGGCCAGGCGGCACGGGTCGTCATCGACAAGGACAACACCACCATCGTCGACGGCAAAGGGGAGAGCGCCGCGGTTCAAGCCCGCGTCAAAGAGATCAAAACCCAGATCGAGGCAACCTCTTCCGAATACGACAAAGAGAAGCTCCAGGAGCGCCTGGCAAAACTCTCCGGCGGCGTTGCCGTCATCAAGGTCGGTGCGGCTACCGAGACCGAGATGAAAGAGAAAAAAGACCGCGTCGACGACGCACTCTCCGCGACCAAAGCGGCCGTTGAAGAGGGCATCGTCATCGGCGGCGGCGCGGCGCTGGTGCGCGCGGCGAAAGGCGTGGAACTCAACGACCTGCCCCACGACCAGAAGATCGGCTGCGAGATCATCCTGCGCGCCATCAAAGCCCCTATCAAGCAGATCGCGGAAAATGCCGGTTACGACGCGGGCGTCGTCGTCAACGCCGTGGAGAACGCGGAAGATGCGAACGTCGGTTTCAACGCCGCGACCGGCGAATACGTCGACATGTTCGCCGCAGGCATCATCGACCCCCTCAAGGTCGAACGGGTCGCCCTGACCAACGCCGTCTCCGTCTCCAGCCTCCTGCTGACGACCGAAGCGGCCATCGTCGACATCCCCAAAGAGCTTCCCCCGGTTCCGGGCGGCGACATGGGCGGCATGGGCGGTATGCCGGGGATGATGTAAGTCAGCATCCCCCCCGACTCCTGAAGCCCGTAAGTTACGGGCTTCTTCGCCTAACGGTCCGAACCGGTATTCTTGAACTGCCTACACTCCTTTTCCCGTATCTCGGCCGTTTGGTCATATAGCGCTCCGATTTCATCGACGACCTCCTGATGCTCCTTGAAATAGCTCAACATCGCCTGCCGATACTTCTGCATGTATTCGCCCATATCAACATTGTTCAGGCACACCCCAAAACCGTTACCTTCTCCATATAACCTTGCAACGATCATATCTCCCGCCGCCGAAGTGTAGTGACTTGATTCCCAATGATATTTCATTCGCTTTTTATCACCATCGGGGATGGATTCCGTTGTCACGGCATTGATGCCGCTGAAATCGTATAATTCAATCACTCTCATATCATGTTTTCGATTGATCACATTGACGATGTCAGCAACCTCCCGCATCCAGTGAAAATACGCATCGAGAAGCCCCAGATGAAGTAATGCGACGTATTGCCTGTAATGCAGCGGCGGGATAAACAACTTGAGTGTAACCTTGCGTTTCGCCCCGGATTCGAGAATACTCTTGAACAGCTCCACCCTTTCACTCGAATATTCGTAACAACCGTAGGTTTCCGGATTGATCAGGAAACTGTCCGTAAGAATTTTTTCGAATGCATATTCATAATTGTAGTAGCCGACAAGATTTTTGTTCCAATAGCCGTCGATAGCTGTCGATGGCACATGCTTGTAGTTGTTGATCAAGTTTTTGGTCGACACGAATGTCGAACCCGAGACAAGGGAAAAGAGGGTCTGCCACTCTCTATGACGGTTATCCGGGTTAAACAGTGACTCATAAAACTGATTACTGGGATAGCGTTTGTCACTGAACGTTAGAAAATCAACGCCATAGACAATCGTCTTTACCGTCGGTTGATGCTCATAAATAAACTCACAGACCTTCTCGAGTTCATAAATATTGCTTCCGGAGATGGATACGTTCAGGACGTTTCCCTCAAAATGACTGTTTTGGGCATCGATGCCCCCTTCCGTCCTGCTCGTTCCCACAATCAGGGTATCGTATCTCCCGAATGTCAATTTGAGGGAATTGACGATGCGCCCTTTTCCGTGACGATATTTGTTGAGAGCATTGAGATGAAAGATGTCATAAGGGTCTACCGCGACGTTAAAAAGATTGACCGACAAAAACAGCAGTAGCGAAAATGCGAAAAAGATACGGATCCATTGTCCTGCCTGCACCATGTTACCTTTCAAAAATTGAAATAGAGAAACTCGGAAAATTGATTCAGTGAGATCACCGCATAGCTGAAACAGCCTGCGGCGACGACTGCCGTAACGTAATTCATCTTAAACTCGTGAAGCCTTTCTCCGGAGTTTTTGAAAAAAACGGTGAGCACAAAGGCAAAAGTCACCCACAGTAGGGTACTGCCCCCACCACCGATATGATGCAGAAACTCTCCGAACTCTACCCCGTATTGTCCCAGTATCGATAGTTTTCCGTAAAGCTGTTGCGGCAAAACGATCTGGGTGACATCGACCATCCCGGATAACACTCTCAACGCGTCTTCCCACTCCTTCGCTCGGAAAAACACCCATGTCATATTGATAAAGTTGAATGTCACAACCCAGGAGACAATGGAGGGTATTTTGATGCCGGTCTTGCTCCAGACCCTGTACACGATCAAGGCAACGCCGTGCATGAACCCCCAAAATACGAATGTCCAGCCTGCACCGTGCCATAAACCGCCAATGACGAAGGTGGCCATCAGATTGCCGTACGTCCGCCCATCACCTTTACGATTTCCGCCCATAGGGATATAAACGTACTCTTTCAAGAAGCGCGAAAGCGTTATATGCCATCGTCGCCAAAACTCCTGGATGTTTCTTGACTTGTAGGGCGAATTAAAGTTGATCGGCAGTTTGATATTGAAAATCAGCGCTGCTCCGATCGCCATGTCCGTATAACCACTGAAGTCAAAGTAGAGCTGAAACGTATATGACAACGACGTCATCCACGCCTCCAGAAAATTCAAAGTAGCTGCCGTATCGAAACCCATGTTTGCCCAGAGCGCCAATGTATCCGCAATAACGACTTTTTTGAACAACCCGATCGAAAAGATGAACAACCCCTTTGCAATGTTGCGATGGCGGGGCAGCTTGTTGTACACATTTGCGAACTGGGGCATCATTTCCTTGTGGTGCACGATCGGACCGGCGATCAGCTGCGGGAAAAACGTCACGAAGACGGCATAATTGAGGAAGTCGTATTCATGGGTCTCACGACGAAAACTGTCTACCAGATAAGCAATCTGCTGAAATGTAAAAAATGAAATCGCCAAAGGAAGCGCCAGATGCAAAAGGGGAATGTCGGTACCGGTAAATCCATTGAGGTTCGCAATGAAGAAATCGGCGTATTTAAAATACCCCAGCAACCCCACATTGGCCGCGACACCGAAAAAAAGCACTGCTTTTCTATCGATACGGTTTTTCGTACCGTCTCTTGTCAAAGCGTTCCCTACAACATAGTTGAAGAGCATCGACCCGAGGATCAGTGGAAGATAGACGACATTCCACCAGCTGTAAAAGAAGAGCGAGCTAAATACCAGAAAGCCTTTCGAAGCTTCGGTCAGACGGCGGCTGTTGAGATAGAAATAGATGAAAAATGAAATCGGCAGAAACAGAAAGATAAATTCGTAACTGTTAAATAGCAAATTACGCACCTTCGGGATATCGATTGTCCGTATTTTAGTCTTTTCTCTTTTGCTCTCCCCTGAATCCGAACACGTCCACGACGGAACGGGACGGGAGCGACTTCAAACAGAAGTGACTAGAAGTCTTGCAGTGTTCCGGCTGAAGCTATAAAGTCTCCCTGAACATAATCGGTACCCAACTCCACCACGATGTCGTAGAGCGCCCGGTTATGGACGAACTCCGTTACCGTCTCCATGCCCAGCTCGTGGCAGATGTCGATGATGGAAGCGACGATCTTGCGCTTGTTCTCATCCCGGTCTGCATCGAGGATCAGCGAACCGTCGATCTTGATGATGTCGACGCCGAGTTTCAGCAGATAGCCGTAGTTGGAGTAGCCGCTTCCGAAATCATCGACGGCGATCTTGCAGCCCAGTTTTTTGAGGCGATCAAGAAACGCGCCGACGAGTTCATTGTTCTCCAGGGCCTGGGACTCCACGAGTTCAAAGGTAATCCGTTCGGCACAGGTGCTTTGGGCAAGCTGTTCGAGAATGAACGCTGCGGTGCTGCCGTCTTCGATGTCGTCGACATCGATGTTGACCGTAAAGAAGCGTTCCGGATGCTCCGCCGCGGTCTGCAGGGTGTTTCGCAGCACATGCCGGGTCAGCTGCGCGTAGATCTGCGCTCCCTTGGCCACCTCGATGAACTCCGAGGGCATACGGACCACCCCGTCGCTTCCGATCAGGCGCATCAGGCTTTCGTATTTCCGCACCTGGGCGCTGCGGACATGATAGATCGGCTGGTAGTGGCAGACGACCGTGCCGTTTTTAACGGCATAATCAAGCTGTTCGATGGTCGCCAGATTGCGCTCGAGGCGGAAGGAGGCATCGGCGATCTCCGAGTAGAAATAGTAGTCGCGGCTGGGACGGCGTTTGGCCTCCTTCATGGCGATATGTGCCATGGCGACCAGAGGACGCTTACCGTCATTGCGCGATGCAATCACCGCCCCGATGCTGATACGCAGCCGGATCTCATGCCCCCGGCAATGCAGCAGCAAAGGGTTCAGCAGATGGGCCAGCATCACCACGTCTTCATGAAAATGATCGTCGCTCACCCGGGCGTCGGCCAGCAGGGCGAACTCGTCGCCCGCCATACGGAAAAGCTGCAGCGCGTCGGCGGAGACCATCGCTAGCAGGCGGTTCCCCAGCTGAATGATCAGCTCGTCCCCGACATCCTCGCCGTAGATGGTATTCAGCGCGCTGAAACCGTCGACGTTGATCAGCATCAGTTTTGGGTCAAGGGCCTGGGCCGCGGCCTTATGGAGCGCATTGCGGTTGGGAAGCCCCGTCAGGTCGTCGGTATAGAGCTGGCTCTCAAGCCGCTTCTCGTGATCTTTGAGCGCGGTGACGTCCGACATGATTGAGAGGTATTCCGCCACTTCGCCGTGTTTGTCGAGGATCGGGATGATGGTGGATTTGACGTAGAAGGTTGTACCGTCCTTGGCGAGGTTTTCGAACACCCCGCGGTAGATCTCTTTCTCCTTCAGGGTGTCCCAGAGCAATTGCATCTGCAGGTCGCTGGTGTGCGGGGCCCTGAGGGCATGGTGGGTCTTACCTTTCAGCTCTTCGAGGGTATAGCCGGAGAGCTTTTCATAGGCGCCGTTGACGTAGGTGATGCGCCCCTGGGGATCGGTTTTGTTGACCAGGGCCCCGCTGTCGACGGCTCCCTGGTACTCCTTGAGCATCGTCAGGTGCTGCTGCATGGAGGCGATCATGCGGTTCATCCCCAGCGAAACGTGGGCGAACTCATCGTCGATCTGCGTCAATTCCCGTTCGATCAGCTCGCCCTCGGCGATGGCGCGGCTCAGGTTTTGAAGATGTTCCACCGCTTTTTTGAATCCCAGGTAGCTGCCGAAAAGCAGGTAGAGCCACAGCGCCGTCCCGAGTCCGAGGGCATCGGAGACGAGGGGACGGTTCCACCCCGCCGGCAGCGAACCGGCGTGCAGGCAGACCTCGCCGGTGACGATCACGGCGAACATCACCAGCAGCAGTCCGATCTTGTAGAGGTAGGGCAGCCTGCCCATCAAACGGACGGCAGGACCGAAAAACCGTTCTGACACGGTATCTCCTTGAATGCGGAACGCTACTCCTGCTTCGTGACGATGTAGAGCTGCTCGTGTTCGAGCTCTTTGAGCACGTCCATCACGTTGACGAACTGCTGGAAGGTCGCTTCCTTGTCACTTCGAAGGATCACCGTCTGGTCCTTTGGCGCGGAGGCCAGGCGGGATTTGAGCTGCACCAGCGTCACCGCCTCTTTCTCGATGAAGAGTTTCCCCTCCTTCGTGATGTAGACCGTCAGCTCCTGAAGATCTTTCTCCTTCTCCTCCTGCTGGGCTTTGGGAAGGTCCACGGGGATGATCCCCTGCTTGATGAAAGTCGCCGTCGTCAGCACCATGACCAGCAGTACCAGCATGATGTCGATAAAGGGGATGACGTTGATCTGGTCGAAGCGTTTGAGCTTTTTCATCCCCTATCCCCGTTTTGAGGCGCGGATGTCCCAAAGGGCGACGATCCGCTCCATTTTCCGCAGCAGCACCGTATAGAACACGATCGCGGGAATCGCGACCACCAGACCCATCGCCGTCGCCTTGAGGGCGAGGGCGAGGCCTGTCATGACCTGCTTGGTATCGACGGCGCCGCTGTCGCCGAGGGTGTAGAAGGTCACCATGATCCCCAGTACGGTCCCCAGAAGGCCGACATACGGAGCGTTGGAACCGATGGCCGCAATCGCGCCCAGATGGTCGCTCAGGTCCAGTTCCAGATGGTCCTTGCTCTCATACTCTTCATAGCGTACCGCTTTAAAATACATCATACGTTCAATGAAAAGCCAGAGCGATACGACGCTCATCAGAACGAGAGTTCCCATCACCCCGTAATCGATCGCCTCTTCGGTGTACTGAAGCCATAATGCCGTGTTTTCCATAAAACCATTCTCCTTTTTCAGTGGTGTTGCAGATTCTTTTCTTTGAATTCAAGAATCATCGTCGTCCCCTTCCCTTTTTCGGAACGCACATGCAGTTTGATGCGGTACTTGTCGCAATAGCTCTTTACCAGCCCCAGGCCGATGCCGTACCCCGGCATCGTCGCATCGCTCTGGTAGTAGCGGTCGAAGATGCGCAGCAGCTCCATCTCGTCCATGCCGATCCCCCGGTCTTCGATCTCCAGGGTCCCCCGGGAGAGCCGCAGGGAAACTTCCGGAGCTTCCCGGGAATACTTGACGGCATTGTCGACCAGGTTGTCGACCACCTTGCGCAGGCCGATGCGGTCGAGGACCAGGAACGTCGGTTCAAGGGTGTGATGAAACGTCACATGGGGGTAAAGGGCGCGGAAAAATTCCATGCGTTCGCGGATGAGCTCGGACAGGTCGAACCGCTCCACCTGCACGTGCTGCGTCTGGGTACGGATCAGGTAATCCAGCTCCGCGTAGCGCTCCTGGATCATCTCCGCCGCCTTCTCGATCCGCCCCAGCCGTTTGAGGCTCTTCTCGTTTTCACAGTTGCGTTCAAGCATCTTTGTATTGGTCAAAATGGTGCTGACGGGGAGGTTGAGTTCGTGCAGGGTCTCCTTGGAGAAGCGTTCGAGCTGCCCCATGTGCTCCTGCAGCGGCGCGATCGCCAGTTTTGCCACCATGAAGCCGAGCATGACGGCGGCACTGAGCGTCCCGAAATAGAGCATGTAGATGTTGTCCGCCTCGGCGGAGACGATGCTGTAGTGCAACGCCCCCGCGAGGGGCATGATGGAAACGACGTAGAAGATGACGATGGTCATCGTCAGATTACGGAACAAGGCGGTACCCCACGCCCCGGATGTTTTCGATCATCTCCGGGGTCAATTCGCTCTTGAGGCGGTTGATGTAGACCCGAACCGCCCCGTCGCTGATGTTCTCCGCCGTACTCCAGAGTTCGGACATGATCATCTCCTTGGTGACGACTTTGCCCGCATGCCGGATCATCAGCGCCAGCAGGTGGTACTCCTTGACCGTCAGCTCCAGCCGCCGTCCCTCGTAGGTGATGGTCTTGTGATTCTCGTCGAGACAGAGCCCGGCGACCTCCCGGGTGGCGCTTCCCTTCGAACGGCGCATCAGCGCGATGATGCGCATCAGCAGTTCGTCCATGTCCAGCGGCTTTTTCAGGTAGTCGTCGGCGCCGCAGTCGAAGCCGTCGCGCATCACGTCTTTCTCCTGGTGCGACGTCAGGAAAATGGCCGGGGTGCGGTCGTCGGCGCTGCGCAGGTCCCGCAGCAGTTCGAGGCCGTTGAGCAGGGGCACGTTGATGTCGAGCAGGTAGATGTCGAAGCGGCGTTCGAAACTGAGGTTCAGCGCATCCTGGCCGTTGCGGCAGAGGCTCACTTCGTACCCCTCCTCTTCCAGGAAATCCTGCAGGCTCTCGCCCAGGAGCATATCGTCTTCGAGAAGGAGAATGCTGCCGCTGAACGCCACGCTCCCCTCCCCTAGTCCACGCTGTCGATCGACCAGCCGATGGTCTCGCCGGCGAACATCGGGATGACATTGCCGTATTTTTCCGGGACGGTGAAAGGCTCGTTGACCAGCACCACCTCTTTAAACTCCGGGCAGATGCCGTAGATGCTCTGGGCGTTGTCGCTGACGAATGCCTGCAGGTTGTCCAGGGCGCCGTGACGGTCGAAGAGTTCGCAGAGCAGCTGCAGCGCGATGGGTGCCGTAAACACGCCCGCGGCACACCCGCAGGCCTCTTTGGCATGCTGGGGATGAGGAGCGCTGTCGGAACCGAACATCACTTTCGGGTGCCCTTCCAGGGCGACTTTCAGAAGCGCTTCGCGATCTTCGGGACGCTTGGCGATCGGTTTGCAGAAGAGGTGCGGCCGCAGCATCCCTCCCGCCACGTCGTCCAGGGTGATGAGCAGATGGTGGATCGTAATGGTGGCGAAAAGGTTGTCGTAATGCTCCAGCATATCGACCGCCGCCTTGGTGGTGATGTGTTCCATGATGATCCGCAGGCCGGGGAAGTTTTCCGCGAGCATCGCGTAAACGTTCATGAACTCCGCTTCGCGGTCCATCACGAAGCCGTCGGTTTCGCCGTGCACCAGCAGGGGAATCCCCAGGTCGCTCATGGCTGAAAGCGTCGGGCGCATCGTATCGAGATCGAAGGATTTGACGCCCCCTTCCGAGTTGGTCGTGATCCCGGCGGGATAGAGCTTGATCCCGATGATCTCTTCCCGGACATCCTCCAGGAACTCCCGGTCGTAGTTCCGGTAGAAAAGTGTCATGAAGGGCTCGAAATCGCCCCCGAGCCCCTCCTCTTCGATGAACTCGTCGAAATCCACATCATGCCGGCTCTGCCCGCAGGCGGTCAGCACCCGGTGTTTATACGCCAGCAGCGCCTCTTTCTCCGTCACCGGGGGAACCAGGTTGGGCATGACGACCGCACCGGAGAAGCTGTAGGAGGTGAGCGGCCCCACCGTCTCGAGCATCGCGCCGTCGCGCAGGTGCAGGTGCATGTCCAGGGGCATCAGCAGGGTATGGGTCTTCATCTAAAATCCTTTAATCATGTTCGACTCGCGCCTTCGCGGCGGCGATGAGGGCGTTGAGCTCTTCTTCGTAGTGGCGGGCCGTCTCCGCATCGGTCGACTCGAAACGGGTGACCAGCACGGGGGTCGTGTTGCTGGCGCGCACCAGCCCCCACCCCCGGTCGAAGATGACCCGCACCCCGTCGACGTCGATGATGTCGCGGATGGCGGGAAATCCGACGGGAGGCTGCTGAAGCAGCAGTTTCAGCTCGGCGATGATGGCGAACTTCTGCATCTCCGTCGTCTCCACCTTGATCTCTTCGGTGGAGAAGACCTGCGGCAGTTTCGCCAGCTCCGCATCGGGGTCGATCCCTTCATGCAGGAGTTCCAGCATCCGCAGGGTCGCGTAGACGGCGTCGTCGTAGCCGAAATAGCGGTCGGCGAAGAAGATGTGCCCGCTCACTTCGCAGGCGAGGTCCGCCTTGAGTTCCTTGATCTTCACCTTCAGGTTCGAATGCCCGGTTTTGTACATCACCGCCGTCGCGCCGCGGCGCTCCAGCTCGTCGTACATCACCTGGGAACACTTCACCTCGCCGATGACCGTGGGGTGTTCCATGCCCAGGGAGTAGAGCAGCGCCATCTGGTCGCCTTTGATGTTATTGCCGTGGGTCAGCACGGCGATGCGGTCGGCATCCCCGTCATAGGCGAAGGCAATGTCGGCACCGGCGCCCAGCGCCGCTTTGACGTCACGCAGATTTTTCTCGATCGTCGGGTCGGGGTGATGGTTGGGAAAGGTGCCGTCGGGTTCAACGTAAAGCCCTTGTGCATTGAGACCGAGCCCCTCGAAAATCTCACGCACGACGACACCCGCCGCTCCGTTGCCGCAGTCGTAGACGATGCGCTGCGGCATCCCCTTGAGATGGGCGAAAGCATCGAGCATGTAGTCGATGTAGCGGCCCCGGGCGTTGATGGGAAAGACGTTCCGCTCCACGCTCCGCGGCAGTTCCATCGTCCCGACTTCGCGGCCCAGCGCGTAGATCTGCTCCCCGAAAAAGGGCGTTTTATCGATGGTGATCTTGAAACCGTTGTACTCGGCGGGATTGTGCGACCCGGTGATCATGACCGACGCTACGGGGGTCACGTTGTCCCCGGTTTCGATCGTAAAGGTCTGGTAGTTGCAGAAATAGTTGACGGGGGTGGGCACCAGGCCCGCATCGAGCACCGTCACTCCCCCGGCGTTGAGACCCGCTACGAGGTACTCAAACAGAACGGGCGAGTGGGTCCGCGCATCGTAACCGACGGCGGCGCAGGTCCCCAGGGGACGAATGCGCTCCGCCAGCGCGTACCCGATCCGGGTGACGGTCGCCTCGTTCAGCTCCGAAGGGTAGATACCGCGAATGTCGTACTCTCTGAAAATGCTCACTGGGGGTCTCTTTTCGTTGGATCGTTATCCCGGATTATACTGCACGAGCGTTAAAACTGCGTTAACCCGGATGTGAGGAGGAGGGAAAACCGACCGGCATCTGCCGGTCTCACAGGGAGAGGTCGTCTTTGATCTTGTCGTATTTTTTTTCGCCGATACCTTTGATGTTCATCAGCTCTCGGGTATCTTTGAAACCGTGTTTTTCGCGATAATCGATAATCTTCTGCGCCGTCGCCGGGCCGATACCCTGCAGCGTCGAAAGTTCCTCCGCCGAGGCACTGTTGAGACTGACGGCGGCGAAAAGCGGGATGCCGAGCAGCAGCAAAGCCATCCAGAACAGACGTTTCATGGTCATCTCCTTTTTTTGGAATGACCCACAGTGTACCTCATAAAACTTCAACTGTAATTAGCGGATAAAGTTATATTTAGTGATATAAAGTTTTACATCTCACAATTTTTTCTGATACGTACGGCTTCGAGCAGAAATGCCAGTACGAAAGCCAGAAACGCCCCCCCGACAAAGCCCAGGAAAATCATGATAATCTTTTTGAGATTGACCGGTTTCTCAGGAATGACGATCTCTCCCAGCTGCCGAGTCATACGGACTTGAACTCCCGCCGCTTCAGTGTACCATTTAGCTTTCTCTTCATGGAGACGGAGTGCATCGTCAATCGTCTCCTGGAGTCTCATACGTATTTTATTGCGATCCGTACCCCTGCATGAAAGGTTCAGAACTTGTAATGCTTTCTTCGAAACGTCAATATTGACGTCGTGGCGTACTTCAAGAATCGTCTGCAGATCTTCGGCACTGTTCAACATCACGATGTTCTGCCCACTCATCGGACTGCCTACAACCACTTCTCCGATTTCAAGCATGGCACTGCCCCGATACACCGGTTTGACCGTGTATGCGTAAATCGCTGCAGCAACGGTGATACAGAGGGTGACCGCGATGATGAGATACCTTCGCCGAAAGAGTGTCTCCCCGATCGCTTGCATCTCGATCGCTTCATCGTCCGATTTGCATTGTGTTTCCATTGATTGGTTCCTTCTATCGTTTGTAATCGTTTCCATACACATATTCCGCAGTGCGAAAGCGCTTAACGGGCCCCCGTTCGGAACAGCACCGCCTTGACGGTTTTGAACAAGATGACGATATCCATCCAGAGATTCCAGTTCCGAATGTACCAGACGTCAAGGTCGACGCGTTCTCGGAAATCGACATCGTTTCGGCCGCTCACCTGCCAGAGTCCGGTGATACCGGGCTTGACACTGAGTACCGTCTCCAGCTTGTCGCCGATTTTATCTTTCTCGTTGAGCATATAGGGTCGCGGACCGACGAAGCTCATCTCTCCTCTGAAAACATTAAAAATCTGAGGCAGTTCATCAAGTGATGTCCGACGCAGTAAACGGCCGATGACGGTTACCCTGGGATCTTGCACATACTTATGGTAAATCTCATAGTGCACGACCTCTTCCGGATGGGCCTCGAGATACTCCGCCAGCATGGCATCACTCTCTTCGTACATGGTCCGAAACTTGAGGCATATAAACACCCGTCCCTCTTCCCCGAGCCGCTCCTGGCGGAAGAGTACGGAACTCCCCGGTTCTTCCCTGCGGATCATCCAGGCGATGACACCCAGCAGCGGAAGCAAAAGGGGAAATGCCACCAGAAACATGCTCCAGTCCGAAAGCCGTTTCAAAACCATGCGATAACGGCTCTTCAAGCGATTTTGAATGACGATCAGACTGGTCTGGGTGTTGGAAAGCTCGTAAATGTGCGACTGGGTCAGATCAAACTCGTCCAGCAAAGGGATGAACACCACTTCATGCCGTTTACCGATCTCGTCATCCATGATGGCGCGCAGCGTATCGGCATCGGTTCCCTTGGAGTTGATGAACACGGTCCGAGGCTCGCGCTGCGTCGCTTCGACGTATCCGAGATAGTGGTTGCCGAAAATCTCATCGCGGATAAACGCATCATCACCATACACTTTGGCTTCGCGCTGCCACAGTCCGATGCGGTAAAGCAGCTTTTTCGCAACGTTCTTGAAGAGCGGAACAAAAAAAGCCATCAGAATGAACGCAATGAGAATGACGGCCCGCGAATACTCCTTGAGCGTTTTCGTCAATGCCAGATAGGCGAATACAATCACCAGGGAAACGACGAGCGCTCTCAACACAAGGCGGCTCTCGTGCCAGAAATCGTAGCGGCGGTGGTAGAGCCCTTCGTAGGCGAAAAGGACCAGGGTTACCGCGTACATGAGGTAGAACGACATGTGAACGTCGAGACCGTAGATGCGCTGTGCCGTAAAATACTCATCGAAAAAGATGCGCAGCCCGTAGGCCAATGCAATGGAGAGTGCGATTGCCGCGGCATCGAGCAGCAGCAGAATCGGATTGGCGACAGCAGCTTTCATGGCACCCCTACGACGTTTGGCGCATTATAGCGCATTCCCGGTTGACGTCTTCGTCTCTCGGGCCTCGAGAGCCTGGAGAAAAAGCGCTTCATAGGCATCAATGATCCGGTCCCATCCGTAGAGCTCAGTGATCTTGACGCGATTGTTTGCCACATACTCCCGAAACCCGGCTTTCTCAACCCGTTCCAACACGACAGCGACGTCGCCAGCCGTCGTGAAATAGAGGGCATCTTCACCGAGAATGGCGGCGTTAAAGGGGTTGTCATTGGCACAAATCAGGGCACCCGAAGCCATCGCCTCAAGCAAGGAGGGGTTGGTGCCGCCGACCGTATGCCCGTGGAAGTAGAGGTGTGAGAACCAGCGCAGGTTGTTGAGCACCCCGATATCATAGACCGCTCCGACGAAACGAATCTCCGGATGGGCCGCATACCGCGCCTTCAGATACTCCCCATACCCGGTTTCATGCTTTCCGATAACAAGAAACGGACGCCGGCATCCGGACCGGACGACCCCGTCAAGAATCGGTTCAATGCTGTTCTCCGGTTCCAGCCGTGCAATCAGCATATCATAAGCTTCCGGGTTGACATCAAAGGTTTCGAGTGCCGTTTGGTCCGGTATCTCGAAAAGATGCGCCCCGTAGGGGATGTAGTGCGACGCCGCCCCGTACTCCTCCAGAAGATAGTCGCGAATGCCCAGGGAGTCCGCAACGAGGATGTTACTGCGTTTTACCGCGAGCGACTCCGCCCATCGCAGAAACTTCTGAACCTTCGCCGAATACTTCGTCCGTTTCCACTCCAGACCGTCCATATTGGTCACGACCAGCGCACCGGGGGGGTGCAGGCCGAAAAACACCGAACTGCTGGTGTAGCCGAGTTCAAGAATGACCTCGTACCCCCGCTTCCTGCTGTCCAGGATGGCGAGAAAGTCGTAGACGAACTGTCCCGCCGTCCCGATGCGATGCTCCGGGTCGTACACATGACGGATGCGTACGCCATTCCACTCCGCTTCCCCGTAGGGATGGGTATGGGAGTTGTAGACCGTCACTTCGTGACCCCGCTTCACCAGTCCCGCGGCAAGGTACTCCGCGAACTGTTCGAAACCTCCGTAATGGTTGGGGATGCCACGGGTCCCAAGAATGGCGACTTTCATGCATGGTTCCTTTCTCTCTTTAAAATTGCGAAAACCAACAGCATGATCAACGCCGCTACCTGCTGTTTCATCATATTCGCATTGGTAAGACCCGCAAAAAGCAACATCAGAGGGATGATCCCGAAAAAATATTTCGTATGCTCTTTTTCACGCCATCGCGAACGTAAGAACCAGTAGGCCGGTAACAGGAGAAAAAGCCAGATCATGTACGTGCCAAGGACAATGCCGAAAACGGACCAGTACGCCAGGTACTCATTGTGGGGATCAATCATCACCGACAGAGGGAAGCCGTACCGGTTCTTCATGTAGTTCCAACGCCCGGGACCAACACCCAGCCACGGGTGCGCCGCGATCATGTGCTGCGATGTTTTGAAGAGCAGTATTCGCGTGTAAATCGAATTTGTAGCCCGATTCTTTTCTATGCCGCTGGATGAGATACTCTCCACGGCTTTGACATACCGTTCTTCTTTAAGCGCATATCCGGCAGCCACACTCATCATTCCCGTGACAAGCAGGATCGTCGACAAATTCTTTCGCCACCCCCGTCGATATACATCGATCAATAGAATCGCGATGGAACAGACGGCAAAAGCCAAAAGCGCCATTTTCGTTTTCGTCAACAGCACAATCACAAGTCCGAACGCGATAACGCCATACCGGAATACCGGGTGAAGTCGGAATGACGCATCCAAAAAAACAAACAGAAGGAGTATGCTCCCCACGATATTGGCATAGACATTCACCCCGAGTGTACCGCTGCCCAGTCTCTGTGCACCGGTAAGATGCGTAAAAACATATGATTCGATGAATAAAAACAAAACACTTAAACCAAGCCCGCACAACAACTGCTTCTGTACGGACGTTGAAAATCTCAAAACCGCCACCAGCAGTATCAGAAGCACACTGTAACGCATAAGATAATCACCACTGCTAAACAGTGCCAGATCGTGCAGCGAACGTACACTGAAAAAAAGGCTCAACGGAAAATAGCTGACGATCATGAGTAGATAGACTTTTATCCATGGGTGAAGGGAAACTTTCCTCTTCCACGCTTTCCTGAAAAGCGCCATACCGTAAAGCACATACAAATCAATGTGAGAGACGACCGAAAAGGGCGCCACCCCCTTTTCTCCGAGATCTCCCAGATAAAACGAAGGGAACAGATTGTTGACCACGTTGGGATAGGCGAACAATATTCCCGGTAAAAATAGCAAATAGAGCTTTTTTTTCCAGCCCGACAGCGCTAGCAACACACAAAATACGAACAATGCCGAAACCGAGAGTACGTCCGGCACGCACATTGCGAGATACTCTTTTTGAAGTACGAACGCGGCCCCGCCCGTCACGGCTTTCAATCCATACAAAAATATCAGAAAACCGATTCCAAGGCGGTAATAGAAACGATCAGTTTTCAGTGCTGTCAGCAATGGGTTCCTTTTCTATAATCTCACTAATCCTTGCTCTATCTTGTCCGTCCAGTTGCCCGCAATAATCCGCCAAAAACCGGCGATAGCGCTCCCGCTTCGCTTGCAGACCTTGTCGGTCGTTCAATATCCCGTACAGTGCATCGGAGGACTCGACGGCATGCTGGCATCCGTACGCTTCATACTCCAACACGGGAAGATTCGGTTGTTTTACCTGACACAACGGCTTACCGATCATGATCGTCTCAACGGCAACGGAGGATGTCGTCGTAACGACCGCAACGGCGTCGGCGATCAACCTAAGCGTATCGCTATGCTTTTGAATTTCAAAAAGTGCATCGGAGCAGTACGCTTCTACGAGTTCCCGGTAATCATCCGTGCTGGGATGCAGTTTAACAATCGTTTTACGCCCCAAACGGCGCAGCGCGGGCAGGATGGTTTCGAAAAAGGCTTCGGTTCGTTCTTTGCCGATTGGGTTGACGACTACCAGAATATGTGTCTCGGTGCATGCAAGGTCCCGAAGCATCTCATATATCTTGTCGAATTTCGGCGAACCCGCCAAAACAATGCGGGAGGGATCGGCGCCTCTCTCCACCATCCACCGCCTGGACAATTCACCCCATGCCAAAAAGTGATGTGTCGTGACGGGAAGGTATCCATAGGCAAGTACGGTGGCCCCGTGTTGCAGCACATAGGTCGGCACACCGTCCCGTTCTGCAAGCAGCGCCAGAGTGCGGGACCATTTGTGAACATCCGTCGCCAACACATACCGTTTCGCACTGCGACGTTGCATGTATCTTTCAACCGTATCGACAACAAATATGTTGGTACATAACTGCCGATAAAGATAACGAGCAAACCGTTTTTCATCCAATGCTTCGAACTTCCCGGCAAGCTCATGCGAAACCTCCCGTGCCGCTCTCTTCAGATCGGCACGGATGCGAAAGGCATGTTGCAGCGAATGCCGGGGAGCGGCAAATTCGAATACGTTGCATGACGGTTCTCGAAGCAATCGGCTGTTGTTGGATAAAAGCGTAACCGGTACACCGGCATCACGCATGTACGCGTACTGACTGTACAGGTTCTCAATCATCGACTGGTTTTTGATTTCAAAGAAAAAAACCGTGCTTTCTTCCCCTACCTGCGGTACGACGGAACGAACGATGCGCGTTCCTTCATAAAACAGGTACCTGGCCCAATCGTCGAGAGAGTACCGTTTCAATATCTTTGTCAACTCGCGTTCTTCGTACAACCCCAACAAGTATTCAGCGATAAAAAGCTGTGAGATATAGAGAATGTCCACATCTTTATACCGATATGGATATTTTGAAAACAGGTCCGAACACGCGCGATGAATCTCATCTGCCGAAAACTTCATAAACTTCTATAATTGCCTTTATATGATGTGGTGAATTTTCATGGGAAGGGAACCTATGCATTTCTATTGTCAATAGTACAGGATATTCAGTAAATTATCGATATTCCGGAATCAACGCTTCCAGGATGAAATCCGAATATTTTTCTCCCGACGGACAATCACCCCGGAGAATTTCACCCACTTGCCTCGGATCTTGCGGATCGACCAGCAAAGGTCTGCCCGTCAGGTTTTCAAAATGGAGAGAAGCACCCGACACTTTGGCGACCAAAGAGACACTGGTACCGAAATCGTATACCTCCGTACTATTGCCGATACGCATAAGATCCAACGAAGCGATAATCTGGTTTTCCGCTACACCATTTTCGGCAAGGAAGGCGATCTGCAGCACATACTCCCGCGGGTGCGGAACATAAAGGATATCCGAAGATTTTTTCTCCAGGACAGAACCGATCTTCTCAACATGGCGCTGTTTTGGCATAATCACAAGTTTTCCGTACTCGGGAGGCCGACCCGTCGCCCGTTTGAGCTCGGTCAAAGTTTCGATATTAAAGGTGGGAGATCCAATTCTCAGCGTTGAGACCCCTGCGAGCAGATTCCCGTAACGCGCCTCATGCGCAGCGGAATCCAGACAGTACCGATCATAAAAACGGTAATCCGCATACGGATTTAAACTAAATTGGGTCACACATGCGCGTAGCTTCGCCCGGTAACTTATCTTGGGCAGGGGATTTTCTTTAATCTCGAAACCGTGCGGTAGACAAACCCATGTACCGCGAACGGCATTTCTAAACTGAAATGCCAGCCTGTTATGTCGAATCTTCGAAAAGGTCCGGACCCAACCGGGCGGCGGTCCCCATTGCGAGAATATCTTTTTGTAATCTCTGCGCATCGGGGCCTTCGTTATCACCAGGCGTCCGTTCGCCTGTAGATTCAGCAATATCCGGAATGCCGAAAGAGACGCATCGACGCTATCGGCGATCACAACCTCCGTAAGTAATTCCGTTCTCGTAGCCAGCAGAAAAATCAATCCGACGGCATGCTGCAAAAAAACATGGTCGTCTACAAAAATCAGGAAATCGGGATCACCCGTTCTCCCCTCCGGACGCTCATTCACTCAGTCTCTTTGGGCGCAGAACTTCATACTCTCAAACTCTTCGAACCATTCGTCCGCGAAATCGGCATCCTTGTACTCGTCAAAGTAGGGACCACCAACCGTCCAGTGAACGTTTTTGACACCTTGCGGCGGGTTGTCGTATTCACCGACCAGCCAGTTCCATTTGACACTCAACTTGCCGATCTCCTCATCTTTCAACCACATAAATCTGTGCAGTTCCATCGGCGTTGCGGTATTGACATATTCGGGCGTGACCTGCCGATTCGCCGGATGCGCACAGTTCCACAAAACGACGGAAGACCAGTTTTTTCTGGGGTATGCGTACTGTTTGGCCCCAAGATATTTGATGTCGTCTCGCGGTTTGTAATTGTGTTGTACGACATACACCGCTTTCCCCGGATCTTTTTCTACCGCTTCGAAAACTTTCGCGATATCGTCTCTCAGCATCATGTCGCTGTCGAAAAAGAGCGCGTACCCTTCATAGTTCGCAAGGTATGGGGCCAAGAACCGGGTAAAAGAGAACTCGTTGGACTGTTTCGGATCACGTTCTCTGGTGTAGATGTTCTTCAGATTGCCCAGGTACAACGGTACGATTGCCACGGGGCGCGAGCTTCGTTTGAAAATGGAGTGCGCAAACGTATGCCAGGCGACACTTTCGACCTGATCGAAACCGATGAAAACCTTAATGACTTGTTCATTCATATATCTCTCCTCTTGAAATGAATAAAATACCCGAGATTCGGGAAGTAACCCATGTAAAACCCAAATTTTCGGCGGATGTACACTAATGACGTAACGTTAGACAAGGTCAGGCTGACCGTGTTCGCGACAGCCGCTCCGTTGATACCATACCGGGGTATGAGATACAGGTTGAGAAGCACATTAATTACTATGGTTAACATCATTATATAATAATAAACTTTCTGCCGGTTTGTCATATTGAGAAATTTCGCGACAGATCCGGATGCGGCATTGACGAGCTGACCAAATGCCAGAATCAGCAAAGCGGTATAGCTTTGCATAAAATTCTCACCGAAAACTCCCAGCAGATATTCGCCGAATAGCATCAATACCGATGTCACCGGGATGACGCTCAAAAAGATCATTTTCGATGTTTTACGGGCGACGTTTCTCAAAGCGTCCATTTCACCGCTGTAATAAAGCTCGGCAAACTTCGGCGCCACGATGACGTTGACCGAAGTGAGCACGAAACTGGTCAACATCGCGAACTTTGCCGCTACGGCATACACCCCGACATCGACCGTCTCCATGAAAGAACCCAGCATGATAACATCAACCTGTGTCAATGCAAGTCCGATTAGTGCGCTCAAGAACATCGGAAACGATGTCGATACAAGATTCGCATAGCCGGGGCCCTTTTCTTCACCGCAACCCGCCGCTACGGAACCTGACAACCTGCGGACCACATAGAAACTTAACAGGAAAAGCAGCGCCGTGGCGACCAACAACGCATAAACGGGGTTGTTCTCGTCCATGGAATAAAACGTCATCATCGACAGCACGATGATATACATCCCGGGTTTCAACAGTTGGAACCCGACAAAAAGTTTAATGTTTTTCAACGCACGCATGACATTGACATTGAGCTGCAGCAGGGTATTGCCGACGATGAACATCGCCCCCAAAGCCAGCACCCCTTCCAGTGCCTCTTTGCGGTAAATCGATTCGGCGATCGTGTGCGAAGCCGCATAAGCCAGAACCGACAGAATCAGCGATGCCGTCAAAACAATCCGCGTGATCTTCTTCAGCGTCGCAAATGCTGCGGACCTGGAATGTTGCACCGTATATTGGGGGATGTATCGCAATATCGACGTATCCATGCCTAACAGGCCCAGCACCAGTGCAAATGCGAAAAAAGCGTTAAACAACGCGTACAGCCCCATGCCTTCGGCACCGTAATAAGTGGCGATCACATAGGTTGAGACGAACCCCAGAAGCATCGCACCGATTTTCGCCGCAAAGGTCAGAGCACTGGCCGAAAACACTTCAAAAAAATGTCTGTCCTTTGTCAGGGCATCGATCTTCTTCTTCAGTTGCGCCTTCAAATGTCCCGCCCGCTCATTCGCACCGATAACCGTATCTGTCCAGCGGCAGGTCCATATTCTGCGACACCGCTTGATTGCTCTTGCGATATGCGGCTGAAACCCGTCGCACCTCATCGTCCGTCAAAAAAATAGTACGGCTTATTTTTTCGTTTTTCGATATCGTGATCCGCTGCAGGAACTTCACGATCGCATCGTCATGCGAAAACTTCAAAAAACTCGGCAAATACTTGTTTCTCGCGAACGGAAGGTACCTGTCCCGCCACTGCTGAATTTTTTTCAGTAGCGAGGTTTGGGACGTTTTTTTGAACCGGCTTGCACTCCGACGGCTGTTCTCATGCTTCATGACGGCGACTTCGCCGTAACGTTCCGCATCAATGTCCAGGAGATCGCACAGGGCACCGTAAAATGCGTTCGGTGTCTCCGAAAGCGCTTCGAATGCAAGGACGAAGACGTGTTCCCGTCCGAACACACGGACATAATCCGACACCGACTTGTCATAATCGAGATGCTCGCGGAAACGGTGCGTGCGATGCGCTTCGTCCATGAAGAAGGCTGCGAATTTTTCAAACGTGTCGTATTCGTGATACCTGGAGTAGATGTCGACATAACCTTGTGCATACGCCGACGTAATCATCTCGTCCTGCTTTCGAAGCGTTACAATGATTTTCACGTCGTAGGCCGTTTCATCAAAAAGTTTCCTGAGCCTCTGTGCATCATTTTCAGGAGCGTAACCCGTTTCGCGCAAAATTCTCTGAAACGCAAAAAAATGTTCGTCGGATATCACGATTTTCTGCTTTGAAAGGCGTGCTTCAAACTCCCGTTTCAGTTTCTCGTATACGTCGTCCGAATGCGCTTCGAAAAGCAGTTCCCGATAACCCTCGGTAAGAAAACCGTCCTCGCCGTAGTGTTTCCCGAGATACTGAATCTCTTCGATTTTTGGAAAAAAATGTTTCTGAAGCGTCGTTGTACCCGTCTTTGGGTAACCGACGTGCACATAGACCTCTCTCTTTGTTCTCATAACGATTTACACACTTGTCACCGCATTTTGAAGCATTTCCCACTGCATCACCGTGTCCTCTTCAATCGCTTGCAGGGTTTTTCTTCCGATCACGTCATCGATGAACTTGGGACTGATGCCATGCGCCGGGCGTTTGAACGTCAGATCGGCCTCTCCGATCACGCAACCTGCGGGAATGTCGCGGGCGGCGACCAGGCTTCTTCTGGCATTGCGCCGGGCCGGTTCTTCATCTGCCAGCGCCTCGACCCTGAAACTCCCCAGCAAACCAAACGTCTCCTCGAGGTTGGACCGGAAACGTTTCAGATCCTCCTTGTCCATCGCATGGTAATGGTCATTTCCCGGCAGCGTCTTATCGTGCGTAAAATGTTTCTCGATAATGACGCTCCCGAGCATCGTAGCCATCTCGCACACCTTCATCTCTTTGGGAAGCGTGTGGTCGGAGTAGCCTATGATCTTGTCGGGAAACGCCTTTTTCAACCCGAGGATCATCCCGAGATTGGCATTTTCATCGGGGGTCGGGTAGTTCAGGACGCAATGAAGCAGGGCCAAGGGATTGCCCTTCGCCTCGATCCAGCCGACCGCCTCCTGGATCTCATGCAGATGACTTGCCCCCGTCGACAGAATGATCGGTTTGTCAAAACCGCACATGTATTCAATAAACGGTTTGTTCGTCAGATCGGACGACGAAATTTTGAAAACGTCCATCATCCCGTTCAGAAATGCGGCGGATTCCACATCGAAGGGCGTACTCATAAACTCGATGCCCACCTGATCGCAATACTCTTTGAGCTCCTGCATCTCGTCTTTCCAGAACGCGTCATGTTTTTTAAACAGCTCATACTGGGAAGTTGTCGGCTCCTTGGTCGTGTCCCAATAGGCGGGCGAATGTTTGGAGGCCAGCGTAGCAGCCTTGTAACTTTGGAATTTGATCGCGTCGGCACCCCCCTCTTTCGCCTCGTCGACGAGACGCCTCGCCGTCTCCATGCTTCCCTCATGGTTGACGCCGGCTTCAGCGATGACATACGGTCGGAAGAGTGCTGTCGGACAGGGATCGAACGTTTCAAAAAGTTCCAGAATTTTCATGCATCCTCCACAATGTCATTAATCAGTTTCAATGTCCGTTGTCGCCCGGAGGCTAGGTCCATCCGTGCCATGAGCTCGCTCATGTACCTCCGAGATTCATCATTGCCCACTAAATTGGAAAAGACCTGAAGAATCTCTTCATTCGACACATTATAACCTAGCCCAAGGTTGACAAATCCATACTCTTCCGATGCAAAAAAGTGCGTCATCTCTCGTTCATTTTGCGCCATTACAATAGCGGGAACATTCAATGAAGCAATTTCGTACGTCGTACGTCCCGCCGACGTAAAAATGATATTGGCCTCTTTCATATGGTTGGCAATATCGTTGGCATTCCGGTAGATTTCAATCTCCTCAAACGCTTCCAATGTCTCATATCCGGTGTACCCGAAGCCAGCTACTACAGAAATGGCAATCTTCCGTTCCTGACAGAATCCGTAGATAGATTCCAAGACCTTGCGGGTATAGTTATTCGGGTCCACACCTCCGAATGTCAGCAGTATACGGCTAACCGTTCGGGCAATTTTCCGAGGACGTGCCAAGATGAATTCATCGCGCAATACAAAATATTCATGCCCGAAATAGTGCCGTGGCAACACCTCTTTTTCCGGGTAGATGGCGTTTATGACAAGGTCCGCCTCCTTCGCACCGCTGCCTAGGTCCTCAAAATTGATTACCTTGGCGCCCAATGCCTTCAGTGCCTTTATGTACGACCCATCGGTATCCAGTCTGTCATTAATGACGACATCGGGGGCACACCGTCTGATATCGTCAACGATATCATCATGCTCCTGCATATGTACCGTATAATTTTTCGAAGCGATTTTCTCCCTTGCCAGAGCGCTTTTACGGTCTACAAGGAATTCAATCTGATGGTTCAGAATATCGTTGGCGATGAGGAGCGTATTATAAACATGTCCCAACCCAATCTCCCGATGGCCGGAAACGACGAAAAGAATCCTCTTCCGCTTGAGATAGTACTCGCAAAGGTTCCAGTCCTCGTAGGTATCGATGTCGATGTCCTCACCGTTATCAAGAAGAAAAAGTTCAGCACGATTTCCTATCCGGTTGCTTTCAGAAATAACGGAAGCACGGGTGATCAAAAATCCCCCGGTCTCTTTGTAGACAGGAGTCAGATACTGGCGGTTGACGCGTTGTACGTAATTGGGTTTATACCCCCCCTCTTCATATTTCCACGTAAGATGGGTATCGTCCTTGGCCGCAATGACCGTATCGATCTCCGGTCGGCTTGCCATGATCTCGATAGCGGCATCCAACGAAGCACTTTTCAGCAACGGTGATGTCGGCTGCAAGGTTACGATTAGATCGTACGTTTTTTGTTCAAGTTTTTCAGCTTGGACATAAGCATCATAAATGACAGGATCAAGCGTCGTGGCGTCCTGGGCAATTTCAGGATTCCGATTGATAGTCTTCGCACCAATCTGCCCGGCAATCGCCAATATTTCTTTATCGTCGCTAGATACGTAAACATCCGGTGCACGTTTTGAATGCATCGCTGAAGTAATAGCGTAATAGATGAGCGGCTTGCCGGATAAGGTTCGAAGGTTTTTTCTGGGAATACCCTTGGAACCTCCCCTAGCAGGAATCACAATGAGCACTTGCAATATATTCCATCCTTCCCGAACGATGTCACCTGACAGTCTTTACGAGTTACAATCGTGCTTCTGACAATCGGGTTTCCCATGCCAGAGCAGTCTTGCATATAGCCTCCAGGGAATCATGTTCAGGTACCCAGTCAAAATTTTTCAATATCCGCGCATTGTCTGCAACCAATGTTTCAGGATCACCTTCTCTACGTGATGCGGGCTCGACAGCGAAGTCAACGCCACTGACACGCTTCATCATCTGAATCACTTCGTATACACTGAACCCATGCCCGTATCCGACATTAAAGACATTCGGCTCAATTTCCGTTCCATGATCTTTGTCCAGATATTTCAATGCACTCAAATGCGCCGATGCCAAATCGTCAACATGAATATAATCTCGAATACACGTGCCATCAAACGTATCGTAATCATCTCCATAGATATATATACATGAACGTTGTCTTGTCGCCGTCTGTGCCGCAACTTTAATTAAATGTGTTGCATTGGGGAAACTCTGCCCAATTCGATTTTTTTCATCGGACCCGGCAACGTTGAAATAGCGTAATATCACGTAATTAAAATCTTCATATACTGCGGCGCTATCCTGGATGATTTGTTCACACATCCATTTACTCGTACCATAAGGGTTGATCGGCTTGGCCGGCTGTGTCTCATTGACCGGAATCTGTGTGGGCTCACCGTAAACTGCAGCGGTTGATGAAAAAATAAATTTTCCAATGCCATGCTTTACACAGAGCTTTACAAGGAGGGCCGTATTGAGTGTATTGTTCATATAATACTTCAAAGGATCCCGGACTGACTCCGGTACAACAATACTGGCCGCAAAATGCATGACCGCATCATAACGGCTCTCAACGAACAAAGGTTCAAGCATGGACATGTCCGACAGTTCCGCTTCGACGAAGTTCAACCGGCTTTCATCGTCTGCCAGTGCCTTCAGGGCATTAACTGTCTCACAATGCCCCGTGGAAAGATTATCCAATATCGTAATGCGGTATGAAGTTTTTTCAAGCAGCTGTTTAACAACATGACTACCAATATACCCGGCCCCGCCGGTGACAAGAATATGCAACACCCATCCTTCCAACGTACGCATGTAAAAACCGTAAGCAACATCAAACTTTGACTAAGATTATAAGGGATAAGAGCTTGGCAGCGGCTGATAGGCGGAACTATTTCAACTCATACAAAATCGGCACCTGAAGCGCCAAGGGTTCGGAGGGTTTAGGAAAGCGCCCGGAGAGGCGTTCGATCGTGGTAATCGCCGCTTCGTTGAGAATGTTTTTGTCGCCCGAGACGACGTTGATATGCACGGCTCTGCCGTTGTGCAGCAGCTCGAAAGCGACGACGACCTCTCCCGTTATGCCGCGCTTTCTGGCGATGCGCGGGTAGTAGAGGTGTTCTTGCAGCATCTTCGCAATGAGTGCGAGGTGCTGCTCGAGGTAGCGTTCCCCCGCATTCATGGCCGGAACGGCCTCGGCCGCCTCCGCTTCGGCATACTGCTGCGTAGGCGCGGCCTCCGTCTCTTCGACAACCTCCTCGTTTTCCGTCTCTTCAATCTCCTCAGGTTCGGATTCCTGGACCTCCTGCTGTACGACCGGTTCGGGAGTTTTTACGACCTGGGGCTCTTTGGGTTTCTCGACAACGGGTTCGGGTTTCGGCTTGGGCTTGGGCTTTTTTTTCGGTTCGGGTTTGGGAGGTGTCTGCGTCACCGGTTCCGGGACGACTTTGGGAGCTTTGGCGACGGGTTGGGCGAAGTGGGAGATGGCGATACAGAGTTTCGCCTTCTCGCCGGGCGGCTCGCGGTGGAAACTCTGCAAGGCGACGATCGCCGCAACGGCGATGCTCCCGTGAAGTGCCAGTGAAGTGAGCAGCGCCCTGCCGTTTCGTCTCCGTCTCATGACGGGCATTTTACTTTAAAAGTGTTTCAACAGTGTTAAGTCGAAACGGCGAATCAGATGGCGCGCTTGAATTCCGGGTAAGCTTCAAGGCCGCATTCGGAGACGTCAAGGCCTTCCACCTGGATCTCGTCACCGGCTCTGAAACGAACGAAGAGGTTGATCACGAACAGTACGGCGTAGGAAACGGTGAAGGCGAAAACCCCAATGACGACGACCCCTTTGAGCTGATCCAGAAAGGCAACGTCATCGACGAAAATACCGACGGCCAGTGTCCCCCAGATGCCGTTAATGAGGTGGACAGAAAGGGCACCGACCGGGTCGTCGATGCGAAGCCGGTCGAACAGGGTGACCGCGAAAACGACCAGAATACCGCCGATGACCCCGACGATGATCGGCTGATGGATGCTGTAAAGATCGGGGCCCGCCGTAATGGCGACCAACCCGCCCAAAGCACCGTTGAGAATCATCGTGATATCGAAACGGCGGTACTGGAAGAAGATCACAAGACCCGCCGCAATGGCTCCTGCCAGACCGGCGGTATTGGTGTTCATGATGGTCAGCGCAACGGCGTCGGCACTCTCTTTGGAGCTGATGGAACCGACGGAACCGCCGTTGAAACCGAACCATCCGATCCAGAGCAGCATCGCGCCGAGCACGACCAGGGGGATGTTCGAGGCGGGGATGACCCGGATCTTCCCGTCCTGGTAGCGCCCTTTCCGCGCGCCCATGATCAGGATCGCCGCCAGGAGCGCCCATCCGCCGGTGGAGTGGATGACCGTCGAACCGGCCAGGTCGTACATGTTCAGGTCAAGGAAGGTCCCCTCCAGGAAGTCCGCTCCCCACGAGACATTGACGACCGTCGGGTAGATAACGGCGCCCATCACGACGGTAAAGAGGGTCAGGGGAACGATCCGCACACGCTCGCTCACCCCGCCGCTCATGATGTTGATGACTTTTCCTACGAATGCCATCTGGAACAAAAACGCCGCCCACTTGCTCATGGAGTCGTTATCCCATGAGCCGAAGGCCAAGTCGTAACCGAAGAGCAGGAAAGCCATCGAGGCGACTGCGTAGATCATGGTGTTGACGGTCAGGACGGTTGTCACGTTTTTCGTCCGGACCAAACCCGCTTCGAGCATGGCGAAACCGGGAACCATGAAGATAATCAACGTCATTGCGAACAGTGCAAAAAACGTATCAATGATGTAGGCAAAATCTGCTGGAACCATTAATGCACTCCCTAGTATTTGGTGAAGGGGGCCATTTTAGCTTAAAAAATGAGTCGATGGGATCGGGGGCTGATTAATTATTGATCAGCCCCCTAAAAAGGGGGAAATGCTATTGAATCGTAGTGATCCGGAGGATCGGGTTAGATCGCTTCGGAATCCGTTTCACCCGTACGGATACGGACGATCTTCTCAATGTCGCTGACGAAGATTTTGCCGTCACCGATTTTGCCGGTGCGGGCCGCTTCGACAACCGCGTTAACGACGGCATCAGCCTGTTCGTCGTCGACAACCATCTCCATTTTGATTTTGGGCAGGAAGTCAACCACGTACTCAGCACCGCGGTAAAGCTCGCTGTGGCCTTTCTGACGGCCGTAGCCTTTAACTTCGCTGACCGTCATACCTGTAATGCCCATTTCAGCGAGGGCATCTTTGACGTCTTCCAATTTGAATGGTTTGATCACCGCTTCAATTTTTTTCATCGTATCACTCCATAGAACTGTTGTGTGAAGGGAACCGAATTCCCCGAATTTTGGAAATTGTATCCTGATTTAACCGTTTTTGCAAACCGCTGATGGCTAAAAAAGCGTCAGCCGACAAGCCGGCCGGAGGCCGGTTGCCTATTTAAGGTTCTTAGCGAATTCAGGGTAGGCTTCAAGACCGGACTCGTGCAGGTCTTCACCGTCATACTCTTCTTCTTCGCTGACGCGCAGACCCATGACCATCTTGATCACATACCATACGATGAAGGATGCGACGAAGGTGAAGATGCCGACCGCGATGATCCCTTTGATCTGAGCCATCATGGTGACTTCGTCATTCCAGATTGCGACGGCAATCGTACCCCAGATACCGTTGACAAGGTGAACGGAAAGCGCACCTACCGGGTCGTCGATTTTCAGTTTGTCGAAGAACGGTACCGCGAAGACGATCAGGATCGCTGCGACAATGCCGTCAACCGTTGAGGCGAACATACCGAGGTCCGGACCTGCCGTAACCGCAACCAGACCGCCCAGTGCACCGTTGAGTACCATGGTGAGGTCGACTTTCTTGTAGATGATCTGCGTCAGGATCGCCGCGGTGATACCGCCGACTGCTGCCGCCATGTTGGTGTCTGCGAAAACCAGGGCGATCGCGTCAACATCCTCTTTCGTACCCATAGCCAGTACGGAGCCGCCGTTGAAGCCGAACCATCCGAGCCAGAGGATAAAGGTACCCAGAGTCGCCAGCGGAAGAGAAGAACCGGGGATCGGTTTTACTTTGCCGTCAGCAGTGTATTTGCCTTTACGGGCACCCAGAAGCAGAACACCGGCGAGAGCCGCCCAGCCGCCTACGGAGTGAACGATGGTGGAACCCGCGAAGTCGCTGAATCCGTCCATGAAACCGCCCAGTGCGGAACCGCCCCATGACCAGTGACCCTGGATCGGGTAGATAAAGCCGGTCAAAACGACGACGAAGATAAGGAACGGCCACATTTTCATCCGCTCAGCAACGACACCGGAGATGACGGAAGCTGCCGTAGCAACGAACACAACCTGGAAGAAGAAGTCCGCGTACAGAGAGTGGTCATCGTAGGTAATGCCGCTCAGTGCAAACGCGATGTCGCCCATAAAGGCACCTTCGCCACCGTACATCAGGTTGTAACCGATTACAAAGTACATAAAACATGCAATCGAGTACAGCAACACATTTTTCATAAGAATAACAACGTTATTCTTGCTCCGGGTAAGACCCGCCTCCAGCATGGCAAAGCCAGCTGCCATCCACATGACAAGTGCCCCAGCAAACAGCATGAGGAAGCTCGTCAAGATATATTGAACATCTGCAAAGTTCTCCACAACTTCTCCTTATGTTTTTTCTACAGACAATTATAAACCGGATCAAAAACGAAAAGGGGCAACTGCTTGTATATTTTTTAATCATGATTCAGTCCGCACTGTCATCAGCCGTGGAGAATGCCTCTTATATATATTATGGTATCGTGAACTCTTTGCTCTATTTTTCCAGTGTAGCCCGCCGAGCATTCATGAGGCTCCCGGCAAACCGCTCCCTGTACGGAAATGCGCCATATTTTTTCATTCTTAAGGCTAATTGAGATAGAATCAAACAATTCTAAATTCGGGATATCTTAAGATGAACGATCTACTTGACAACAGTGAAGTCGAAAATATCAATATCGAGGACTCGCTGAAGGGGAGCTACCTCGACTACTCCATGAGCGTAATCATCGGCCGGGCGCTGCCGGACGTACGCGACGGCCTGAAACCGGTTCACCGCCGGATCCTCTACGCCATGGACAAACTTAACCTCTCTGCGGGTGCCAAATATAAAAAGTCCGCCCGTATCGTCGGGGACGTCATCGGTCAGTACCACCCCCACGGCGACACCGCCGTCTACGACGCGCTGGTTCGGATGGCCCAGCCCTTCTCCATGCGGATGACCCTCGTCGACGGGCAAGGGAACTTCGGCTCCATCGACGGCGACAACGCGGCGGCGATGCGTTACACCGAAGCCCGCATGACCAAGTACGCCGGCGAGCTCCTTAAAGACCTGGAGAAAGAGACCGTCGACATGGTCGACAACTACGACGCCACCACCCAGGAGCCCGAGGTCCTGCCGACCCGCGTGCCCAACCTGCTCATCAACGGCTCTTCGGGGATCGCCGTCGGTATGGCGACGAACATTCCGCCCCACAACCCCAAAGAGGTCCTTCAGGCCCTTAACTACCTGATGGAGCATCCCGACGCCGAGCTCTCCGACCTGATGGAGTTCATCCAGGCCCCCGACTTCCCCACGGGCGGTACCATCTACGGCAAGAAGGGGATCATCGACGCCTACGAAACCGGCCGCGGCCGCATCAAGGTGCGCGCCAAGACCCACATCGAGAAAAAAGCAAGCAAAGACGTCATCGTCATTGACGAACTTCCCTACATGGTCAACAAGGCGCGCCTCATCGAAAGCATCGCGAACCTGGTCAAGGACAAGCAGGTCGAAGGGATCTCCGAGATCCGCGACGAGTCCGACCGCGAGGGGATCCGCGTCGTGATCGAACTCAAACGCGACGCCATGAGCGAAATCGTCCTGAACAACCTCTACAAGTCCACCAACATGGAGACCACCTTCGGAATCATCATGCTCTCGATCATGAACCAGGAACCCCGCGTCTTCACCCTGCTGGAGATGCTGGGCCACTTCATCAACCACCGCAAGACGGTCATCATCCGCCGGACCATCTTCGACCTGGAAAAAGCGAAAGCCCGCGCCCACATCCTCGAAGGCCTCAAAAAAGCCCTCGACCACATCGACGCGATCATCAAGCTTATCCGCGCCAGTTCCGACACCGATACGGCCCGTGAAAGGTTGATGACGAAATTCGACTTCTCCAGCATCCAGGCACAGGCGATTCTCGACATGCGCCTCCAGAAACTAACCGGCCTGGAACGCGAAAAGATCGAAAACGAACTCAAAGAGATCCTCGAACTTATCGAATACCTCGAATCCATCCTCAAAAGCGAGTCGGTCCTCAAAACCATCATCAAAGAGGAGTTCGACGAACTGCTCGAGATCTACACCGACGAGCGCCGCACCGATATCGAGGACAACTACGACGACATCGACATCGAAGACCTCATTCCGAACGAACCGATGGTCGTCACCATCACCCACCGCGGCTACATCAAACGGGTACCGCTGGTCAACTACGAGAAGCAGCGCCGCGGCGGCAAAGGCAAAACCGCCGTCACCACCTACGAAGACGACTTTATCGAGAAGTTCTTCACCTGCAACACCCATGATACGCTGCTCTTTATCACCGACCGCGGTCAGCTTCACTGGCTGAAGGTCTACCGCATCCCCGAGGGAAGCCGTACCGCCAAAGGCAAGGCGGTCGTCAACCTGATCAACCTGGTCCAGGAGGAGCGCATCCTCTCCATCCTGCCCACGACCGACTTCAGCGACGAGAAATCCCTTGTCTTCTTTACCCGTAACGGCATCGTGAAGCGGACGAAACTGAGCGAATTCTCCAACATCCGCAGCACCGGGGTCCGTGCGATCGTGCTGGATGACGACGATGAACTCATCACCGCCAAGATCGCCACACCGGAGACCCAGTACCTCTTCATCCTGACGAAGATGGCCCAGTGTATCAAGTTCGATATCGAGAAGACCCGCGACCAGGGCAGAAGCACCCGCGGTGTCCGCGGCATCAAGTTCAAACACAGCGGTGACGTCGTTGTCGACGCTGAGATCATCAGCAGCGACGAACAGGAGATCCTGACCGTCAGCGAGAAAGGTATCGGCAAGCGGACGACCGCCGACGAATACCGCCTGACCAACCGGGCCGGTTCCGGCGTCATCGCCATGAAGATGAACCCGAAAACCGGCAAATACGTCGTCGGCTGTGTCATCGTCGACGAGACCATGGACCTCATGGCACTCACCAAAGCGGGCAAAATGATCCGCGTCGACATGGAGACCATCGCCAAGTCCGGACGCAACACCAGCGGCGTCTTCATCGTCAAAGGCGACGACGTCGCCAGCATCTCCCGCTGCCCCAAGAAAGAGGAAGACAAAGACGAGGATTTCGACGAAACAACAGAAGTGGAATAGTTGTTGCTTTATATCCCGCAATACAATCTTGCGAGGACTTAAAATGAGATACTCTCTGCTTCTTCTGGCGGCTCTGGCTGCCGCCACACTGAATGCCGAAGAGCCGCAGGCGGTACAGCCGGGCGAAACGGTCACCGTCCAGCCGACTTCCAACACCACCATCGTCTGCAACCAGCCCCAGCAGCAGGATTGCGAATGCGAATCCTGCGACCGGGAAACGCCTGCGGACTCCCCGTTCCGCGACGAACTCGTACTGAGCCCCGAGCACGACATCCGCATCAACGTCGTCGGTCAGGGCGTGGCACCGACGGCGACCGCTTCCCCGGCCCAGGCCTACGCGCTCGCCAAACGTGCCGCCATCGCCGACGCCTACCGCCTGATCGCCGAAAAGGTCAAGGGCGTCCGCGTCGAGGGTCAGGACCTGATCAACAACATGATGGTCAAACGCTCGACCGTACGTACCTACGTCGACGCCATGATCCGCGATGCCAACGCCATCGAAACCACTTTCAAAGACGGTCTGTGCGAAGTCGAAATGGAAATCGTCCTCTCTCACTCGCAGTTTGCCCGCTGATCCTCGCCGCCGCACTCGGTGCCGATGAGTACATCATCAGCTATCGGGCCGTTACCCAAAACGCCCTGCTGCTGAACGAAACCCTCCACGTCAGCCGCGCCATGACCCCATGCCGCGGGGAGAGGGGCGCCGAGCGCGTTTTCGAAACCCTTCCCGACGAATCGCTCCGTTCCACCCTGCTGCGCCATTATGACGACTTTTTCGCCCTGGCCGAAGCCGAAGCCCTGCATGTCCGGCACTACTCGGATACTTCCGGCCCCTACTACCGTTCCCGTACCGTCGTTACTCTTCCCCCCAGCTGTTTTACAGTCGACTTTAATGATGGTTTCGTTAAAATAACGCCTTTGAAATAGGCTGCCGAAGGGCGGCAACAGGGGGAGAGGCGCCGATGAAAATCGCCATTGTCGAAGACGATATCAACATGCGCAAATCCCTTGAGATCGCCATGGGCGATTATGATGAGTTCGAGATCCAGAGCTTCAAAAGCGCCAAAGACGCCCTGAAAAAGCTCGATGAGAGCTTCGATCTCGTCATTACCGACATCAACATGCCCGGCATGGACGGCATCGAGTTCGTCAAAATCCTCGACGGCCGCTACGAAGTGATCATCATGACCGGCAACGCCACCTTGACCCGGGCCATCGAATCGATCCATCTCGGCGTCAAGGACTTTCTCCTCAAACCCTTCGAGATCGAGACCCTCGTCACGGCGATCAAGCGCTCCGCAACGGTTCGCAAACGGGTTCAAGGGGCCAAAGGGGAAAAACGGGGCGACAACGGCGGCTTCATCGCCGAGTCCCCGGCGCTCAACCGCCTGCTGACCATCACCGACCGCGCCGCCCGGACCGACGCCACCGTCTTGCTGATGGGAGAGAGCGGTGTCGGCAAAGAGGTTTTTGCCCGTTACATCCACGAGCACTCGCCCCGCGCCGGCAAACCCTTCGTCGCCATCAACATGGCGGCGATCCCCGACAACCTCATCGAGAGCGAGCTCTTCGGCTTCGAGAAGGGGGCCTTCACCGATGCCGTCGAAGCGAAGGCGGGACAATTCGAAGCGGCCAACGGCGGCACCGTCTTCCTCGACGAAATCGGGGAGATGCCCTACGGGGTGCAGGCGAAGCTGCTGCGGGCCATCCAGGAGCGCGAAGTGCGCCGCCTGGGCTCCGCGAAGCCGGTCAAGATCGACGTGCGCATCATCTCGGCGACCAATGCCGACCTGACGGCGAAGATCGCCAACGACGCCTTTCGCGAGGACCTCTACTACCGCCTCAACACGATTCCGCTGCAGATTCCGCCCCTGCGCGAACGCAAGGAGGAGATCCTCGACATCGCCGAAACGGTCCTGGAACGCAACTGCGACCGCTACGGCCTGGAAGCCCGACGTTTCGGCGACGCGGCCAGAGAGGAGCTGCTGGCCTACGACTGGCCGGGCAACATCCGGGAGCTCATCTCCGTCGTGGAGCGGGCCGCCATCCTCAGCGACGGCGAGGAGATCACCCCCGAAGCGCTCTTCCTGGAGAGCCGCGGCCTCAAACGCGAACGCTCCATCGAAGCGATGGAGAAGGCGCTGATCGCCGAAGTCCTGAGCGAATGCGGCAACGATGCCGCGGCCGCCTCCAAAATGCTGGGGATGACCCCGGCTACACTGAAAAAAAAGATTGAAACCTACCACCTTTAAGGAGACCCTCGTGAAAACCTATAACGTTGCAGTCGTCGGCGCCACCGGTGCCGTCGGCGAAGAGATTCTGCGCATTTTTGAAGAGATCGACTTTCCGCTGAACAAACTCGTCCCCATGGCCAGCAGCCGCAGCGCCGGCAACACCGTCGACTTCAACGGCAGAGAGCTTGTCATCAAGGAGCTGACCGAGACCGTATTTGCCGAGGAGGAGATCGAAATCGCCCTCTTCAGCGCCGGCGGTTCCGTCTCCGCGAAGTTCGCCCCCTGCGCTGCCCAGGCGGGTGCGGTCGTCATCGACAACACCAGCCACTTCCGCATGAATGCCGACGTCCCGCTGGTCGTCCCGGAAGTCAACCCCGGCGACATCGCCGAATGGCAGACCACAGGCATCATCGCCAACCCCAACTGCTCCACCATCCAGATGGTGCAGACCCTCAAACCCCTCGACGAGGCCTTCGACCTGGTCCGCGTCGACGTCGCGACCTACCAGGCGACCTCCGGTGCGGGCAAATCGGCGATGGAGGAACTGGTGCGCCAGATGCAGGACTTCTTCGCTTTCAAACTCGACGCGTCCGAGCACAAGAGCTTCCCGCACCAAATCGCCCTGAACCTCATCCCGCAGATCGACGTCTTTACGGAGAACGGCTACACCAAAGAGGAAATGAAAATGGTCAACGAGACCAAAAAGATCCTCGGCAAGGAAGTGGAAGTCAGCGCCACCTGCGTCCGGGTTCCGGTTCTGCGCGGCCACTCCGAAGCCCTGACCCTGACCTTCGACAGCGTCGTCAATGCCGACGAGGCCCGCGAAATCCTCTCCAAGGCCCCCAATATCGTCGTCGTCGACAACCCGGCCCAGAGCGAGTACCCCATGCCCGCCGCCTGCATCGACCGCAACGAAACCTTCGTCGGCCGCATCCGCAAAGACACCTGCCGCGACAACATCCTGCACCTCTGGGTCGTCGCCGACAACCTCCGCGTCGGCGCCGCGACCAATGCGGTGCGCATCGCCCAGAAATGGGTCGAGATGCAGGGCGCCTAGCCCGTTACCCGGCGGTTACGCCAAAACGGGTACAATTCCCGTCATTTCCACCGTAAGGAATACGCAGCCATGTTAGAGAGAATTTTCGAAAGCACGCTTTGGAACAGCCGTCTGTTCACCATCCTCGCCGTCGTTTTCAGCATGATCGGCGCCGTGATCCTCTTCATCGTCGCCAGCCTCGACATCTGGGGCGTCGTCGTGATGATCTGGAACCTCATCGTCAACCATGCCCACCCGGAACACCTCCACGAGGACGTCGTCTCCGCCATCATCGGCGCCATCGACCTCTTCCTCATCGCCATCGTCCTGCTCATCTTCAGCCTCGGCACCTACGAGCTCTTCATCTCCAAGATCGACCAGGCGGAACAGAGCGACAGCCCGGAGGTCTTCAAGATCCACTCCCTGGACCAGCTCAAGGACAAGATCGCCAAGGTCATCGTCATGGTCCTGGTGGTCAGCTTCTTCCAGCGCGTCCTGCACACCCAGTACAACGGCGCCCTGGAGATGCTCTACTTCTCCGGCTCCATTCTGCTGCTGGCACTCGCACTTTACTTCCTGCATAAGGGGAACCACTGATGTCCAAAATCTTCGTTGACGCCTGTTTCGGCAAACCCACACCCTACACCCCCGTCTGGATGATGCGCCAGGCGGGCCGCTACCTTCCCGAGTACATGGCGGTCCGCGCCGAAGCCGGCAGTTTTCTCAACCTCTGCCACAATCCGGAGAAAGCGGCGGAAGTGACCCTTCAGCCCCTCGACATCGTGGGCGTAGACGCGGCGATTCTGTTCAGCGACATTCTCGTTATCCCGGACGAAATGGGGATGGACCTCAGCTTCGTCAAGGGCGAGGGTCCGAAATTCGGCGACCCGATCCGTTCCCGGGCGGACCTCGACCGCCTCATCGGCGGCGAGGAAGCGGCGTCGAAGCTCACCTACGTCTACGACACCATCAAGCTCCTCAGGGAGCAGCTCGACGCCCGCGGCGACGAAAAAGCCCTCATCGGCTTTACCGGGGCGCCCTGGACGCTGGCGACCTACATGATCGAAGGCCAGGGGACCAAAACCTATAACATCTGCAAAAAGATGATGTACTCCGAGCCGGAGCTGATGCACGCCATTTTGCGCAAGGTGACCGAAGTCGTCAAGTTCTACATGGAGCAGCAGATCCTCAGCGGCGTCGACGTCGTCCAGATCTTCGACTCCTGGGCGGCGGCCATCGAACCGGGCAAATACGACGAGTTCTCCTGGCAGTACATGGTCGAAATCGCCGAGTACCTCAAGGAAAAATACCCCCACATCCCGGTCATCATGTTCCCCAAAGGGGTCGCGGCCTTCATCGAACGCGGCCTGGTCTACGGCAACTTCGACGTCATGGGCATCGACTGGGGCACCCCGATGGCTCTTGCAAAAGAAAAACTCGGTGACAGATACGTCCTGCAAGGCAACATGGAACCCTGCCGCCTCTACTCCAAGGAGGCGACGACGGCCTGCGTCGAGGTGATTCAGAAGACGATGGGCGGCGAACGCCACATCTTCAACCTCGGCCACGGCATCCTCCCCGACGTCCCCGTCGAAAATGCCATCCACTTCGTCAGCGAGTGCCACCGCGTCAGTAAAAAGTAGTCCCCTTTTCGCAAAAGCTCCCCGCTTTTGCCCCCGCGTCTCAAAACTTTCTTAAACTTGGAATGTTATTATTTAACATCAAAAGTTCAGGAATCCCCATGAGTCAAGCTCTCGTTCATCCCGTCGAATTCCACGGTAACGGCTGGGAATACGCAAAAATCTACTTCGTCAACCTCGCTCTCTCCATTATCACCCTCGGCATCTACTCCGCCTGGGCCAAGGTGAGAAACAAACGCTACTTTTACGGCCACACCCGGCTCGACGGCAACAGCTTCGACTACCACGCCCGGCCCGTCCAGATTTTGAAAGGGCGGCTGCTGGTGGTCGGGGCCTTCGTGCTTTACAACGTCATCGTCGGCATCGTCCCCACCGCAGGCGGCATCTTTTTTCTCCTCTTCCTTGCGGCCTTGCCGTGGCTGATCCTGCGGGCGACCCAGTTCAACATGCGCAACTCCAGCTACCGCCAGATCCATTTCGACTTTCTTGGGGACCTCGGGGAGCTCTTCATCTACTACGTCCTGCTCCCCACGGCCTCCATGTTCACCCTCTGGCTCGCCTACCCGTTCGCGGTCTTCAAACAAAAACAGTACATGGCGAACAACAGCCGTTTCGGCCAGAGCAGTTTTCTCTTCACCGGGAAGAGCGGAGAGTTCTTTCTCACCTACCTGACGGTGCTTTTGGGGCTGATTCTTTTGGGCGTCGTTCTCAACTCCGTTTACGGCGAGCAGGTCCAGGCCTTTTTCAGCGCCTTCGCCGAAGCCTTCAAAGCCAGACTCGAACAAGCCCCCCCGGCGCAGCTGATGCCCGCCGCGCCGGAACCCTCGAAAACCGACCCGGCGGTGATCGCCCGCGTGATGCTCATCCTCGCGGCCGTCTACGGCACCCTTTTCCTGATGGGAATGATCATCATGACCTACATCAAAACCCGCCTGACCAACTACCTCTTCAACAATCTGAAACTCACCTACGTCCGGTTCCGGTCCGAGCTCCGTTACATGAAACTGCTCTGGATCTACCTGAGCAACATCGTCTTGATCCTGCTGACCTGCGGCATTTTCATCCCCTGGGCCAAGGTCCGCGCCGTACGCTACCGGCTCAGCTGCCTGACCGTCTATGCCGCCGACCTGGAACACTTCGTGGCCGGCGAATCGGAGCGAACCCGCGCCACGGGCGAAGAGATGAGCGACTTCCTCGACATCGACGTTGGCTTCTGATGCGCGCCACCCTCTTCGACACCAAAAGCTCACGAAAGATCGGTGTCACCCTCGAACTCGGCGCCGAAACGCTGCGCGTCGTCTCCGAGACCGGAACCGAAAGCTACCCGGCCGATGCTCTGCGCTTTTCCGAACGGCTCGGCCAGATGCCGCGCACCATCCATCTTCCCGACGGCAGGGTCTGCGAAACCGATGACAACGATGCCGTCGATGCCTACCTGGCGGCCCATCAGCGCGACCGGTTCGCGGCCCTGCTGCACACTCTGGAGACCAATCTGCGCTACGTCTTCGCCGCATTTCTGGCCACCGCGATTTTCAGCTACCTCTTCGTAACGTACGGCCTTCCCCTCCTCGCGGACCGCGCCGCCGCCAACCTCCCCCCCGCGCTAGTCTACCGCCTGGGTAGCGGCACCCTCGCCACCCTCGACAGCCACCTTCTCAAGCCTTCCGAACTCCCCGATGCACGCCGGGAAGCACTGCGCCGGACCTTTTTGCAGTACGTCGACACCGGACGCGAGTGGCCGCGGGTCCGGGTCCTCTTCCGCTCCGGGAAGATCGGCCCCAACGCCTTCGCCCTTCCCGACGGCACCGTCATCTTTACCGACGCGCTGGTCCGCCTGGCCGAAGACGACCGGGAACTGCTGGGCATCTTCTTTCATGAGCTGGGGCACATCGAACGGCGGCACGCCCTGCGCACCCTGCTGCAGGACTCGGTCTTCTACCTCCTGGTCACCTCCGTGACCGGGGACGTCACTATGGCGAGTTCCATGCTTGCGGCACTTCCGACGCTGCTGGTGGAGAACAGCTACTCCCGGACCATGGAGCGCGAAGCCGACGACTTCGCCTATGACGCCATGGTGCGCGACGGCATCCCCCCCGAACAGTTCGCCGCCATCCTGGAGCGGCTGATGCGCTACCTTCCTGATGAGAAGGAGGGGGACATGATGAGCTACCTGAGCAGTCATCCCCTGACCCTGGAGCGCATCGCGAAATTCCGCCGCGCCCAATAGAACTCCAAGGGGGCCTGTGGTACCATTTTCCGAAAAAAGAGCCTGAACATGCCTACCATCTTCGGCCCGGTGCGTTCCCGCCGTTTCGGGGCCTCCCTGGGGATCGACCTCTCTCCTTCGCATAAACAGTGCAACTTCGACTGCCTCTACTGCGAACTCGCTCCGGCGGCGACCGTCGATCACCAAAGCAGCGTCGTTTCCGTCGAACAGGTGATGTCCGAACTCGAGGCGGCCCTGCAGGCCCACCGCGACATCGACGTCATCACGGTCACCGCCAACGGCGAACCGACCCTCTACCCCCATCTGGACGCACTTGTTGAACGCATTGACGCCCTCAAGGGCAGCGTCGAAACCCTCATCCTCACCAACAGCGCAGCGTTGACAGACCCGAAGGTATTCGCAACCCTGCTGAAGTTCGACCGGGTGAAGCTCTCCCTCGATGCGGTGACGCCGGAGGTGTTCAAAAAGATCGACCGGCCTCACCCCGGGATCGACGCCGGAAATATCGCCGAAGCGGTGACGGCCTTTTCGAAGCGCTTCGGCGGCACCCTCTACATCGAGATCCTCTTCGTCCACGGCATCAACGACACCGACGACGAGATCCTCGCCCTCAACCGTGTCCTGATGGACGTGACCTGCGACCGCATCGACATCGGGACCATCGACCGCCCCCCGGCCTATCCGGTCCAGGGGGTCTCCTACGGCGAGCTGCACGCCATCGCCCTGCAGTTCGACCCCGCCCTTCCCATCCACATCGCCTCGCGGCAGCACGCGGAGTCCTGCGTCTCGGCCTATACGGAGGAGGAGATTCTCAACACCCTCGACAAACGCCCCCTGACACAAGAGGATGTGGCGCTGCTTTTCGACGAAGCCAGCAAAGCCCGTCTGGAAGGGCTTGTCGCGTCGGGTTCGGTCCGTCTCGACGCCACCTCGGGAGTCGCTTTCTACCGCCCTGCGGCCAACCTCGGGCGCAGGCGTTCTAAAGCTTGACAAACGGGGCCGCATTCTCTATAATTACGGCCTCTTTCCATTCCGGATTAGCTCAGCGGTAGAGTAGGCGACTGTTAATCGCTTGGTCACTGGTTCGAATCCAGTATCCGGAGCCATTCTTTCTATCTTAACCTTGACGAAAACCATTCAGAACGTTGCATCTGTCCCATAACCTCCAGTCACCGTGATTTGCCATAGTAGATCATTTCAGGTATAATACGTACATTGGAAGATGATTTAGAGTATCATCTTGGTTTGTACATTATTGAAGACCTAGCGTCACAGTTTTATTCTCTCCTCATAGATTACTCCATGTTACTTTTCGACAAACATACAAAAGGGATTGCTATGGCAGATCTAGTCAACGGAACCGTTAAATGGTTCAACAGCGAAAAAGGCTTTGGGTTTATCGCCCCTCAAAACGGTGGAGACGACGTATTCGTTCATTTCCGTCAAATCAATAACAGTGGTTTTGGCCGCGTAGATCTGAGTGAAGGTCAGAAAGTGACTTTCGAAATCGGACAGGGCCAAAAAGGTCCTCAGGCGGAAAACGTTACTCCTTTGTAACGTTCAGCGGCGGATCGTACCGCCGCGGCTAAAGCGCCCTGTTAAGAGAGCTCGGCTCTTTTATAGAACGGTTTAAAGGCCTCACATGGACAGTAGAGAAGCGACACTTAAAGCGCTGGAAGAGGGAAAACAGCTGACCAGTAATATCACCGGCCTCAAATACAAACTGATCAACGGTCACTTGTATTCCAGAAACAGTGAATCCAAAAAGTGGATGGAAAGCGGGCTCACCTTCTTAAACCCTGCTTCATGGCTCAATCTGAGGGACTGAATTTCCATTGTTTTCCACAGTATCATCTTTTGCAATCGAATATTCATATTCGTCAACCATTGCAGCGATGCTATTGTTGGTATCATTCATTTTGAAGGACCGTATCATTTCACAGTGAATAGAAGGCACCATTATATGGTACAGCCCCGATCAGGGATATGGCATTATCCGTCACAACCTGAGCAAAAAAACAATATCAATCGACCAAAGTCAGATACACTATAACGCTCTAAGGGATGTCAGACCACTCTCTGTAGGACAGAGAGTCTCATTTGTTATCGACAATTTAACTGCACAGGACCTATATATATTGTGAGCATAGACAAGGACATGGTTTGTTCTAAGCGACTACAATCTTGTTCTTGCCTTGATTTTTTGCCTGATAAAGGGCGTCATCTGCTAGTTTGAGAAGTGTTTTTGACATCTTTATCGATGAGTTCGTCTGGCTGACTCCGATGCTGACCGTAACATTTTTTCCATCAAAATCTGTACTTTCAATTCTTTTCCGAATACGCTCGGCCACTTCCAAAGCGCTATCCAGCTCGGTCTGAGGCATAATAACAACCAACTCTTCACCACCGTAACGACAGCCGATATCCGACTTTCGAACAGTATGATGCAGTGTTTCTCCTATCTTTTTTAGAGCTTCATCACCACCTTGATGCCCGTACATGTCATTGTAGTTTTTGAAATTATCTACATCAATCATCAAAAGTGTAAGGGGTTGGCCGTTGCGCAGAAAAAGCTGGAACTCTTTCTCTAGCATTTCATTGAAGATATCTCGCATGTAAAGACCGGTTAACCTGTCGGTGGTCGCAACCTTTGCTATATCATCGGCTTTGGAGGTTTCAAAAGAAGTCATGCTGTATTTTATGGAGGATACATTTTCCAGATAGTCAATTGCAGCCACTTTCAGGCCGACATCCCTTTGCAGTATGCCGTTCAGGTTGATTCTGTGGGTGACAATCTCTTCCCATTTTTTTTCGGCAAGTTTGTCACTGACCGAGATATGGGTCAAGGAGAAAATACATCGTTTATAGAACTGATTGCCGTATTTCTGAATAAACAAATCCAACAATGAAGGATGGTCCGCGAACTGAGTCAGATTGTCATAGGAAACGATTTCATTATTTTCCATTGAGAGTAAATCTTCCGAAATGCGCCGTTTCTTCATGAAAAGCCTTGTAAATGCTCTATACTGCATTATACAATACCAATAAATATAGAACCGGTGTTTTTGAATAACAGCTTTTAATGCAGATTACATTTTTGGTCTTGGCGTTTTTTCATCATTCGGGTTTGTATCCTCTTCCGCGACATACACCTCTGGCAACGGTTCGTATTCGCCGTTTTTCTTCGCCTCTTTTTTTAAGCGTTTTGCTTCCTTTTTTCCCAGTTTTTCTTTTTCCCTGCGCCGTTTTTCAAATGTCTGTGTACTGCGTCCCATCAGCACACTCCTGCCTGCATCTGCTCGATATAAGAGGACATATGCATTTTTGGGGAGGGTTTGCGTCTTTCATTGCGGGGCGATTGCTCCGGATGTCTGCGTTTTTGTCTGTCAGCCTGTACTTTGGCCTCCGGACGCTTCTTCGATGATTGTGATGACACTTTGTGATCTGTGAATGAAGGGACGCTGTACCCTTCGACCTCTTCTCGTTTGATCTCGGCCTTGATAAGCTTTTCGATGCTCTTCAAAAAAACCATCTCTTCCGGGCAGACCAGAGAGATAGCTTCGCCTTCATTGCCGGCACGTCCGGTTCGGCCGATACGGTGGACATAATCCTCCGGTACGTTCGGCAGTTCAAAATTGACTACGTGCGGCAGCTGATCAATATCCAGACCGCGCGCGGCAATATCGGTGGCGACCAGTACGCGAACCTGCCCGTTTTTGAATGCCTTGAGAGCTTTGGTGCGGGCGTTCTGGCTTTTGTTACCGTGAATTGCTTCAGCCATAATGCCGTCTGCGATTAGCTGTTTCGATAGACGGTTGGCCCCGTGTTTGGTTCGGGTGAAAACCAGTACCTGTTCCCAGCCATTGTTTTTGATCAATGTTGAGAGCATCGCGCGTTTATGGTCGGAACGCACAAGATGCACTCTCTGCTGCACACGCTCGGATGCCTTGTTGCGCTGGGTTACTTCGATCAATTCAGGTTGATTCAGAAGTGAATCGGCCAGCCTCTGAATCTCCTTGGAGAAGGTCGCTGAAAAAAGCAGGTTCTGCCGCTGCTTCGGAAGCAGTGCGAATATCTTTTTGATATCGTGGATAAATCCCATATCGAGCATGCGGTCCGCTTCGTCGAGGACAAGCATCTCGATGTTGGAAAGGTCGATGTTCTTCTTATTGGCATGATCAAGCAGACGCCCGGGAGTCGCGACGACAATGTCGACACCGCTGCGAAGCGCATTGGTCTGCGGGTTGATATTAACGCCACCAAAAATGATGGTGGAGCGCAGAGAAAGATGTGCGCCATAAGTCTTGACGCTTTCACCCACCTGAGCTGCAAGTTCGCGCGTCGGCGTCAATACCAGTGCACGAACAGGACGCTTGCCTGTGGAAGCAGCTTTTGTACTCAGCAGTTGGAGCATCGGCAGGGTGAAGCCTGCCGTCTTTCCGGTTCCGGTTTGGGCTCCGGCAAGAATATCTCCACCGGAAAGGATCACAGGGATCGCTCTTTGTTGAATAGGTGTAGGCTGTGTATAGCCGGTTTCGGCGACAGCGCGTAAAATCGGCTCTGACAGGCCTAGTGTTGTAAATGACATGTGTCTTCTTTTGGATTGAGCCTACCGAAAGTCCGAAAACAAACGCCGATCTAGGCTGAATAATGATAATGTAGTTAAGGTGATCAAAAGAGAGCGGAAAGCAATCGAAGGATAACAGAAACGGAAACAGTCGCAGACCGTGGTGCGCTGAAAGTGCCACATTATAGCATGATTATACTGCATGCACATTCAAATACCATCAAGCACAAGATCTTGACGTTCAGTTTTAAGTCTGACTCCATCGTTTTTCCTCTTTCACATCCAAAAGCCCATTTTTTATACAGACCAACGTCCCGCCGTACGACTATAATGCTTTCAACACCACCCGCGAGCGCGTAATGAAATACCTCTACATTCTCAAAACCGGCACCACCTTTCCCGAAACAAAAGCCCGTCTCGGCGACTTCGACGACTGGATCGCTTCGGGACTCGGCAGGCACTCCCTCAGCATCCGCACCGTCGACGTTCACAACGGCGCCCCCCTGCCTCCCCTCGGCTCGGCGCGGGGATTTGTCATCACCGGTTCGCACGCCATGGTCACCGACGAAGCACCCTGGAGCGTGGCGCTGGAGCGCTACATCCGGCGTGCCGTCTCCCGAAACGTTCCCCTGCTGGGCATCTGCTACGGGCACCAGCTCATCGCCAAGGCCCTGGGGGGCCGCAGCGGCTACAATCCCCGGGGCAAGGAGATCGGGAGCGTCGCCGTCACTACCACGCGCCACGGAAGGCGCGACCCGATTCTAAGCGGCCTTCCCCGCCGTTTCAGCGCCCACGTCACCCATGCCCAGAGCGCCATCAAGCTACCCCGCCGGGCCCGGGTGCTTGCAGGCAACCCCCACGACCCGCATCAGGCGGTACGCTTCGCGAACAGCTGTTGGGGGGTGCAGGTCCACCCCGAATTCGACCGCGATATCATGCAGGCGTACATCTTCGCCCAGGAGGCGGCACTTGCCGGGATGGGAATGGATGCCGCCTCCCTGGCGGGACGCGTCGCGTCGCGCCGCAGCGCAACGACCATCCTGAAAAACTTTACCGCACTTCTGCGATCGCCCGCCGTTTCGGTACAATAGTCTCCATAGAGCCGCACCGCGGCGCCACGGAGTCAGCATGAAACATCTCACGACTTTTCTGATCGCACTGCTCATTCTGGGGGGGTGCGGCAAACGCCCAGAAGCCCCCAAAGAAGTCGTCATCCCCGGCATCATCCCCGAAGCGGTGCTGCAGCAGGCCCAGCAGAAATACGGCGTCTTCGCCCGCAACCGTTTCGAAGCCTACAACGCGAAACTCATCGCGCTCCAGGAGCGTCCCGTCGAAGCCAAGCTCGAAGCCGTCAACGACTTCTTCAACCAGGTACCCCACGGCGAGGATATCGACGTCTGGGGCGTCGAGGACTACTGGGCCACTCCCCTGGAGTTTCTGGGCAAGGACCGGGGGGACTGCGAAGACTACGTCATCGCCAAGTATTTCGCCCTCGTCGACCTGGGCATCGACCCCGACAAACTCTATTTCTCCTACGTCAAGTCCCTGCGTTTCAACACCGAGCACATGGTGCTGAGCTACTTCGAAACCCCCGATGCCGTGCCCCTCGTCCTCGACAACACCAACTACAAAATCTTTCCCGCCGACCGGCGCAGGGACCTGCAGCCCGTCTACAACTTCAACCGCCGCTCCTTCTACCGCGCCGACCCATCGGGTAGAAACGGCGAACGGGTCGTCAGCAGCCGGAAAAACTACCTGAAGTGGGACCGTTTGCTCAACGACGTCAAAAATCATAAACTCTAGAGATGCTAGAATGGATGCATGAAACGCTACGCATCCTTTCTCCTCATCCCCTCCGCCCTGCTCGTCATCTTCGGCATCATGTTCGCGCCGACGCTTTTCGATTCCGAAACGATGAAACGGGTCGCGACGGACCGCCCGGTCTCCTCGCCGGTTTTTGACGGCAACGGCCACGACATCGTGCTGCTCTTCTTCGGCTACGCCGGCTGCGCGGACGTCTGTGCCCCGCGGCTGGCCGACATCGCCGACATCTACCGCGACGTCGCCGGGCAGAAGGACGTGCAGGTGCTCTTCATCAACCTCATCCCGATGCTGGGGGAAGAGGCGGCTTCATCATTCGCACGCTATTTTCATGAAGATTTCGTCGGGGTGAGCCCCGACCCGGAGACGCTGAAGTCATTGAAAGCAACCTTCGACGTTTATGTCGCCGAATCCCTGAGCCAGTCCGGCACCTACGATCACACGGCGTTTCTCTACCTTCTCAAGCGCGAAGATGGGGGCTACCGCCTGCGCTACATCTACACCCACACGCCCCTGGACGAAACACTCATCGTCCGGGACATCACCGCGCTTTGATCAGGTTTTGTAGACGTCAAGCTCGTCGTTGAGCCGTTCGGCCTGACGGCTGAGACTGGAGATGCCGTCGACGATGCTCTGAACCCGTTCGACGTTGCTGTCGGTGAACTCGCGAACCTTCTGCACCTCGTCGATCAGGTGCACCAGTTTCCCGCCGTTCTCCGTAATGCTCCGCGTCGTCTTATCGGTAATGGCGTTGGCCGCATCCATCATGGCGACCGTGTTGTCGAGCGTTGCCGTCACCTCTTCGGCAACGGCGGTGAGGTGACCGATGTTGTCGGAGTTTTTGTGCATCTCCTCGCTCGTGTCATGGATGGACTGGACTACGACGTTGACGGAGCTGTGGATGTCCGCCAGGGACTTCTGGGTCCGCTCGGCCAGCTTGCGGACCTCGTCCGCCACAACCGCGAACCCGCGGCCGTGTTCGCCGGCGCGGGCCGCTTCGATGGCGGCATTCAGCGCCAGCAGGTTGGTCTGATCGGCGATATCGGAGATGACGACGAGGATCTGCTTGATTTCATCAGCGGAGTGCGTCAGACCGCTGAGGCGCTCCACCATACCGTTTTCAAGCTCCGACGTCATCTCAACCTGTTGGGTCAGTTCCCGGATCCGCGTCTGGATCCGCTGCAAGTCTCCGTTGGCGCTGTTCATCTTCTCCTGCGCTTCCCGGGTCTCTTCGCTGGTCTCGTCAAAAGAGGTTTTCATTACAGAGGTCTCGTCCGTCATCACGCCGATGAAACGGTCCTGTTCCTGGGCATTGCTGTTGAGGGTGGCCACCGTTTCGGAGATCTTCCGCGCCAATTCCGAAGTATCGTCGCTGGATGCTTTGGCGGAAGCCAGGACGCCTCTGAGAGAGGTGATAAGACCTTTGAAAGCCTGTTCCAGTTCGCTGTCCTCCCCAAGCCCCACCGTAAAGTCCTTGCTGCTGACAATCCGGTTGACGCTGCTGTCGAGAGAGAGGGAGACCAGGTAGCTACGGCTGAGCGTAAAGATGATGTAGGTCAGAGTCAAGGCTTCCACAACGACGAAGGCGGCATGCAAAAAAGCGATATCCCAGCCGCACCCGTAGTTGAAGATGATGATCTCCGTACCGCCGACCGTCACGCTGTTGAGCTGCAGGTAGGTGAACAGCAGGTGGTGGACCGCGATGGTCACGGTCGCGGCCAGAAGCGGCAGAATGTCTTTGTAGAGGGAGAGAAAGGCCAGCATGACGAAGACGTGAAAGTGCATCTCGATCCGGCCGAAGTGCTGCTGAATCATGATGATGGGGAACCCCATAATCAGGATTCCGATGCTCACCCGGCTGGCGACGCTCCCCCCGAAAAATTTCCAGGCGAGAAAGCCCAGGGCGGTGATGACGCCGCCGCCGACGATCCCGAGCAGGTAGGTGCCGTAACTTAAGGAGGTGATGAAGGCGACCACCGCCCAGTTGAGTGCGAAAACAATCACGAAAAACTTGTCGGCCAGTGCGGCGTCGCGTTCGAGCACTTCCTGCATGCTTGCGGGAAAACCGCGGTAACTTCCGAATAGGTTGGCAACTGTCATGATCCCTCCTTGGGCGCGTTGATCTTTCCATTATAGGGCCGATATTTTTATATCACACTGAAGCCCGCCGCATCTTTATATATTCGCCCATCTTATTCAGCAAGGGGTGTTTGATCCCATGCAATGTGATAAAAAACATGCATTGATACTTTCGAAACACTTGCGGCAGGATCGCGCAGCTTCTTGAAAAAGGCCCCGCCTTCGTCACGCGATTACGTTATCATAGTAATAACCTTACCGGGAAACAGAGGGGAATGATGAGGATTTTGCAGTTTGTCGCCGCCGCGGTTGCCGCTGTGCTTCCGCTTCAGGGTGCAGAACCGGTGACGGTCCGTTTTGCCCCGCTTCCGACCAAACAGATGACGCGCAACGTCGAAGAGTTCCTGCCGCTGACCTCCTACCTCGAAGCACACCTTCCCGTCCGTTTCAGCTTCGTCACCGAAAGTGATTACGGTGCCATTCTTCGCGGATTCAGGGAGAACGCGATCGACATGGCCTACCTCGGTCCGCTCCCCCTGGCCAGACTGAGGAAAGAGTACCCGGATGCCATGCCCGTCATCACCTTCAAAGAGTCCGACGGTACCGGCAGCTACCGCTGCATCCTCGCAAAATTCGCAGGCGACCGCATCGATCCGGCCGGACCTCTCAAAGTCGCCCTCACCCAGCCCCTCTCGACCTGCGGCTACTTTATGAGCAGCGCGCTGCTTCAGCAGCATTTCGGAGTCGCACTCGAATCGCAGCAGTACGACTACACCATGTCCCACACCAATGCCCTTCTGGGCGTTCTTCAGGGGCGCTTCGACCTTGCGGGGGCCAAAGACTCCATCGCCGAAAAGTTCGCATCGCTGGGGATGGAGATCGTCGCGCGAAGCGAACCGCTCCCGGGGTTCGCCCTGGTCGTCAACACCCGGACCCTCTCCGCCGAGCAGATCCGGAACCTGCAGCAGGCCCTGGCGGCGGTTCCGGAACACGACTACCGCTTCTGGCGCGGCATCGGCCGCTACGGGATGCTGCCCACCGACGCGCAGGCGTACCGGATCTTTGAACGGGAGATGACCATTCCCGCAAAGGGCAATATGCCGTGAAACTCAAACTCTTCTCCGCATTCGTGCTCATTCTCGCCCTGTCGGTACTCTCCTACCGCTACCTCTCCGCCTGGGAAGCGCGTACCGTCTCCGACCTCTCCGAACAGCATATGGAGACCATGGCGACGGCCTACCGGGCCATCGTGGACACCTACCGGGTCGCCGCGGAGAAGGACTACTACCGTTTTATGTCGGAGCAGGACGTTCTGGACCTGCTCAAACGGTTCAAATACGCTTCCAAAAAGGAGCAGAACCTGCTGCGGGGGATGCTCTACCGGCGGCTCTACCCCCAGTATGAAACGATGCGAAGTATGCACTTCCGGCAGTTCCACCTTCACACCCATGACGGCCGAAGTCTGCTGCGCATGCACCTCCCCTACGAAAACGATGACGACCTTATCGGGGTGCGTCACACCATCCGCAGCGTCAACCGGGAACACCGTCCGGTCTACGGGCTCGAGGGGGGACGCGTCTATGTCGGCTACCGTTTTCTCTTCCCCATCGAAGCCGACGGCGACTATCTCGGCAGCGTTGAGTTCTCCATCGCTTTCGAGGGGATCGCCGAGAAACTCCGGAGCATTCTTCCCGATCGCACCTACCAGCTGCTTCTGACCAAAAACATCAGCTACGACAAGGTCTTCGCGTGGCACCGGGACATTTTCGTCCCCGACAGCTTCGGGGCGGGATACTACGAAGAGAATCCGGAGTTTTCCGCCATCACCCGCCACACCCGGGAGGATACCCGCATCCGGGAGATGATCCGGATGGCGGTCGAACAAGTCGACATCACCAGGCGGCTCCAGCAGCACGCGAGCTTCTCGATCCCGCTGATCTACAAAGGCAGCAGTCACATCATCACTTTTCTCTCCGTCACCGACACCAAAGAACGCCATGGCGGCTACCTCGTCTCCTACAGCGAAATGCCGGAAATCACCGAGACGAAACAGCATTACAACATGCTGCTCGAGTCGGGGCTCTTTCTCGCCGTCTTGCTGCTGGGTACCGTGGGGATCATCATCATCCAGATTGAGAAAACCCGGGCACACCGGAAGGTGCTCGAACGGCTCAACGGTTCATTTGCCACCGCCCAGGCAATTGCCCACCTCGGCTCGTGGGATTACGACCACACAACCCGGCTGCTGCAGTGGAGCGACGAGCTCTACCGGATACTGGGACTCGACCCCCGGGAACTGGTACCGACCTACGACGGTTTCCTCGACTTCATCCATCCCGAAGATCGCGAGATGGTCGATCGTTCCTATCGCGAAGGTGTCGCTACCGACCGCGAATTCCACTTTCGCCACCGTATCATCAGGCCTGACAACAGTATCCGTTTCGTGGACCAGCGGGTCACCCATGAATTCGATCGCAGCGGCCGCTTCATCGCCAGCCGGGGAACCCTCAGGGACATCACCGACGAGGTGTTCCGGGAACGGGAAATCGAAGCGGTACGCAACGAACTCCACTCCATCGTCGAACACATCCCGGACATCATCTACCGATGCCGCATCGACGAAACCTGGAGCCTTGTCTATCTCAACCACCACATCCGGGACATCACCGGCTACCCCGCCGAAACCTTCCTGACAGGAGAGCACCGGCCGCTGGCCAGGCTGATCCATCCCGACGACCGCGCGGCAACCATTTCGCAAATCGAAGACGCCGTTTTCCACCACGAAGCGTATGACATCGAATACCGGATGATGACGGCGGAGGGAAGCTACATCTGGGCCCACGAGCACGGAGAGTTCATGCCCGACCGTGACGGCCGCCTGATCCGCCAGGGAATTATCAGCGACATCACCTCCCAGAAGGAGGCCTACCACCGGCTCGAACGCTTCATCGACATTCAGGACACCATCGTCGTTCTGACCGACGGAAGCTCTTTCACCTTCGCCAACCGGAAGTTCTTCGACTTTTTCGGTCACGAAAACCTGGAGAGTTTCAAGAAAGAGCATGAGTGCATCTGCGAACGCTTCCTGAAGCAGGAGGGCTTCTTCAGTCTCGCCGACGTCAAACCCGACGAGGCCCACTGGGTCGAGAGTCTGCTGCATCTCTCCGGACGCCAGCGCATTGTGACGATGCTTGACAAGACGTCGACGCCCCACGCCTTCTCCGTTTCCATCAACCGTTACAACGCCACGCAGTTCGTTATCGATTTCGCGGACATCAGCGATACCATGTTCGAAAAACTGCAGCTGCAACGCCAGGTGATCCGCGACCCGCTGACCGGCGCATACAACCGCAACTACTTCGACAAAAGCATCACGGCCCTCCTGCAGATACACCGCGATTCCGGCAGCGAAACCGGCCTGATCTACTTTGACATCGACTACTTCAAACGGGTGAACGACACCTACGGCCACGCCGTCGGCGATGCGGTGCTGCAGCAGATCGTCCTCATTATCAACGCCCACAGCCGTGACAGCGACAAGCTGATACGCTGGGGCGGTGAAGAGTTCCTTATGATCGTCCCGACACGTTCCCTGACCGACCTGGAGCAGCAGGCGGAAAACCTCCGCAGCAGCATAGAAGCGAACCGTTTCGACAGCATTGCCGAACTCACCTGCAGTTTCGGGGTTACGGTACATCAGCCGGTGGAAGCCGTCGAAGAGACGCTCAAGCGGGCGGACCGCGCCCTCTACGATGCCAAAGCACGGGGACGCAATCGCGTTATCGGATTATAAACGGGGTAGTATTCCGGTCAGTGCCGCCCGCGGCCGTTGCCGTAACGGCCGCCGCCGGCGTCATCGTCGTAGGCATCGCGCAGACGGGAGAGGTTTTTTTGCCGGGATTCGCGCTTTCCGGCCTGAAGGTATTCGCGGATCTCCGCACGGATGCGGCGCTTCTCCGCCTTGGTCTGGGCATGATCGAGACGCTCGAAAAGCGCTTCGAGCTCCGGATCTTTGACGTGTTCCGAACTCCATCCGCTTCCCGCCAGTACTATCAGCAAAAAAACGGTCAGCAGCGCTCTCATGACCCATCCTTCTTTTTGCGCTTCGACCCCCTCGGGAGCCGAAGCCTATCAGCAGGATTATACCCTATATCGGGGTTTCAGCGGGCACATGCGATGTGCTGCAGCAGCCGTTCATGAATGCGGTGTTGCAGCCGAAGTGCCGCCTCAACGGGTGTCAGCACCCGCTTGGTAGTGCATCCGCATGCGTGTACATTGCGGGGATGATGCGACCTGTCGTAGCGTTCGCTGCGCCGTTCCCGGCGCGCATCGCAACGTTCGTGGCGAATCTCCCGGCGGTAATCACGGCGCTCCTGACGCAGGTCGCGGCGGAAGTCCGCCTTCCCGTCACGCAGCTCCTGGCGTTCAACCCGGCTCTCCTGACGGATGTCGCGGCGGTCGTCCCGCCATCCTCTGGAATCATCCGCCAGTGCGGCGGTACTGCCCATGGCTCCCAGCAGAAAGATTGCCAGTGCCGTTTTCATCATCGGTTTCATCATAAACTCCTTAACGTGTGATAGGAGTATGGTAAAACGGGAGCGTTAAGAGAGTATTAGCCGACAAAACGGAGCGTCACCGTCGTCCCGGAGCCTTTGAGGCTCTGAAGCTCGACGGCGAGCCCCGCCTCTTCCGAAAGCTTTTTCACGATGTTCAGTCCCAGTCCCAAGCCCCGTTCGCTCTCTTTGTAAAAACGTTCGAAGGCCCGCTGGGGATCTTTGATGCCGATCCCCGTGTCACGAACGCGCACCTCCGTTTCATCCCAGGAGATCGTGACACTGCCGCCGGGAACGTTGTATTTGCAGGCGTTGGAGAGGATGTTGTCCACGATCCGCACAAACGCCTCGCGGTTGAGCGTACGCACGCAGCGCCCGCCTTCGAGAGAAAATTTCAACGAGGGGAAAAGGGTACGGTAGTACTCCAGGCGCTCTTCGAAAAAGCCCTGCAGCTCCACCTCGGTGTGTTCGACGGGCAGCTCCCGGTTCAGGACCTCAAGATTTTTATAGAGCGAACCGATGGTCCGGGCACTCGTCTCGATGCGCCGGATCTCCGCATCTTCGTGGCGCCGCCTAAGCAGCTGGGCGTTAAGGATGATCGCCGTCACCGGGGTATTGAGATCGTGGATGATGTCTTTGAGAAACTCCTCCATCAGCCGCAGGGCATCCCGCAGCGGGTGCAGGGCGTAGCGGGCGAAGAAGAGCGAAAAAAGCAGCAGCGTCACCAGGGCGGCCAGCAGGATCATGCCACTTTTGAAATACTGCCGGGAGATCCCTTCCCGGTAAACGTCAAAGGGGTAAATGACCTTCAGACGGCGCTCCGAATCGTTCAGGGCGAAAAGGGCGTAGACTTCACCTTCGCCGATCTCCAGACGTCCCAGCCGTTCCCCCGCTGCCGAAGCCACGAAATCGACGTCGAACACGCCCCCTTCCAGGGAGTAGCTGAAGGTCACCATCTCGGCAAGTATGCGGTCCTGGTAGAAGCGGACCTGCTCGCGGTGGTAGAAGATCAGCGCCAGCAGAGTGACGAGAAAAAGCGACAGGAAAGAGAGTCCGAAGGTCTTGAGCAGCGATTCGCGTTCACGGGCGTTCAAGACGGTACCCCACGCCGCGGATGTTGGTCAGCTCCAGGCCGAACCGCTTCTTCAGTGCCGCGACGTGCACCCGCAGCGCCGCGTCCGAAGGCTTCTCCATGACGTCGTAAAACGCCTCTTTGGGCACCGTCTGGCCGCTGCGTTCTACCAGCAGCCGGAAGACCGCCTTTTCGACGGCGGGCAGGTCCACCTCTGCCCCCTCACGGAGCAGACGGCCGCTCTCCGGATCGAAGCAGAGGTCCCCGTAACAGAGCCCGCGGATGCGCCGCTTCAGCGCCGCCCCGACGCGCACGGTCAGCTCCTCCAGTTCGAAGGGCTTCTTGATGTAGTCGTCGCACCCCGCGTCAAAGCCGCGGGAGACCGATGCGATGTCGCTAAGCGCCGTAATGAAAAAAGCCGGGGTCCGGTCTCCGGCGTCGCGCAGCGCTTCGAGCAGGTCGAAGCCGTTCATCACCGGCACGTTGACGTCGAAGAGGTAGAGATCGAAACGTTCGTCGTAGGTGATCTCCACGGCGGATTCGCCGTTGTCGGCCACCGTCACGTCGTACCCTTCCGACCTCAGTACTTCGGCGATGGTCTGCGACAGCATGGCATCATCTTCAAGCAGCAGGATTGTGGCCATGGTACTCCTTCGCCGGGTATCGCTATGGTAACAAATATTCCCTAACGGGCATCTCTAAAACTGACCACAGCTTTTTTCACCTATAATAATCTCATGTTATCAAAAAAAGTGTCGGAATGTCATCGCTGATTTACAACAGACTCAATAACTACTGGCTCTGGAAAGAGATCTCCGCCAAGCTGGGCGTGAGTAATCCCGCCTACCGTTACTGGCGTGACGTCCGCGACCTCAAACTCAACAACAAGTACGTCTTCTTGCAGAAGGAGACCCTGCCGGAAAAATACAGCTTCGTCGAGGAGACGCTGACCGACCTTTCCGGCTACCTTCCGACCCGCTACGCTTCCGACGCGCTCCACATCGACAGCCGCATCTTCACCTACGACCGCATGAAGCTCTACGGCAGTTTCGAATACAAGTTCGTCGAGGACGTCAAGTTCGTCAACCTCCGCCGCTTCTTCAAGGAGCACGGCATCCGCGTCACCAAAGAGAGCATCCTCCACCTCGGGCGGCTTCAGGACCTTGAGATCACCCCGGACTCCCAGCTCTACCGCCTCGAAGGCGATTACGGCATCGTCGTCTACGACAACTAGACCATTTTCCCCGCAAGTTTCTGATACTCCGTCGAACCTTCGAGCAGTGCCGCGTGGGTACCGCTGGCAACCACCCGCCCCTCTTTGAAGACGTAGATGCAGTCGGCATGTTCGATGGTGCTGAGCCGGTGGGCGATGGTGATGGTCAGCTTGTCTTTCGTATAGGCTTCGAGGGCCTTTTGAATGCGCTTCTCGCTCTCGTTATCCAGGGCGCTGGTCGCTTCGTCAAGCAGCAGCAGCGACGCGTGCTTGTAGATGGCCCGCGCGATGGCGATGCGCTGGCGCTGTCCCCCGGAGAGGTTCGAACCGAACTCCTCCATCATGGTGTGGATCCCTTCGGGCAGCGAGGCGACGAATTCCGAAGCGTCGCTCAGCCGGAGCGCTTCGATCACCCGCGCCTCGTCGATCTCCTGGCCGTAGGCGACGTTAGCCGCCAGGGTGTCCTGGAAGATGTAGACCCGCTGGGAGACGACGGAGATGTGTCCGCGCAGCGACGCCTGGGTATATTCGGCGATGGACCGGTCGTTGACCAGAATCTTCCCCTCCGCCGCGTCGTAAAAGCGCAGCAGCAGGTTGATAAGAGAGCTTTTCCCGCCGCCGCTGTCACCGACGAGGGCGATGTGCTGCCCCTCCTGCAGCGACAGGGAGATATCCTGCAGCGCCTCTTTCTTGCCGTAGCGCAGCGTCACCTTTTCAAAAGCGACGCGGTGAATATCCTCTTCGAGAACGACGTTGCCGTCGCGAATGCCGCTTTCGCGATCGAGAATCTCGAAGATCCGCTCCGTCGCCGCAACGGCTTCTTGAATCTTGCCGTAGATCATCCCCACCTTCTTCGCCGGGTCGAGCATCAGCCCCACCGCCGTCAAAAATGCGGTGAATTCGCCGACGCTCATCGCACCGTCGATAACGTCGCGGCCGCCGACGTAGATGACCGAGGCGATCCCCACCGCGGCGATGGCCTCCAGCAGGGGCGGTACCGACTCGGCGGCGTAAAGGGCTTTCATCAGCGCCTTGAAGACCAGGCGGTTCTGCACGCCGAAGCGCTCCATCTCGAAGGCTTCCGTCGCATTGGCCTTGATGATCTCGTTGTTGTTGAACACCTCCGTCAGGCGACTGACGAGATCGGCGTTCTTCTCCTGGACCCGGCGGGCGTACTTCTTCAGCTTTTTGGCCAGCAGCATCAGCGGGTAGATGACCAGCGGCAATACGATGAGCGCATAGGCCGCCAGTTTCGGGTTGAGATAGACCACATAGCCGATCAGCGCCACCACCGTCAGGAAATCCCGAATGAACTCCGGCAGCATGTTGGAGACGAAATAGCGCATCTGGTTGATGTCGTTGGTCAGCCGGGAGATCATCTCGCCGCTTCGGTTGGCGTAGAGAAACTGCATCTCCAGGTAGAGCATCTTCTCCAGCAGCCGCTCCCGCATCCGGGCGATGATATGCTGCCCGATGTAGGCCATGGAAGCGCTCTGGATGTAGCGCCCGACGGACTTCACCAGGTAGATGCCCACCACCGCGAGCGGAATCAGCGTCAGCATCTGCGCATCCCGGTTGATGAACATCTCGTCCATCATCGGCTGCATGACGTGAGCCAGCCCCGCCGTGGCGCCGACGGTCATGATGATGCCGATGATCACGAAAACGAACTGGAGTTTATAATCTTTGAAATAGGGCTTGTAGCGTCTGAACGTCTCTTTCAAATCCTGCCTTGACCCGGTACCGGACAGGAGCCCCCGGGGATAAAATGAATCATATTATAACACCCGCACGGTTTCGGCTCCGTTAATGCGCATTCGGAGGCAGCCTGTTTCGAAACCGCCTCAAAATTTCGTCAAATTCCCGACGGGAGGCGGTGATTGGCATCAGGATTACCGACGTTTAAGAATCGGACCACTATAATTGGCCCGAAAACTACACCAAAAACGGAGATTTTTATGAAAAAGATCGCATTGACAATGATCGTTGCCGGCGCCTGTGCTTTTGCTGCTGCCCCCGCATCTTACACTACATGTAAAGGATGCCACGGCGAACACGGTGAGAAAAACACCATGGTTCCCCAAAGCAAACCGGCTGAAATGACCAAAGCGGAAGTTAAAGCTGCTCTGGAAGGCTACAAAGCAGGCACTGTCAACAAATATGGCAAAGCGATGATGATGAAAGGCCAGGTTGCACGCCTGACCCCGGCTCAGATCGACGAGCTGGCCAACTACATCGGCAAATAAGCTTCGTCGGACCGCACCTCCGGGTGCGGCCGAATGCTCGGGAGAGCGTTATCCGTAACCCTTTCCCGAGTTTTTCACAAGGTTTCGCTTTTTGATTCGACACACGCTTCTCACATCCTTGCTGCTGTTCACGGTCGATGCCTCCGCAGTCGAAACCGGTGCCGACCTTTACCAGCAGCACTGCTCCGTCTGCCATGGGCACCAGGCCAACCGCAAAGCGTGGAACGTCACCGATAAAATTGCCACCTGGTCGCAGGAGATGATTGTCGAAGCTCTGGAAGGGTACAAACACAAGGAGCGCAACGTCTACGGCTTCGGCGACTACATGCACCCCCAGATCAGCCGTTACAGCGACGAAGAGATCAACGCCATCGCCTACTACATTTCCGCCCTCGGAAAACGCTCCGACCACCTCGCCGCCAAATCACGCCGATAGCACTTTCTTGCCCGTCCGACAGGAGATATGCTACCATTGCATACTCCTCCCTGCAAAGGACGCCGATGTTCCGCTGGATACTCTTTCTGTCGCTCTGTACCCCCCTCGTTCATGCCGACGGCAAAACGCTCTATTCCCAATGTTCGAAGTGTCACGGTGTCCGGGGAGAGGCGACGACGTTCTCCCGGCCTATCGGCGGCTGGGAACCTTCGCAAGTGGTCAATGCCCTGAAAGCCTATCGCGCCGGTGAACGCAGTCTCAGGGGGCAGGGAAGCATTATGCGGCAGCAGATGTCCGCATTTTCGGATGCGCAGATCGAGGCGGTCGCGGCGTATGTGGCGACCCTCAGACCCTGACTACTCGGGGCGGTAGTTCTTCTCTTTGAGCTCTTTTTTCTTCCGCTCCTGATCCGCGGCGACGTTGAGCTCTTTTTCGTCGTCAAAAAGCGGATGGTGCATCATCTTCTCCTTGTCGTCGAACTGGCCGCTTCTGATGCCCCAGAGAAACGCGATCAGCGCCAATCCGCCCAAAAAGATCGATGCACCCAGCATCATGCTGATGATCCAGCTGTCCATTTTTTTACTCCTTCGTCGTGATACGCTTTCGGAGCGAAGCCCCGCAAGCTGCGTTAGCACGCAGGCTCCCCTCGGCGGGGTGCCCGCGTGCAGTTAAACCGCACCTTATTAAAGATAAAACGCGACCCATTTCAGTGTGATGCGCATTCGGGTAGAAACCGTTTCGGTATTTTACCCTCTTATCGCTTCTTCCAGCGCAACTGGATGCGCATGGAGTTGCCCACGACCAGCAGGGAGCTGAAGGACATGGAGATCGCCGCGACGAGGGGGATGACGTATCCCGCCATCGCCAGGGGGATGGTGATGGCGTTGTAGATCAGCGAAATGCCCAGGTTCTGTTTCACCAGTCGATAGGTGGTACGGCTGATCCGGAACGCCTCTTCGAGAGAGGTGAGCGAATCGTTCAGCAGTACGACGTCGCTGACGTCGATGGCGATGTCGCTGCCGTTGCCCATGGCGATGCCGATGTCCGCGTTGGCGAGGGCCAGGATGTCATTGACCCCGTCGCCCGCCATGACGACGACGCGCCCCTCGTTATGGAGTTCGGCGATGATCTTCGCCTTCTCGTCGGGACTCAGACCGGCACGGTAGCTGTCGATGCCGACCATCTCGGCGATGCGTGCGGCGGCGCGTTCATGGTCGCCGGTCAGCATCATCACGTCGATGCCCGCATGTTTCAGGGCGAAGATGGCCTGTTCCGCATCCTCCTTGGGACGGTCGGTCAGATCGAACGTCGCCGTCAGCACCCCGTCCACGGCGTAGTAGAAACGGGTGAATTCTCCCCCCTCCTCGACTTCCAGGCCGTGCTCGCGCATCAGCGCCGCGTTGCCTCCCAGCAGCATCTTTCCACCGTAGCGGCCGACCATCCCCTTGGCCGCCACCTGCCGGACCTCTTCGAAGCGCAGCAGCGCCGGCGCACTCTCCGGCGCGTAAAGGTGTGAGCCGATTCCCCGGGCCACCGGGTGTTTGGAGGACTGCACCAGGGTGTAGAGCATCGCGCGGTCGGCGGCCTCGTCTTCCCAGGTCGCCGCGATCACTTCCGGACGGCCGAGGGTGATGGTCCCGGTCTTATCCAGTACCAGGGTGTCGGCCTTGGCCATCGTCTCCAGCTGGGCCGCCTCTTTGAAGAGCACGCCCCGTTTCGCGCCGAGTCCCAGACCGACCAGCGTGGCGACCGGCGTCGCCAAAGCCAGAGCGCAGGGGCAGGCGATGACGATGACGGAGATGCCGACCATGAACGCCGTGGCAAAGTCGTGGGGCCAGAGCCACCAGCCGAGGAAGGTTGCCAGAGCGAAGAAGAGAATGGTACCCGAGAAGTACTCGGAAAGACGGTTCGCCAGCTGCTCGATCTTCGGCTTCTGCCGCACCGCCGACTCCAGCAGCGCCACCAGGTTCGAGAGGGTTGAATGGGAGAAGTCCCGGGTCGCACGGTATTTCACCAGCGCATCGATGCTGGTCGTCCCGCTGATGACCGCATCGCCGGGCCGCTTGTAGATGGGATCGCTCTCCCCCGTCAGGCTCGATTCGTCGAAGCTCCCCTCCCCTTCGAGGATCTCCCCGTCGATGGCGGAACGCTCCCCCGCTTTCAGCATGATGACGTCGCCGACCTTCACCTCTTCGACCTTGATGGTCCGGGTCGTCCCCTCCTCGAAGAGCGTCACTTCGCCCGGAACATGCTTGCCGATGACGTCGAGGGTATCTGCGGCGCTCTTTTTGCTGAGTACCTCGAGGAACTTGCCCAGCAGCACGAAAGTAATAATCATCGTCACCGAATCGAAATAGGCTTCGCCGTGTTCGAGCAGCGTGATGAAGATGGAGTAGATGTAGGTCAGCGTCGCGCCGGTGGCGACGAGGATGTCCATGTTGACGATCTTGTTGCGGATGCCGAACCACGCACCCCGGAAGAAGACCCAGCCGCTGTAGAAAAGCACCGGGGTGGCGAGGAACCACTCCGCGACATTCATGATCGTCTTGTACTCCTGGGTGATCCCGGTGAAGTACCCGGTGTACTGGGCCACGGCGATCCACATGATGTTCATGCTCCCGAACGCCGCCACCGCCATCCGCAGGTAGTAGTCCTTGCGTTCCCTGTTGGCCCGGACCTCCTGGAGACTGGGGTCGTAAGGGAAGGCATTGTAGCCGATGGCGCGGATCATGTCGATGATGGCGGAGAGTTTGACCACCCGGTCCGCCCAGGCGACGTGCGCCTTGTTGTTGGTGTAGTTGATGTGCGCCTCGACCACGCCCTCCATCTGGCTCAGCGCCTTTTCGTTGAGCCAAACGCAGGCCGCGCAGTGGATCCCTTCGATGATGAGCGAGATCTCCTGAAAACCGTCGTCGTTGGTGGTGACGAAACGGTCGTAGAATGCGGGGGAATCGAAGTTGGAGGAGTCTTCGAACTGCTCCGTCGGGGGAGCGAGTTTCGTATCGCCGATGCGGTCGTAGAAGGTGTCGAGCCCCTCGTCCTTGAGGAGGTGATAGATTCCCTGGCACCCCTTGCAGCAGAAGTGATGTCCCTCATCCTCGATCATGACCGTTTCGTCGAACTCCAGGTGACAGTGGTCGCAGGCTATTTTAGGCAATTTCGAATCTCCCGAGTTCACGGTTTTTCCGGATGCGGTCGTAGGGGGCGATGAGCCCCTGCATCACGATGTACGCCCCCGGTGCGGGCCGGGAGGCGGCATATCCCAGAGCCATGCAGAGGTTTGCCGTGGCGTCGACGGGATCGATGCTGAAGGGCACCATCGCCCCGGTGAAAATCACCGTCTTATCCGGAACGGCCCCGGCGACGAATGCGGCGGAGTGTTCCATGGTATCGGTACCGTGGACGACGACAAAGCACTCCTCGTCCGAAGCGGCAATGATGTCGGCGAGCATCTTCCGGTCGTCGGGGGTCATCTCCAGGCTGTCCTTGTAGATCGCCCCGGCGATGTTGAGTTCGTATCCGAAATGGCAGGTGGCGGCTTCGACGGCGTCGTTGTCGAAGGGGACTTCCAATACCCCGCTGACGGGATTGTAGCGTTTGTTGAAAGTGCCGCCGGTGTTGAGGATCAGCATCGTCTTTTCCTGGATCTCTTCCCCCTGCAGGGGATTGAAGTAGGAGAATATAGCACAGGAAGCCTATAAGAAAGGTTATACTGAGGAAAGGAGGGTTTTGCCGTCACTCCCGGCCGACCGGCGGCATGGGTAGACGCAGCGCCGCGGCGACGGCATGGAGCAACTCGAGATCCGAAGCACTGATCTGCCCATCGTGACCGAGCAGGTTGACGGTCATGTCGAGCACTTTTTTACGCACGCCGGCCTTGGCTTCCTCCAGCGCGCCGAAGGCCCGGCCGAAGGCTCCGAAATCCCCTTCTTCAGCCTCCTCATAGCGCAGCGCGGTGGTCCCGGAACGGCGTATCGTCTCTTCGAACCCGTTGCGGGCCGAGGCGGCATCCGTATACTGCGTCCGTGCCAGGACCGAGAGGAAGGTTTCAAGCTCGCCCCGCACGGCACCGATGTGGCTGTGGCGCTCCACGGGCGGCTTTTTCAGACCGAACTGGATATCGAGAGGGCGCAGCAGCAGGTGTTCAAGTGCCCATTCGAAGAGGGAGAGTTTCCGGTCCGCCTCCACAAACGCCGTCACGTGGGTGCGGAACCGGCCGTACTGGGAGGCCGACATCGCTTTGAGGGGGGCGATGCAGAGCTGCAGCAGCGGCAACCGCGCCCCTTCGCCGAGATCGCCGCGGTAGGAGTACGCCAGTTTCACCTGTTTAAGCAGTACCGGGGCGTCCGCTTCCAGTGCCTCGAACTGCACGGCACGCACCGTGTCGTCGCGATCGCACAGCAGCGAAAGGACCACGGCCTGGGCGCTCAGGGGGTGTTCCGCCATGGCCGCCAGCGGCTTGGGGAGCGCGTCAAGCAGGTCGCGTGCTTTCGCTACCGAGGCTTCGTCGACGCTTCCCGTCCGCTCCACGGCGTCGAGTACCGCAGCGGTCGTTGCGGTGGCGGTAAAGAGCGTTTTTTTCTTCCGCTCCTCCTTCTCCGTCGGAATGATATCCTCGCCGCCTTTTTTTGGCAGAGGGAGGTATTTACCGTCCCATCGGGGTTCGATCCGCCGAATCCGCGCTTCGAGTTGCGGGTGGGTGGAGAAGAGATGGTCCCAGAAACTTTTGACCCCGTCGGCGAAGTAGAAATGGCTGTAGGCAGCGGCTTCGCCCGAACCGATCTCCGAACCCGCCGAACCGATCTTTTTCAACGCATTGGCGATCCCGGCCGGGTAGCGGGTGTACTGTACCGCCGAAGCGTCGGCCAGGTACTCGCGCTGCCGGCTGATGGTCGCCTTGATCATCTCGCCGAAAATCGTCCCGACGAAGCCGATAACGGTAAACCCGATGCCGATCATCACCGCCGCTCCGACGGCATCCCCTTTTTTGTTGCTGCTGCGGTGACGGTGCCGGCTGCCGCTGTCGAGCATCCGCAGAATCTGCCGACCGATCAGACCGATGAGCAAAATGCCGTGCAGTATGCCGGTAATGCGGCTGTTGAGCCGCATGTCCCCGTTGAAAATGTGACTGAACTCGTGGGCAATCACCCCCTGCAGTTCCTCCCGGGTCAGGGCGTCCAGGGTGCCCCGGGTCACCCCGATCACCGCGTCGTCGTAGGTGAGTCCGGCGGCAAAAGCGTTGATGGAGGCATCTTCGAGGACAAAAACCGGCGGGGCGGGAATGCCCGAAGCAAGGGCCATCTCGTCGACGACGTTGAGCAGTCGGCGTTCGGCGGCATCGGAACTTCCCCGGGGGATGAGCCGTCCTCCGAGGGCTTCGGCCACCACGCGGCCGCCGGAGGAGAGCTGACTCATCTTGTAGACGCTGCCGATGAAAACGATGGCAAGGACGATCCCGCCACTGACGAACATGCTCTGCATGTCGTTGTGGGCCATGACCGCATCGACGGCAAGGGCATCCCCCCCGTCAAACTGTGTCCATACGACGATGAGCAGCAGGTAGGTCAGGGCCATGGTGCCCAGCACCCCGAGCAGGAAAAGCAGGACCAGCAGCGTCGTCGATCGGCGGGCTTTTGCCTGCGCTTCGAAAAAGTTCATGGTCAGTCGGTAAAGGAGACCTTCGGCGCCGCCTGGATGGCCGCGCTGTCTTCGAACTCAAGGAGCGCCGCATCGGCGGTGTGGCCGAAGTTGTTGGCGACGAGGGACTGGGGGAAGGACTGGCGGTAGGTGTTGTACTCCATCACCGAGTCGTTATAAAGCTGGCGGGAGAAGGCGACCTTGTTTTCCGTCGTCGTCAGCTCCTCATGCACCTTGATCATGTTCTCGTTGGCCTTGAGATCCGGGTAGTCCTCCATCACGAAGTTCAGCTTGCCGATGGCACCGGTCAGAGACTGCTCCGCCTGGGCAAGGCCGCGGATAGCCGAAGGATCCGAGGGGTCGGCATGGGCCGTTTTGAGACTTCCCATCGCCGCGTTGCGGGCGGCAATCACCGCTTCGAGGGTTTCGCTCTCGTGCTTCAGATACCCCTTGGCGGTCTCGACGAGATTCGGGATCAGGTCGTACCGCCGCTTGAGCTGCACCTCGATCTGGGCGAAGGCGTTGAGATAGCGGTTTTTCAGGGCGACGAGGCGGTTGTAAATTCCGACAAGGTAGAGAAGAATCCCCACGATGACGGCGATGGTGATAACGGTATTCATGCACACTCCTGCGGTAAATTGCAGTTATTATAACATCAAAACACCGATTACGGTTCCAGCAGGCGGTCGTGAAACCCTTTCCACGCTTCGGTGGTGTGCAGGAGCGGTTTGTTTTTGAAACTCTCGCTCTGCATCTCCTGCAGAATGTGCTGCAGCACCTCCACCGCGTGGCTGGCGAAAGGCCCCTTGTTGAGCATGATACAGTCCGCCCTCTGGGCACTGGAAGCATCGATGATCTCGGCCCGGGAGGGGAGGTTTTTCTTCATCATGTTCTCGAGGATCTGGGTGGCGTAGATCACCGGGATGTGCGCCGCTTCACAGAGGTCGAGCACCTCCGACTGCACCTTCGGAAGCTTTTCGAACCCCACCTCGATGGCCAGGTCCCCCCGGGCCAGCATGACTCCCGCATTGCGCCAGGGCAGCAGGGAGAGCAGAATCATCGGAAGGTTCCGGACCGCCTTCTTCGTCTCGATCTTGGCGATGATGCCGACCTCCTCGCGTCCGTGCTCCCGCAGGCGCGCTTTGAGCATCTCGATATCCGCTCCGTCCTGGGCGAAGGAGATGCCGATGATGTCGGCGAAGGCGATCACCGTCTCGAGGTGTTCGAGATCGGAGGGGGTCAGCGCGGGCATGTCGATATCGGAATCGGGAAAGTTGATCCCCTTCTCCGCCTTCAGAACAACCCCGCCCGGGCTGACGCCGAACACTTCGCAGATCACGCCCTCGTCGCGTTTTTCCACGATCTGAAGCCGAATCTTTCCGTCGTCGATGTAGAGGGTGTCGCCTTCACCGACGAAAGGAAGAAAGTCATCCGAAACACAGGCGATGCAGGCGCTATACCCCTGCGCCGGATCGCAACGCTGCCCTTCAACTCCCGCTTGCCCCAGAAAGAGCCGGTCTCCGTCATACAGCCGCAGAAGCTCCTCCTCGAACTCGAAGGCCTCCGGGCTGCACTCCAGGCGGGCGTCCCCTTTTCCCTTCACACTCAGCTGCGTATCGGGGGCGATGCGGATCCCCTTGGCCTCAACCAGGCAGAACTCCGGCGTCCAGGAGTAGACGTCGCAGCGGCGGCGGCGCCCTTCGCTGTCTTTCAATCTCAGGCTCGAAGCCTTGCGCAGCCCTTCATAGAAGCGGTCATCGACAACGATCGTCACCTCCGTTTCACTTCTGCGTTCGTCCACGAAGCGCAATGTCGTAAAAGCCCCGGAACTCCGCGGAAGGATACGAATACGGGGGGTTCGGAAAGACTTGACCTTGAAACATTTCGGCTGACGGCGCAGCGGCCCCGTACGGAATTTCGGTCCCGCGAGATCGACATAGATCCGCATGGGACGTTCCCGGCGCGCATCGGCATTGAGCCGCCGGATCATCTCCACCATCCGCCGCCACACTTCCGGACCGTCATGGGCGGTATTGATGCGGCAGAGGTCGATGGCCTGTCGCTCCAGGGTTTCGATGAAAAGCGGGTTCTCCGCCGCATCGGAGGGGAGCGTGATCATCACCGACGGAACGGCCATGCGGTCGTCGTTGGGCTTTAGAAACGCGGCACGCTCTCCCAGCAACCGGTAGGCCTCGTCGAAACCGATGGAGGGAGTTTCGGGATATTCGTAGGGTTCTCCCAGAACCCCCGCCAGCCACGCCAGCTCTTTTTCGATGGTGTAGAGAATGTGAAAATGGGCCATGCCCAGCGACGAGAGTCCCAGCGAGGAGAGCTGCTGCTGCAGGGGAACGAGGTCATGCTTCTTCAGCGAAATGTAGTCCTGCATGTTCAGCGCGCTTTGCGCGTAGGGTTCGCATGACGGAAGGTAGATCTGCCGCTGGCGCAGCGAATCGCGGATCTTCAGCAGCTCGCGGTAACACGTTTCATGGGTAGTCATTGCAACCTCTTTCCGGGTCCCCCCGTAACGTTCATAATGCCGTTGAAGCATTATAGAGCGGATGCGTCACAAAACCATTACTCCATCTCCAGGGACATCAACAGCATATCCTCCCCGTCCGTCACCCGGACATCGACACTCTCGCAACGGGGACAGCAGTAGTGCAGCGCTTCGAGCGTCGTCTCTTCTCCGCAGGCGTTGCAGACGATGACGACCGGCTGGAGGTTCATGACGAACTCCGCCCCGTCGCAGACCGTCTTCTCCTTGAAGGTGTTGAAGGCGATCTCCAGCAGATGGGGTTCGACGCCGCTGAGCCGCCCGATCTTGGTGACGACCTTGGTGATCTTCGTCGCGTCGTTGGCCTCGGCGTAACTTTCGCACTGCTCCAGCAGCGCCTGGACGATGGAGTATTCATGCATGGTAAAACCCTCTGGCTGGTGAATGAAAAATGCATAGTGAATAATGAATAATTTTGGAAACGGCTTCGCCGGTTTTTTTCAATTCAAAATAGAAGCAGCTCTGCTGCACACCAACATTTTTCATTTTACATTTTTCATTATTCATTACTAACAGATCCGCGGCAGCAGTTCGCCCTTGGGCAGTTCGAGGTAGCGGCGGCTGCCGTAGGGGCTGGCGAGAATCACCTTGCCCGGTTTCTGGACCGTCGCAGTACCGATGACCGCGGCGTCGGGACAGAAATCAAAGCGCGAGAGGGTCAGCATGACCTGCTCGACGTCGTCGGGGTGGACGGCGAGGATGAAAGTCCCCTCGTTGGCAAACTCCATCGCCTCGAATCCGAAGAGCTCGCACACTCCCTGAACCGCGTCGCAGACGGGAACCTTCGCCTCTTCGATCTCCAGGCAGATGTCGCTCGACACCGCCCACTCGTTGAGCACCGCCGCGAGGCCGCCGCGGGTGGCGTCGCGCAGGGCGCTGATGCGCACCCCGCTTTCGATGAGCGCTTCCACCGCCGGCCAGAGCACCGCACAGTCGCTGGGAAGCTCCGAGCCCACCTGCAGCGCTTCGCGGGCCATCAAAATGGTCGCGCCGTGGCGGCCGATGTCCCGGGAGACGATGATAACGTCCCCTTCGCTGATGTTCAGTGCCGAGATCCCCTCCCGGCGAATCTCGCCGATGCCCGTCGTGTTGATAAAGAGCTTATCCACCGACCCTCGGGGCACCACTTTCGTATCCCCGCAGACGATCTTCGCGCCGCACTGTTTCAGCTCTTCGGCCATCGTGTTGACGATGGTTTCAAGTTCGTCGAACGCCAATCCCTCTTCGATCATAAAGGCGCTGCTCAGGTACATGGGCTGCGCCCCCATCATCGCCAGGTCGTTGACGGTGCCCGCCACGGCGAGTTTGCCGATATTGCCGCCGTTGAAAAAGATGGGGCTGACGGTAAAACTGTCGGTCGTGAAGGCGATATTACCCCCTGTCGTCAATACTGCGGCGTCTTCGGCCTTGATCAGGATTTCGTTCTCGAAGGCTTTGTAGAAAAGCTCGTGGATCAGGGCGTTGGACTCCTGCCCGCCGCCGCCGTGACTGAGTTGTACTTGTTTCATTGAATCCCCGCGAATCGGTAATAGGCGTTACACGCCCCTTCGGAACTCACCATGCAGCTGCCCAGCGGGTTCTGCGGGGTGCAGGCGGTGCCGAAGACCTTGCAATCTTTGGGACCCGCCAGACCTTTGAGGATCTGCCCGCAGATGCAGAGCTTGTGGTCGTCGATGGGGTCGTTGCTGAGCACGTCGGCAAAGACCTTCTCCGCGTCGTAGGCCGCGTAGGCTTCGCGCAGTTTCAGGGCGCTATGGGGAATGTCCCCGATGCCGCGCCACCGGAAATGCCCCCGCGCTTCGAAATAGGTGTCTATGAGCGCCTGCGCCTTGAGGTTCCCCTCCCGGCTGACGGCGCGGGTGTACTGCAGCTCCGTCTCGGCGCGCCCCTCGTTCTTCTGCTTCACCGCCATCAAAATCCCCTGCATCACGTCGACGGGCTCGAAACCGCTGACGACGATGGGGGTATGGTAATCAGTGGAGAGCGGTTCGTAGATCTTCGACCCGGTAATAACGCTGACGTGCGATGGCCCGATAAAGGCGTTCACCTTCGCCTCGCCCCCGTCCATGATCGCTCTCACAGCCGGCGGAACGAGGACGTGGTTGATGTGGAAATAGAGGTTCGTCACCCCCTGCTTGCAAACCTGATCGAGCAGTGCGGCGGTCATGGGGGTCGTCGTCTCGAAGCCGATGGCAAAAAAGATCACCTTTTTGTCCGGGTTCTCTTTGGCGATCTTCAGCGCGTCGAGGGGGCTGTAGAGCGGCCGGATGTCCCGGCCCGCCGCCCGCTCCTTGGCCAGTGAACTCTCCGACCCCGGCACGCGGATCATGTCGCCCAGCGTCACGAGGATGGTATCGTCCATGCGAGCCAGGGCGATGGCGTGGTCGATGCGCTCTTTGGGCATGATGCAGACGGGGCAGCCCGGCCCGTGGACGAAGGTGATGTTCTCCGGCAGCAGCTGGGGAAGGCCGTACTTCATGATGGCGTGGGTGTGCCCGCCGCAGACCTCCATGAGGTAGAGCGGTTCGGTCAGTTTCACCGCTTCGGCGCGGATCTGCTCGGCCAGCGCCTTGATCACCTCCGGGTCGCGGAACCCGTCGTAGAGATCTTTGAGCTGGAGGGTACTCACGTCGCCCCCCGCTCCGGGCAATTGCCATCGGCCTCAATGGCGGCGCGCCGCTCCTCCTCGTCCATGATCTCCAGGATCTCCCGGTAGACCTTGAGGCTTTCGAGGGCATCCTCTTCGTCGATCTTGTTCATCGCATACCCCACGTGGATCAGAATATACTCTCCGACCTCCACCGGCTCGGGCATCAGATCGAGACTGACGTCGCGCGTGACCCCCATCGTATCGACGGTGGCGATGTTATCGTCGCTGATCTTGACGACCTTGGACGGAATAGAAAGGCACATAGGTTACTCCAATGAAAAATTAAAAGGAATCAGCGCATTTTGCGCTTGAACTCGATCCACTCGGCCACGCGCTTAACACTGGCTTCGTCGTGGATGTTGACTTCGAGGATGTCGACATTCGGCTTGAGCTTTCTCGCCTCTTTCTTCTCGTTCTCGATATCGTAGTCGAAGTACGGCAGCAGGTCGGTTTTGGTGATGAGCACCAGGTCCGCTGCGCGGAACATCACCGGGTATTTGGCGATCTTGTCGTTACCCTCGGGGACGCTGACAAGCACGATGTTCAGGTGAGACCCCACATCGTAGGAGGCGGGGCAGACCAGGTTGCCGACATTCTCGATAAAACAGACGTCGAGGTCCTCCAGCGGCATGTCGTGCAGCGCCTTGTGCACCATGAACGCGTCGAGATGGCACGCCGATCCCGTCTGAATCTGGTAAGCCGGGATCCCCAGCTTCTTAAGCCGGTCCGCGTCGCGATTGGTCTCCAGGTCCCCCTCGACGACGCCATATGTGAACGGGGAGAGCGTCGCCATCTTCTCCAAGAGCGTCGTTTTGCCGCTGCCGGGACTGCTCATCAGGTTGACCGCAAGCACCCCGTGACTCTCGAAATGGGCCCGGTTGTGGGCCGCTTCGTGGTCATTCTTGTCGAGAATTTTGGTAATGACGTCGATCGTCTTGGGATCGTTGAGCTGCGGGTTGTGGTGCAGCTGTTCGTGGGCGTGCTGATGGTCATGGCTGTGATCGTGGGAATGCCCGTGATCGTGATCATGATGATGGTGGTGATCGGTAATGGAACAACCGCAGTCTTTACACATTGTGACTCCTTGGTTAACTAAAAACTAAAAGTGAAAAACTAAAAACTCAAAGCTAAAAACCAATGCGATCCGCATTTCAAAACTTTTAACTTTTAGTTTTTAGTTCTTAGTTTTCCCCTCACCCCAGCAGCATATTGCCGCCGACGACGAGCGACACCGCGCCTGCGGTTGCGAACACCCGGCGGACGTTGCGCCGGGAGGTGAGCAGATTTTTGTTCAGCAGCAAAATCGCCGCCCCGAACGCGGTAAAGATCAGCGTCACCCCGGCGACGAACGCCAGGACCATCGTCAAATCAACGCTCTGCCCCTCCAGCATTCCCAGGGTCACCAGCATGCCGCGCACTCCGCCGATCCCCATCAGCGCCCCGACGGAAAAGGCCGAAGCCGTATCGACGCCGGTGTCGTGGTCGTGTGCTTTCCCGAACCAGATATGGATGTGTTCCTCGCCTTCATGCTCATGTTTGCGCAGGTGAATCCGGTCCGCCGCTACCATGTAAAGCAGGTAGCACCCGATCGCAATGATCACCGAAGAAGAGATGAGATCGCCGTACGCCGTCACCGATTCGGGGATGTCGAAGTGTTCGAGAAGCTTGGCGAAAACGAAAAGCATGGCCCCGTGACCGAAAGCAAACGCCATGGTAACCAGCATGGTACGCCGCAGCCGTTTTCCGATGGAAAAGTCGGCGATAGCCGTCAAATGATCGGGACCGAAGGCGTGCAAAATACCGTACCAGAAAATGATGAGCAACCCGCTTTCCAAATGCACTTTCCTCTCTGAGATGAATCACTATTCAGTTTCAGTAAGATTATAGTCTGTTAGGGTAAAAGTTCCATTAAAAAAACGGGCTCGTCTCTATGGAAAAGGAGGGATACCGCCTTCCCGGACCAATGCCCGGGAAAAACGACAATGCTTTCAGCCAAGAGCGAGAAGCAGACCGCTGGCCGCGATGGCCCCGCCGCTGACACGCACCATGCGTTCGATGTTCACGCGTCCCAGGCCGATGCCCGCTGCGATGCCGACGGCATGCAGCAGAGCCGTCGCCGTGGCAAAACCGATCGAATACATCAGGCCCGCCGCATTGACCGGCATTTCGGCACCGTGGGCATACCCGTGAAAAATCGCAAAGGTTCCGACGATCGCCATGCCGATTGCCACCGGAGTTTTGATACCCGCAGCGATTAATGCCCCGAGAACGATGACCGATGCCACAATGCCGGTTTCGATAAAGGGGATCCCGACGCCGCTGATTCCCAACACCCCTCCGACGAGCATCATGCCGACGAATGCCGCGGGTACCGCCCATAGCGCCCGGCCTCCCGTCTGTGCCGCCCAGAGACCGACGGCTACCATGGCAAGAACATGATCCAGCCCACCCACGGGGTGCATAAAGCCCGATGCGAAGCCGGAAACGGAACCGGCCCCCGTGTGAGCCAACAGGGATGCCTGAAACGCAACTGCCGCAAAAACGGCCATTTTTATCAAACGCATGGAAACTCCTTTTAATGAATCATCATTCAGTTTAAAAACAATTATAGATATTCTGTGTAAAATGGAACTAAAAAAGATGGATTCTTCATTGGAAACAGGACCAAACGAGCGAGCGGAACGCTGTCCCTACTGCAGCGGCACCTTCTATCACCTTGCCGACGGTATGAAGAAGTGCTCTTCATGCCGTCGGAAATTCAGTCTCAAAAAAGTGATGCGCGACCGCGACCTCATCGCGTCCTTCTGCAAAGGCGAAACGGCCCATGCCGTAGCGAAGGCGCGGGGGCTCAACTACCAAAGCGTCACCGCCCGCTATGGCAGTCTGCGCCTGATGGCGGCGGAGCATCTTGAAGCGGCATACGGAGCGTACCGGGAGAACATCGCGGAGTTTGAAGAGTACATCTACCTCGAAGCCTCCAAGCGACATGACAAGCGCAACATCTTCGATGCCCACAACTTCATCACCTTCGACTACGGCGGACAGGTCTACAATCTTCTCATGCCTTCGCTTCACCGCTTCAAACAGGGGTTCCTCGACGACGGTCTCGAAGAGGTCTATTATGAGGAGTTTTCGAAATTTCTCCGGATTCACCGCATCTCGAAACTCCAGAAAAGCAAAAACACCATCACCGCCTTCTGGAACTTCTTCGAGCACTATATCACCCGCTACAAAGGGGTACGCCCCGAAAACTTCGTCTACTATCTCAAAGAGGCGGAGTTCAAATTCAACTACAGCGAATCCGAACAGTACGAGATCCTCCGCCGCCGCTGGTTCGAAACCTGAGAAGCCGGTCCTGAAAGTTTAGAAACGGTTTACCTTTGATCTATACACTGCTTCGTAACGACACACAAAGGAGTTTCGATGCGACACCCGAAAACCGTACTGGTCATGACCGTCCTGATCGTCGGCAATGCCGCCGCGGCTCTTCAGGCCGTTACCCTGCCCCAGCCGCAGGAACGCCATGACGCCGCACCCGATATTCCCGTGAGCGAGCATATCGCTGCACTGTTGTGTGAACGGGGGCTGGAACCCGAAGCCGCCGAAGCCAGATCGCGGCAGCTCTTTTCGGGTCCGGTTCCGACCCTCTCCCAGCTGCAGCGCCTCTCTAGCGCTCTCGACGGCGTGGAGCTTGCCATGCTCGAAGAGGCCCTCGTCAAACGCGCACTCTTTTCAAAACCGGTCGATTTCGGATCGACCGACACCCTGGTCCGACTGATTCAGGAAGCGACGGGCCGCGCCGTCGATGACCGGTCGCTCTCCCTGCTCCATGAAGCAACCCGCCGGCATCGCGAAAAGCGTCTCCCCGCCTGAGGGGAGGCGGTTACTGTTTCTGATCCTCCGCGACGATCCGATCCAGCAGATTGAAGAGTTCCAGGGAAGCTTTTTCCGTTTCCTGGAAACGTGCGATCGCTTCCGCCGTCCCCAGGGTTCCCGCGTTCATCTCGTCAAATACTTTCTTCACGCTCTGATGAACTTTGGCATGGGGGACTTCCAGTGCTCTGTACGCTTCCAGGTGTCCAAAGAGCTTTTTGCCTTCGCCCGCGTACCATTGGCCCAGGTTGCAGGCGTGATGGTCGCTGACACTTTTGCCCGTGCGGTTCTCCAGAACCGTTTTGTAGGCATCGGCTTTGAAGATCATATGGTCGAGTTTGGCGATATTGACGAAGAGCTCATGGCCGATGGTCGTGTTGTAGCCGCTGATCACTTCAACGTTGGAAATCAGTTCGTTGAGTACATCTTTGAACTCGTCCAGCCGACTCTGTGACGAGGTGGCGGAGGCGTCGATCTTTTCGCTGTTTTCCGCCATGGCCATGGAGTTCTGTTTCAACACGCTGATGTTGGCTTCAACCTCGCTGGTCGCCTTCTGGGTCCGTTCGGCCAGCTTTCTCACCTCGTCGGCGACGACGGCGAATCCCCGCCCGTGTTCGCCGGCACGGGCCGCCTCGATGGCGGCGTTGAGCGCCAGCAGGTTGGTCTGGTCGGAGATGTCCTTGATCAGCGTAATGACGCTGAATATCTCCTCGACGTTGGTGTTGAGCTGCTCGGCGGAGAGGCGTGATTCACTGATCATCTCCGTAATGCTGCCGATCGCGTCGATCACCTCGTCGGTGGAGGTAGTCACCCGGCTGATCACCTCGCCCGTTCCTTCGTTAAGCGAATTCACGCTACGCACCTTTTCGATGTTCTCCTGCATACTCTCGTTGAGATCCTTGACGTTGGTCACATACCCTCCGAGCATCTCGTGGGAGAGTCCCACATTGAGGGCGTTTTTCTCCATCGCCTTCTCGATCTCGTGAGCCGCCGCTTCGGCTTTTTCCGCTTCCGACTGGGCCTGCAGCGAAATCTTTTCGACCTTATCCAGGAAGGCGTTGAAACTCGCGCTCGCCTGCCCGAGTTCATCTTTGGAGCGTACCGGCAGCCGTTTGGAGAGGTCCGCATCCCCCTGTGCCAGCTCCAGCGCCACGTTATCCAGGTCGATAATCGGGTTCACCACGGCCCGTTTGATGACGAGAATCAGGAAGACAAGGATAAAGAGATCGATCACCGCCATGATGAGCACCTGGCGAATCAGCGAACCCTCCGCTTCCGCAATAGTCTGTTCCACTTCACTTTTGGGTTTTCCGATCAGCGCGTACCCGACCACCTCGCCGGAAAAGTCGACCACCGGTTCGGAAACGGCGACGTAACCGGGAATGAACTGCAGCTGCTTCGTCTCTTTCGGGTTGAGCGCCGCCGCGGCCTTGAAGAAGCCGCTGCTGATCTCTTTCTCCTGGACCGCCAGCGTATAGCTGCCCAGCTTCGGAGCCGCCGAAAGTCCCGAAGCGATATCGAGGTAGCGGTTGTCCATCACGATGACGATGTCCACGCCGTAGCTTTTGCGTGCACCCCGAACGATGGAGTTGAGCCCCTGCATGAACTCGACCGATCCGAGATACGTTTCCCCGTCCATGATCGGTGCAAGTCCCCGGATGCTCAGACCGGCTTTGCCCAGTTCGATGGCGACCAGAGGTTTGCGCTCCTCCCGGACCTTCAGCACCGTCTTGCGGAAACCGCTGAGATCGTCCCCGTACTTCTGCGGGCTCCAGGCCCGCAGAAAGCTTTTTGCGTCCGCGTCGTGGATATGGATCTTGATGTTCTGGTACTGGGTATTCTCTTTGAACTTTTTCGACAGGCCGTTAAGCCCGTCAATGGCGATCTGGCGGTTGTTGGATTCCAGGGCCCGGATGGTGTAGTAGTTCTCGGAGATGTTGATGGCATTGGTAATGCCGATGTTCTGTTTCCCTTCAAGCAGATCGCTGTAGACCGACCGGAGGTTAACCGACTCTTTGTCGTATATGCCCGTTTTGATGCTTTGAATGGAGTAGTAGTAGTTGATTCCGATAATGACGAACCCCAGGAGGATGGAGACAATTAACGGGATATGCAACTTTTGGCTAATATTGAAATGTGACATAGGTCGCCTCGTTCATAGAAAAAGTATTTTATGCAAATCTCAGCATATCACAAAATAACTTTTCAATATACGTTTTTCAAGGCCAAAAGCCTCCTATTTCTCCCTCGGAGACACATTTTCAAAGGATTTTTAAATGTGATGTTTGTTCCTGTTCTGACACGTTTTATAGCGACCTGTCACATGGGGGTTTTCCCCGCTCCAATGCATACCAAATCTGTCCCAGAGCGATGCATCCGTCATTGACGGGGACGCGCGAGGGGATCGCATATCGCACCCCCTCCTCGTCCAATCGCCGTATCACCCGTTCCAGCAGCGTCCGGTTCTGGAAGACGCCGCCGCTGAGTACGACCGGCAACCCCTCCGATCGGGCGATGACGACCATCGTTTCCGCCAGAGCCCCGATCAGTGCTCCCGCCGCCGCTTCCGGCGTCGTCCGGTACTCTGCCAATTTGCGAACAAAGTTGCTCCAATCGATGACACCTTCGGAGCGGGGCCATGCTCCGGAGGCATCGGGAACCTTTGCCGCCGCTTCAAGCAGCAGGCCGCTCTCCCCCTCGTAGCTAACCCTCTGGCAGACTCCCGCCAGCGAGGCCACGGCATCGAAAAGCCGCCCTGCCGATGTGCTTACCGGGGCGTTGAGTCCCCGCTCCCATGCGGCATGAAGCATCCGTATCTCGTCGCGTTCAAAGGCCCGGACCGTCGGAAGCTCCAATTTCAGAACCGTTTCGAGATCGTAACACTCGAAGAGCATGCCCAGTGCCGAACGCCGCGGCTCCCGAACCGCTTTCTCGCCCCCGAGCAGACGAAAAGGGCGCAGCGATGCCACCCGCGCCATCTCCGATCCCCGGCACCGCAGCACCTCGCCGCCCCACACCGTACCGTCGTCGCCGTAGCCGGTACCGTCGAAGGCAAACCCGAGCACCTCTTCCTCCATGCCGTACTCGGCCATCGCCGCCAGAATGTGGGCGTGCTGATGCTGTACTTCCAGTACCTCGACGTCCTGTGCCCTGGCCCAGCGTGCCGTTTCGTACCCGGGGTGTTTGTCGCAGACGATCAGGTCCGGTTCGAAGTCGTAAAAACGCTTGAAGGTCTCCAGGGTCCGCTCGAAGTAACCGAAGGCCTCCACCGACCCCAGGTCCCCGATGTGGGGGCTGAGGATCAGCGTCTCGCCGAAGGCGATGGCAATGCTGTTCTTCTGGTTCGCCCCGACGGCAAGGATGCGGCGGTCGGTGGGGCGGGGAAGACGCATGGTAAAAGGGGCGTAACCCCGGGCGAGGCGCAGCATCAACGGACGATGGTCGAGCATCTGCAGGACCGAGTCGTCGCAGGCGTTGACGATTTTGCGCTCGTGCCACCATACTCCGTCGAAGACCCCGGAGAGTTTCTCGAACAGCTCCGCTTCGGTCCGGATGATCGGCGCGTCGCTCAGGTTGGCGCTGGTCGCCACCAGCGGGACGCCCACGGCGTCAAACAACCGCTCATGCAGGGGGGTGTAGGGAAGGAATGCACCGAGGCGGTCGATGCCGGGGGCCACCGAAGGCGCGATGCGAGAGCTGCGGCTTCGCAGCAGCACCACCGGCCGGGTCGCCGAGCCGAGCGCTTCGGCTTCGGCATCGGAAAGTACGGCGCACTCCCGGACCGACTCGAGCGTCGGGAACATCACGGCGAACGGTTTGGAAGGACGCCGTTTGCGTTCCCGCAGCGTCCGTACGCTCTCCTCACGGGTCGCATCGCACATCAGATGGAACCCGCCCAGCCCCTTGACGGCGACGATTTTCCCCGCACGCAGGGCTTCGACGGCAGATAGTAACGACTGTTCACCTTCCGTTTCGCGCCCCCCTTCGCGGTAGTAGCTCTTCGGCCCGCAGTCGGGGCAGCTGAGCGGCTGGGCGTGATAGCGGCGGTTCGTCGGGTCTTCATACTCGCTGCGGCAGGCGTCGCACATTGCAAAAGAGGCCATGGAGGTGTTGGGACGGTCGTAGGGAACGGTCCGGACGATGGAGTAGCGCGGACCACAATCGGTACAGTTGATCAGCCAGTAGCCATAGCGGCGGTCGGCAGGATCGCGCATCTCTTCCCGGCAGGCGTCGCACAGGGCCATGTCGGGAGAGACCGCCGTACTCCGGCCCGCCGTATCGCCGTCGCTGCTTCGAATCTCGAATTCCCGCAACCCTTCCGCCGCCGACTCCCGGCGTTCGCAACTGTCGATCCGGGCCAGCGGCGGCAGCGCTTCGAAAAAGCGGGATTCAAAGATTGCGAGCGCCTCCGCCGGACCTTCAAGCACGATCTGCACGCCCATGGCATCGTTAAGTACGTACCCCTTGAGCGCACAGCGGCGGGCAAGGCCGTAGACGTAGGGGCGGAACCCCACCCCCTGAACAATGCCGGTAACGCTGTAGGTGACCCGTGTCTCGATCTTGCACTCCTGAAACGGCCGCACTCTAGAGGTAGATGCCTCCGACGACGGCGCTTTCGCTGCCCAGCGGCATGCCGCGGACCAGCAGCGGCGGCGGCACCTTCATCTTCTGAACGATGCGGCTGTAGAGCGACGACTGGGCGATATCGCGGCCGCAGAGAATGACATGCTCGGCCTTGGACTTGGCCTGCAGTTGTGACAGTATATCGACAAAATAGTCCCCCAGCGACTCAAAAATCGAATAGGCGAGCATCACCGGTTCGACCCCGGCCATCCGGTAGCTGATGATGCTGGAGAGAAAGACATCGGGGTGAAACCGGGTGTCCCCCAGGGTGGTATCGACCTGGGTCCCCCCCTTGCCCATGAACTGCAGGGCCGTATCGTCGATGGCATCGAACCCGCTCCCGTCAAGCCCTATCAGCGCCGCCGCCGCTTCGAAGAGTCCGAACGGTTCTCTTTCAATGCGTTCCAGCACGGCATAGAGGTCGGGGCGGTTGTTCCGCAGATTGGCCACCAGCCGGTCCGACCCCTCCCGCAGTGCCGCCAGGCGTTCGATCAGCCCGACCGGCTTAAAAGAGCGCGACGGAACGACGGTGGTGACATGTCCCCCATTGGCATGAAGAAAATGGACCGTCTCCCCCTCGAAAAAGACGCCGACGGCGCGGTCGCCGATTCCCAGGGTGCGCATTGCGCCCATCATCGTCCCCTGGGCCGGGGTGAAACGGTGGGTGTTGGAGTGTTCGGTCGGGGGTTCGCACCCCTCCATGAGGTTCATCTTGCCGGTTGTCGTCCCCTCGAACCGTTCCGGACGGTCTACCCAGTGAAAGGCCCCGTTTTTCAGTGCGATGAGATTGCATCCCACACTCAGGGTATCGCCGGGGGCTACCAGCTTCGCGGGAAACGCCACCCGTTCCCCCGAACGGATAAACCGCTGCTCGCCGCCGACGAAGAGCGTCATCTCCTCCTGGGCGGAGATGGGCAGGTCGAAACTCACGCGGTACGCTCCTGCGGCGCTCTCATCGCAAGACTCAAAGGCGACATAATCCAGGTGCAGTGCCTCAAGCTCTTTTGCCAGGAGCAGCGTGAACCCCTCGTCGGGGACCTTGCAGCGCGCGACATTGCCGAAGAGCGCCTTGAGGCGTTCGGACTGCGTCGCGACTTTGAGCAGGGGGCGTTCGATGGCGAAGAGCGCCTCGATCTCCTGCCGCGTCAGCGCCAGGTCGTCCATCATCTCCTTCGGGTTGCAGTGGAGCAAGATGCTCGCATGGGTCACGTTCCCTTCGGAGGGAAGGAAGAAACGGCGGTAACCGAAGGTCGTCTTCATCACCACGCTTTTGCCTTCGGAGATCGCCTTGGCGGCGATTTCGAACAGCTGTTTGCTGCTCGCGGCATCGTTGGCGTAGCGGCTCTTGCCGCCGTGCACCATCTCCAGGGCGATACTGCAGTTGTGGCAGGAGATCTGGGCGTAGCCGCGACGGAACGGATGGGTTTCGAGCTCTTCGCGGCACGCCTCGCAGGGCTGAACGAAACTCCATGATGTATTGGCGCGCTCGTAGGGATAGCGTTCGAAAAAGGCGTACTGCGGTCCGCAGTGGCGGCAGGAGGTAAAGGGGTAGTAATAGCGGCGGCTCGAAGGGTCGAAGATCTCTGCGCTGCAGTTCCGGCAGAGTCCGAGGTTGAGCGGCGGCAGGGGTTCGGACTCCGCATCGCGCTGCACGAACGGAGCGGGATCGATGCGGTGGGAGACGGAGCGCATGAACACCGAATAGGGCATGGTCGTGTTCAGAGCATGAAGCGCCGCCTCGAGTTTCGCATCGCCTTCGTCCGTTTCGACGGTGATCATGCCGGAGGCTTCCCCGACATTGGCCGCAACGCCCTGCGCGGCGAAGAAGGTACGGAGATAATCGGCAATATGATGCTGGTGGGAGTCCCAGCCGATTTCTAGTATAAATGACACGAAAATTCCTTAACAGACAAACTGAAGCGTCCGGGGTGCTTCCGGACTGCAGACATTGTTACTACACACTAGGAACAAAAACGGGAGGAAACTTCACGATGCGTCTGCAGACCGGAAGCACCGATCATGCCGGAACGGCATGGCTCGGGGCGTTGTAGGCGCCGATGATCGCCTCCAGGGAGACGGTTTCGGCTTTGGGCGTCACGGTGACGCCCGCGTTTTCAAGCTCTTTGATCGCTTCGGCGATCAGCGTCGGAAAAGCGTTCTTGACGCTGTCGGTCAAATCGATGTTCACGCTTTCAATGTCTTCGGGAATCATCCCGACGACACTCACTTCCGCCATCGTGTCCAGAAGCGAACAGATCTCGAGCATCTCCACCACCTCGACCTCGTGGGCCGTCTGGCGGTAGCTGCCCAGCCCCATCAGGGCGTCGGCGGGAAGGTTGTAGACCGATCCGGGAGCGTCTTCGATGGAGACGGTATCGAGGATCAGCACCTTGTCGTAACTCTGGTAGTAGGTCATCAGTTTGAACCCCAGGGTTCCCCCGTCGATGACGTCGACGGGCTGGGAAAACTCATAATTCGTCTCCAGGTACTTACCGGCGTAACAGCCGATGCCTTCGTCCTGGAAGAGGATGTTGCCGATACCGACGATCACGATACTCTTCACGCTTCCGCCTTGTCCTCTTTGACGAACTTGCTGCCGCCAAAGACGATGGCGATATCACCCTCTTGCCAGAAGATGGTGCGCCACACCTGGTAGTAGATGTGGAACATCACCCAGGCGACGATCCACCACATGGTGGTGTGGTGGGAGATACGAACGTCCATCAGCGTACCGCCGCTGACCGGAATGGTCCAGTCGGTCACCAGGTGCAGCATCCAGGGCCACCATTGGCCGATGGAGCTCTGTCCCGACTCGAGGCCGTGAACGTAGAGCTGCAGGCCGCTGAGCAGCATCCATGCCAGCATCAGGTGCATGATGGTGAAATAGACCGTGTTAAAGCTGTCGCTATGGGTCGAATCGAACTTCTTGTTGCGGTTAAGCGTCAACAGGTTGACGATGACCGCACCGAACTCCACGACGTTTTTCGGCGTCGGGATCAACTTCTTGTAGGGCTTCTCGAAGCGGCTGAAGAAGTAGAGATAGGCGATGATGATCGACGTCACGTCGAGAACGATCGCACCGATGAAGTGGGCCCAGCGGTTCCAGGCCATCACATACTTGTCCACCGCGGGATCGGCGATGTAGGTCTCATAGTACGGATGCCCGATGTAGAGCCCCGTAATCACCGCCGAGAGGATCGCAATGGCGTTCACCCAGTGGATGATGCGCATGGCCGGAGTCATGCGCTTCACGTTTTTATGTCCGGATTTCATGCGATCTCCTTATACGCTGCAGCTGGTGTCCACTTTGTAAACACCGAGCTCGCGCCCCTTGGTGTCGACGAGATGCACCGCACAGGCGATACAGGGGTCGAAACTGTGGATGGTACGCAGGATCTCCAGCGGCTCGTCCGGGTTCGCAACCTTCGTGCCGATGAGGCTCGATTCGTACGCACCCATGCGCCCTTTGTAGTCCCGCGGTCCCGCATTCCATGTGGAAGGGACGATCGCCTGGTAGTTGGCGACCTTGCCGTCCTCGATGCGCACCCAGTGTCCCAGGGCGCCGCGGGGCGCTTCGGCCATACCGTGGCCTTTGGCGTTCTTGCTCACTTTGTCGAAGTCGAACTCCGTCCAGGTGGAGAGGTCGCCGGCGGCAACGTTCGCTGCCAGTTCGTCAACCCACTCGAACATCATGTCCGCCATGAGTTCCGACTCGATGGCGCGAGCCGCCGTACGGCCGACGGTGGAGAAGAGCACCGACACCGGCAGGTTGCCGCGCTTGAGGAAGTTCATCACGTATTTGGTAATGCGTTCATCCCCTGCCGCAACACCGACGACCATCCGTGCCAACGGTCCGACTTCCATACGGGTGTCGTCGTAGACCGGCGACTTGATCCAGCTGTACTTCTTCTCGGTATCGAGGTAGGCGATGCCGTCCTCGCGCTTGCCGAAGCCCGTGTAGTTGGGAATCGTCTGCCCGTCGTAGGGGTGCAGCGGCTGTTTGCCCTCGTACCAGGAGTGGGTCACGTCTTCGGCGATCTTCTCCTGATCGATCGGCTGGTAGCTTTTGAGGTCGCCGCCGGTGACGACACCGCTCGGGAAGAGCAGCGCCGAGTTGTAGAACCCGGTGTCATCCAGACGGAAGTCGCCGTAAGCCATGTAGTTCTTCAGGCCGCCGCCGGTACCGTCGAGGGCTTCGTCGGCGTACATGGTCCCTGCCATGTAGACGTCGGGGAGGTAGGCTTTCTTGATGAAGGCCGTAAACTCTTTGTGCAGCTCTTTGAACAGGGCGATGCGCGCCGGGTTCTGGATGTCCTGGACACAGGTCACCCCGCCGACGACGATGGATTGCGGGTGCGGGTTCTTGCCCCCGAAGATCGCCATCTGCTTGGCCGCTTCGCGCTGCAGGTCGAGCGCTTTGAGGTAGTGGGCGACCGCCAGAAGGTTCTGTTCCGGGGTCAGTTTGTAGTGCTTGTTGCCCCAGTAGCCGTTGCCGAAGATCCCGAGACGTCCCTGTTTGACGAATTTCGCCACACGCTCCTTGATCTCGCGGAACTCCCCTTCATTGGCCATGTAAGGTTCGACGCCGGCGACGCCGGCCCACTTGTAGGCCTCTTTGACCGCACCGGCCGGATCGGCTTCGAGGGCCTTGGTGATGTCGACCCAGTCGAGGGCATGGAGGTGGTAGAAGTGCACGACGTGGTCGTGGGTGTAGAGCGCACCCTGAATCAGGTTGCGCACCAGCCGGGCATTTTTCGGGATGGTCACGCCGAATGCGTGTTCGACCGCCTCGATGGAGCGCTGGTAGTGGGTCCCGGTACAGACACCGCAGATCCGCATGGCCAGCAGGCCGCAGTCGCGCGGGTCCCGCCCTTTGAGAATGGTTTCGATACCCCGGAACATCGTTGAAGAGCTGTAAGCGTCGACGACGGTGTTGTTTTCATCAATCACCGCTTCGATGCGTAAATGCCCTTCAATCCGTGTGATAGGGTCGATTACGATATGTTTCTTGCTCATCAGGACTCTCCTTCGTTGTCGTCAGATTTTTTACCGGCAACGGCACTCGCCGCCGCATGGATACCGATACCGATACCCGTGGCCGTCAGAAGTCCGAGACCGAACTCGTCGACGGTTTTCTCTACGCCGCCCGTGGGCGCTTTGATGTTGGCATCCGCCATGGGACGCTCGTAGGCGTATTTGTCCCAGAAGTCCGGTTCGGAACAGCCGATACAACCGCGGCCGACGCCGATGGGCCAGTTGACCCCTTCATTGTAGCGCACGATGGAACAGTTGTTAAAGGTCATCGGGCCCTTACACCCCATTTTGTACAGACAGAAGTTGTTCTTGGCGCCCGTATCGCCCCACTCCTGAACGAACTC
>JBNKLF010000009.1:0-109332 GCA_050292215.1 Sulfurimonadaceae bacterium | reverse complement strand
GAAGCGCCGACGGATAGCGCCGCGTATTACGGCTGGCGGGAGCGATTCAAAACTCTGGGCGGGATCTGGCATGCGGTGTTGCTCATAGCTTTGGTGTTGGGCGTCATTTATTCCGGCTTCGCCACACCCAGCGAGGCCGCCGCTTTTGGCGAAGGGAACGACCTCCGAGGCCGCCAGCAGAATGTTGAGTTTATGCATAGAGATTCCTTTCAAGCAGCTTCGCGCCCTCCAGGGGCGCCTCCTCCAGTTCCGTTTCCACGATCTGCAGCCCCTCCAGCGAAGCGGCGAGCGCATGAGCGCGCAGGCGCTCGCGCAGCGTCTCGATCAGCTCCGGGTTCTCCCGGACGATCCCGCCGCCGAGCACCAGCCACTCCGGGTTGAAAAGGGTCACCGCCGTGGCGGCGGCATGGACTAGCGCGGCATCGAAATCTTCGGCGATCCGCCGCTGGGCGGGCGATCCGGCGCGCAGCTGCCGCAGCGTCAGCACCCCGCGCTCACCCCCGTGACGCTGCCACTTCGCCAGCCCCGAGCCCGAAGCGTAGAGCTCGATGCAGTCGGACTTCCCGCACCCGCAGGCGAAGGGGGCTTCCCGGTAGGGGATGTGCCCCAGTTCCGCCGCGAAACCGCGGCTGCCGCGCAGCACTCTTCCTTCGGAGACGACGCCGCATCCCAGGCCGGTCCCGGCGTAAAGGGCCACCAGGTTCGACGCCTGCCGGGACGCGCCTTCGGCCATGACCGCGCAGGAGAGATCGTTGTCGATCTCCAGGCGCAGGGGGTAGCGCGACTCGAACCGGGATTTGATCTCCGGCTGCGATACGGCGATGTTGGGGGCGCCGACGATGCGCCCCCCGTGCACCTGACCCGCAAAGGCGATCCCGATGAATTCCGGAACGCCGCGCCGGGCGATGAGGGATTCGATGAAATCGACCAGGTCGATGGAAGCGGCGGCGGCGCGCACCGTCTCAGCGTCATCCCAGGCGGCGCGCAGGTGGGTGCCGCCGGCATCGATATAGAGCTTCATTCCCCTCCCTCTTCAAGGCGGCGGTAGCACGCCAGGTAAGCGGCGGCGCTGGCACGCCAGGAGAAGTCGCAATGCATGTTGTGACGGCAGATGACGCCGAAACGTTCCGGGGCTTCGTAGAGCCGAAGCGCCCGGTCGACCGCGTCGATAAGGGCTTCCGCCGTCTCCTCCGCAAAGGTCACGCCGAACCCCGTCTTGGCATCCGCCGCAAAGCGTTCAAAGGGGCGGACGCTCTCCGCCAGCCCCCCGACGGCATGAACGACGGGAAGGGTGCCGTAGCGCATGGCGATCATCTGATTCAGGCCGCAGGGCTCGAAACGCGAAGGCATCAGCAGAAAGTCGGCGGCGGCGTACATCCGGTGGGAGAGCCCTTCGTCATAGCCGGTGGCGACATGGAGGTTTTCGCGCTCCGCGGCCAGGGCCGCAAGCGGTTCGAGGTAGCGGGCCTCCCCTTCGCCGAGGATCGCCAGGTTGAGCTCCTGTTCCAGAAGCCGGGGCAGCGCGTCGAGCAGGAGGTCGACCCCCTTCTGCCAGGTCATCCGGCTCACCATCACCAGCAGCGGCCGTTCCGAATGCGCCAGCGCGACTTTAGCGGCGTAGTCGGTCTTGTTCTTCCGCTTCGCCGTGAAGTTTTCGCTGTCGTAGCGCATCGGGAGTGCCGGGTCGGAAGCGGGGTCGAAGTGGTCGGTATCGATCCCGTTAAGCATCCCCTCGAGCTTGGCGCTGTGACGCCGCAGGTACCCCTCCAGACCGCATCCGAAGCGTTCGGTCAGGATCTCCCCGGCGTAAACGGCGCTTACCGTCGTCAGCCGGTCGGAAAAACCGATGGCCGCCTTCATGAGATTGATCTGTCCATAGAACTCCACGCCCTCCATGGTGAAGTGGCGCTTCGAAATCCCGAGGCGTTTCAGGCGTTCCGCCCCGAAGACTCCCTGGTAGGCGAGATTGTGGATGGTGAAAAGGGTACGGATCTTCAGCTCCGGCATCTCGTGGAGCAGCAGAGCGCAGAGCGCCGTCTGCCAGTCGTTGAGATGGAGCACCCCGCAGCCGCACCGTTTCGCCAGGGCCACGACGCCGTGGCAGAAAATCGCGAAACGGAGGTCGTTATCTTCATACGCACCGCCCGGCGGACCGTAGAGATGATCCCGTTCGCTCAGAAGCGGCGAATAGACAAAGTAGCAGGGAACCCCATCGTAGACGCAGCCGTAGAGCTCCACCGGGTAGTCCCTGCCTCCGAACGCGACCGCCGAAGCTTCGATGAGCGTGATGCCGAAACGCTCCGTGTCGACGGAGCGGTACAGGGGAAGTACGACGGCGATGTCCACGCTCTTTGCAAGGGCCTTCGGCAGGCTGTAGGCGACGTCGGCCAGTCCCCCGCTTTTCGCGAAGGGGTAGGCTTCGCTGGCGGCGTAAAGCACCCCGTGGCGTCCGACGGCCCTCATCCGCGCTCCTCTCCGCGCAGCAGCTCGGCGCTGTGTTCCGGAGAGACGGGGTTGATCATCGTCCCCGTGCCGAGTTCGAAACCGCCGTGCCGGTAGATGCGGGGCGTAATGCGGATGTGGAAACGGCAGGCGTCGGGAATCTGTTCATGCAGATGCGCCGTATCGAATCCCGGCTGCATCGGGGGGTTGGAGAGGTTCAGGTTGAAATCGAAATCCCCCAGCTGCGCCGTCATCTTCCCAAAAAGCGTCTGCAGCACTCCGGCCAGCCGCTGCAGGGCATCCTTGTCCAGCGTCTCCAGGGAGGCGCAGGAGCGTCGGGATGCGACGATCACTTCGAAGGGATAGGCGGAGGCGTAGGGACAGTAGGCGACGAAAGCGTCGTCGGCAGTGACGATGCGGCTGCCCTCATGCTCCTCCTGAGCGATCAGGTCCTCCAGAATGCCCCTGCCGTGTTCGCGGTAGTGGGCGATGGTGCGCTCGAGAAAACGCACCGCCGCCCGGGGAACGACCCCCAGGCCGATGAGCTGGGTGTGGGGGTGCGACTGACTGGCACCTGCCGCCGCGCCGTGGTTTTTGAAAAGCGCGATGTGGTGGATGCGGACGTCGCCGCGCAGGTCGTGAAGCCGGTGCTGCAGGGTCAGCAGCCAGCGGTAGAACTCCTGCGGTTCCCAGCTGCCCATGCCGTGGTGGCGGGGCGTGTCGATGATCACCTCGTGGGCCCCGAACCCTTCCCACATGCTGTGAAGGCCTTCGCCCTGGGAGCGGTTCGGCGTCTCGATCTGCACCGCCTTGTAGAGGTTCGGCACCACCCGTGTCTGCCACGGGGCACGGTTCGCCGCGCTACCCTCTTCCCGAAGCGCATAGAGCTCGTCGGGGGTCAGGGCCTCGTTCCCTTCACAGAAGGGGCAGACGCCGCCGCGTTGCGCTTCCTCCGCCCAGGCCATCGTGTCGGGACGGTGCAGCCGCTCCGGTGCGATGATGACGTAACTGTCGTCGAGGTGGTTGTAGCGAATCTCAGACATCGACGACCTCGACGCTGCCGCCAAGACGCATCGTCTTTCCGAAGGGGAGCACCAGCGCAAGCGAAAGGGCTTGAACGGTAACATCGAAGCCCTGCTCGCTCTGGGAAAGGGTCTTCAGGGGGAGGTAGTGAAGGGTCACGGGAGCGTCGCATGCGATGACGATGTTCCGGCGGGTGTAGCCGTCGAAGAGCTCGATCCGGCGCTGCTGTTCCATCGTCCCTCCCTCCGACACGTTAATGGCATTGATTGTAACATGTTCGGGCTTTGCGAAATGGAGGTTGAGCTCCAGGACATAGTTGAAAAGCCCTTCGCAGGCGCACTCGAAATCGACGGCGAAATCGAACCCGGCCGTCCGGGGCGTGAAAGACTTGCGCATGCGGGCGCGGTGGGCACCGTCGAGATAGAGCCCGCCTTCACGCGAAAACCGGGCCGTTTCCCCGTCGATCGCCGCTTCGAAAGGCTGGTTGGCGAAGTCCCCCAGCTCGTTGAAGCTGCAACGTCGGAAGCTCTCGAAGGTCAACGAGGCGTCGCTGATATGGTCGATGAAGGAGTTCTTGACGTACCAGTCGTAGACCAGCGCTTCGCGCAGGGACTCGTCGAGCCGGTGGGCCATGGTATGGATAGTGTCGATTCCGTCGGCTTCGGCATGGGCCGCCCCCTCCGGTGCGTCGAAGAGTCGGGCGTGGTACGCCTCCCTGCGCCGGGTGAGACTGTTTTGCCAGTTGAACCCCTCCCGCCTGCCGCCGAACTCGATGAGCTGACCGCCGTTTTGGGCGTCGAAACGCAGCACCAGCCGCTCCGTCGCCGCCAGCACCTTGGGATGGGCCTCCATCTCCGGGTTGTGCAGCTCCAGCACCGCCTTTTTTCCGTGACGGATATGCTCGCAGGCGATGAGGTAGCGGTAGGCGTTGTCCCGGAGATTGGGCAGGTAGAGACCGCCGAAGACGCCGTGCCAGAGCACGTCGTTGGTCTGAAGGCGGTAGAGGGCGTCATCAAAGGCAGCATCCCCGATCTCCCCCCGCAGCGCGGAGAGCTCGAGCATCCGTTTGTGAATGCGGTTGGACTCGGGGTATTTGACCAGGAAGTTCTTCCAGATGCCGCCCTTGAGGAATTTGACCCCTTCCGCTTCGAAACGCTCCCGGCCGACGGCTTGGATGAGCGACTCCAGGGTCGCGGCGTCATCGGCTTCCAGGCTCCACTCCCCCATCTCGTAGTAGGAGACGTTGGGAAGGTAGGCAAGCCCCCGGGGAGCGCTGCGTTCGACGTAGTCGCAAAAGCGCATCGGTTCGATGGCGGGGTCGTCGATGACCGCCTCGACGAAGGATTCGAGCCATCCCTCTTCATAGACCCAGGTGTGGGTGTTGGGCCACATGCCGAATTTCTCGGCGTCATCGAAGAGGATGGCGGCGGAGTCCGCCTCCCGGTTGTAGCTCCGGATCGCTTCGAGGGCCTGTTCCACGGGAAGAAACGGTACCGCGTAGCGCAGTTTTTTACTGATGGGGAAGAGTCCCAGCGGCAGGCCGCCCTCCTCGGTCATGTAGTAGCCGTCCAGACGCGCCTCGTCGAAGCCCGTGCACAAGAAATGGTAATCGTCCATCACCGTGTAGCGGATCCCCTCGGCGTGCAGGTCCGGAACGAGGGAGGCCTCCCAAACCCGCTCGGTGAGCCAGAGCCCCTGCGGAACGCTGCCGAACGCCTCCGCGACGTAACGGCTCAAACGGGCGATCTGCGCCCTGCGGTCGGCGGAGGGAATGGTACTCAGGATGGGCTCGTAGTACCCCGCCCCGAAGAGCTCGATGCTGCCCCCCTGCGCCAGCGACACCATGCGTCCGTAAAGTTCCGGGAATCCCTTTCGGATCTCGTCGAGCAGCCAGCCGCTGCAGTGAACGCTGAAGCGGAACTCCGGGTAGCGGGCCATCACCTCGAAAAAGGGGGCGTAGCACTCCCGGACGGCCCGTTCGATGACCTCGCCGAAGTTGTCGACGGGCTGATGCATGTGGATGCCGAAAAGAAGTGCGGTGGATGGCTGTTTCATAAAACCTCTTTGCAAATGTTACACGAACCAGTTGGCCCGGTAGTCGATGGCCGGTTCGATCCGCAGGGCTCCAAACCCGGGAAGGGTCTGTACGATGCGTTCGTCCTCGTCGATTTCGATGCGGAGATGGGTCATTCCCTGGTCGCCCAGCAGCGTCCGGGGAAGCGCCATCTCGATGGAGTGCCCGATGCGGACCGTCACCGGTTCGTCCATGCCCGTTCCGTCCAGGGGAACGGTGATGCGGCCCGGATGCTCCTCGATGATGAGGTGCAGGCGGTAACCGGCGCTCCGCAGGCTCTTGACCGCTCCCTCGAGACTGATGTAGAGGTTCTGCGCCTCGTCATACCCGTAGCGGATCATCGTAATCGGTCCGCGGCGGCGTTCCATCGTCGAGTAGAGTTTGCTTTCATCGATGCGGCCCGAACCGATCCACTCGAAAAAGGAGCTGCTGCGGCCGTCGATGCGCGGCCGGATCGCCGACTGCGGACGCACCATGAACGACGCCGTGCTGACGTGTTCGAGAATCGGTTCGAACAGATCCGGGGGCGGGTTCATCCGCATCAGCTTGTAGAGGGCGATGAGATGGCCGCGGAACAGGGCGTCAAACTCCACCGCGAAGGTCGTCATGTGGTCGTCGCCGTACCACCAGTACCAGTCGGAACACTCCAGGGCGAGAAAATGGCTCCGGATCGCCGCTTCGCTCGCTTCGTCGAAACGTTCGCCGCGGCTGCGGTGGTCGCGGTACGCCTGGAAAAGAAGCTCCCAGGCGCGGTTCTTCTCCCGGTGGCCGACCCAGGTGCTGAAATCCCCGTAGATCCAGCTTCCGGGGCTCAGTCGGGGAAGCGGTTCCGCCGCCATCTCCGAGAGCGCGTCCATCGTGACCGTAGCGCACCACTTAAGGGGTGTCAGCCTGCTGTAGAGCGCTTCGAAAAAGGGAAACCCGTTGGCTTCGTAGAACTCCCAGGCGTTCTCCCCGTCGAGGATGACGTGCACCGTCCCCTCCCCTTCGGCATCGAGGATCGCTTCGAGGCGGTCGATGAAGTGCTCCGCCGCCTCCTTTGCGTCGCGATGGCGGTAATCGAAGCCGATCAGGTCGCTCAGACCGTGGTCGCGAAAGCCGACGTAGAGACCGTCGCAGCGCCAGCGCCGGAAAAGCGCGGAGCGCTCCTCGCTGCCGATCGAACGGAAGAGCAGCGCTTCGTCGGTGGCGATCCATCCCAGTCCGGAGTCGCGGTAGAGCGCCGCGCTGGTCTCGTCCACGGCGCCTTCGGCGGGCCAAAATCCGCCGGGTTTGCGGCCAAAGGTCTGCTCATAGAGCGCAATCGCCCGCGTCACCTGCTCCCGGGCGTCGGACTCCAGGCCGCAGGGGTTTTCCGGCAGAGGCGTGTCGGGGTTGGCTTCCGCGGCCCGCCCCATGTCGAAGAGCAGCGGCAGGATGGGATGGTTGTAAGGCGTTGTCGAGACGGCGATGCGTCCCTCCTCCTGCAGCCGGGCGTAGTAGGGAAGAATGCTTCCGACGAACGCACTCAGCGTTTCGAGCAGCGCCGCCTTGTCCCGCTGGTCGAACCCGCTTCCCCGTTCAAGCAGCCCGGAGACCGTCGCGTCGTGCCGCCGCAGATAGGTACCGCACCACGCCAGCATAAAGAGCACTTCGAGATCGATCATCGACGCGTCGTCGAAGGCCTCCCGGCCGTAAAGTTCAGCGAGGCGCGGCAGGGGACGGACCATCGTCTCGAACTGGCAGGAGGTGCAGATCTTTACCACCCACTCCCGCTCGGCGCTTCCCAGCTCGGAGGGGTGGCGCTCCCAGAGGCGGAGAAAACGGTCGTTGGCGCGGGGATCGCGATAGAGACCGATCTGCTCGATCAGCGAAGGGGTGAGGTTGAAGGTCGCTTTGAGCCGGGGATGCCGCGAAAGCGTCCAGGGCATGTCGTAGTAGTCCTTGATGGCATGCAAAAAGACCCAGGGCATTCCCATGACTCCCGCTTCATCGCGGTAGTCGGGCTGATGCATGTGCCAGAGAAAGGCCAGCTGCAGCACGCTAACGGCTCACGATTCCGCCCAACGGGCGATCTTCTCGCGGTACTCCTCGCGAATCGCTTCGCCGCGGTCCACGTCCATCGCCTGGATGTAGAGGTTCAGGTTGTCGCTGTACTGGTCGGGGATCATCAGTACCCAGTCATGCTCCCCTTTCCAGATTTTGACCCCGTCGACGGTACACGAACGCCCGCCCTTGGCGTCTTCGAGGAACATCCGCATCATCTTCCCTTTGAGCGCCTGGGTACAGGGAATCTGCATCTGGACGTAGAAGAAGGGGGCGATGGTATCGACGATCTCCGAAAGGAGGATGTCGTACTTGAGCAGGAGCTCCATGATCTTGAAGCTCGAATAGGCCGCATCCCGGTGGAGGGCGAATTTCGTAAAGGCGAAGTTGCCGTCGACGGTGGCGATCAGGTCATAACTGCGCATCTTCTCCGCGTTGAAGTCGGCGTATTTGCCCCGCTCGATGTCGAGGTGTTCAAACGTGCCGTCCATGAAATCCGGCGCCCAGGCGGGGAGGAAGACCTTATGGCGGTGGCTGGAGGCATCGAGATTGATCAGATGGAGCACGGCGAGCAGCGCCATCTCTTTTTCGAGCAGGTTCCCCTCGTCGCAGACCAGCAGAAGCTTGTGGGCATTGGGATAGATGATAAAGCCCATTTTGATTCCCAGGCTGCGGATGATGGAGGAGACGTCGGCGACGGAGCGTGCCTTGATGGCCGCCTCGTTGCCCTGCTGTTCCTCTTCGGGATTGGCATTGAGCAGGATGTTGTCGATGCCGATCATCTTCATGAGTTCCGAATAGACGGGAGAGAGCGAGCCGTGCATCAAGTCGGCGACGACGCGGAACTCCTTGCGCCTGAGCAGGGTCGTGTCGAGGTTGGCGACGACGGAATCCTTGTAGGAGAAGCACTCGTAGGCGCTGCGCTGATCGAGGATGGAACCGATGCTGGAGTGTTCGACGCGACGGAACTTCTCGGTAAAGAAGGCCCGCTCCACGCTCTTGGCCGTATCGCTCTTGAGGCGCAGGGCGTACTCGTCGAAGAAGAGTACCTCCGTACGGGTCGGGTCGTAGAGGTACTGGCGGAAATGGATCCCCGCAGTGATTTCAGGGTGGTTGGCGAGGTTGTACCGCATCATCATCATGGGTGCGTTTTGGAGATCGATGACGTTGATCCCGGCCGAGAGGAGTCCGCCCAGGAAGGCGCGTTTGAGCATGCGGGAGCTGCGGGCGTGGTCGCGGGAGACGTAGACGGTACTGCCGATGGGGAGCTGCGAACCGAAGGCTTCGGCCAGCTTGGTCACCATCTCGCAGGAGAGCTCGACGTTGGAGCGGCCCGCCACGGTACCGTTTTCGAAGATGGAGTTCTTGTACTTGCTCCCCCAGATGACGTTGTTGCTCAGAATGGCCGCATCATCGATCACCTTGTCGGGCCAGACGACGATATCTTGTTCGAAGCGCGCCAGCTGTCCCACTTCGCACCCCTCGGCAAGAATGAGCCCCGCTTTGGCGCTGACGTTCTTGCCGATGACGTTGTGGTTACAGACGACACAGTTGTCCATCTTCACGTTTCTTCCGACCTTGACGTCCTCCCAGAAGACGCTGTTGCGAATCCGGCATTCGCCCCCGACGGTCACGTCATCGCCGATGACGACGTTGTTGAGACGGCACCCTTTTCCAATCGTCACGCGGCGGCCGATGACGACGTTACCGACGATCTCGATGCTTGGGTCAAGGCTCACGGGTTCGGGACTGTAGAGTACGCCGTCGGGGTAGCGGGTCTCTGCCCCGTCGAACGTGAAGGCGACCCGGTGCTGCATGATGTCCTCATAAACCTCGCGGTAGCTCTCCGGGTTTCCGACATCGCGCCAGTAGCCTTCGAGGTTGTACCCCATCAGCGGAATGCCGCTGCGCATCAGCAGCGGAAAAAGGTCCTTGGCGAAGTCGAAGTTCTCCCCCTCGGGAATGTAGTCGAGGATCTCCGGTTCGATGATATAGATGCCGGTATTGATGGTGTCGCTGAAGACTTCGCCCCAGCTCGGCTTCTCCAGAAATTTTTCGATGCGCCCCTCCCCGTCGGCGATGACGACGCCGAACTGCAGGGGGTTGTCGACCGAAGTGAGGCCGATGGTAAGCCGGGAAGCGGCCTGCGCGTGGAAATCGAAAATCCTGCGGAAATCGAAATCCGTCACGAGGTCGCCGCTGATGATGATGAAGTTATCGTCGCCGATGTGCTCCTTGGCCAGACGTACCGCCCCGGCCGTCCCGTAGTCGTCGTCAGGCAGGACGTAGGTGATCGAAATCCCCAGGTGGCTGCCGTCTTTGAAGTGCTCCTTGATGACGTCGGGCTTGAAGTAGAGCAGAACGATAAACTCTTTGATGCCGAGGTCACGAAGGGCGAGCATGGTGTGCTCCATCATCGGTTTGTTGACGATGGGCAACATCGGTTTGGGACGGGAGTGGGTCAGCGGCTGAATCCGGGTGCCGAAACCGCCTGCCATGACGACTGCTTTCATACGATAGTACTCCTTGAGGTGGGGCTGCGCGACGCCCTTTAAAATCGGAGGGGGGTCCCTCCTGCGCTCGAACGGACGGGGGTGTTCGGGGTGTTACAGTTCCAAAACGGCGTTTTCGCTGCCGAAGGGAGAGGCACAACGCGGCATCTCCTGATCAATGTGCCACTGCTGATCGTCGATACGGTATCCGAACTGGTAGCTGCCGCCTTCGGGGAGTACTTTCGTCAGGTAATATTCGCCGCTTTTCTTCTGTTTCATCGCTTCGGGTTCCCAGTCGTTCCACTCACCGAGGACTTCGACTTTTTCGACCGCTTCACGGGGCGTGAAGGCGAAGGTGACCCAAGCCTTTCCGGCTTTTTTCGTAATCTTCATGATACTGCTCCTGATTGTTTGGATGGATCTTCCGAGACATTGGTGCGATGCCACCGAAACCGTTGGTGTAACGATAACTTCTTCGCATTACCGTAACGCTACGCTTTCGACCGGCGGTACTTTACTTCATCATTGTATATCAGCTGCAAAATCAGGAAACTTAAAAATTCAGACTAATCCTTGCGGGATTCCCGGACGCCGTTATCTGTGATAAGGATACAATACGTCCATGACAGCTCAACGTATCGCATCGCATGCGGAAGCGTCGGCTATGGAACGGGGTCGGGATGCCGCCCGGGCACGCTTTTATCTCTCTTTAACGCCCCATGGCCTATACTCACCCCTACCAAACGCGACAAGGAGCGACGTGACGTCCTACCAGAACCTCATGCTGTTGCAGAACCTCTACCGCCTCAAAGCGATGGGGTTCGGCTACATCGACCCGGTCACGATCAACGTTCGCAACGACCAGAGCCTCCCCTCGGAGATGCAGGCGCTGCACACCATGATCTCCGGGTGCCATCTCTGCGACCTGAGCAAATCCCGCACACGGGTGATGAGCGGATGGGGTGTTCCCGACGCCCGGCTGATGATCGTTGACGATTATGTCTCTTTGGCCGAGGATGAGAGCGGTGTCTACTTCGCGGGCCGTTCCGGAGCATCGCTTCGAAAAATGGTGGAAAACGTTCTGGAACTTCCCGCGGAAAGCGTCTACATGACCCACGCCGTCAAGTGCAAACCCTCCGGAAGCAAAACCCCTTCGCCTTCGGAGTGGAATAGCTGCAAACCCTACCTCTTCAAACAGATCGAAATCGTCGCTCCGAAGGTGATCGTCGCGCTGGGGCCCGACGCCTATACTTTGTTGACCGGCGACGAGTCCCCTTTTGAACAGGTGCGGGGGCGGAAAGTCGCCTTCGGGGAACGCACCGTCGTTCCGATCTACCATCCCCAGTACCTGCTGCGAAATCCCTCGCTCAAGCAGGTCACCCTGCACGATCTCTACACCATCAAGAGCTGCCTATGAAACATCTGATTTTTTTGCTGATTCCCCTGCTGCTGTCCGCCCAGAGCTACCTGATCTCCTCGCTACCGCTGCCCAAAACCTTCGTCATGAATCTCGACCCCTACGAATGCGACGAGAGCTGCCTGGCGGAACTGGCCGAACAGGGGCAGGTATTCAGCTTCCTCGCCCACGCCCCGAAACGGATCGAAAACGACGAGCTCAACGAGTTCCGTCTGATCCACATGGCGCTGTTCAACATCGGCGCGAACCGCCAGGAGAGCGGCCTCAAGATCGCCCTGCTGCTTCCCTACCGCATCATCGGGCGCTACGCGAATTCGACCACCAACGCCGTCTTCGCCTACATGCTGACGAAAAACCGCGACTACGCCATCAAAACCTACCAGATCGACGACGAGTCCCCAGACACCATCGAAGCGGCACTGGAGCAGATCGCAAAAGAGGGGTTTTATTACGTCATCGCCCCGGTGACCAAGGAGGGTGCCGAAGCGATTGCGGACGTCAACCCCGACCTGACCGTCTACTTCCCGACCATCAATAAAAAAGATCTCGACACCGACTCGTCCCTGCTCTACTTCGGCGGCATCGACTACCGCGCCCAGATCGACACTCTACTGGGCGAAGCGGTCTCTCCCCTGGTGATCTTCTACGACAATTCGCGGCTGGGACAGGAGCTTCACGACTACGGCAAGGAGCGGTTCCTGCGTCCCGAGGAGGAGACAGGTACCGGGTTCTTCAGCAGCGCACCCGAAACCGAGACCCCGCCGAAAGTCGCCTACAGCTACGCCATCGACGCCCGGACTTCAAATCTTGAAAACGAGCTCAAGGAGAACGACAAGATCCAGAACGCCAGCTTCATGTTCAACACCCCCATCGTCAAGAGCGGGATGATCATGTCCCAGCTGACCCTCTACGACATCAACACGACCAACATCCTCTCCACCCAGATCAATTACGACCCCCTGCTCTTCTCCATCACCCAGTACCAGGACCGTAAACCCATGATCATCGCCAACTCCATCGGCGCCAGCGACAACGTCCTGATCGAATCGAACCGCCTGCTGAACAACGACATCGTCTACGACTGGATCAACTACGCCACGACCGTCGGGACGGACCTCTTCTTCCACATGATCACCCGGGCCGAACGGGACTATGACGTCCCGCTTTTCGACAACCAGATCGAATACCCCGTCTCCCTGGTCGCCCCCTCCTACTACCGCTTCATCGAGTACATTCCCACGGAACCCGACACCCTGCCCGACGAGGTCGACACGCTTCAGGAGGGCTAAGACCTCCGGCGCTACTCTCCGATGAAAAACTCCAGACCGGCGCGGAGCCGGTAGTCGGAGGCGTACCCGAACCGTTCATGAAACTCGACGCCGGGATGCAGTGTCACAAAGATGTAGTCGCGCAGGACCGGACGCTTCCAGACGACACCGACCGCATAGCTGTAGACCCCGGCATCGGCCCGCACCCCGTTGGCGTAGTCGCCGTGCGGCCGGGTGCGTCCGAAAAGCGCCACATAGGGTTTGATGCCGATGCGGTGGCGGTTGATCTGCTGGTAGGAGAGTTCGGAAAGATACTCGAAACCGACCTGCTCGGGGCGCCGGAAACGCTGCGACAGCCACTGCAACATGCCCGTTTCACCCGCCAGCCGGTAAGCGACTACGAGCGTACTCCACTCCTCGAAACCATTCTCCGAAGCGTACCGGAACGTCTGCATGGGCTGCACCATCCAGCGATCCCACTGCCAGGTCGTACCGATGCGGAGCCGGGTGTAGGGATCGTCAATGCCCGATATGCCGACCGATGCGGAAAGCTGCACCTTCTTGAACAGCATGTCGTCAAGATAGCGCAGACCGATCCCGGTGTGCTCGTTGGCCGGCGCAACGGCGGAGAGGTTGTCCGCGTAGGCGCTTTCGTCCCCGATAATGATCTGCCAGCGCCGCTTGGTACGGGGCAGCATCACTTTGGCCTGGATGTCGGTGTAGGAACGGTTCGCACTTTTGGAGCCGACGGTGTAACTCCCTTCGAGGCGGATATAGCTGCGGTTGGAGGGGTCGAACCACGTTTCATCGACAAAATAGCGATGGAACCAGCGGCTCGCGAAGAAGGGATCGTCCGAAGTCGGCTGGGGCGCATCGGAAAAGGCGGTAGCGATACTGCGATCGACATTGGAGGAGAAAAGCCGCATGCGATGGGACCAGAACTCCTGGAACCGGTCCGTCTCCTGCAAAGCGGCTTCAAGGGGAGAGACCGCCGCTTCCCCCGAAGCCTCCTCTGTAGCCGGCACTTCAGCCGCGAGAAGGCCTGCCAGCACAAAGATGAGAAGCAGCAGACGCAATTGCCGCTCCTACTCCGTCGTGATGCCGAAAAGGTCCAGCATACCCGGAGGAATGGCGCAAACGTGTTCGCCCTTCAGACAGACCAGTTCGACGTCCATCACGAAGCACAGCCGCTTTAGCTCCGCATCGTAAACGGACTGGCGCAGCGTAAAGGAGGCGCGCCGCTGCGTCACGAACGCCGTCTGCACCCGAAGCGTCTCTCCAAATTTCGACGGTGATTTGAAAGAGGCGTCGATGTGTTTGACGACGAAGTGGTACTCTCCGTCGACGGGGGAGCGGCCCCGGGAAAAAAAGATCTCCGAACGGGCCCGTTCGCAGAAGTTGAGATAGCGGGAGTGGTAGACGATGCCGCCGAGATCGACATCTTCGTAATAGACCCGGACCGGGTAGTCGCTGATGACCTTCGGCGTCTCCATGCGATGCCTTCTAGTGGTCGAAGGTGATGATCTCTGCCACGTCGAGACCGAAACCGCTCAGCGCCACCAGGTCCGGGGTCTTGGAACCGCTAAGAAGACGCATGTGGGTGACGCCGAGCTTTTTTAGGATCTGCGCGCCGATGCCGAACTCTTTCATCTGGGCGTTGTGGTGATCGGGTTTGTTGATGAAGACCAATACCCCGCTGTTTTGTTTCAGGTACTCGATGCTGTCGATCAGGTGAAGGTACTTCGACTGGTTCAGCAGCAGGTCTAGGTCGGAGACGACGTTGTGCACCTTCACGTTGGAGGTCTCCCCGGCACTGTAGAAGGTGATGGCCGTATGCTCCGTACCGTCGTGGTCCTCAAACACCGTCCGCTTGACGTTCACCCCGAAAAACTCGATCTCCTCTTCCTCGACCGCTTTGACCAACGTTTCGTTAGCCAGGCGGTACTCGACGATGTCGGAGATGTAGACGGTCTTGAGCCCGTGCTTCTCGCCGAACTCCACCAGGTCGTCCCGGCGGGCCATGGAACCGTCTTCCTTCATGATCTCGCAGATGACCGCCGATTCGGCGACTCCGGCCATGCGGCAGAGGTCGATGGACCCTTCCGTGTGCCCCGTACGGATGAGGGTGCCGCCCTCTTTGGCAATCAGGGGAAAAATATGGCCCGGACGCACCAGTTCGCCCGGGTGGCTGAGGGGGTTGGCCAGGATCTTGATGGTCAGGTCCCGCTCCGCCGCCGAGATCCCCGTCGTAGCGGCAGTGGCGTCCACGGAGACGGTAAAGGCCGTCTCGTGCATGGAGGTGTTGGAGCTCACCATCGGCGTCAGCTCCAGCCGTTCGGCAATCTGCTTGTTGACGGCGACGCAGATCAGCCCTTTAGCGTGAGTCGCCATAAAGTTGACGTGATCGGGAGTCGAAAAGGTCGAGGCGTAGACCAGGTCCCCTTCGTTTTCGCGATCCTCGTCATCGAGCATGATGACCATGTTCCCTTTTTTGATCTCTTCAAGCGCTTCAAGCACGCGTTGGGTCGGTGTCATGGTATAGATCCTCTATCCGGTGAATAATTGCGTAAAATTATAGTCGAAAAGACTTAAAGCGCCTTTCACGCCACACACGGTTGCGAAACGCAGTCGCCTCGAGGCCCTTCAAAAGCCGGGCCTATTCGTTCCCGTTATGGTGACCATGGCCGGAATCAAAAAAATGCGAAAAAATCTCCCGCTTTCCTTGACAAAACAGACATGATTGTCTATAATTTCGGCCTCTGTAAGACATGAGTCGCAGAGTTTTGGTTGGGGTGTCGCCAAGCGGTAAGGCAACTGGTTTTGGTCCAGTCATTCGGGGGTTCGATCCCCTCCACCCCATCCACCTTTTTAAATGCTTTTTTCCAGGGGAAAAGAGCTTTTGGTATCGCGGGATAGAGCAGTCCGGTAGCTCGTCGGGCTCATAACCCGAAGGTCGGCGGTTCAAATCCGTCTCCCGCAACCAACTTCTTTCACTTCACAATACAGCTATTGGGGTGTCGCCAAGCGGTAAGGCAACTGGTTTTGGTCCAGTCATTCGGGGGTTCGATCCCCTCCACCCCATCCACCGGGAACATTCCTGTTCCACGCATATCGCGGGATAGAGCAGTTCGGTAGCTCGTCGGGCTCATAACCCGAAGGTCGGCGGTTCAAATCCGTCTCCCGCAACCAACGTTTTTCATCGACATTTCAAAATCCAACAACAATACTTTCCTACTCCAGCATCGCCCTCATTGAAATACGCATCTGGTCAATATCCAGTGGCTTCGTCAGCAGCGCCATCGTTCCAAATCCGCAAAACTTTTCCGCATCCTGACGCGTCTCGCCGGTGATGAAAATCACGGGGATGTCCTTCAGCCCATCGTGTTCTCTCATGAGACGATAGAACTCGCAGCCATTAATCTCCGGCATGTGCAGGTCCAGGAGCAGCAGGTCGACACCACCACTGCCTAGCAGATGTTCCAGGGCCATTTTTGGATCGATGAAGGCTTTGACGCCGTATCCGTCACGACGCAGAATGTTGGCAAGCTGATGGACGTTGACCGGTTCGTCGTCGACGATCATCACGGTAGCGGCATTCATGACAGCCCCCTCTCTTGACGTTATGATAACGCATTTGCCGGCGGAATCACAAATGCCCCGGCGCGGGAGCGTGCCGACGGCGGTTTGGCATTATCGGGAAATGCGAAGCGATCAGGCGTCAATGTAGACGACGTCTCCCTTGACGCGGTTGAAGAGCAGGGTCTTGTGGTCCATGCGGTATTGATAGTAGAAAGTGTTGGGTTTGAAGTTCTTCAGTTCCGCCGTATTAAAGTAGTTGGCGTTGGTACATTTCCCCAGGAAGAGAAAGGTGAAGAGCAGCTTGATTCTGGGGTCTTCAAAGGTCTCGTGGGGCTGGGAGAGGAAGGTCAGACCGAACTGTTTCATGTTGACGATGTTGAAGATGTAAAGGAGGAAATCCTCGAACTTGGTATAAAACGCGTTCAGGCAGGAAATCTCATGGAAAAAGTAGTAATAGTTTTCCAAAAGTTCCGGCGTCTGCAACATCTGCGAGAGCCGGCTCTTGACATCGCGCTTGTTGGAGAAGAAACTCGGGTTGACGGCCATATAAATATCTCTGCGCCCCGCGGTAGCCTCCGCCAGGGCCGCATCGAACGCATCGCTCTCTTCGAAACGCATGTAGTGGAAGTTCTCGTCGCGAAAACGCGCCTCGACGTCATCGATCTCCGGGTCGGAAAAATCGAGATAGAGCGTCGGCACTTCGTTCTCGATCACGAAACGGCGGATTTTGCTGGCGAGGTGGGTTTTCCCCGACCCCTCTTCGGCTAGAATCAGCGTATTGGCCCGCAGCATCCGCTCTTCAAGTTTCAAATCGGCGATACTGCTTTTAAAGGTTCCGATCTTCGAATGGATCATCAGATACCTCCCGGAAAAATTTATATTTTTAGGGGCCAAGTATAGCAGATCGCCCCTGCTTTCATCATATAAAGCCATGGAGTATCCCGGGGAAACGTCCGCTTTGGTATAATCTGTGGCAAATCGATACGCCGGAGTCTCGGCCAAGGGGTTCACATGCGGGTTTCCCGTCTCACTGTACTGTTTGCAATCGCGGTCGCGCGGCTTCTGGCCGCGCCCTACGACGACGCGGAAACACGTTTCGAAAACGGCGATTACGCCGGGGCGCTGAAGGGGTTTGAAGCGGCGGCCGCCCAGGGGGACAAGGGCGCACTCTACCGACTCGGAGAGATGTACGAGAAGGGTCTGGGGGTCGAACCGGATTCCCTGCGCGCCATGCAGTACTACAAAGCGTCCAGCACCTACTTCGTCCGCGACACCCCTGCCGTATCCCCGGCATCGGGAAGCGAAACGGAAACGGCCGCGGAGGAAACGGAGATGCGGCAATTCATCCTGAGCAAAATCGATCCGACGGATGCCGATGCCCGCTCCTTCCTTGAACGCTACATCGACTCCGACTTCGGTCTCTACGCCTACAAAACCAACTATTTCCTCCCCTACTCCCTCGCCTCTTCGCCCTATTTCCACTGGAGCGAAGCCGGCATCGTCAATGGGAATGCCACCTACGAGCACCCCTATGAAGCGGAGTTCCAGATCAGTCTCAAGAAGCCGCTCTCCTTCGACCTGCTCGGCCTCAAGGAGGCGATCACCTTCGCCTACACCCAGAAAGTATGGTGGCAGATTTACGGCGCTTCCGGTCCCTTCCGTGAAACCAACTACGAGCCGGAAGTTTTCATCACCTTTCCCTCTCCCGAGAGCCTCGATCTCGCAACCGGCCTGAAGGGGTTGCGCCTGGGATTTGTCCACGAGTCAAACGGCCGCGGCGGGCTGCAGTCGCGCTCCTGGAACCGCCTCTACCTCGGCACGCTCTGGCAACACGGCAACCTCTTTACCAACTTCCGACTCTGGTACCGCATCCCGGAATCGCGAAAAAAATTCCCCCTTGACAGCGGGGGTGACGACAACCCGGAAATCTGCCGATATGTCGGCTACGGGGATATCAACTTCTCCTACATTTACGGGGAGCACCGGCTCGGCCTGATGGTACGCAACAATTTCCATCTCAACGGCGAAAACCGGGGGGCGGTGATGCTTGACTGGTCCTACCCGCTGCCCTACTCCGAACACACCTTCTGGTACGTCAAACTTTTCAGCGGCTACGGGGAGAGTCTGATCGACTACGATCGCCATGTCAACAAGGCCTCCTTCGGCCTCTCGTTTTCGCGCGGAGTCTTCTAGCCCTTACGTGTCAAAAAATCGCAGGCACGTATGATTCAGTGGTATAATAGTGTCACCAAAGGAGAGTTCCCATGAAACGTATCGCTCCGCTTGCACTGTTAGGCGCCTTCTGCTTCAACGGCATCCTTGCACTGCCGGGATTTGCATCGCCGGATGAGAGCGTCGAATGTTCGGTCGTCGAAGAGAACGACAAGATCATCCGCTGCACCTACTCTTCGACCCGCATGCCCGAAGCGCGGACCGTCATCTTCTACTGGAACTCCGAAACGACGCCCCAGGACGACCGCGAACGCCGCTTCGTCATGCCCGCCGGGCACGGCTCCGTCTACGACTACCGTTACTACTACGGCAGGGCTCAGGGCCTCTGGCAGGTCCGGGTTGCCGACGAAGCGGGTACCACCCTCGCCGAGACCTCTTTCACTCTCGAATAGGGGCGCCGCCCCCTCTTACACTTTCTTGATATCGGCCAGTACCGCTTTGAGGTGGGATGCGTAAGCGTCGTAAAGTGCGCCGTACTCTTTTTCATCCCGGTTCATCAGCGCCTCGCGCAGACGGTCGGCGGTCTCCGCGAGGCGGTCCGCACCGATGTTCGCCGCGATGCCGTGAACATCGAGCAGCAGCGCATTGGCGTCACCAATCTGATCGCGGATCATAAAGTCGTGCAGCGTTTCGTCCGAATCGGCGTACATGCTAGCGAACTCGTTAAGGATTTCACGGTAAAGCGCTTCGTCTCCCATGGAGATGTCGAGGCCCTTCTCCGCATGCAGCTCCGGAGTATCCGGAAGAAGTTCGATCTCCTCTTCGGGTTCCTCATCTTCGAGTTCGAATTCGCAGTAGTTGTAGAGCTTTTCGAACAGCGCATCCATGTGAAGCGGTTTCTCAAGATGCTCTTCCATTCCCGCTTCCATCATCTTCCGGATATCGTCCGCTCCCGTATCGCCGCTGAGGGCAATGACGGGAATGGCATCGAACAGAGGGTTGGCCCGGATGGCCCGGGAGGCTTCGAAACCGTCCATGACCGGCATGTGGGCATCCATCAAGACCACCTGGAACCCCTGGTCGTTTTCCAGGATGTCGAGGGCTTCCTGACCGTCATTGGCCATCGTTAGTTCGATCCCCGTGTCGGCCAGCAGGCCGGCAATCACCTTCTGGTTGATCATGTTGTCTTCGGCCACGAGAATCCGCACGCCGGCAAAGAGGGAGAAGCTCTCTTTGGTAATCAGATCCGTACCCCGCTTATAGGAGCGTTTCTTGCGGGGAGACCCCTCCTGGGCAGAGGGGACCGGCGAAATTTCGGGAGCGGGCTCTTCAGCCATTTCAGCCATTTCCGCCGCTTCGAAATCAGGTTCGGCATCCGCTTCGAAAACCTCTTCCGGCACCGGTTCCGGCGCCTCGGCTTCCGCGTAAATCTCCTCCTCCGTGTCGAGGTCCAGCACCTCTTCGGGGAGTTCCTCCTCCATCTCCGTCAGCGGTACTTCTTCTACCGCTTCCGCCTCTGTCTCATCCGATTCCGATACGGCCGGCTCCGCTTCCTCTTCCGCAATCGGCATCACGGGAGCGGCAGCGGGTTTTTTCCCTTTCCTGCTTAACAGGGCAACGAGCAGCAGCAGGACGATCAATCCCCCGGCACCCGCTCCGAGGTAGAGCAGCATGCCATTGAGGTCCATTCCCGCCGCAGGTGCCGCGGGAGCAGGTTTTGATGCTTTGACCGGGGCCGGTGCGGGCACCTGTTTCGCCGGTTCCACAGCGGCTTCGGGCACCTCTTTTTGCGGTTGGGAGAGCGCTTCGGGCGCTGCAGCGGGGGCCGGTGCGGGCTCAGGTTTCGCGGCAGGTGCAACCGCGGCGGGTGCGGCGGTGGCAGCCGGTACGGCGTCCGTCCCTGCGGTGTGATACTCAATGGCGGTAAAACTCCCTACCCGGGCAACGTAAAGGTCGGGGAAGAGTACCATCGCCTCACCGTAGATGCGATCGAGTGCCTCCTGCCCTTCGATGGGCTTGATGGAGACGACATGGTAGCCGGCGGCGCTTTCGTTGACGTAGTCGAATCCGTTGGCTTCTTGCAGCGCCACCAGTTCCGGCTTGTTGGCGAAATGGCTCTCGAGACTGCGGAGCTGCCGGTCGGCGTTCTCTTTGGACGTGTAGGTCCCGATGACGACGGCGTACTGCTCAGCTGCCGCAGATGTCGCTGTTAAAAAAGTGAGAATCAGAGTCGTTGCGATGAGGAGACGTTTCATATTCCAACCCCTGGTAGTATGTGTGCTTAAGAGTATCATAAATCCGGCCCGATTGGCAACCGTCTTGCGACCCTAACTGGAAAAGTCGCTCCGGAAGCGCTGTTTTTTCACGACGATCTCTTTCTGTTTCTCTTTTCGGCGGGGATCTTTCTCCACAAAGATCTTTTTTCGGGTCACCGGATCGAGCTCGGTATAGTACATCACCGACGACCAGGTCCCCGGCGTCGGTGTAAAGACCTGGGCCTGTTCGGGGTTGATCTTCAGCTCGTCCCGGGTGAAGGTTTTGAGTGCATGCATGTCCTTCTCCGTACACCCCGGGTGCGCGGCGATCAGGTAGTAGGTCAGGAACTGTTTCTTGCCGGCTTCGCGGTTGAGACGGTCGTAGAGCTTTTTAAAATCGATGAGGGTCTGTTTCCCGGGTTTGCCCATCAGGTCGAGGACATGCTGCTCCGTATGCTCGGGAGCGACCTTCATCTGGCCGGAGATGTGGTGTGCCACCAGCTCCTTGAGATAGTCATACCCGTGTTTCCGGTCTTCGTTGATCAGGTCGTAACGCACCCCCGACGCGACGAAAGCCTTCCGTACGCCGGGGAGATCGCGGACCTGCCGCATCATGCCGATGACCCGGCCGTGATCGGGCGTCATCGATTTGCAGAGATGGCGCGAATCGACGCAGCGCTGGTGGTCACAGGTACCGTGTTTAAGTTTTTTGTCGCACTCGTAGCCGTACATGTTCGCCGTCGGACCGCCGAGGTCGGAGATGATCCCCTTGAAATCACGGTAGGCGGTGAACTGCTTTGCCTCGCCGACGATGGAGTCCTCGGAACGGGTGCGGATGGTACGCCCCTGGTGCACGCCGATGGCGCAGAAGTTGCACTCTCCCCAGCAGCCGTGGTGGGTCATAATGGAGAACTTGATGGTCTCAAGACACTTGACCGTTCCCTGCGGGCGGTGGAAGGGGTGCAGCTCACGGGTATAGGGCAGTGCCGAGACCGCATCCATCTCCGGTTCGCTCAGGTAGTCGCAGGGGGGATTCTGGATCAGGTAACGCCCGTCGACCTCTTCGCAGAGCCCGTTGGCGGCGATGGGGTCGTTGTTGTCGTAAAAGCGCTGAAAGAGGTCGATGTAACGCTCTTTATTTTTCAGGCACTCGGCGTGCGACGGCAGTTGATGGTAGGCCGCCACCGGTTCCTTCGAGATATGGCAGATGCCCCGGACGCCGGAAGGGTCGCGTCCGGCGTCGAGGGCCTCGGCGAGTTCGCGCAGTGCCGTCTCCCCCATCCCGTAGACCAGGTAGTCCGCCTTGGCGTCGAAAAGAATCGGCTTGCGGAGCTTGTTGCTCCAGTAGTCGTAGTGCGTCACCCGGCGCAGACTCGCCTCGATGCCGCCGAGCACGATGGGCACGGTCTCTTTGAAATGGCGCCGGATCAGGTTGGAGTAGACCAGCACCGCCCGGTCCGGACGGCGGTCGTTCCTGCCGCCGGGGGTGTAGTCGTCGCTGTTGCGGAACTTCTTCGTCGCGGTATAGTTGGCGACCATGGAGTCGATGCTGCCGCCGCTCACCCCCCAGAAGAGCCGGGGTTCGCCCAGACGGCCGATATCGTCGCTCTCGACGTCGGGCTGACCGATGATGCCGACACGGTATCCCATCTTCTCGAGAATCCGCCCCACGACGGCGACGCCGATAAAGGGGGAGTCAACGTAGGCGTCGCCGCTAACGAGCACCACGTCGCAACGCTCCCATCCCAGGGCATCCATCTCTTCGCGGGTCGTCGGCAGGAAACGTTTATCGATCTTCATGGACGCATTGTAAATCAGTTTCTCTAAGAGGCGCGTTAACGTTTGAGAAAACTTCGTATCGCAAAGCCCAGGGCGACGAGCAGCGCAAGGAGCGCCGCAACGGCCCAGGGGCCCCGGGGGTCGACGGAGAAGGCCCAGTGCTGCAGATAACGCAGGGCGTAGGCCCAGCAGAAGATGGCGATCAGGGTTCCCGTCAGAACGATGGCGAGGGTGGTACGGTGACGAAACCCCATCAGGTAGCCGATAATGCTGCCGACGATGGGGCCGGTCATCCAGAAGGGGAACCAGACGAAAACGAAGAGGCCGATTCGGCCGTATTTCTCTATGAACGGGCGGTAGCGCTCCGCATTTTCACGGGCGCCGGAGACCCACCGGTCAAGCGCCCCGATGCCGAGCAGACGGTTCCATCCCGTGATGAACATGGGATAGAGCAGCAGCACCAGGATGGTCTCGATGGCGAAGTTGACCGCCACGGCCGTCGCCAGCGACGCATGCATGGCGTAGGCAACGGTGATGCCGGCCACCCGGCCGACGAGAATGTGGCTGAAGGTGACCGCGACGAGCATCTCGTAATACCCCGGTTCAATGACCGCGCAGAGGATGATAACGCCCACGTAAAGCGCCGTCAAAAACAGTCCTGTCAAAGCGATGGCCCGGGACCATCCCCCTGCGTTCTCCGGAGGCATGGCGGCTCCCTCTTACTTCGCGTCGCCGGAGGGGATCATGTAGAGGTCCCGGCGCGGGTACGGAATGGTGATGCCCGCCTCCCGGACCGCTTTGTAGAGTGCGAGGTTCACCCGGTACTGGGTATCGAAATATTTGCGTGTCGGCGCCCAGTAGCGCACTCCGATATCGATAGAAAAATCGCCGAATTTTTCAATCCCGACCAGAGGAGCGTTCTCCTGGGAAAGGGCCTCGAAACCGGCCAACACTTCGCGGATAAGCGCAATCGCTTTTTCCGGATCGTCGCCGTAGTCGATGCCGACGGTCGTTTCGACGACACGGTAGGCGAAGGAGTTGACGAGGATCTCGCCGATCATGTACTTGTTGGGGATGGTGATTAGCTCCTCATCCTCGGTCCGCAGGGTGGTGTACCCCAAACGGATCTCCTCGACCACCCCGTAGGTATCGTTGACCAATACGGTATCCCCGACGACGAAGGGGCGCGAAAGGATCAGTCCCAGGCCGGCGCCGTAGTTGGTCAGCGTCCCCTGCAACGCCAAACCGACGGAGAGGGAGATGGCGCCGATGGCGGCGACGAAAGGTCCGATAGAGATGCCGAATTTCCCCAGGGCGACGATGAGTGCGGCCGCCATAATCAGCAGACGCACCATGTTGGCCGTGAACTTGCCCAGGGTGACGTCGATGTCGTGGCGCTCGAAGAAGCGCACCACGGCCGCCGAAGCCCACTTGGCCACGAACCACGCCAGCAGAAGAATCAAAATGGCGCCCAGAACCTGGAAGCTGTAGTTGACGACAAACTCCATCAGGATGTCGTAAAAGCGCTGCAATGTCTGAAGTTCCTGTTCCATCGGATATTCCTAGAGAAGTTTGAGATAGTCGTGCAGTTCCGATTCATCCAAGGCGATCCGGTCAACGACCGCCTCGGGAATCTTTCCGTGGATGAAACGGTGAATGAAAATCTTCAATCCGCGGTCGAGCACCTCGGGAACGGTCACGAACCCGTCCAGCGCGTCGAACAGAAGCGCTTCGACCGCCTCCCTGTCGAAGGCTCCCAGGGACCGGAGGGTATCGACCAGCGTCATGGCGCACTCGGCGAGAATGATCCGGGGGTTTTCGACCCGCAGCGGCAGGCTGCCGTCCGCCCCGGCACGGTGCAGAACCTCCAACGCCCTGTTGAGGGTTTCGACGGCGACGTTGCAGTCGGCGTCGACAGCGCAGAGGTCGTAGGCGAAGACCGTTTCGAACCGCTCGCGGTAGGGGTGCATCGCTTCAAGCGCATAGGCGACGTCCTCTTCAAGGGCCTTACGCAACGTCGGGCTTTTGTCCCCGCGGGCCAGCTGAAGGACGTAGACATAGCGGTCGATGCTCTTTTGAAGATCGCTGCGACGGTCGTAGGGGTTCATACGCGTTCCTTTCGGCCAACAAAGCTGGCGACCCGCACCTTCTCGCCCCTGAGATTGAGATCTTCGCGTTCGTCGTAACGAAGCAGCTCAAGCGCGCCAAAGGCGCTTCGGAGCTCTCCGGGTTTGAGCACGAAGTCGGGGTTGCTCGGCTGATGGTATTCCGCTCCGTCGGCTTCGAGAAAGGTCTCGAAAATCAGTATGCCGCCCGGTCGCAGTGCTTCTGCAATCATACCGTAAAGCCGGCGGTCGAGGTAATTGCAGTTCACAATCAAATCGTAGCATCCGGGGGCGATCCGGTACTGTTCCAGGTCCGCTTCGATCTTCCGGATACGCGGATTGTCTCCCATCCGTTGCAGGGCGTAGTCGGAGAGATCGACCGCATCGACTTCGAATCCCAGCTCCGCCATATAGCGGCTGTGCCTGCCGATCCCGCAGGCGATATCCAGTCCCCGCCCCCGCGGCGCAGACGGTGCGAATTCCCGGACCACCGCCGCGACCTCCGAGGGCATCGGGCAGGTGCGGTATTTTTCGTTCCATCGTATTTTGTCGTCCAGCATGGCGGCTCCGTTGCTACTTGTCGGGTTAAATCCTAATTTTATCAGAAAGTGATTATAATCCCTATCACTATGAGATACCTGTTCGCATTCATTATTTTTCTCCTTCCGCTCTTTGCACAGGAGAGTGTCAAGATCGGCGTTCTGGCAAAACGCGGTACGGAAATCGCCCATAAAAAATGGGATGCGACCGCCGCATACCTGAACCGTACCATCCCCGAATACCGTTTCGAGATCGTCCCCCTGGGATTTGACGAATTGCGGCAGGCCGTCTCCGAAGAGCGCATCGATTTCGTTCTCACCAATACGATGTACTACGTCGACCTGGAGTACCGCTACGGTGTCAGTCGCATCGCCACCCTGGTCAACCGATTCCAGCACGACCGTCTGACCCGTTTCGGCGGGGTCATCATCACCCGGGCCGAGCGCTCGGACATCACCTCGCTGAAGGATATTCCCGGCAAACGGTTCGGTGCCGTCGACCCCTTCTCTTTCGGCGGCTGGGTCATGGCCCGCTACGAAATGGAGAAAGAGGGGATCCACCCCGAAAAGCTCAAAGTGACCTACCTGCACTCCCACGACAACGTCGTCAACGCGGTTCTCAGCGGCGCCGTCGACGTCGGAACCGTTCGGACGGACACCCTCGAGCGGATGGCCGCCGAGCAGGCTTTTCACCTCGAAGAGCTGCGCATCATCGATCCCAAACGGCATGAAGAGTTCCCTTTCGTTCACAGTACCCGCCTCTACCCGGAGTGGCCCTTTGCCCGTCTAAAATCAACGCCTATCGGACTCTCCAACCGCGTACTCTCCGCCTTGTTGATGCTGGATGAAAACGATCCGGCCGCGGAAGATGCGCAAATTGCCGGGTGGGCGATCCCCCTGGACTACAATATCGTCCACGAAGTGCTACGGGAGCTTCAGCTCTCCCCCTACGAGCACTACGGCGAGATCACCCTCTCTTCCGTTTACGCCACCTATACGATGGAGTTTTACGCCGTTATCGGCACCTTCCTGACCATCCTGATTATCCTTAGCTACATTCTTTACCTGAACCGGAGCCTGCACGAGAAGGGTCGAACCATCGCGCTGCTTAACGCCAACCTGGAGAGCAAAGTCTCCGACCGGACCCGAAAAATCAGCAAGATGTACGAAGAAGAGCAGGAGCTGCGCCAGACTGTCGACGCCATCATGAACGCCCAGGAGAACATGGTCCTGCTCAGCGACGGGCGACGCATGCTCAAAGCGAACCAGGCGCTCTACAACGTGACGGGGCACCGGGACCTGCAGCACTTCCACAGCGAATACGACTGTATCTGCCAACTCTTCGTCAAGGAGGAGGGGTACCTCTACAAGATCACACCCGACTTTAACTGGCTCGCCTACATCGACGAACATCACGACCGGGAACACAAGGTCAAGATGTACGATCACTCCAAACACCAGTACCGCATCTTTCTGATCAAGGATGCCCGTTCCCCCTTCCACGGAGAGGATCTGCACATCATCACAATGACCGACATCAGCGAACTCGAAGACGCCTACCGTTCCATGTCCTTCCAGGCGATGACCGACGAGCTCACCGGCATCTACAACCGACGCCATTTCCTGCATACGCTCTCCGTCGAATACGCCCGCGTACAGCGCGACGGGGGTACCTTCTCCATGGTCATGTTCGACCTCGACCACTTCAAGCGTGTCAACGACACCTACGGCCACAGCATCGGGGACAAACTGCTCAAAAGCGTCGTATCGCTGGTGCGCAAACATATTCGCGAATCAGATACTTTCGCCCGTTGGGGCGGTGAGGAGTTCATCATCCTCGCTCCGGGCATGTCCCTCCACAACGCCTACCTGACGGCGGAAAAACTGCGGCTCAAAATCGAAGCCTGCACCTTCGAGACCATCGGCAACATCACGGCAAGTTTCGGCATTGTCGAGTACCGGGAAGGGTGTTCGCAGGAGAGTCTCATCAACCGTGTCGACGCCATGCTCTACGAGGCAAAGCACGCCGGCAGAAACCGGGTCGAACCGACCGTCGAAGCCGAGGCTACGCCCGTCTGAGAATCAGAAGCGTCTTGTCGTCGCGGTCGTAGAGCGATACACCGAGCTGTTCGACCATGCGGAAACGGGGATGTTTCCGGAACGGTTTGAGGGAATGGAAATATTGGAGGAGCGTATGCTGCTCTTTTCGGTAGCACCCCTCCGACTCCGCCTCGAAAAGGGTAAAACGGGTTTGCAGCAGCGGGTTCTCGAAGCGGGCGTCCACGCTCAGGAAGCGGGTGGCGTCTTCGGCGGACATCGTCCCCTCCGCCACGTTGGCGAAGCCATGGAGCGTGTTGATGTCGAAGAGAAAAAGCCCGCCGGGATTGAGCCGTTCGGCAACGTCGTCGAGAAAGACGTCGAGAGCATCGGGCGCGATGAAATTGACTACGTCAAAGACGGCAGTCACCGCGTCGTAGTTTCCCGCCGCTTCGGAGACCGGACAGCATGTCGCCTCCAGACCGAGATTTCGGGCCGCGTCGACCATCACCGGGCTCAGGTCGATGCCGGCGGCTTCGATACCCGCCTCCCTGGACATAAGCATGAGGCCTCCCCGGCCGCAGCCGACGTCAAGCAGCGACGCTGCCTCATACTTCTGCAGCAGCTCCAGGTAGAGCCGGTGCAGCTCCTCCGTCGCCTCCTCAATCCCCAAAAGGTCTTCGGAGCGGGCGTAGATGTCAAGTTCCATAACGCTGCCGTTTCGGATTATTCCGGGTTGATGACGCCGTTGATCTTCCCGTAGATGTCGAGAATCTCAGATTTCTTGGCGAAAAAGCTGTTTTTATTGGCGATCAGGTAGGTGGAGGACTCCATGATGGTTTCGACGACTTCCAGGCCGTTTTGTTTCATGGTCGTACCGGTCTCGACGATGTCGACGATCATATCCGCCAGTCCGACCAGCGGCGCGAGTTCGATGGAGCCGTAGAGTTTAATGACGTCCGCGGCCACGGCACGGTCGGCGAAGTAGCGCTTGGTAATGTTGACCATCTTCGTCGCGACCCGGATTTCAGGTTTGGTGAGATCCAGCGTCTCCCCTTTTTTCATCCCGATGGCCACCTTGCAGCGTCCTCGTTTCAGGTCCAGCAGGCGAATGACGTCGAGCCCCTGCTCTTCCAGGGTGTCCAGACCCACGACGCCGATGTCGGCGGCCTGATGGAAGACGTAGGTGGCGACGTCCTGGTTGCGGACAAGAAGGAACTTGAAGTTCGGGGTTTCCAGAATGAGCTTGCGGTCGTCGAAAGCGAAACTTTCGCCGAAGATCGTCTCAAATATTTCCAGGGTCTCCTGGGCGATTCTGCCTTTGGGCAGGGCAACTGTCAACATCGGTGCTCCCATATCTTTTTCATGCCCTTGAAGATCAGGTCCCGGTCGACGACTGCCGATGGAAACAGGGGGGCGAAACGTTCCGCATCTCCCCCGGTAAGAATGATCGGGCCTCCCGAACGCGTCACCTCGTTCCACAGAAGGCGGAGGTAGCCGTAACTGATCGCATCGCGGGAGTTTTTCGGCATTTTATCCAAATCCAGCTCAAAGTTGAATGAGTACTCCAGCCGGGGGGAGATCTGCGCGTAGCAGCGTCCCATCGCTTCCAGACCGGGATAGATAAATCCCCCCTCGAAACGGCCGTTACGGACCACATCCACCGTTACGGCACTGCCCACGTCGACAATGATCCCCTCCTCCACCGCTTCGCAGGCGGCGATGCGGTCGATCCCCATCGTCTCATAGTAAGGGGTACGGTCGACGCACTTTCCGAGATCGGTCCACCCCTCCCGTCCGCGCAGCAGGAGCTCCATCTTCGGATTGACGCAGATGTAGGCCACCGGCTCCCTCACCGACGCGGGATCGAACCCCTCGACCCCCACACGGAAATCCCGGCGTTCATCGCGGAAATGAAGGGTCGTATTGCCGATGTCGCACAGAAGGGGCGTCTTCATTGCAGCCGTTCCCACCCCGCCTCTTTGAAGGCCCGCTCCGCCTTGGAACAGAGCGGCGCATCGATGCGGATCAGTTTGAACTTGAAGTTGTGGTCGCAATAGAGCACCAGCTTGCGGTAGATCTCCTCCATCTTCACGACGTCCTTCATCAGGATGCGGCTCTTCTGCGAGATGACGAAATAGACGGTGAAATACCCCTTGACGTCAACCCCGTGAAAGATGCGGATGCGGTTGCGGATGCCCAGCTCGCCGGGAGCGATCTCCTCGAACCGTTTATAGATGTTCCCGCGCTGCTGCAGGGTGTCGATGATGGTTTTCAAATCCTCTTCCTCGTCTGTCACGTCCCGCCTCCCGACATGGGGTGGCAGGAGCGGACCGTCTCTTTGAGATTCTGTTTGCGTATGTGGGTATAGACCTGCGTCGTCATGAGCGAAGCGTGCCCCAGCAGCTCCTGTACGACCCGCAGGTCCGCACCCCCCACGATGAGCGCCGTCGCGTAGGAGTGGCGCAGCACGTGGGGAGAGACCCCGAGATATTTCCGGGTGACATTATACGCGGAAATGCGGCTGAGCGGTTTTCCCCGGTAGTTCAGCCAGATTGTTTCGCGTTCGAAAGGCAGCGCCTCCAGGTAGCGCTGCAGGGCCTGCAGCGCCTCATCGGCGACCGGCACCACCCGCTCCTTCTCCCCCTTGCCGTGGCGCACGCGCAGCCACTGCCCCTCGATATCCTCGCGGCGCATCTGCAGGCACTCCCCGATGCGCAGTCCCGAAGCGTAGAGAAAGAGAATCAGCGCATAGTCGCGCATCCCGATCCACTCGGCTGTCGGTATGGTCTGCAGGGCCGACGCGATCTTTTCGTAGGCAAGAAACTTCGGCAGGTTTTTGGGAAGCTTCGCCAGCTTGAATTTCAACGCCTCGTCGCTGAAGTGGCTGCGGTGGCAGAAATCGAAGAAGGCGTTGACGGCGGAGAGTTTGCGGTTGAGGGTCCGTTTGTTGACGATGTTCCCCAAAAACCCAAGCACCGCCGAAGAGTCCAGGGAGATCAGGGGAGCGTCCAGCGCCGCCTCAAGCTGTTCGAGGTCGCCGCGGTACGCTTCAACCGTCCGGCGGCTGAGCGCCTTGGTGACGGTGATGTACTCGATGAAGGCCTCGAGTTCGTTGGACACGGTGATGTTCCCGGGCTCAGCGGTCCAGGGGCAGCGTCTCGGAACCGAAGTAGAAGGTGCGCTTGCCCGCGTAGGCAAAACCGTTTTCGACGTCGGCATCGTAGACCTTGTGGCTTTCAAGCTTTTTGTCGAACTCAATCAGATAGCCCGCTTTCTCGAGAACGAACACTTTATCGTCGGTCACGATCATCCCCATGAAGTGGGCGAAGGGAAATTTCTCCTTCGCGATGAGCTGCATGGAGGGGGTCAGCGCGATCACTTCGCCCTGTTTCGTCGTCAGCCAGATCCCCGCTTCGGTAAAGGCGACGTCGCGGATGTCGTAGGACTCGCGGAGCTCTTTTTCCCCCAGGGCGAAGAGGGTCGTGCCGGTCGCCGCCACGACGACGTTGCCGACGATCTTCAGGTAGATGATGTTGTTAAACTGCTCCTCGCTGCTGACGATGATGGAGCGCAGCCGCTGTTTCTTGTCGGCATGGATGATGACGATTTTGCCGTCCAGGGAGGGGAAAAGCACCAGGTCGTTGAAGAAGTAGGGATTGACAATGCGGTTGTCGATCGCCAGGGGAGCGTTCCCCTGCTCTTTGAGCAGCAGCTCCCCGCTGGAGAGGCGGTAAAGCGCCATGTCGTTGTCGGCGAAGAGCACGGCGAGCAGGTCGCCGCGTACGGCGGCACCGGCGACGGAGCGTTTGAGATGGAGTTCGTTGGCGCGCATCGGGTCGTGCTGCGACATCACCAGCAGCGTACCGTCCACCCTGGCGGCGAGGACGCGGCCGTCGCTGATGCCGACGAAACGGTACCCTTCGGGGAGCGTCACGTCCGCAATGCCGTCGGCGGTCACCACCTGTCCCTCTTCGAGCTGGGCGCCGTCGAAGGTGACGTCGACAATCTCGTCGGGAAGGGATCTGCCGGTGTCCCAGCTTCCTACGGTCTCTTCAGGATGAAATACTTCTTTGGAACTGCATCCGGAAATGAGAAGCAGCAGGGTCAGGGCCGAAAGGCTCAGAAGCGCGCGCATCTTATTTCACCCCGTAGTGCATCATCATCTGGGCCAGCTGGAAAAGCGGCGACTCCTGGCTGATGGTACCGAGTTTGCCGTGCGCCCCCTCCGTATCGCCGCTGCGCAGCATCAGCAGTGCGGCATCGATCACGGCGAGATCACGGTAAATGGCGTTCTGCCGGTAGCTGTAGGCATCGAGCTTCGCCGCGTCTTTCGCCATGGCGGCCGCTTCGTAAGACGCGATGTCGGCGACGGCGACGGCGTTCGAGGAGGCAAGGGTTTCAAGTGTCTGCACATCCTTGGCCGCAACGGCCTGCGAAAGCAGCCAGACATCGTAAAGTTCGGGACTGAGCTTTTGAAGCTCCGCTTTGGCCAGCGCGTCGTCGCTCTTTTTGGAGAGAAGCGTCAGGGCCGCGTTGGCCGCTTCCGCCGTCGCTTTTCTGTCCGCCTCGTAAAGTACGTTGGCGATCACCAGCACGACGATCGCAGAGATCCCCCCGATAATGGCGTTGCGGTACTTCTTGATGAACCGCTCCGCTTTGACCGCGTTTTCAAAAAAACGCTCCTCGGAGTTGAGCTCCTCTTTGACCATGTCGATATTCTCTTTTAGACTCACGACAGCTCCTGGCATACGAAAAATAAATGGCAGACATGATAGCCGACCGATGGTTAGAGGGAGCTAAATGCGCCCGGGACCGAAACGGCGTCCGCTTTCGGCCATTGTAAGCTTTTTTTGTATACAATATCCCAATACACTTTTAAAAGGTCCCGTAATGCACGTTGATGACGCACTGCTTACCCGTCTCGAGAAACTCTCCTACCTGAAGATCGCCGACGACAAACGCCGGGAGGTCATCGGTCAGCTCAGCGAAATCCTCTCCTTCGTGGACAACCTCGCCGAACTCGACACGGAGAACACCGACGACACCTTTGCCATGACCGACAACGGCACCTACGCCCGCCCCGACACCCCCGCGTGCGACCCGCGGATCAACCGCGACATCCTCGAGCATGCCCCCCAGGGCAGCGACGGCTTCTTCATCGTTCCCAAAATCATCGAATAGCCATGATTACCCTCTACGGCATCAAAAACTGCGACACGGTAAAAAAGGCCCTCGCCTTTTTCAAAAACCACGAAATCGAATACAATTTCATCGATTTCAAATCCACCCATGTGGATTGTGCTACAATTAACGCATGGCTGAAACAGACGGATCTGAAAACGCTTCTGAACACCCGCGGGACGACCTATCGGACCCTCGGACTCAAGGCGATGGATCTTGACGATGCAGCGAAAATCGAGTGGCTGGGGAAAGAGAACATGCTGATCAAGCGCCCGGTCGTCGTCTACGACGGCGGCGTGCTCGTCGGTTTTGACCAGACCCGCTATGAAGGAGCCTTTTTATCATGAGTCAAGCATTAGACATCCGGAAGTTGCTGAAAAGCGTCGTCGCCTACAAGGCATCGGACCTGCACCTCGTCAGCGGTTCCGAACCGCAGATCCGCATCGACGGCAAACTCGTCGCCCTCAACCTTCCCGTGCTCGACGGCAAGATGATCGAAGAGATGGCCTACTCGCTGCTGACCGAAAAGCAGAAGAAAGAGTACGAAGAGCACTCCGAACTCGACTTCTCCATCGTTCTTCCCGAAGTGGGCCGTTTCCGTGCCAACTACTACCGCACCATGGGCGACGTCGCCTGTGCCTTCCGGATCATTCCCATCGAGATTCCCTCACTTGACGACCTGAACGCCAAACCGATCTTCAAAGAGATGATCAAGCGGGAAAAAGGACTTATCCTCGTCACCGGACCGACCGGCAGCGGTAAGTCGACGACCCTTGCGGCGATGCTCAACGAGATCAACATGACGGAGAAGAAACACATCATCACCGTCGAGGACCCGGTGGAGTTCGTCCACACCAACAAACACTGCCTCTTCTCCCAGCGCAACGTCGGCACCGACACCAACAGTTTCGCCGCGGCGCTGAAGTACGCCATGCGGGAAGACCCCGACGTCATCCTCATCGGGGAGATGCGGGACAAAGAGACCATTTCCGCCGCCCTGACCGCCGCGGAGACCGGCCACCTTGTTTTCGGCACCCTGCACACCAACTCGGCGCCCCAGACCATCAACCGGATCATCGACGTTTTCGGCGGTGACGAACAGCCCCAGGTGCGGGCCCAGCTCTCCACCTCACTGATCGCCGTCATCTCCCAGGCGCTGCTGCCGCGCATCGGCGGCGGACGGGTTGCGGCCCAGGAGGTCTTTATCACCAACCCGGCCATCGCCAACCTGATCCGTGAGGACAAGGTGCACCAGCTCTACTCCCAGATGCAGCTCAACCAGGCGGAGACCAAGATGGTCACCCAGACCCAGGAGATGCTCGAATACCTCAAGAAGAAAGTCATCAGCAAAAACGACGCCATCCAGTTCTCGAACCGTCCCGAAGAGCTGCTTCGCGCCCTCGGAGAGCTCTAGGAGCACTCCGGGCGCTGCCCTCCTCCGGGCACGCCTCCCCTTCTCTTCCCCGCACTCTTTCAAACGCATCTAGCGCGTATGGGCAAATGCTCCGTTTTTACCGCTGTTCGGATTGACGAACCAGGGAAACTCCACCCCGTGTCTCTGCGTAAAGGCGACCACTTCCGGAACCAGTCCGTTCATCTCGAAAATCTGCCGCTCCTCGAGCGCCGCCAGTTTCTCGAACAGCGGCACGTCGTCGCCGTCGATGGCGCTGCGCAGCAGCAGGTGCAGTTCCCAGAGGCTTTTGTGGTGCATTTTGTCGAGGTGGCGCAGGCTCATCAGGTATTGATGGGGGGAGAGCTGCTGCTGCGACATCGCTTCGTCATCGGCATGGGCGCGTTCGCACGCCTGGAAAAGAAATCCCAGCTCTTCATGCAGCAAACCGGAAGTTGAAATTTTGTCACAATATTCATACAGGGGAACGGAGAGTTCCGGAAAGTAGTCCGATGCGGCCTGCAGCGGCAGCGAAGCCGCCAGCAGCAAAGCCGCCAGTGTCGCGCGTGAAGTCATGGGACCTCCTTGGGGAGAGCGTTACGCCTTGCGGGCCTCTTTGAGGGTATCGGCGATGAGGAATGCCAGTTCCAGGGACTGATCCGCGTTGAGGCGCGGGTCGCAGTGGGTATGGTAGCGGCTCTGGAGGTCCTCTTCGGTGATCTGGAAGGAACCGCCGACGCATTCGGTGACATTCTTGCCGGTCATCTCCAGGTGGACGCCGCCGGCGAAGGTCCCTTCGGCACCGTGGACCTGGAAGAACTGCTTCATCTCGCTCAAGATGGCGTCGACCGGGCGGGTCTTGTAGCCGTTGGAGGATTTGTAGACGTTGCCGTGCATCGGGTCACAGCTCCAGACGACGTTGCGGCCCTCGGACTTGACGGCACGGACCAGTTTCGGCATCCCCTCGAGCACTTTGTCGGCCCCCATGCGCACAATCAGGTTGAGACGGCCCGCTTCGTTCTCCGGGTTGAGCCGGTCGATCAGGCGGATCAGGTCGTCGGTGTCCATGGAGGGACCGCATTTGAGGCCGATGGGGTTGTTGATGCCGCGCATGAACTCAATGTGGGCGCCGTCAAGCTGACGGGTACGGTCGCCAATCCAGAGCATGTGCGACGAGACGTCGTACCACTCGCCGGTCAGGGAGTCCTGACGGGTAAAGGCCTCTTCGTAGGGGAGCAGCAGCGCCTCGTGGGAGGTGTAGAAGTCGGTCTCCCGCAGCGTGCGGTAGGTCGAAGAGGTGACGCCGCAGGCCGCCATGAAGTTCAGCGACTCCTCGATGCGCGTCGCCAGCTCGTCGTATTTGCCCGACATCTCGCCCCGCATCGCAAAGTCGAGGTTCCATTTATGAACCTTGTGCAGGTCCGCCAGACCGCCCGATGCGAACGCCCGCACGAGGTTGAGGGTCGCGGCGGACTGGTTGTAGGCCTGGACCATACGCTCCGGATCGGGAATCCGCGCTTCGGAAGTGAAGTCGACGCTGTTGATGATGTCGCCGCGGTAGCTCGGCAACGTCACGCCGTCAAAGGTTTCGTTATCCGATGAACGGGGTTTGGCGAACTGGCCGCCCATGCGCCCCACCTTGACCACCGGCATGCCGCCGGCGAACGTCATGACGACCGCCATCTGCAGCAGCACCTTGAAGGTGTCGCGGATGTTCTGGGCGCTGAACTCGGAGAAGCTCTCCGCGCAGTCGCCGCCCTGCAGCAGGAACGCCCGTCCCTGGCAGACCTGGGCCAGCTGCTCTTTAAGGTTGCGCGCTTCGCCGGCAAACACCAGCGGCGGGTACTTTTTCAGGCGCTCAAGCACCGCTTCGAGCTGAGCCGCGTCGGGGTACTCGGGCTGTTGCAAAATCGGTTTCTCTCTCCAGCTGGAAGGGGTCCATGTACTCATATGTTTCAACCTTAGATCGGCTCCCGCCGAGGGCAGCATGTCACCGCTGCGACAGGGGGGCGTCGTATAAATGGCCGGTGCCGCACAGTTACGGGCGGAACCGGGTGATGTTTTTTAAGTCGGTTATATTACTGAAAGAATCCTAAAAAATCTCTGATGAGCCGCCAGTCACGGGCCCCATCTGCTGATAATCACTATCAAAACCAATCTTTAAAAGCTATTTTTATGCTTTGGCGGGTATAATTGTGCGATATTTATCCTGCCACGGGGACCGCGATGAAAAAAGAAGACGCGAAGACCATACTCGCCACGATTCACGACGAGATTCTCAGTCATATCGAGGCCAAAGAGGGCACCGTCGACCCCTCGGTGCTCATCGACTTTCTGCATGACCTCGCCAACGGCCTCGTGCAGGCGGACTTCAGAGCTCCGTTCAACTTCTACGCCCCCTACCTCACCTTCGAGGACGAGTACCGCCGCATCGCACGCCAGAGCATCGACTCCTATACCGACACCAACAAAAAAATCGCGGAGATTTCCCAGCAGCAGCAAGACGCCCTCGACCATGTGACCGAAAGCCACGAGCTGACCCGCCGGTTCAACGACATTCAAAACACTTTGACCGACGAAGTCGAACGGGCCAGCCTCACCATCAGGAAACTCTCCGAGCGCATCGTCGAGCTGGAGACGACGGCGGCGCTGGACCCCATGACCAAAGTCCTCAACCGCCGCTCCATGGATCTCTACCTCGAAGAGATGGTGGCCGTGCAGAACGACCATATGCCGCTCTACCTCCTGATGATCGACGTCGACGACTTCAAGGAGATCAACGACAACTACGGCCATATCGCCGGAGACAAGGTCCTGATGGTACTGGCCAACATCATGAAAAGCACCCTGCGCGACAGCGACCGCATCTTCCGCTACGGCGGGGAGGAGTTCGTCATCGTCCTCAACCGGGTCGACGACGAGGGGTGTCTGGCGGTCACCCAGCGCATCCTCTCCCTGGCACGCAACAACAAGCTCATCTACAAACAGCACCACTTCTCCGTCACCCTGAGCATCGGCGTCGCCTCCCTCAAACGCGGGGACACCGTCGAAGCCATCATCAACCGTGCCGACAAAGCCCTCTACCGCGCCAAGAACCGCGGCAAAGACCAGATGGAAGTGGAGTTTTAATGGAGTTCAGCTATTTCGACCTCGTGGTAGGTGTCATCGTCCTGCTGCTGGGCCTCAAAGGTATTCTCAACGGCTTTTTCAAAGAACTGTTCGGTCTCATCGGCATCATCGGCGGCATCTTCATCGCTTCACGGGTCGGCGACGCCGTCGGTGCGATACTGAGCGACGCCATCTTCAAGTTCGATAGCCAGGCCGCGGTCAGCTTTACCGGCTTCCTGGTCACCCTCGCCCTCTTCTGGGGGCTGATGGTCGGTACCGGCATCCTCTTCAAAAAGCTCAGCACCATCAGCGGCCTGGGCCCCCTCGACCGCGTCCTGGGATTCGCCTTCGGCAGCGGCAAGTTCTTTCTCATCGCCTCGGTCATCGTCTACGCCATGAACAACGTCGAGGCGATCCGCAAAAACCTCGAACCGGCCATGGAATCAAGCCTCTTCTACAGCGCCATGGTCGCCACCGGCGGCTGCATCATGAAGATCGACACCGCCGCACTGGCCGACGACGTCAACAAAGGGGTGGAGGGCGCCGTTGAAAAAGCGGGAGCCGTCGCCCAGGAACACGTCGTCGAAAACGCCGAAGCGGTCATCAAGGACGTGAAACAGCAGATCGATACCGCGACGTCAGACGAGGAGAAGCCATGAGCACGCTGACCGACTTCACCGAACGCACCGTCGAGTATGAAAAGCTCCTGAACAACTTCAAGGAGCTGCTGCGCAACAGCGGACAGAAGTTCACCATTCAACGCGAAGTGATCCTGGACGAGCTCTACAACGCCGACGAGCACCTCACTCCCGAAGAGCTCTACAACCGCATCCAGCGCAAGCACCCCGATCTCAAGACCGGCATCGCCACCGTCTACCGTACCCTTTCCCTGCTGGAGGATTCGGACATGGTGACCTCCCTCTCCTTCGGCGCCCAGGGGAAAAAGTACGAACTCGGGGCCAAAGAGCACCACGACCACATGATCTGCACCCGCTGCGGGGAGATCACCGAGTTCGTCGACACCCAGATCGAAGAGCGCCAGCACAAGATCGCCGAAGAGCTCGGCTTCAAAATGGAGGACCACTCCATGCAGATCTACGGCATCTGCAGAAAATGCCAAAGCACACACAACGACTAAGACGACGAAAGGATCATCCACTTGGCTTTTGAAAACAAATTCGTACAGCAACGCATCGAGAAGGCCGAACGCCTCAAGGAGCTCGGCTACAACCCCTATGCCAACGACTCGCGGCGTACGACCACCATCGCAAAATACTTCAACGTCAACTCCGACGTCGAGACCCTTGAGAACCGCCGCGACGAGAACCGCGTCTACACCGTTTCGGGGCGCATCAAGCTCTTCCGCATCATGGGCAAAGCGAGCTTCATCAAGATAGAGGACGAGAGCGGTATGCTGCAGATCTACGTCGCCCGGGACAACCTCCCCGAAGGGTTCTACAACGACGTGTTCAAGAAGCTCTTCGAAGTCGGCGACATCGTCGAGGTGACGGGCTACCCCTTCGTCACCAACCACGGCGAACTCTCCCTGCACGCCCACGACGTCAAGATGCTGACCAAGGCGGTCCACCCGCTGCCGGAGAAGTTCCACGGCCTGACGGACAAGGAGATGCGTTACCGCCAGCGCTACCTCGACCTGATCATGAACTCGGAAGTGCGCAAAACCTTCCACGTCCGTTCGAAAGTGATCAGCCTCACCCGCCGCTTCTTCGAGTCCAAAGGCTTCCTCGAAGTCGAGACCCCGATGATGCACCCCATCGCCGGCGGCGCCAACGCCAAGCCCTTCGTCACCCACCACAACGCCCTGGGGATCGACCGCTACCTCCGCATCGCCCCGGAGCTCTACCTCAAACGCCTCATCGTCGGCGGCTTCGAAGCGGTTTTCGAGATCAACCGCAACTTCCGCAACGAAGGGATGGACGCGACCCACAACCCGGAGTTCACCTCCATCGAGTTCTACTGGGCCTACAAGACCTACAAGGACCTGATCGCCATCACCAAGGAGTACTTCGAGTACCTCTTCGACCACCTCGACCTGCCGACGGTACTCCCCTACGGCGACCTGAAGGTGAACTTCGCCAACTTCACGGAGATCGAACTCATCGAATCCCTCAGCGCCATCGGCGGCGTTCCCGTCGAGATCGTCAACGACAAGGCGAAGATTCTCGAATTCCTCCGCTTCAACAACCTCGAATCCAACGAGGCGATGAGCCTGGGACAGCTCCAGGGCGAGCTCTTCGACGCATTCGTCGAAGCGAAACTGGTCGACCCGACCTTCATCACCATGTATCCCGTCGACATCTCCCCCCTGGCGCGCCGCAACGACGAGCGTCCGGAACTGACCGACCGTTTCGAACTCTTCATCGCCGGCCGCGAGATCGCCAACGCCTTCAGCGAGCTCAACGACCCCGTCGACCAGTACGGCCGCTTCGAGGCGCAGATGGCCGCCAAGGAGATCGACGACGAGGCCCACGAAATGGATGAGGACTTCGTCAACGCGCTGAGCTACGGCATGGCCCCCACCGCGGGACAGGGAATCGGCATCGACCGCCTTGTCATGATGCTCACCAACGAGCACTCCATCCGCGACGTACTGCTCTTCCCGGCGATGAAACCGCTCGCCGCCGAAACCAACACCGAGGATGCCGAGACGACCGACAGTTAACGCGACACATCAGGACCCGGGTTTGAGTTTCGCCGCAGGCGCCGTACCACCAGAACATAGCAGCTATCTAGAGAAAAAGGATGAACAATGAGTTTCCTCAAAGAATTTGACAACGAAATCTTCGAACTGTGCGAGCAGGAGCTCGAACGCCAGACCGACCACCTTGAGATGATCGCGTCGGAGAACTTCACCCTCCCCGCCGTCATGGAGGCGATGGGTTCGGTATTCACCAACAAATACGCCGAAGGCTACCCCTACAAGCGCTACTACGGCGGCTGCGAATTCGCCGACCGGGTCGAGCAGCTGGCCATCGACCGCGCCTGCGAACTCTTCGGATGCCAGTTCGCCAACGTTCAGCCCCACGCGGGCAGCCAGGCGAACGGCGCCGTCTACGCCGCCCTGCTCAAAGCGGGCGACAAAATCCTCGGTATGGACCTGAGCCACGGTGGCCACCTGACCCACGGTTCCAAGGTCAGCTTCTCGGGCAAGAACTACCAGAGCTTCACCTACGGCGTCGAGCTCGACGGCCGCATCAACTACGACCGCGTCCTCGACATCGCCAAGATCGTCCAGCCGAAGATCATCGTCTGCGGCGCCTCCGCCTACGCCCGTGAGATCGACTTCAAACGCTTCCGCGAAATCGCCGACGAAGTGGGCGCGATCCTCTTCGCCGACATTGCCCACATCGCGGGCCTCGTCTGTGCCGGCGAACACCCGAGCCCCTTCCCCTACGCGGACGTCGTCACGACGACCACCCACAAAACCCTGGCCGGTCCCCGCGGCGGTATGATCATGACCAACGACGAGGAGATCGCGAAGAAGGTCAACTCCGCCATCTTCCCGGGCCTGCAGGGCGGTCCGCTGGTGCACGTCATCGCGGCGAAAGCCGTGGCCTTCAAGTACAACCTCTCCGACGCGTGGAAAACCTACGCCAAGCAGGTCAAGGTGAACGCGGCGGTGCTTGCCGACGTCCTGATGAAACGCGGTTACGACGTCGTCAGCGGCGGTACGGACAACCACCTCGTTCTGGTCTCCTTCCTCAACAAGGAGTTCAGCGGTAAAGACGCCGACGCGGCGCTGGGCCGTGCGGGCGTCACCGTCAACAAGAACACCGTACCCGGCGAGACCCGTTCCCCCTTCGTCACCTCCGGCATCCGCATCGGTTCCCCGGCGCTGACCTCACGGGGCATGAAAGAGGCGGAGTTCGAGCTCATCGCCAACCGCATCGCCGACGTCCTCGACGACATCGAAAACGAGACGAAGCAGGCGCAGATCAAAGAGGAACTCACCGCCCTGGCGCGCAAGTTCGTCATCTACACCCGGCCGACCTACTGATCGGCCCGGAAACGGCTCCGCCGTTTCCCGTTCTTCTGCTATAGTGCGCTCGGTATTGCCAAAAGCCCGCCAAGAGGCGGTTTTTTGGCAGTGACGGCTGTAAAAACGCTACAATAAAGCGTATGTTGTCCCCAGAGGAGATGCGATGACCGCGATGGACCTGAAACTGATCAAGATGATCACCGACCACTACTGGGTCAAACACGACAACGTGATCGACAAGATCGCTTTCAAGGGGCGGACTTTTTTCAACAAGTACGAGCGCATCGACAAGACCCTGACCCAGTCGGTCATCAACCAGCACCTCAAAGGGGAGATCACCGTGGCCCATTCGCTCATCAACCGCCACGACAAGGTCGAGAACATCGTCATCGACTATAACGGCCGCGATCCCCAGCGTTTCTACCACAAGGCACAGTTGTTGCTACGGGAAGAGGGATACATCAATTTCACCGCCTTCGAGACCAAGACGCCCGGACATCTTCACCTCTATGTCCACAAAGGACATACGACGGTACAGGAGGCGATCCAGCTGGGGAAAATGCTCTCCATGAAGATGGCGGCCAAACAGCCCAAGCAGTGGCGGATGTTCCCGACGGCGGATCTGCCGCCGGAGTACAACATTCTCAACGTCCCCTACGAGGTCTACGCCAAGGAGCGGGGAGCGTCGTGGTCCAAACACATGTGACCGGCGGACATAAGATTCGGAAAACCTGACAAACAAGGGAAGCACTACATGGAAGAGAAAAACGAACTCAACGACATCATCCTGAACCGGGGCGGCGGCTCCGGCGGCAGCAAGAAGGTACTTATGGCGGTCGCCACCCTGGCGATCATCCTCATCATCGTGGTGGTCATCATGAACCGTCTCAACTCCGACGGCACGGAGAACCTGCCCCAGGCGGTCCTGCCGCCGGAACCGGCGCAGCAGGCGATGACCGAGGAGGACCCCCTCTTCGAACCGGTGGAGGTGATCCGCGAAGACGTGCCGGCCGAAGACAGTCTCGACCGCATCGCCCAGAAGCTCAAGGAAGAGAGTATGTCCGAGGAGGCGCCGACGGTGGTGGTCGAAGATACTCCCGTCGCCGTCGAAACCGTCGAACCCGTTCCGGCCAAGACGATTGTGAAACCGACGGTCAAACCGGCTCCGAAACCGGCGCCCAAGGCGGCGGAGTCCGGCAAGTACTACGTCCAGGTCGGCTCCTTTACGAAGTATGAGCCCAACGCCCGTTTCCTGAAGTCCATCACCGACCGCGGCTACACCTACACCTACCACAAGGTCGTCAGCGGCGGAAAAACCGTCAACAAAGTGCTCATCGGGCCGTTTAACTCCGAGTCCGAAGCGCGCGGCGCCCTCAAGAGCATCCGCCAGCACATCGAATCCGGCGCCTTCCTGACAAGGGTGTAACTTGATCCGTCACCAGGCTTTCCTTCTCGACCAGTTCGCCCCCATCGCGGTTTACGAAAAACTCAAGGGGCTCTTCCCCGGCGAAGTCACCTTCCTCTTCGAAAGCGCCGACGGCTCCGGCGGCAACTTCAGCATCATTCTGCTCGGGGCCCGGGAACGGCTCCAGTACCAAAACGGCATCACACGCCACACCGACGCTTCGGGAGCGGTTCACGAACTCGACCGCTCCCCCTTCGCGTTCCTCAAATCCTACTACGCGAAGATCGACCCGACCCCCTACAAGGAAGCATGCAGGGAACTCGGCGTCGGGTACGTCGACGGCTTCATCGGCAACATCGGCTACGACATGGTCAAAGTCTTTGAACCGGTGCTCTCCCCCTTCATGGACGGCCTCGAAGACACCATGCAGATCCCCGATCTCGACCTGATCCTTCCCAAGATGGTCGTCGTCTACTCCCATAAAGAACACCGCATCACCCTCATCACCGCCAGCGAGGCGATGGCGGAGCGTTTCGACGCCGTCGAGGGGGCGCTGAAGTCTTCTTACGACTACACGCCCCTGAAGCTGATGGAAGACGACCGCGGCGGAGAGTTCGCCTTCAGCAAGGAGAAGTTCTTCCAGATGGTGGAGGACTCCAAGGAGATGATCCGCAGCGGCGACGTCTTCCAGATCCTGATGACCAACCGCTACACCCACCATGCCAAGGTCGACCCCTTCAGCTTCTACCGCATCCTGCGGACCAAGAACCCCTCGCCCTACATGTTCCTCATGGAGTTCGAGACGTTCTCCATCGTCGGTAGCTCCCCGGAGGTGATGGTACGTCTCAAGGATGGCGAACTGCTGCTGCGCCCCATCGCCGGCACCCGCAAGCGGGGCGCGACCCGCGAACGCGATCTCGAACTCGAAGCGGAGCTCCTGGCGGACCCCAAGGAGCGCGCCGAGCACCTGATGCTCATCGACCTGGGACGCAACGACGTCGGCCGCGTCGCCAAACCGGGCACGGTGAAGGTGCACGACATGATGCACATCGAACGCTACTCCCACGTCATGCACATCGTCTCCGACGTGGTCGCCGAACTGCGCGACGACAAGGACATGTTCGACCTCTTCGCCTCCTGCTTCACCGCCGGGACGATGACCGGAGCGCCGAAGATCCGCGCCATGGAGCTCATCGCCGAATTCGAGGGGCTCAAACGGGGCTTCTACAGCGGCTCCATCGGCTACTTCGGTTTCGACGGCAACATGGACAGCGCCATCACCATCCGCACCGCCCTGGTGGACAAAGAGCGGGTGATCCTGCAAGCGGGCGCGGGCGTCGTCGCCGACTCCGTCCCCGACCTGGAGTACCTCGAAGTCCAGAACAAGCTCGGTGCGCTCACCAGCACCCTCGAAGATCTGAAGGCGAAGTAGCCCCGCGCCGCTTCGCCCGACCAACGGACAGCCATGGAACTTTTCGCCATCTTCGGTGACCCCGTCGCCCACTCCCGCTCCCCGCTGATGCACAACCACGTCTTCAAAACGCTCGGCTACCGCGCCTGCTACACCCGCATCCGTCTCGAGGAGGGCGCACGCCTCCGGGAGACCTTTTTCAACCTCGGTCTCAGCGGCGCCAACGTTACCGTTCCCCACAAAGAGGCGGCCTTCGAGGCCTGCGACGAGGTGCGGGGCTTCGCCAACAGCGTCGGGGTCGTCAACACCCTGGTCAACGAGAACGGCAGACTGGTGGGGTACAACACCGACGCCGACGGCTTCATGTTCGCCATCCGCGAGTTCGGTCCCATTAACAGCGTCCTGGTACTGGGTGCCGGGGGAACCGCCCGGGCCCTGGCGGCGAAGTTCGCGGAAACGGGGCTGGAGGTGACGGTGCTCAACCGCAGCGAAGGACGCCTCGCGCCCTTCAGGGAGCGCGGCATGCATACGGCCACCTGGGAGACGATGGCGGTGCGCGCTTTCGACCTGGTCGTCAACACCACTTCCGCCGGCCTCGAAGACGAGAGCCTCCCGGCGCCCGAAGCGCTGCTGCGCTCCCTGCTGGAGCGCTCCGGCTTCGCCGCCGATGCCATCTACGGCAAGGTCACTCCCTTCCTCCGCCTCGCCTCGGAGCTGGGCAAAACCTCCAAGGACGGGGCGGACATGCTTCTCGGCCAGGGGGTGCTCGCCAACCGCCATTTTACGAAAGCGCGTTACGATCTCGACACCATCGAACGGACGATGCGGGAGAGTTTCGCCTTCTGAGCCTCGCCTCAAGGCTTCTTAACCCGCGAGCGGGTAGCATAGGAGTTCAAAAAATCCAAACCAAAGGTTTCGTTCATGCCCGAAAGAATGGAAAGCGTCAAACTGCAGATCCAGATTCCCAAGACACTGAAAGAGAACCTCGAAGAGCGCGCCAAGGACGCCGGCGTCACGCTCAACCAGTACCTGCTCTTCCTGATGGTCAAGGCCGTCGACCCCCAAAGCGACCGCTAGTCGCTTTCCCCCTCCCCTTTTCCGACTGTCGTATTCGTAATGAAGTACCGTTTTGTATTCTTATCCGAATACTCCCGGTATTTCATCATGAATCAATCAGAAAACAATGCTTTTACAATCAAATATGAATGAAATATTCATTCCATTAATACTTTTTTAATAATAGGAGATGTATGATTTTCGCGTGTGTATGCCATGTGTACACGCAAATCGGGACTCCTCCGTATATATTGATAACTTCTCCCGCCGCTTTGTGCCGAAGCGTCGGGAACCCTTTACCTCCCCATCTTTTTATCAGCCCCGTCCAAGCGCGACCGTGTACAATGGTGTTTTAGTTTCGTCGCAAGGAGACCGTCATGAACAACGCCCGTATGGTTGAAGAGGATCTGCGCTACATCTTTCACCCCTGTTCCCAGATGAAAGACTACGAAGCGAACCTGCCGCTGATCCCCATCCAAAGAGGCGAAGGTGTCTACCTCTACGATTTCGACGGCAACCGCTACCTCGACGCCATCAGCAGCTGGTGGGTCAACCTCTTCGGCCACGCCAACCCGACCCTCAACGCGCGCCTCAAGACGCAGCTCGACACCCTCGAACACGTCATCTTCGCCGGGTTCACCCATGAACCGGCCATCACCCTCGCCCGCCGCCTCGTCGCCCTCGCCCCCGAGGGGCTCGAACGGGTCTTCTTCTCCGACAACGGCTCCAGCGCCATCGAGATCGCCCTGAAGATGAGCTTCCAGTCCTACAAGAACCGCGGGGAGCTGCGTCCCTACTTCATCTCCTTGCAAAACAGCTACCACGGCGAGACCATGGGGGCGCTGGCGGTGGGCGACGTCGCCATCTACAAGGAGGTCTACAACGAGATCCTCATCCGCACCCTCCAGGCGAAATCCCCGGCGCTGTGCGGCGAGAACGAGGCGCTGGAGGATATGGAACGGCTGCTGAAGGAGTACGAGGGGGAGGTGGCGTCGGTGGTCATCGAACCCCTGGTGCAGTGCGCCGGGGGGATGGCGATGTACGACCCCTCCTACATCACGAAGCTGCGCACGCTCTGCGACCGCTACGGCGTCCATCTCATCGCCGACGAGATCGCCGTGGGCTTCGGACGGACGGGGACGCTCTTCGCCTGCGAGCAGGCGGGGGTCACCCCCGACCTCATGTGCCTCTCCAAGGGGATCACCGGCGGCTACCTGCCTCTTTCGGTCACCCTGATGACGGAGGATATCTACCGCGCCTTCTACTGCGACTACGGCGAGGGAAAATCCTTCCTCGACTCCCACAGCTACACCGGCAACACCCTCGCCTGCTCCGTCGCCAACGCGGTGCTGGATCTCTTTGAAAACGACAATGTCGTCGAGAAGAACCGGGAGACCGCCGCACTGATGGAAACCCTTCTGAAACGGTTCGAGGGGATGAAAGGGGTCAAGGAGGTGCGGCGACGCGGGATGATCGCCGCCGTGGAGCTCGACCCCTTTCCGCCGGGGGAGCGGCGCAACCTGGAGATCTACCGCTACGCCCTGCGGGAGGGGGTGCTGCTGCGTCCCCTGGGCAACGTCGTCTACTTCATGCCCCCCTACACCGTCACCCCCGAAGAGATACGGCGGATGTTCGAGGTTGCCGAAGCGGCGATCGCGCGGCTCTGATCAGCGGCGGCCTTCGCCCTCCCGCGGTTCCCGCCCGTCGCGTTCGGGCGTTTTGCCTTCGGCGTCGCGCTGCAGCCGCGCCACCTCTTTCTCCAGTGTTTCTATCTTTTTGAGCAGCATGCCGACGTCGACCCGGTGCATCCGCATCTCGTGCCGCTGCAGCGTCTCGCGGAGCTGCTGCTGGGTCGCCTCGAAGTAGGAGAGCGCGGCGTCGGAGTGGCGCTGGGCCGTGGCGGCGAAGTAGTCGGCGTCAAGGGCGTACCGGCGGCAGCTCTGCACGGCGAGGTCGAGCTGGTTCCCGTCGATCTGGGCCAGCAGTTCGGAGACCCGGCGGGCCTTGAGGCCCACCTCTTCGCGCAGCAGCGCCACGTCGGTATTAAGGGCCTTGAGGCGCTCGAGGTTGCGTTCGAGTTCGGCGCGCATGGCGGGGTCGTACCCCGCCTCGAAGGCGGCCCATTCGCTGCGCACGTCCGCCATCTCGCGGTTGAGCCCGTTCATCTCGTTCTTGGTCGCGCAGCCGCTTCCCAGCAGCGCGGCGAGCAGCAGGCCGCCCGTCATGATTTCTCTTCTCATCCTCTTCCCCCTTGTGTGGTATGGATGCAGGATATCCCGCAAACGTTAAGGGAGCGTAAGCCCCCTACACCTTCACCCGGTCCTGCAGGGCGCGGGCGAGGGAGAGCATGTCGATGTTCTCCAGACTCACGCCCGTGGGCACCCCCTGGGCGATGCGGCTGAAGCGCACGCCGGTGGCGGCGAGTTTGTCCTCGATGTAGAGGATGATCGCGTCGGAGGCGATGGAGGGCGTCAGGGCGAAGATGACCTCTTCGACCCCGCTTTCGACCATCGCCTTCAGGTGGTCGACGTCGAGTTGGTCCAGGGCGTCGAGGACGAAGTAGCGCCCCTCGAACAGACCGTTCTCCTCGAAGGTGAGAATGTCCTTGGCGCTCTCGACGATGCAGAGCAGCCGGAGGTCCCGGGCGTCGTCGGAACAGATGGCGCAAAGTTCGTCCTCGCTCATGCCGCCGCAGGAGGCGCACTTCTTGAGCGACCCCATGGCGTCTTCGATGGCGTGGGCGATCTTGAGCGCGGTGAAGTTGTCCTTCATCACCATGTGGTAGGCGAGCCGCACGGCGGATTTCTGCCCCACGGTGGGGAGTTCCTGCAACGCGTCGACGAGCTTGTTGAACTTTTCGAGGGAGTGTTTCATAGGGGAGATTCTACCCTAAAACCGCTCTTTGGGAAGTAAAATCCAGAAGGCGGCGGGGGCCTTCATGCTCCCGGCGCAGCGCTCCGCTTCCTTGCCGTACCCCCAGAAGTAGTCCGCCCGCAGCGCCCCTTTGATGGCGCCCCCGGTGTCCTGGGCGAAGACGGCGCGCCGCAGCGGCGGGGCGTCGGCGGGTTCGGCGTCGAAGTAGAGCATGGCGCCCAGGGGGAGGTAGCGGGGGTCGACGGCGACGGAGCGTTCCGGGGTGAGTACCGCCCCCATGGCGCCCCGGGCGGGCCCTTTGTTCTGGCGGAAGAAGACGACGCTGGGGTTGTGATGCAGCACCTCGTCGATGCGCTCGGGGTGCGCCTCCAGCCAGCGGCGGATGTTCTGCAGGGAGATGGACTCGATGGGGATCTCGCCCTGCGCCACCAGGTACTTCCCGACGGAGCGGTAGCGGCGGCCGTTCTGGTTGGCGTAGCCGACGTAGAGCGTGGTGCCGTCTCTCAACCGCACCCTGCCCGAGCCCTGCACTTCGAGGAAGAAGCGGTCGATGCGGTCGTCCACCCAGCACAGCGCCGGGGCCTCCGCTTCGCCGATGCGCCTGCGGGATTCGTAGGGGACCAGGGTCCGGCCCACCAGCCGTCCCCTGAGCCGTTTGCCTTTAAGCTCCGGATAGACCTTCTCCAGCCGGACGGTAATGAGGTCGAAGGGTTCGGCGTAGATGGGGTAGCGGAAGCGCGCGTCGCGGGTGAGGCTCCCTTCCAGCAGCGGTTCGTAATAGCCGGTGACCAGCCCCCGCTCGTCTCCTTCTGGGCCGACGACGCGGTAGGGCTGCAGCCGGGTCTCGAAAAAAACACGGGCGTCCATGACGCCCCGGGCTTCGTTGCAGAGCGGCCCGTAGAGACGCTTCGCCGGGCCGTAGGCGCACTCCGCCTCGAAGGCGTCGAGCAGCGCGTCGAAAGCTTCGTGTTCCCACCCGGGAAGGGCGTCGTAGCCGACGGGGAGCAGCGGGGTTTCGGGCATGGCGGGGTGGCGCGGAGCGGGCGCCGGGGCGCAGCCGCCCAGCAGCAGGAGCAGGAAAACCGGGAACAGGATGTGGAACCGTTTCATACCCGTATTATGCCATGTGGTATAATTCGCGAAAACGTTACAGGTGAGCACTTTGGAAGAATTAAGCTATTACGAGATTCTGGAAGTCAGTCGGGACGCCGACAAGGCGACCATCAAGAAAGCCTACCGTAAAATGGCAAAACTCTACCATCCCGACCGCAACCCCGACGATGCGGACGCGGAACACAAGTTCAAACTCTGCAACGAGGCCTACCAGGTCCTCAGCGACGACCAGCAGCGCTCCGTCTACGACCGCTACGGCAAAGAGGGGCTTCAGGGCGCCGGTGGCTTCGGCGGCGGTGCCGGGTTCGACGACCTGGGGAGCATCTTCGAGGAGATGTTCAGCGGCTTCGGAGGCGGCGGTCGCAGCCGCCGTCAGCGCGCCGACGCGGACAAGTACCCCCTCGACCTCGGCGTGGAGATGACCATCAGCTTCCAGGAGGCGGTGTTCGGCTGCGAGAAAGAGGTGAACTTCTCCTACAAGAAGTCCTGTACGAGCTGTAAGGGCACCGGCGCCAAGGACGGCCAGGTCACGACCTGCAGCCAGTGCGGCGGCAAGGGTCAGGTCTACATGCGCCAGGGCTTCATGACCTTCTCCCAGACCTGTCCGGTCTGTCACGGCGAGGGGACCATGGTCAAGGAGAAGTGTGACGAGTGCCGGGGCAACGGTTACGTCACGGTCGACGAGAGCGTCACCATCAAGGTGCCCGCGGGGGTCGACTCCGAAAACCGCCTGCGGGTTTCGGGCAAGGGCAACCGCAGCAAGCGCGGCACCCGGGGCGACCTCTACGTCACCTTCCACGTCACTCCCGACCCCCACTTCATGCGCCGGGGCAACGACGTCTACCTGGAGGTGCCGGTCTTCTTCACCCAGGCGGCCCTGGGCGAGTCCATCAGCATTCCGTCGCTGACGGGCGAGATCGAGCTGGAGCTCGACGAGGGCACCCGCGACAAGCAGCAGTACCGTTTCCGCGGCGAGGGCATCGCCGACGTCCACGGTCACGGCAAGGGGGACCTCATCGCGCAGATTGACCTGCAGTACCCGAGGTCGCTCAGCGGCGAGCAGCGCGAACTGCTCGAGAAGCTCCAGGAGAGTTTCGGCATCGAGTCCAAACCGCACGAGAGTGTCTTCGAATCGGCCTTCGAAAAGGTCAAGAGCTGGTTCAAGTAGGCTTCGGGCCTACGCCCTTTTTCTTCTCTTCTTTTTTCTTTTTCTCTTTTACTTTCTTTTTTATCAAATGCAGGGTTAACATCGATATCCGTCGATAGACCGACATATTCAGGAAACATCACTTCGTGAGCGTTTTACTTGTTTTGTTGGACTATTGGGGTGATATCGGTAATAGCTAACGTTGCGGGTCAGTCATGTTTCGCGGAAATGGCCCGAAAACCGGGAAAATATGACAATATGATATGATTTTTGGTTAGAAATAATGGATTAAAAGTTAATAGTATGCTAAAGTGTATGCCTATTAATAGTTAGGTACAACCATGTCAGACAAAAATATTTCTCCAGTCGGTTGGTATGTTGGATCATATCTCATGAGATTTATTGAGCTTGAAGAAGACAACAATTATGACCCCGAAGCTCGATTTACAGCATGGGAAAATACAGTCATAGTTCAAGCTGCAAATCTAGATGAAGCTTATGACAAGATAGCTAAAATTGGCAAGTCTGAAAGCAAGCCATACAAGGGTGGTTCTGAAGGGATACCGGTACAATGGGTTTTTGAAGGTGTCACTGAATTACTTCCGATATATGAAGACCTAGAAGACGGTTCGGAAATTATGTGGCGTGAGCACAATCCAAAAAAACTCAAAAATTTAAAAAAATGCATCCGAGAGAAGCATGAATTTAAACAGTAAATACGTACCTAACAAATCAGAGGAGACCAATCAAAAACCCGCGGGCGGATTTTTGATTGCTCATTTTAAACGTTATTTGACTAAAAAGAAATACATTGTTTCTATCATTTATCCTTTACATTTTGATCGTTAGCTTAGGACTTTGGTACGCAAAAACTGCAGGAAAAATGTGGCATGAAGCGATGAACGCAGGTGGTTGGATCAAGATTGTTATGTATACAGCAGTCGTCATGTCGGCAATCATACTGACATGGTGCTATATGATCGTCATATTTGAACTTTTGCTAGCAGTTGATATCGTAAGTTCTGAGACTATGGATGCTGTACACGGTATTGTCAACTTACTTACCATGCCGTTAGTTGCCATGACTTCATTATTGCTATATCTAGATCTATTTTCAGTCTGGCAAAGACGCGGAATGGATAGTGGAGCTATTGATGAAAAAATGCGATACCGGCATTTTGATAATGTTTTGCAAGGTGGAAGAAACTCCCTCTCGGCATGGGAACAAATCGATTCATTTTTCGATATGAAAGATAAAAATATTCAAGCAATAGTAATAGGCATCGTGCTACTCAGTGTTTTCCTAGGTATATATACGACGATTAAAGTCTTTATGCGTTACAAAGCATATGGACGCAAACCGCTAAAATCAGTGGCTGATGCCACATAACAAATCATTGGAGACCAATCAAAAACCCGCAGGCGGCTTTTTGATTGCTCATTTTAAACGTTATGAGTCACTGTAAGTAAATAAAAAAGGATTGAAATGAAATTATTTTTTGGAATATTTTTAGGCGCTATGAGCATTAGCTTTTTTTTAAAGGCTCAACATAGTTATAGCCTTTATTTAGATGGATGGCAAAATGCATTGGGTAAGGCAATTTTTATGGGTGTTCTGGGGCTAGCATTATTAACAGGAGGTATTTTGTTAATTAAAAGTGCTCGTAAAAAAAATGTTTTAATTGAAGAAGAATCAAAAAAGAAACTTGATTAACGCTCAAATAGAAGACACCATAACAAACCAAAGGAGACCAATCAAAAACCCGCGGGCGGCTTTTTGATTGCTCATTTTAAACGTCAGGAGAGAAATTGATACGCATATTCCTAGCAATATTTATTATGTTGTCATTGCACTCACTTGCTTCAGAGATTATCGATGTACCGTTTACTGCGGACAGTAAAAAGCACTATCGAACCACACATTTACTGAAAGACTTGAAGATCAACGATCAAATGCTGCTTCAAACCGCATACGTCTTGCTCGTAGAAACACCATCGCTTCACGATGCACCGTATGAAACACAGAACGGTGAACTTGAAAAGTTCGGCCACCTTGCCGAAGCTTATCAAGTGTTGTTCGTCGTTGCCTCTCCGGAAGACGCGTATCAGCATGGCTACCGCACCTCTACCGAAACAGCGAAAAAACTTTTGGGGGAAGATGCACGTTTCAGAGTACGTCTATTGAATTCAGAGGGCATGGTGTTACATGAGTCACTGCGACCCGTAAAGGTTACAGCATTACAAAAATGGCTGGGACAATAATGATTCCAAACAACCCAAAGGAGACCAATCAAAAACCCTCGGGTATTTTTTGATCCATAAGACCATGAAATATATACACATCATCCTCTCTTCTCTTTTCGTGTTGAACGCGTACGCCGGCACAATAGAAAAAATTGTGGAAGGGGCATACAACGAAGTCGCAAATAACACCGCGTACAACACCGACATGCTGGACACGTACGTTCCACCCACCTACCGCGACGGAAAGAACGTCGGAAAGTCCGTATATCCGAACGGAGACGTCAACCCCAAAGAAGGCGTCTGCGCCGACCTGGTCGTCCGTGCGCTTCGAAACGCCGGACTCGACCTGCAACAGTCCGTCCACATGGACGTCGTATCGAACAAGAAAAGGTACGGCGTCCACACCCCGGACAAGTACATCGACCAGCGACGGGTCTGGATATTGAACACCTATTTCAAAAGAAAATGGCAGTCGCTTACCACCGAACTGGACAATCCGAAAGATTGGCGTCCCGGAGACGTCATCGTGTGGGACATCGGTTCGAAAAACCACCTGCACATCGGGATAGCGGGAAAAGAAAAACGCCCCGACGGCTTTCCGCACGTCATTCACAACATGCGCTACATTCCGCTCACCTTTGCCGGAAAAACCATTGAACAGGATGTTCTCGAAGGCCCCAAGCTTTTCGGCAACACACTGCAGGAGTGGAAGATCATCGGGCATTACCGCGCCCGATGATATGCCACGTCAAACCCAAAAAACGGAGTACCCATGGAATCCATCCTCAACTACATCAAAGTCAGCGACACCATTTCCACCTCCGGCCAACCCACGAAAAAAGAGTTCCGCACCATCGCGGAGCACGGCTTTGACGTCGTCATCAACCTCGCCATGCACAACAAGGGCGCATTGAAAGAAGAGGACAAAGTTGTCTCCAAAAACGGTATGATGTACATTCACATCCCGGTCACGTGGAAGGCCCCGGAAACCGAACGGCTGGAGCTGTTCCTGCGTCTTTTGAAGAGCCTGCAGGAAGCGGAGAAAAAAGTCTTCGTCCACTGCATCATGAACTACCGGGCCTCCGCCTTCATCTACCGGTACAAACAGCTGGTGCTGGGAGAGGCCCATGCGGAACTGATCGCACCGAAGGGATTCAAACCCAAAAAGGCATGGAAAAGCCTCATGGAAGCCGAACTGACCGTTTAACACCAATCAAGGAGCACAAAGCGCATGACAGCAAAAAATGACAAAGTCGCCCTCGTTACCGGGGCGAACAAAGGACTCGGCAAAGAGATCGCGCGGCAGCTGGGAGCACTCGGCTACACCGTGGTCCTGACCTCCCGGGACGCAGAAGCCGGGAAAGCGGCCGCCGCCGAGCTTTCGGCCGCGGGGTGCGACGCCCGTTCCGTTCGCCTCGAAGTCACCGACTCCGACGACATCGCCCGCCTCGCCGACTACCTCGAAACGACCTTCGGCAAACTCGACGTGCTCGTCAACAACGCCGGAGTCGCCCTGGAGTGGGACGGAGAAGCCGCAAACGCTGAAAAGGTGCGCAAGACCCTGGAAGTCAACCTCGTCGCCCCCTACGCCATCACCGAAGCCCTCGTGCCGCTTCTGGCGCGCAGCGACGACGCCCGGGTCGTCAACCACTCCTCCATGCTCGGCTCCATCGGCATCGCCGAAACCATGTGGGAACAGGTCTCGGGCTTCATGGCCCCGGGCTACTCGACATCGAAAGCCGGACTCAACATGCTCACCCAGATTCACTCGAAAACGCTCGCCGAGAAAGGGATCGCCGTCGCCGCCGCCCACCCCGGCTGGGTCAAAACCGACCTCGGCACCGAAGCGGCTCCCATGGAAGTCGACGAAGGCGCCGCCACGGCGGTCGAACTCGTCACCCTCCCCCGAGAGCGCTTCCCCCACGGCCTGCTGTGGCACAAAGGCGAGCGCCTGCCGTGGTAACGACATAACAGTGCGATCACATCGAACGAAAGGAAAACACCTATGAAGACGTCCCTATCTGCCTGCCTGCTCCTTATGTCCGCGCTCAACGCCGCCCCCCTCGCATGCGAGGGTCTCGTCGGCACATGGGAAGGTACGTACCACTACCCCTCAAACGGTATGACCGGCCCCTACCGGGTCACCTTCCGGGGCGACCACTCCTCGGCGGAAGTCATTACCATGAAAGCGAAAAACGGTTCCCAGACCGATCATCGGCAGAAAGGGACCTGGCACTGTGAGGGGACCAACCTGACCATATCCGTGACGACAGTGACGGGAGCGAAGGCCTCCAACCGCTACCGGATCCTCGAGCTGACACCCGAACACCAAAAATATCGCTATGAGTTCAAGGGAAAAGCGGGGCCGGTTTTCGATCTGGCCCGGGTCAGATAATGCAACGGCAAACGGTAGGAAGGAAAACGATGATGCGGATAGTGTTACCGCTGATAAGCGCCACCTTGCTTCTCGCCTGTCCCCCGAGCAAAGATGCCGACATCGAAGTGACCGGGGTCGTCTCGCAGAAACGCTTCCCGGGAGCGCCGAATTACGAAAGCGTGGCGGCAGGCGACCGGGAGGAGCGCTACTGGTTCGTCACCGCGCCCGAAGCGCGCTGCTTCGCCCCCGACGGGGAGTTCCTGGATGCCGAAACCACACTTTCGGATTTTCAGCTGCTGACCGGCGGCAGGGATTTCGGCTTGAGAGAGGGAGAAACGTTCAAAGTGTCGGGCACGACCCTGCCCGCGACCTCGGGACACCACCATTCGAAGGTGATGATCGTCGTGCATGCGGTCGAAGAAGGCTCCGCCGCTACGCTTGTGAAATGATCTGGGCGATGGTATGGCTTTCGCCCGGTTCGAGCGTGCGCCGGTCGCTCCCCGCGTTGGCCGTTTCGATGCAGAGCATCTGGCGATAGCCTTCGTCGTCGAAATCCGTCATGGCGGCCGCCTTGTCCCGCCACGGGTTCCAGACCACGGTGCTGCCGCTGCCGGATTTGAAGACCTCCAGCGTCCGTTCGCCGTCTACGAGACGGCATGAGGGGTCGGCGTCTTCGTAGACCCGGTCGACCTCCGAGGCGATCATCACCCTGCCCTCCTGCCGCTTCATCGCACCTTCTTCGAGCTTGTCCGCGTACCGTTTCCCCTCCAGCCCTTCGATGCCGACCGCGCCGATATCGCCGACGCGCAGGTAGGTGTGCAGCGCCTGGGTCAGAACCAAAGGCGTCTCCCCGTCGTTGCGGGTCGTCAGCTCCATGTTCAGAGCCCGGCCCACCGTCACGGCGTACTCCAGGGTAAAGGCGTGGGGAAAGAGCTTCCGGCTCGCGTCGCCGTCTTGCAGACCGAAACGCAGCACCGTCTCCCCCCGGCCGTTGATCGTGGTGCCGAACAGCGTCCAGGCGGCGGTGCGGGCGAAGCCGTGCTGGGGCAGAGCGGCATCATCGGGATGCGGCCCGAACCAGGGCCAGCACAGCGGTACCCCGCCGCGGATCGCCCGGCCCGGTTCGAACCGGGCGCTGCGGCTCATCCAGAGCAGTTCATCGGCGTCATGGGGGTGAAACGAGGTGATATGCGCCCCCTGGAGGAAGATCTCGCAGCGGGCAAAGGGGTTGTCGACGACCGCGCGGGTCAGGCCGCCTTCCCCCGTTTCGAAGAAGAGATGTCCGGGGATGGCGAAGAGGGCGTTAAGGGCGCCGACGTCCATCTAACGGGCGAGGTGGCGCTTGGGGAACGCCAGCGCGATGATAAGGAAGACGATGGCGTAGGTCAGCGGGACGAAACCGGGGATGGGCACCGGATCGCCCTTGGCGTAGGAGTGCATCCCCGCCAGGTAGTAGTTGACCCCGAAGTAGGTCATCAGCACCGACGTGAAGGCCAGTAGGGAGACCACGCTGTAGGCGTAGGGGGAGTAGAGCTTTTTCATAAAGCGCATGTGGACCACCACCGCGTAGACCAGGATGGTCACCAGCGCCCAGGTCTCCTTGGGGTCCCAGCCCCAGTAGCGGCCCCAGCTCTCGTTGGCCCAGACCCCGCCGAGGAAGTTCCCCACCGTCAGCAGCGCCAGACCGATCATCAGCCCCATCTCGTTGATGGCGTTGAGCTCGCGGATGGCGAGGGAGATGCGCTTCTCGTTCTCCGGACTCTTCATGATGAAGAGGATCAGGGAGATGAAGCCCAGCAGCGCCCCCAGTCCCAGGAAGCCGTAGCTCGCGGTAATCATGGAGACGTGGATGCTGAGCCAGTAGGACTGCAGAACCGGTACCAGGTTGGTCACCTGCGGGTCCATCCAGTTCAGGTGGGCGACGAAGAGGATGAGCCCGGTGAGGATGCCCGTCGCCGCCAGGGTGATGGGGGAGTTCTTCGAGAAGATGAAACCCGCCAGCACCGTCGCCCACGCGATGTAGATCATCGACTCGTAACCGTCCGACCAGGGGGCGTGCCCGGAGATGTACCAGCGCAGCCCCAGCCCGACGGTATGGGCCGCGAGGAAGAGCACCAGCAGCCAGAAGGCCGTTTTGGAGAAGAACTCCAGCTTGAACTTCGGTTTGACGATCTTCACGAAGGAGAGGATGAGCAAAATGAAGCCGACGACGAAGTAAAGCGGCCAGAGGCGCTCGAAGATGTTGGCGTGGTTGTACCAGATCTCGGCCCCCGCCTTCCCTTCGGAGACGTAGACCGCCGCGCCCTTCTCCTTCTGGAAGGCCGCGATGAGGCCCAGCGCCTCGTCGGCGTCGCGCCAGTCGTTCTCGCTCAGCCCCCGGTCGATGGCGGTGAAGTAGTGCAACGCCAGCTCCCGGATCGCTTCGCCCTGGTGGGGCGGGAAGGTCTGCAACGCCTCGACGGTCGCGTACCACTTGTTGTTCGCGTCCCCCTCCTTCGGCCACAGACGCAGCAGCTCGCCGGTAAAGACCATGTAGACGACGTTGACCCGTTCGTCCACCTGCAGCACCGCCTTGTCGAACTTGTTGCGGTCCTTGGGCGCCTTGCGGTTCGCCTCGTCGACGTAGGATGCCAGCTTGTAGCCGGCGGTCTGCCCCGCCACGTCGAAAAACTCGGAGAACGCCGCCGTCTTGGCGTTTTCGTCGACCCCGATGATCTTGTTGACCTCTTTGTGGGAGGTGCGGATGAACTTGATCTCCCTCCAGGCGTCGGGACGCACCATCATCCCCAGCACGATCTGGTTGGGGGTCAGCCCCAGGATGCCCGAGGAGCGGTTGACCTTGTTGACGATCTGCATGCTCAGGGTGTCGATGGGCTTCATCCGGCCGCCGCTGTCCTGGACGATGAGGCGGGCGAAAGCGTCGGCATGAGCCTTGTCGATGGAAGTCACCGCTTTGATGAGGGGATGGGGCTCTTCCGCCTTGAGGGCGCCGCCGCTGCCCAGAAGCAGCGCGACGACGGCGAAGCCCGCCAGCGCCTCCTTGGCGGCGGCCGCGTCGCGGGCCTTCTTCATCAGCTCGCGGAAGCGGCCGTTGGGCATGAAGAGCGAGGCGAACATGCCGATGGCGAGCATCAGGTAGCCGATGTAGGTGACGGGGGTTCCCGGATCGTGGTTGACCGAGAGGATGGTCCCCTGCTCGTCCATGTCGTAGGAGGACTGGAAGAAGCGGTACCCCTTGTAGTCGAGAACGTGGTTCATGTAGATGCGGAAGGGGCGGTTGACCCCCTCCGCCTCGTCGAGGAGCACCACCTCGCTGGCGTAGGAGGCGGGGGACATGGAACCGGGGTAGCGTTCAAGCTGGAAGTCGACCAGTTTGATGGCGAAGGGAAGCGGAATGCTCTTGGCGCCGTAGCCCAGGGTCACCGCAACGCCGTTCACCTCCGCCGAAACCGGTTCCATCACCCGTCCGTTGGAACCGAAGACGACCGCCTCGCTCCGTTCGCCGCCGCTGAGCAGCTCGAACTTCAGCGCGTCGGGGAAGCGCTGCATCTTCGGCTGCGCCGGAACGGAGACCAGGGTTTTGAGCGCTTTGGGGAGGAACTCCCGCAGTACAAAGTTGGTCGTTCCCGCCGTATGGAGCCGACGGGTCACCAGTGCCTCTTTTTCGGAGGGTTCGAGCGATCCCCCGGTGCGGTCGTCCATGTTGAGCGTCGTCAGCGCCATGGGGTGGGAGATGTAAAGCGTATCGCCCTCGGCGAAGAAGCGGATGACCGGCTTCTCAAACGTTTTTCCCGACCCGAAGTCCAGAACGGCGTCGTCGCCTTCGAAGAACTCCCCTTCGGCCAAGTCGATGCGCTCCGCGCCGCCGCCATCGGAAACCATCATCCGCGCCACCGGTTCGCCTTCGGGAGCCATCACGTACTCGTAGGTCGCATTGGGAAGGTAGGCTTCCAGGTTAACCGTCACGCTCTTGCCGCCGACCTCGAGGCGGTAGCTGCGGCGGTTGTCGGAGAGCTGGGAGAGCAGCACCGCTTCCTCCGTCTGCGCCGTGGCGCCATCGGACTCCGCCTTTACGGCGATGTAACTGTCGCTGCTGCTGATGGTGCCGGAGACGCCCCCCTCGCGGATGTGCATCATCCCCTCGTAGCCGACGAAACGGGTCACCGCCGCACCGACGGCGATCACCAGGAAAGAGACGTGGAAGAGCAGAACGAGCGCCTTTTTGCGCTGGAACATCCGGAAGCGGAAGATGTTGTAGAGAAGATTCGCGGAGAGGACAAGAAGCAGCACCTCGAACCAGAGGGCGTTGTAAACTTCGGCTTTGGCCGTCGTCGTGCCGAAATCGTTTTCAATGAACGTCGCGACGCCAGAAGCGACGGCGAAGATCAACATCAGTACGGCCATGGTCTTCATCGACCCCAGCACGGAGAGGAGCTGTTTCATAAAATCTGCCTTTGTCTCGAAAAAAGAAAAGTAATTGTAATAACTGACGGTAAACGCAGAGGTAACCCGGAAGCTACTTCAGCGCCCCCCAGTGCGGCCCGATATTCATGGAGGCCTTCAGCGGAATTTCCAGGGCCATCGCCTCCTCCATCACGGAGCGGAACCGTTCGCCGAGCGCTTCCGCATCCGCGGCGTCGGCTTCGAAAATGAGTTCGTCGTGGATCTGCAGCAGCATCGTCGCCGGGAGCTTCTCCTCGCGAATCAGCGCGTCGATGCTGTTCATGGAAATCTTGATGAGATCCGCCGCGCTCCCCTGGAAGACGGTGTTGACCGACTCCCGCTCGAAAGCGGCCTTGAGCATCGGCGTCGCGTTCGCATGATCGAAGTAGCGGCGGCGGCCCAGCAGGGTCTCGACGTACCCTTCGCTTTTGGAACGCTCCACGATGGCTCGGAAATACTCCTTCACCGTCGGGAAGGTCTCGAAATAGCGGTCGATGATCTCCCGCGCCTCTTTGGTGGAGATCCCCAGGGTGTCGGAGAGCTTCTTCTGCCCCATGCCGTAGAGCAGGCCGAAGTTTACGGTCTTGGCTACCGGGCGCTTGGCGTCCGCCAACTCCTCGCCGAAAAGCGCCACCGCCGTCTGGCGGTGGATGTCCTTGCCATCGCGGAAGGCTTCGACCAGTACCGGGTCCTTGCTGAAGTGCGCCAGCAGCCGCAGTTCGATCTGGGAGTAGTCGATGCCGATAAGCACCTTCCCTTCCGGGGCGACGAAGGCTTCACGGATACGCACCCCCATCTCCGTACGGGTGGGAATGTTCTGCAGGTTGGGGTTCTTCGAACTCAGCCGTCCCGTCGCCGTCCCCGTCTGCACGAAGGAGGTGTGGACCCGGCGGTCCGGAGTCCCCTTGGCGAGGGTGAGCAGCGGGTCGATGTAGGTGGAGTAGAGCTTGTGCAGTTCGCGGTACTGCAGGATCAACGGCACGACCGGATGGGCGTCGGCCAGACCGCTGAGTACCTTCTCGTCGGTGCTGTAGCCGGTCTTCGTCTTCTTCGCCGGGGGGAGCCCCAGGGTCTCGAAAAGCACGGCGCCGAGCTGCTTGGTGGAGTTGATGTTGAACTCCGTCCCGGAGGCTTCGTAGATCTCCGCCGTCAGGCGGGAAAGCCCTTCCTGCGCTTCGACGGAGAAGGCTTCCAGGTAGGCAGGGTCGACGGTGATGCCCGCTTTCTCCATTCCCAGCAGCGTGTTGATGAAGGGGAACTCCACCTCCCGCGCCTCGTCGAGAAGATGTTGCGCCCCCTGGGCTTTGAGGCGGTCGCAGAGGATTTCGTAGAGGCGGAAGGTGATGAGGGCGTCCTCCGCGGCGTAGTCGCACGCCTCTTCCAGCGGCACCGACGCGAAGGTCTCCCCCTTCTTGACGGTATCTTTGAAGCTGATCATGGTGTGCTGCAGCATCGAGGCCGCCAGCTTGTCCAGGGAGAGGCCGCTTTCGGGATTGACCAGCCACGCCAAAATCATGGTGTCGGCAAAGACCGGGAGCCGGTCGCAGCCGAGGTAGTCGGTGGCGAAATGGAGGTCAAACTTGATGTTGTGGCCGACCACGCGGCTTTGGAAGATCTTTTCGATGGCCGCCGCGGCCGCCGCCTTGCCGACCTGCTCGGGCACCCCCAGGTAGCTGTGGGCGACGGGAACGTAGTATCCCTCTTCGCCGTCAATGCTGAAGCTGAACCCCACCAGGGTGTCGCTGCCCCGTTCCAGCCCCGTCGTCTCCGTGTCGAAGGCGACGATCTGGTCGGGTGCGAAGGCGCCGACGATGCGGGAAAGTTCCGCTTCGTCGGTGATCAGCGTCGCCTTGCAGGCGGCAGCCGGTACGGCGGGTGCCGCCTCCGGTTCGGGGGCCTTCGCCGCCGCGGCTTCCGCGCGGGCCGGGTCCACCAGTTTTTTGGCGTGCAGGGTCCGCAGGATGCCGTTCATCTCGTACTCGACCAGTTCATCGTAAATGGCGACGAAGGGGTTTTCGTAACTCATGACATAGGGGGCGAAATCAAAGCTCTCGAAGAGGTCGTCGCGCAGGGTGACCAGCTCCCGGGAACGCCAGGCGTCCGCTTCGTGGCTTTTGAGTTTGTTCTGAACCCCGGCGGGGGTGACGCTGTCGATGTTGTCGTAGACGTTTTGCAGGGTCTCGAACTGCGTCAGCAGTTTCTCCGCCGTCACCTTGCCGATCCCTTTGACCCCGGGGACGTTGTCGGCGCTGTCGCCGAGCAGCGCCTGGTAGTCGACGAACTGGCGCGGATGGATGCCGTACTTCTCGACGCAGGCCTCCTCGTTGATCTCCTTGCTCAGCTTCGCGTCGACCACGACGACGTTGTCGTCGTCGATGAGCTGGTAGAGGTCCTTGTCGTGGGAGACGATGCGTACTTTGAGTCCCTGCTTCACCGCCGCTTTCGCCACCGAGGCGATCATGTCGTCGGCTTCGTAACCGACCTGCGCGAGGGTTTGGAACCCCATCTTCTCGATCCACTCGATGGCGACGGGCAGCTGTTTTTGCAGCTCTTCGGGCGGCGCGGGACGGTGCGCCTTGTACTGGGGGTCGATCTCGCAGCGGAAGCTCGGCCCCTTGCTGTCGAGGGCGAAGACGATGTAGTCGCTGGCATGCTCTTTCTGCAACGAGGCGATGAAGTTGACGAACCCGGTCAGCAGGCCGGTGGGAAAGCCGTTTTTGTTGGTCAGCGGAGGAAGGGCGTAGAAGCTTCGGAAAAAGAATCCGAAGGTGTCGATGACGGTAATGGTTTTAGACATATGCAACCCGCTAAATCAGGTTTTTGTCCAGCATTTCGTCGACGATATCCTCGAGAAGTTCATGGTTGTAACCGGCGTCGTGGGCTTTTTTCAGACCCATGTTGATGGAGTGCTCGCCGAAGGGGGCGTTGATGGGCAGAATCGTCTTGACGATGTTGAGCGCCGTCGCGAACTCCCGGGTCTCGTCGGGAGCCTTGAGGTAGTTGTCGGAGAAGCGGATCATCTCGACGAACTCGGCGTCGAATTTCCAGTGTTCGAAGATCGCCGCGGTGACCGTCGCGGTGGTGTCCTCGACGTAGGAGAACTCCACCTGGGCGATATTGTTGGTCACTTCGATGTCGGACTTGAAGTTGTAGGTAAGGTCTTCTTGGATGATGTCGCTGGCGATGAGGATCTTGCCCGTCTCCTGCAAGAAGGCGGCGAGGAAGAGCTTCTCCGCTTTCTGGCGGTCGATTTTGACGTACCAGTTGTGAATGAGCGCCGCCTGCAGGGAGGAGATCTCCGCAAAGCGTTCGGAGGTGATGCCGTAGGGTTCCATATCGACGTTCAGCAGTTTGCGCACCGAGTTGCCCAGCGCGATCGAACGGGTCATGCTCATGCCGAAGAGCGACACCGCCTGAGCGACGTTCTTGATCTCGCGGCCGAACATGTACAGCGGCGAGTTGGCGGCTTTGAGCAGGTTGGCGACGATCATCGGGTCGTGTTCGATGGTTTTGGTGAGATCGGCAATGGAGGCTTCCGGGTCCGCACAGACACGCTGCATGTCTATGAGAGTCCGCGGCAGGGGCGGAAGCGCTTTGATACTGTCGACGATGGAGTTTTTCATTACTCTTTACCCTTACAACACAGATAGGTGGGCACTATTATACCCGGTGAGGCACAATCGGTCAATAGTCCGCCGGAAAACCCGCCCCTTTCTTCGCCTTACGCTTCGTGACGCGCCAGCTCCGCCTGCAGGAAACGGCCGGTATGGCTCCCCGTCTCCGTGTGGGCCGCGGCGACCGTCTCCGGGGAGCCGACGGCGATGATCTCACCGCCTCCGGAGCCCCCTTCGGGGCCCATGTCGATGATGTAGTCGGCATTTTTGACCATGTCGAGGTTGTGTTCGATGACCAGCACCGTGTTCCCCAGTTCGACAAAGTGGTGCAGCACCCGGGTGAGACGGTTGACGTCGTCGAAATGCAGCCCCGTGGTCGGTTCGTCGAGGATGTAGAGGGTCTGGCCCGTATCCCGGCGACTGAGCTCCTTCGCCAGCTTGATGCGCTGCGCCTCGCCGCCGGAGAGGGTCACGGCGTTCTGGCCGAGGGTGATGTACCCCAGGCCGACGTCGTTGAGGGTCTGCAGGATCGTTTTGATCTTCGGAATCGCCTTGAAAAACTCCAACGCCTCGCCGACGCTCATGGCGAGCACCTGGGCGATGTTTTTCCCCTTGTACTCCACCTCAAGGGACTGCTGGTTGTAGCGGGTTCCCTGGCAGGTGTCGCACTTGACCATGATGTCGGGGAGGAAGTGCATCTCGATCTTGATCTCCCCTTCCCCCTGGCACTTTTCGCAGCGGCCGCCCTTGACGTTGAAGCTGAAGCGCGACGCGGTATAGCCGCGAATCTGAGACTCTTTGGTCTTGGCAAAGAGGTTCCGGATCTCGTCCATCACCCCGGTGTAGGTCGCCGGGTTGGAGCGCGGGGTGCGGCCGATGGGGCTCTGGTCGAGGTAGATCACCTTGTCGAGCTGTTCCAGACCGTTGATCTCGACCCCGGCGACCTTGTTCACCTTGCGGGCGTGATTGAGCAGCTCCCGCGCCGTGGGCAGCAGGGTCTGCAGCACCAGCGAACTCTTACCGCTGCCGCTCACCCCGGTGACGCAGACGAGGTTGTTGAGGGGGATGGAGACGTCGAGCTTCTGAATGTTGTTGAGGGTGACGTTCTTCACCTCGATCCACGCCTCCTGGGGGCGGCGGTGGAAGTACTCGATTTTCTTGCGGCCGCTCAGGTAGTCGGCGGTCAGGGTCTTGGACTTCTTGAGCTGCGCCAGGGTGCCGGCGAAGACGACTTCCCCGCCGTACTGCCCCGCCCCGGGACCGATGTCGATGATGAAGTCGGCATGCTCGATGGTCTCCTTGTCGTGTTCGACGACGATGACGGTGTTGCCCTTCTCCTGCAGGGAGCGCAGGGTGCGGATGAGCTTGAGAGTGTCACGTTCATGCAGGCCGATGCTCGGTTCGTCGAGGACGTACATCACCCCCGTCAGGCCGCTGCCTATCTGCGAGGCGATGCGGATGCGCTGCGCCTCGCCCCCGCTGATGGTGCGGGCGTCGCGGCTGAGGGAGAGGTAGCCCAGGCCGACGTCGTAGAGGAAGAAGAGGCGCTCCTTGATCTCGTTGAGGATGGGCTGGGCGATCATGTTCTGCTGGTCGTTCAGATAGCCGAAGGTCTCCGCCTCCGCGAACCACTTGTAGCTGCGGTCGATGGGGAGGTCGATCACCTCGGAGATCTTCTTCCCGGCGACGTCGACGGCGAGGCTCTCCCGTTTGAGGCGGTGGCCGCCGCAGACGCTGCAGACCTTTTCGCTCATGTAGTCGGCAAGATCCTTCTCATCCTTGAACATGTCGTAGGCGACCCGGATCACCCCGGGCCAGATCCGTTTGATGGGGTGGTTTTTCCAGTGGAAGGTCACCTCGTCGATGGAGCCGTGCAGGATCGCCTTCTTCTGATGCTCTTCGAGCTCGCTGAAGGGGACGGTGATGTCGATGTCGTTGGCGGCGCAGAACGCCTTGAGGAAGGTGAAGTAGTACCCCTTGTTGAAGCCGTAGACGATCTTGACCGCTCCCTTCTCGATGGGGAGGTCGCCGTCGATCACCTTATCGTGGTCGAGGGCGTAGCGGATTCCCAGGCCGTCGCACTCGCTGCAGGCGCCCTTGGGAGAGTTGAAGGAGAAGGAGAGGGGTTCGAGGGGTTCGAAACTCACTTTACAGTCGAAACAGGCGTTGTGCTCGCTGAAGTGGATGATCTTCTCCGCCAGGCCCACCTCCTCGTGGTTCATCACTTCGAGTTCCACCTCGCCGTAGCTCTCTTTGAGCGCCTTCTCCACATCCTGGGCGATGCGCTCCTTGTTCTCCGGCTTGATGACGATGCGGTCGATGACGACCTTGATGGTGTGTTTCTTCGTCTTGGAGAGTTCGATCTCCTCGTCGAGGCGCACCATCACCCCGTCGATCATGGCCCGGACGTACCCTTTGTGGCGCAGGGAGTCGATCATGTCGTTGAAACTCCCCTTCTTCTCCCGGACCAGCGGAGCGAGGACCGCCACCTTGGAACCCTCGGGCATCTTGGCGACCTGTTCGATGATGTCGCTGGCGCTCATCTGGGAGATCTCCTTGCCGCAAAGGTGGCAGTGCTGCACCCCGATACGGGCGTAGAGCAGCCGCAGGTAGTCGTAGATCTCGGTGATGGTACCGACGGTGGAGCGGGGGTTTTTCGAGGTGGTCTTCTGATCGATGGCGATGGCCGGGGTGAGTCCCTCGATTTTGTCCACGTCCGGCTTGCCGATGCGGTCGAGAAACTGCCGGGCGTAGGAGGAGAGGGATTCGATGTAGCGGCGCTGCCCCTCGGCGTAGAGGGTGTCGAAGGCAAGGGTCGACTTGCCGCTGCCGCTGATGCCGGTGCAGACGATCAGCTTGTTCTTGGGAACCGTCAGCGAAATGTTTTTGAGGTTGTGTTCCCGGGCCCCGGTAATGGTTATGTTGTTATCCATGATGCGTCACCAGTCTGTAAGTTAGGTAGAGGGCGATAATAAGGTAAAAGAGCACGATCAGCCGCCTCTGAAGCCGATCGCTGCTTTCGTGCTTGAGCCAGATGCCCGCGGCGACCCCCACCATGGAGGCGATGCCGACGATGAGCCCCCGGGTCCAGTCGACGTGTCCCGAGAGGGTAAAGCCGATCAGCCCCGAAATCGACGAGAAGACGACGAAAAAGAGCCCGGCGGAGATCGCCTTCTTGATCGGTACGTGGAAAAATCCCGCCAGTACCGGCACCAGGATCAGCGATCCCCCCACCCCGATGGTGATGGCGAAGATGCCGATGACGACGCCGATGCCGAACAGCAGCGCCGGGTGGGCGCTGCGGGGTTCGGTGCCCGCCTCGACTTTCATGTAGAGGCGCACCAGCGCGAAGAGCACGAAGGCCAGGAAGAGCCCTTCGAGGACGATCGCGTCGACCCCCGCCACGATGTAGGGGCTCGCCTGGGCGCCGACGAATCCCCCCGCCCCGATGGTGGCCACCATCCGGACGTCAAGGGTGCCGCGGCGGCTGTTCAGGTAGCTGCCGTAGATGGAGGAGAAGACCATCTGGACCACGGAGATGACGATGGCCGCCTTGATGTCGTAACCGATGAGCAGCAGGGCCGGCACGAGAATCGTTCCGCCGCCGATGCCGAAGAAGCCCGACAGGACACCGACAACGACGCCGAGAAGTGCCAGTTCGAAGATCATGCCGTCGCGCCCCCATGCAGTGGTATGGGACGGGATTATACAGAAGGATTGCTTTCACCGAGCTATGACGTCCCGTTCGGCGGCGATACCAAAGCTCCCCGAAACGGCTTTGCGCCCCGCAGGCGGCGGCTAAGAAAACCCAAACGAATCTTTGCGTATAATGAGCCACTATTGTGTCAGGTATCCAGGAGTCTTCATGTTCGACATCATCGTCCAGGCGGCGGAGAACTTTTTCCAGCATCAGATCAGGCTGCCCTTCGAGGTCGCCGAAGGGGGCGCAGAAATGAGAACGCTTATTGCTTCCATCGACATAGACGCCGCCAGGGAACGTTCCCACAGGATCTACGTCGCCTGTGACGACGCCATGGTGGCGATGATCACCGAAACCTTCCTGGGTGAGCCCGCCGAGGATGAGGAGACGATGACGGACATGGTACTCGAGACCGCCAACCTGATCGTCGGCAGCGCCAAGGTACTGGCGGAGGAGCTGGGCCCCGTCGCCTTCTCCATCCGGACGCCGAACTACGTCAAATACGACCGGTTCGACCTGGAGTGCGACCAGCTCAAGACGGTCAGCGTCGATGGCAGACAGATGATCCTGGGCATCAAGGAACAGTAATATATGGCCAAAGAGACACTAACGGACAAAGCGTACGAGGAGATGGGCGTTCCCCAGCCCAACGAACTCCACTGGATGGACTACGAGGGGTTGATGGACATGGAGGTGGAGTTCGTCTCCGACCTGGGCCAGACCGAACTCACCATCGCGGAGATTCTAAAACTCGAAAAGGGGTCGGTCATCGACCTGAACAAACCCGCGGGGGAGAGCGTCGAGTCCTACGTCAACGGCCGCATCATCGGCAAAGGCGAGGTGATGGTCTACGAAAAGAACCTCGCCATCCGGATCAACGAGGTGCTTGACTCCAGCGCCGTACTCTACTACCTCTCCAAAGAGCGCCTATGAGACGGCTGCTCCTCCTTGCCCTGCTCCCTTCCCTGCTTCTGGGAGCAAAGATCCTGAGCTACAACGTCTACGACCGAAGCGACCGGGTCGACATCATGCTCTCTTTCGACACCCCCTACGAGGGCGCCCTCCGCCAGAGCCGCATGGGAAGCCGCATCGTGGTCAAGCTCGAGGACGCCTCCATCGAGTCGCCCAAGGTCAAAGAAGTTGGTTCCCCCTACCTCGGAAAGCTGACGCTCACTCCCATCGGCAGCGAAACGCAGATCATCGCGACGGTTCCCGAATCCGTCGAAATGCTCGCGTCGAAAACCTCCGACGCCTTCGGCCTGCGGCTGCGCTTCACCAAACCGGCGCCTGCCGCCGCGACAACGGAGCCCGCGGAGGCGGCGCCCTCCCCCGTCGCTTCCCTGCCGACCAAACCCGCCGACGACCTCACCGGCAACTACATCATCGTCGTCGTCATCCTGCTGCTGGGCATCTTTGTACTGCTCTGGGTGAAAAGCCGCATGGCGACGCCCCGCACGGCCGCTTCGGGGGGCAAAGGGTGGCTCTTCTCCAAGAACGGCGAAAAGAGCGACGGGGTCTCCGTCCGCTTCCAGAAACCTCTCGATCCGAAAAACCGCATCGTCATGCTTGACTACGGCGAAGAGAGCTACCTCGTGCTGCTGGGGACGACCAACATGCTGCTCGAAAAGTTCCATGACCGCAAACCGGTCACTCAGAGCGACTTCGACACGATGCTCCAGGACAAACACGAGGAGCTCGACCGTTTCTTACAGATCGACCACGCCCGCGAACCCCTCCAGTCCTACAAAGAGAAAGCCTCCGGCGGCGATCTCTAGGACTTCGGCTCTTCCGTTTCCTCACCAAGTTTGACATAACAGGCGTTAAAGAGCCGTTCCGCGTTCGAGTCCTCCGTGAAGACCCGGCGCAGCTCCCCGATGAACTGGGTCGGCGTCGTGTCATGGATGCGCCGGAACTCCCGAATGAAGTGGGACTGGTCGTAAAAACCGCACTCCTGCACCGCCAGCGCGTTGTAATCCCCCCGGTAGAGGCGCAGCGTCATCTCCCTCACCTTTCGGTAACGGATATAATCACTGACGTTGAGTCCGATGAACTTTTTGAAGTAGCGCCGCAGCGTCGCTTCGGAGAGCCGGAACGTCCGCCCCAACTGATTGACGTTGACCGTATTGAGATGGGTGTCGATGTAACCGACGATCTCCGGCATCATCCGGTAGGCCGGTTCGTAGGACTTCTCTCTCAGAAACCGCTGCTGCAGATAGTCCGGAAGCGCTTCAACATCGAACGCCCCGGAGCGGGTACTGCAGGGAAGCTTTACCATTTTGCCCTGGTAGCGTTCCACGGTATGGCGGCCGAAGGCATACCACGCGTAGGGTTTGAACTGCACGATGCACAGTGGTTGATCCAGCTGCACGCTGTACATATTCTGGCATTGGGTCTTGCCGCAAAAATAGTGGCTCCGCTTCGCATCGTCAATGGTGACGTTGAAGATCATGAGTTCACTGGTCTGCGGGTAGTGGAGAAACTGTGCCGTAAGCTTTTCGCTTTTGGGCGTGACGAGCAGTACCTGCTCGATGTATTCGCCGACCGGCCAATGATTGCAATCGATATTCCGTATTTCTATCACATACAACTTCTGATACGCGCCCCGGTGCTGTAAAATAGGCAACTTCCGGAACGCCTGCGTTATTTTTCATATATTCTAATCGATAGGCACAAGCGGAGTATAGTACAAAACAATCACTTTTGGCAAAAGAGTGTCAAAACAATTAAACTCCCTGCTTAAGGGAGCCCAAAGCCCGTGAAGGGCTTCAAAAAAGTGACGAATGCATGAAAAAACGTATCAGTAGGGACGGATGCGGAGATGGCAGGAAGTGCACTGTCGGAGGATCTGGGTGTAGTCCTCCAGGGCGTCGTCCATGTTGTCGCGCGACAGCGACTCGACCATGTCGTCGGCATACATCTCGATCATGCTGGCGCGTTTGACGGCGAACTTGTCGGCGTAGGCCTTGTCGTCGGGAAGATAGCTCTTCGCATCGGTGGAATGGAGGGACTTCAGGCCCGCTTTGAGACGTTCGACGCCGACTTTCATCCCCTCCTTGTCGTTATAGAAACCGGACATCTGGATGGTTTCAAGTGCCGCCAACATGGCGCGCATGTCGACCGCCAGCTGTGCCTGTTTGTCCGGCTCTCCGGCCTGAAGGGCCAAACCCATCAACGCCGTCGCCAGTAGTGTAGTCATCGATTTCATAGGCTCCCTTTCAGTACTGGATGATATCTTTGCTGTATTCGGTCATCGGTACGGTTTTGGCGGTGACGGAGACCAGCTTTTTCGCGTTGCGCCACCCCCCGTACCACTCTTTGAACTCGGGCTTGTAGGATTTGAAGTAGGTGTGAAACTTGTCCGGCCCCAACACCCCGACGGCCCAGAGCGTGTCGTCTTCGCCCACTTCGAGGACGATGGATGCCAAAGGCTGCGTCGCCGGGCCCGCCAGGCGCTTGGCGCCCGCTTTGGGGTCGAATGCGGAGAGGTGGGAAGAGCAGACGATGATCCCGCCGCTGTCATAGGCCATGGTCGTCTTGTTCTTGCGGATATACTGGATGAAGTTGTCCGAAGGGGTCGGATGGGAGAGCTGGTGGGAGCAGATCGCCGAATAGGCAACGACGGTGCGCTGTTTCCCGACGCCGCTTTTCCAGACGTACGACTCGCCGTCTTCGCTGGTGAGTGCCACATCGGTCGCCGTCGGCTCCTCGAGGTCGATCAGCATCGCCGGCGTGGAGACGTGGGGGTAGTTGAAGATGTAGTTCGTCTCTTTTTTCAGCGAACCCAGGGTGACCGGAGCCCCTTTGCCGTCAACAAGCTGCACCCGCTCGTAGGCGCTATAAAGGCCGGTAGCGGCAAAAAGCTTATGGTCGATCAGCGAAGGGTTCACCGCCGCAAGGGCGCCCGTTGCGCCCGCCACTTTCAAAAAATTTCTACGATCCACGGGACCCCTTTCGAATAAAGATGCGGTGACGCCGGACCGGGAGCGCCGATCTATCGTCGTACAATTGTGATAAAAATATTACATGTTGTAATCTTAAGTCGCTATAAAATTATAAGAATTTAAAATAAATGAAGCATAAGGAAAGTTGGCTGTTCGGCGTGACACCGACGCTTCCGTCACACTAAATTCCGGGAATCGGCCGCTCAGCCGATGAAAGCGGAAGTAGCAAAAAACTCGTCGATGACCTTGCGATACTCCCCGGGATCGTCGATGCGGTTGACCCGGTCGCGCAGGGCGGAGGCGGCGGCATACCCTTTGGAATAGGTGTGGGTATGTTTGCGGAACATCGGCACGCCGCGGGGACCGTGGAACTCGATCATCGTGTCGAAATGCTCCATGACGATGGCGTGCCGGATCTCCAGGGGAACCTCGGCACTGCCGGATTTGAGCTGGTGAAAGATCCACGGTTTCCCCACCGCTCCCCGGCCGATCATCACTCCGTCGGCCCGGGTGTGTTCGAGCACCCACTGCGCCTTCTCGTAGCTGTCGATGTCTCCGTTGGCAATCACGGGAATGGAGACGGCTTCCTTGATCTCGGCAATGGCGTCGTAATCGACGGGCGCCTTGTATTTACCGGCGCGAGTCCGGCCGTGGACCGCGATGAAATCGACCCCGGCGGCTTCGATGGCAAGGGCGATCTCCACATGATTCTTCTCGTTGACCCCCAGGCGGATCTTCGCCGTCGCCATCGGCTTGTTGGACGTCTCGCGGATCGCCCGGAGGATTGCCGTCAACCGCGGCAGGTCCCCCAGCAGCGCCGAACCCGACCCGTGACCGAAGACCTTGGGAACCGGACAGCCGCAGTTGAGATCGATGATGTCGATCCCGTCTTGTTGGTTCAGCACTTCCACCGCGCGCCGGGCGATGTCGGGGTCGTTGGCCGAGATCTGGACCGAATAGGGATCTTCCAGCGGCGATTTTTCCAGCATCTTGAGGGTCTTTTGCGAACCGTAGGCGAGCGCATTGGAGCTGATCATCTCGCTGACCGTCAAATCTGCCCCGAACTTTTTCACGACACTGCGAAACGGCAGGTCCGTAAAGCCGGCAAGGGGCGCGAGTACGTAGAGCGGCGTGTCAAAAGAGATTTTCGGGTGGTTCATACGGGGTTCGTTAATCGGCGGGGTACGGAGCCCGACCGCCTAGCCGCGGCAGAGCTCGGGAAGAAAGAGGTCGATGCTGAAGTGCTTGTTGCACTCTTTGAGTGCACGGTAGGCCTTGAAGTTGAGGAACTCGTCGGGCTGGGAGTTGTCCAGAATTTCGTCGGCGGGCGCGATCATCTCCAGGTCGAACAGCGTGTAGAGGTACGCCGCCGTCGCCTCTTCTTTGGAGAGCGAGAGCGCCTCGAAGATCTTGATCCGCTGATCCGGCAGGGCGTTCGCCGCCAGGGCCGCGGAGAGCTCCAGGTAGTCGGCGGTATTCAGCGCCACGTCGCTCATCAGCGCGATCATCGATTCGGTGGCGATCTCCAGGGTATGCTCTTCGGCGTTGATACGCGATGCGATCACCAGCAGGGCATCCTTGGAGAGGTGCTCTTTGTACTTCTCGATGGCGTACAGCGGCGCCGTCTCGACCAGCTTGACGTAGGCGACCCGGTTGACCGCGTCCGCATAGCGCTCGCTGCGGCTGAGGATGTCCTCCGGCGTCGCCTTGCCCCGTTCCATGCGGTTCAGGTTGTTCTGAACCACCAGCGGGTTCTCCTTGTCGAGCTGCAGTTTTTTCAGCTCGACGATGTTGCCGTTGGCGACTTCGCGCATCAGCCCCAGAGCCGTGTCGATCTTCTCGTTCCCGACCTCGTCGAGGTTGGACGAAGGCGTCAGGCTGCAGTTGTCGATCACCCGGCCCACGGTGGCGTAGGCGTCGGTTTTGTACTGGGTGTAGCGGCCGGTTTTGCCCAGAAAGGCATCACGGATCGCCTCGACGAGGCTCTCATGGTCTTTCTGGTATTTGCGCTTCTTGAAGCTTCCCAGAAGGTAGTAAAAAGAGATGTGCATCACGCTGGCGAGGTAGAAGACGAAAAGGAGTACCACTACCCAGAGTGCGATCGGCATGGCCGGCAGTTGCAAGCCGAAAAAGTCAAATCCGCGGATGTCCTGCGTTACGAATGCGTAGACATACCACCCGACGGCGACCATAAAAATCAGTGCCGAAAGCGTATAGCGTTTAATGTACATATCTTCTCCCTTGTGATTTACTTGCCGTTCTTTTCGGCGATCTCCCGGCAGTCGATGCAGTATTTGGCATGCGGCTTCACCTTCAGACGCTGGATGCCGATGGGTTCCTCGCACATCTCACAAACGTTGTAGGTGCCGTTTTTGATCTTTTCCAGAGCGATCTGGATCTCGGCGAGTTCCATCTCCTGCTGGCAGCCGATGGCGTTTTCCACCATGTTGTCATTGCTGACGGAAGCGTAATCGCCCTCGTCGTTCAGCTCCAGGCCGCGAAGCTGGTCAATTTCCGCTTCCACGCCGTTAATGTTACGCTCGATCTGCTCCTTGCGGGCCCGAAGCGTCTCTTCGAAGAACTTCAACTCACTCTCTCTCACGGAGTCTCCTTATTTATGATAGGGGTGGTTGCTCAAAATGCTGAACCCGCGGTAGATCTGCTCAAGCAGTACCGCTTTGGCGATCTTGTGACTCATCGTCAGTCTGCCAAGACTGATAACACGGTCGCAGCGCCGCAGGAAGGCATCTTCGAAACCATAAGCTCCGCCTATAAAAAATTGCACCGATATTCTATCACTTAAAAGCTTACTAAAATCAAAACTGTCAATTAATTCGCCATCGGGATGGAGTGCAACGGCGTACCCGCGGTTCAGATAGGGTTCGAAAGTTCTCGTATACGATGCCTGTGAAGCTTCGGGAGAAACCGTGTGCGCTTTAGCCACATCCTTCGGGAAAAGTTCGACGTCTTCCGTCTTCGCAAAACGGGAAATCATCTTTTCGAATTCCTTGTAGAGGGGGTCGTAGGTGCTGCGTTCCCTCTTGGCGATGCTGAGCAGATCGATCTTCATGCCAGCAGCCCGCTTCCCATGACGTGGTAGGTCACATGCTCGAACCGGTCATCAAACCGAAGGCCCCCGATGGCGGCAACCGGATGGACGGAATCGGCGGCCAGGAGATCGAGCCGGTCGCCGAGAATCTGCGTAACCGCCTTGGTCCCCGTGTCGCGGTAGGCCCCCAGCCCGATGTAGTTGAGATCGAGGCCGTTGGCGACGGCGATCTCCTCCGCGCTGTGGGTGGAGAGACCGACCAGTTTGTCGCTGCCGATCTGCTTTTTCAGGAGTTCGAGCGCCCGACGGGGATCGGGGTCGATGGCGGCGAGGTCCTCCTGCCCGAGGTGGACCCCGTCACAAAACAGCGTCAGTTCGGGAGCGTCATTGACGATGAGAAAACGGTCCCAGAGCTTCCGCAGGGAAATGAGCGCCTTTTTCACCGTTTCAGTGTCGGCGCCCTTGTTGCGATACTGGATGATTTCGGCGTCGCGGTCACGGCAGCGCGCGACGAATGACTCCAGGGTGTGTCCGCTGCGATCAAGCAGTGCCTGATCGCAAAGGGCGTAGAGTCTGAAGGGTTTCATCTCCGAGTGCTTCTCAACGCCCCAGGAAGAGCTTGAGAAGGTCTCCGACGGTGGATTTCATCTCGTTGCGGTGCACGACCATATCGACGGAGCCTTTCTCCATCAGGAACTCCGCGCGCTGGAATCCCTCGGGAAGATCCGCGCCGATGGTCTGCTGGATGACCCGCTGACCGGCGAAACCGATCAGGGCGCCCGGTTCGGCGATGATGATGTCGCCCAGGGTGGCGAAAGAGGCGCTGACCCCGCCCATGGTGGGGTCGGTGAGGATGGAGATGTAGGGAAGCTTCTCCTCGGCGAGACGGGCCAGGGCCGCGGAGGTTTTGCTCATCTGCAGCAGGGAGAAGGTGCTCTCCTGCATCCGCGCACCGCCGCTGGCGCTGACGATGACCACGCCGTGGCGCTTCTCGATGGCGCGTTTGACCGCGCGGACGATCTTCTCCCCCTCGACCGAACCGAGGGAACCGCCCATGAAGGCGAAGTCGAAGACGACCAGCTGGGTCGGCATTCCGTCGATGGTGCACTCGCCGCTGACGACGGAGGAGGTGCGGCCGGTCTTTGCGATCCCCTCGTCGATGCGCTTGAGGTAGCTCTTCTTGTCGACGAAGCTGAGCGGGTCGACGGGGCGCAGCGCGCCGTCGAATTCGACGAAGGTCCCCTCGTCGGCCAGAAGCTTGATCCGTTCGATCACCCCGATGCGGATGTGAAAGCCGCATTTGGTACAGACGTAGTTCTGGTTCTCGACCTCTTTGTAGTACATCAGCGACTGGCAGGAGTTACATTTGATCCAGTGGGCCGGGACTTCGGCTTTTGTCGGCTGCGGTTCTTTGCTGGAGCTGCTAAAAAGGTTAAAAAGGTTCAATCATCACCCCTTGGGAAATCGGATCGTTCTCCAGGCCCAACGGCCGTTGCGTCTAGAGAAAGATCGCGTGGATCGGGGCGAAGCCGTCCGGCGGATCGAAACTTCATCCCGGCCAGGCCCCGCCCCTCGCACACTGCGGGCGCAACCTGTACATATTGGGTCGCATTGTAGCGAAAAAAACCTCAGAGTTTGCATAACGCCCGGAGGGGACGCCCCGCTCCCGGCGGCGGCGAAAATGCATTTCAAATGCGTGAGGAGCGGCACGAAAGCACCTTTTTCAGGGAGCTTCAGGCCACGATAACTGCCTTGCGGGAAACTGTGGACGTGTCACCCATCTGCACACTTCGCATGAAAACGGCGTCAAAAAAGCGGGAGGAGATGATACGGGAGGAAACATGCGGCGCGTGGCCGCATTCGAAGCGCCATCTCCGGCAAACGTCGTTGCCGGGGGCGGAAAAAAGCCGGTCAGCCCAGCAGGGAGGCGACGATGGAACGGGCCGCCTCGCGGCCGTCGTAGACCGCCGTGACCACGAGGTCCGCACCCCGCTGACAGTCACCGCCGGCGTAAACCCCGGGAGTCGTCGTCTGATGTTTCTCATCGACGAGAATGCCGCCCCAGCCATTGGTTTCGATACCGTTCTCCGCCAGGAAAGCGGGAGCTTCCGGATCGAACCCGAGTGCCATGATGACGATATCCGCTTTGACGCGGTATTCGCTCCCCTTGACCTCTTCCATGCGCTGACGGCCGCTCTCGTCCCTGGCACCCATCACCGTCTTGACCATCTCGACCGAGACGGCACGGTTGTTGTCGCCGAGGACCACCTCTTTGGGTGAGGCCTGGAAGACGAACTCGACCCCCTCTTCCATGGCGTTTTTGTACTCTTTGCGGGAACCGGGCATATTCAGGGCATCCCGGCGGTAGAGACAGGTGACCTTTTTGGCCCCTTCGCGCTTCGCGGTACGGACACAGTCCATCGCGGTGTCGCCGCCGCCGATCACGACGACTTCGAGGTCTTTGAAATCCATCTTCTTGTCGTACTTCAGGCCGAAGTTTTTGCGCTGAATCGCGGTGAGGTACTCCATGGCCAGGTAAACGTTATCCGCCTGTTCGCCGGCAATGCGCGCTTTTTTGCCCTTGGTCGCGCCGATGCCGATGAAGACCGCGTCATGCCCCGAAGCGATCTCGTCGAAGGTGATCCCTTTGCCGACTTCCGTCTCCAGGACCATGGTCAGGCCCGCCTCTTTGAGGAGGTTGACCCGGCGCTCGATGACTTTCTTGTCAAGCTTGAACCCGGGGATGCCGTAGGTCAGCAGGCCGCCGGCGCGGTCGCTGCGGTCGTACATGGTCACCGCGATACCCGAGCGCAGCAGGTAGGTTGCCGCGGAGAGACCTGCGGGACCGGCACCGATGACGGCGACTTTTTTGTCCGTAACGATCCCGGGGAAGTCGGGTTTGAAGCCCTGGCGGAACCCCTCTTCGTTGATGAAGGTCTCCACCGCGCCGATGGTGATGGCGCCGTGGCCGTCGTTGAGGGTACAGTCCCCTTCGCAGAGACGGTCGTGGGGGCAGACCCGCCCCATCACTTCGGGGAAAGGAGAGGGTTCGTTGGAGAGCTTGAAGGCAAACTCCAGGTCCTTCTCCGCCACCGCCTTGAGCCACTGCGGGATGTAGTTGTGCAGGGGGCACTTGTTGAGGCAGAAGGGGTCGCCGCACTGGATGCAGCGCTCGCTTTGGGAAGCCGCGCCGTGGTTGTCGAACGGTTCGTAGATCTCTTTGAAGTCCTTGACGCGCTCGACGACGAGGCGTTTGTTCGGATCGATACGACCTTTAAAAAGAAATTCTCTCATCTTAGTCCCCTTTCTCCTGGTTCAGTGGCAGTTTTTTCATATCTTTCGGACGTACCAGCCAGAAGTTCCGGATCTCCGTACGGAAGTTCTCCAGGATCTCCTGAGCCTTGGCGCTGCCGGTCTCGGTCGCGTAATCCTTGAGCAGACGCTTGAGGTAGTGGCGCGCTTCATCCCCTTCGTCAGTGTCGATGCGGACCGCTTCGACGAGTTCGCGGTTGACGTTCTCGATGAAGTTGTGCCCGTTGTCGTAGACAAAGGAGATCCCGCCGGTCATCCCCGCGCCGAAGTTGTTGCCGGTTTTGCCGAGAATGATGATGATCCCGCCGGTCATGTACTCACAGGCGTTGTCGCCGGTCCCTTCCACGACGGCGAGGGCACCGGAGTTACGCACGGCGAAACGCTCGCCGACGGAACCGTTGATATAGAGCTTGCCGCCGGTCGCACCGTAGAGACAGGTGTTGCCGCCCGCGCTGAAGGCTTCGCCCTGGTGGCGGGAGGTGATGACGATCTTGCCGCCGTGCATCCCTTTGCCGATGTAGTCGTTGGCCACGCCGTCGAGTTCGAGGTTGACCCCGTTGATGAGGAAGGCGCCGAAGGCTTGTCCGGCCACGCCGCTGAGCTGAATGCGGATGGTCCCGTCGCTCAGCCCGGCATCGCCGTAGTACTGGGCGATCTCGCCGCTGATGCGTGCGCCGAAACTGCGGTTCAGGTTGCAGATGGTGCGCTTGATGCGGACCGGGTGCTCGGGGTGTTTGATGGCGCTCATCGCCTCTTCGAGCACCTCTTTCTCGAACTCGTTGGGATCGAAGGGCTCGTTCGATTCCGCCTGGCAGGTATCGACGCCCGCTTCGCGGTGCAGCACGTTGCCGAAATCGAACTTCTTCGCAAACTCGGTATCGACGACTTTCAGAAGGTCGCTTCGGCCGACGAGCTCCTGCAGGGAGCGGTAGCCCATCTGCGCCAGGATGGCGCGGATGTCCTCGGCAAGGAAGGTGAAGTAGTTGATGATGTTCTGCACGGAGCCTTTGAAGTACTCCTCGCGCAGTTTTTCGTTCTGGGTCGCAATCCCCACGGAACAGCGGTTGACGTGACAGATCCGCAGCATCTTACAGCCGATCATCGCCAGCGCGCCGGTACCGAATGCGAAGCTCTCCGCACCCAGCATCGCCGCCTTGACGACGTCGAGGCCGGTCTTGAGGCCACCGTCGGTCTGCAGGTGGACCAGTTCGCGCAGGTTGTTCGCCTTGAGGGCGTTATGCGCTTCGGAGAGGCCCAGTTCCCAGGGATTGCCCGCGAACTTGATGGAGGTCAGCGGCGCCGCGCCGGTACCGCCGTCGCCGCCGGAGATGATGATCTTGTCGGCGTAGGCCTTGGCAACGCCCGCGGCGATGGTGCCGACGCCCGCGGTGGAGACCAGCTTGACGGCGACTTTCGCCTTCGGGTTGACCTGTTTCATGTCATAGATGAGCTGTGCCAGGTCCTCGATGGAGTAGATGTCGTGGTGCGGCGGCGGCGAGATGAGGGTCACGCCGGGCACGGTGTGACGCAGCCGCGCGATCAGGCCGGAAACCTTGTGGCCGGGCAGCTGACCGCCCTCGCCCGGTTTCGCGCCCTGGGCGACCTTGATCTGGATCTCCTCGGCGCTGCGCAGGTAGGCCGGGGTGACACCGAAGCGGCCCGAAGCGACCTGCTTGATCTTGGAGTTTTTGATGGTGCCGAAACGGGCGGCGTCTTCACCGCCCTCACCGGAGTTGGACTGGCCGCCGAGGGTGTTCATCGCCGTCGCCAGACACTCGTGGGCCTCGGGGGAGATGGAGCCGAGGCTCATCGCCGCGGAGACGAAACGTTTGAAGATCGCCTCTTTGGGTTCCACTTCGGAGATGTCGATGGCATCACGGTCGGAGTTGAGATCGAAGAAGTCGCGGATGAACTTCTGGCCGCGGCCGTTGACGATCTTCTTGAACTTTTCGAAATCCGCTTTGGCGCCGGAAGCCACGGCCGCATGGAGCGCCTGAATGACGTCGGGACCGAAGTCGTGGTGTTCCTGACCGTGGTAGAACTTGTAGAAACCGCCGATTTTTAGTGGGAAGATGCGGTTGAAACCGTCTTCGCGGAACGCCTCTTTGTGGACCTTTTTGATCCGCTCGTCGATATCGTCGTAGCCCAGGCCGGGAACGAGGACGTGGGAGTCGCTGAAACAGTCTTCGACAATTTTGCGGCTGAGGCCGAGAATGTCGAAGAGGCCGGAGTTGCGGTAGGACGCGATGGTCGCGATCCCCATCTTGGACATGATCTTGAGCAGACCGCCGTTGAGGGCGTGGTGGACCCCTTTGAGGGCTTCGGAAGCCGTCACGTCGATGGCGCTGGTCTCTTCCAGACGTGCCGCGACGGTCGCGAAGAGCAGGCTCGGGTAGACGGCGCTGGCGCCGTAGGCCAGAAGCACCGCCGCACTGTGAGAGTCAAAGACCTCGCCGGTCGCCGCCACGATGGAGGCGAGGTGGCGCACCTGGGCTTCCAGAAGCGCCCGGTTGACGCGACCGACCGCCAGCGCCATCGGGATCACCGCATCCTTCTCGCTCAGACCGCTGTCTTCGAGAATGACGATGCGCACGCCCTCTTCGCGAACCGCTTTGACCACCGATGCGGCCAGCGCTTCAAGGGCCGTGCCGAGGGAGCCGGTGTAGGCCGTGGAGAAGCTCTGGTTGTAGTAGAAGGCCTGGAAACGCGGGGACTTCTTGTCACCGAAGGATTTCAGGATCTCCAGTTTTTCGCAGGTGATGATGGGGGAGATCGCCTTGAGCCGGTGGGCGTGGGAGGGGATCTCGTCGAGAATGTTGTGCACCTCGCCGAAGCCGGTGTTGAGGCTCATGACCACCTTTTCGCGGATGGGGTCGATGGGCGGGTTGGTCACCTGGGCGAACTTCTGTTTGAAGAAGTCGGTAAAGCTGCGCTGCTTGTCGCTGAATGCCGCCATGGGGGTGTCGTCGCCCATGGAACCGACCGCTTCCTTGCCGTCTTTCATCATCGGTTCGACGACCTGCTCGATCACCTCCTGGGTGACGTTGAAGTAGCGCTGACGTTTGACCAGGTTCTCCGTCTCGTACTCGGAGAGGGCGTTGTACTGCTCGTCGACATGCTCTTGAAGGTAGACCATGTGTTCGTTGAGCCAGTTCATGTACTGGTTGGAGGACTTGAGGTAGTTGTTGATCTCCTCGTCCTTGAGTACCTTGCCGAATTTGAGGTCCAGGCCGATCATCTGGCCCGACTGCAGACGGCCGCGCTCCTTGATCTCCTCTTCGGGCGTATCGTTGACGCCGTACTCGCTGGTGATCAGCAGGGTGTCGTCGTGGGTGATGATGTATTTGGAAGGACGCAGGCCGTTACGGTCGAGGACACAGCCGATGTAGCGGCCGTCGGTCAGGGAGAAGGCCGCCGGGCCGTCCCACGCTTCGAAGACCGTGGAGTGGTACTCGTAGAAGGCGCGCAGTTCCGGGTCCATGTGGGGAGCGTTCTGCCAGGGGGCCGGGATGACGGCGCGGGCCGCTTTGAAGAAGTCCATGCCGTTGACGACGAGGAATTCGAAGAAGTTGTCGGCGCTGGCGCTGTCGGAAGCGCCGGGTTGAAGGATGGGCAGCAGCCGTTTGATCTCTTCGTCGGTAAAGACCTCGCTCTTGATCGACTCGGATTTAACGCGGACGTTGAAACGGTTCGCCTCGACGGAGTTGATCTCGCCGTTGTGGGCCACGGCGCGGAAAGGCTGGGCCAGGCGCCACTTGGGCAGGGTGTTGGTGGAGAAGCGCTGGTGGAAGAGCGCGAAAGAGATTTTGAAGCTCTCTTTCTGCAGGTCCGGGTAGAACTCCTTGATGTGCGTCGGCATCACCAGACCCTTGTAGGAGATGACCCGCGAGGACATGGAGGCGATGTAGAAGTTCTCGTCCGCGACGAAGCGGTGCTCGCTCTCTTTGCGGCTCAGGTAGAGCAGCGCGTCGAAACGCTTGGTCGCCATAATGGAATTCGGTGTAATGAAGAGCTGAACGATCTCCGGAAGGGATGCGAGGGCCTGGTCGCCCAGGGCGTTGGTATCGACGGGAACGTCGCGGCGCAGAACCACTTTGAGGTCGTTGCCGCAGCAGACCTGTTCCATGGCGTCAAGCTGGGTACGGTCTTTCGTAAAGACCGTCGCCACCGCGTACTGTTCAGGCAGTTCCACACCCATCTCGTGCGCCGTTTCGCGCATGAAATCGTGGGGCATGGAGAGCAGCAGGCCGCTGCCGTCACCGGTTTTCCCGTCGGCCGCCACGGCCCCGCGGTGCATCATGCGCTCAAGGGCGGTGATGGCGTTTTCGAGGTTCTCGTGGGAAGCACGGTTTTTAATGTTGGCAATGAGACCGAAGCCGCAGTTGTCCCGGGATGACCGGAGCAGATCGGAGTATTCCATCATAGGTTCACCTTTCCGAAAAAAAATTCATAAAAATTCACACATTTAATCTCTTTTTAAAGGACTTTGCTTTATTTAGAGACGAAAAGTTTTATATTATATCTGCAACCTTCTAAAAGTTCATTTAATACACAAGGTTTTTTGAGTAGAATTAAGCAAATGAGTAAATAAGAAGCAGGACGATGCAGGGCTACATCATTCGAATGAACCGCGCCCGGGACGAAGATCTCGTAGTAACCATTTTATCGGAGCAAAACTTAGAGACCCTTTACCGTTTTTACGGGGCGCGTCACGGGGCGATCAACCTCGGGTTTAAAATCGACTTCGAAACCGAAAGCTCCCTCAAAAGCAGCATCGCCCGGCTGCGCGATGTCATCCACCTCGGCTTCCCCTGGATCACCGATTCGTCGCGCCTGCGCCTCTGGCAGCAGTTCATCGCCCTCTTCCACCCCCATCTCACCCACGCCGAAGAGACCGGCCCCTTCTACTTCGCCCTCATCGACCACGCGGCGCACCACTGGCACCTGCAGAACCCGAAGCGGATCGCCGTGGAGAGTTACGTCCGGCTGCTGGAGTACGAGGGGCGGCTGCACAAAACCCTGCACTGCTTTTTCTGCGACGCACCCGTCGAGGGAGAAGTCTCCCTCATCCGGGCCTACCTGCCCGCCCACCCGGAGTGCAGCCACACCCTCAGCATCAACCGCGAGGGGCTTCAGGAACTCTTCGAGAACGGCTCCACCCTCTTTCTCGACGACCGCGAAGTCGACCGCCTCTGGTACGTCATGCTCGAAGGGCTCTGAGCGGCACCGCTAAGAAGGGCACTCCTGCCGCCACCGGACAAACTCGACGAAGTCTTCGGCAGCCAGAGGACGGCTGAAGCGGTACCCCTGCCCGATATCGCAGCCGTGCTCCTTGAGGAAATCCTCCTGTTCTGAGTATTCGATCCCCTCCGCGACGACCGTATAGCCCAGGCTCTTCGCAAGAGCAAGGATGGCCCGGGATATGGCGACGTCATTCTTGTCGTGGGGAATGTCATCAATGAAGCTCTTGTCGATCTTGATGGTATCGAGCGGCAGAATTTTCAGATAACTCATTGAGGAGTAGCCGGTACCGAAGTCGTCGACGGAAATGCGGAAGCCGATGCCGCGCAGCTCTTCGAGGGTGGTACGGTTCTGCTGGGTATGTTCCATCAGGTACCCCTCGGTAATCTCGATCTCGACGCACTGGGGATCGATCCCCACCGACTCGGTAATCTTGCGGAAGGTATCGACGATCCCTTCATGGTTGAACTGAACGCTTGAAACGTTGACGGCGATCGCATCGACCGGCAGCCCCAGCGACTTCCAGCGTACGAATTCGCGGCACGCCGTTTCGAAGACCCACTCCCCGATGGGGACGATGAGCCCGCTCTCCTCCGCCACGGGAATGAACTCCGCCGGCGGAATGTTGCCGTCGCTCTCATGCTCCCAGCGCAGCAGCGCTTCGGCCGCGACGACGCACTGGGTCGTCAGGTCATACTGGGGCTGATAGACAAGGGAGAGTTCTCCCTTGTCCATGGCGAGCCGCAGGTCGTGCTCGATCTGCATCCTGCGGTGGACGTCGTCGGAGAGCTTCTTGGTATAGAAGCGGTAGCTGTCCTTGCCCATCGATTTGGCCAGATACATCGCGCTGTCGGCATTTTTCAGCAAGGTGGCGGTGTCCTCCCCGTCGTCGGGATAGATGGAGATCCCGATGCTGGCCGTCGTACCCAGTTCGTAGTTGCCGCTTTTGATGGGCTGGCGGATGGCCGCCAGCAGTTTTTCCGAAATGAACGCCGCATCGTTGGGGTGGCGCAGAGATTCGATGAGGACCGTAAACTCGTCCCCCCCGATACGTGAGAGGGTGTCGGTTTCACGCAGGGCCGCCTGCATTCTCTGAGCGACTTCCTTGAGCATTTCGTCGCCGATATCGTGCCCCAGGGTATCGTTGACGATCTTGAAACGGTCCAGGTCCACGAACAGCAGGGCAAGCCGCCCTTCGTTTCGGCGGGCAAGGCTGATGGCGTGTTCGAGACGGTCCTGCAGGCTGGTCCGATTGGGAAGCATCGTCAGGGGATCATGATAGGCAATAAAGTCCATCCGTTCCTTCTGCTCTTCAAGCTGGCGGTTCTTCTCGTCGAGCTGATGCTGATGCAGCAGCAGTTGCCGGTTGCGGTAGAGGATGATCATCACGACGACACTGAAGAGGGCGATGATCTGCCAGAGCCGGGTGTAGTCGAACCCCTGCTCATAGGTGACGGAGATCCAGCGGTTTTCGATCTGGCGCCGTTCATCGTCGGTGATGGAGTCAACGACCTTCTCGAAGATCGTGAAGAGTTCCGGCTCGTCGTTGCGCAGCGCCACGCCGAGGTTCCAGGTCTCCTCGAAACGTCCGGCGATCTTGAGTTCGCCCAGGTAACGGTTCTGGATGGCGTACCCCAGGACAGGGAAAGCATCGAGGAAGCCGAAAAGCTCGCCGTCGACCACCTGCTTCAGCCCTTCGTCGAGGGAGTCGACGAAGACGAAGTTGATGTGGGGATAGCGTTCACGGATCACCTCGGCCATGGCGTACCCGTCGACGATGCCGATCTTCTCGTCTTTGAGGTCCGCCAGGCTGGTGTAGAACCAGGCGTCCATGCGCGTGGCCAGTACCAGGGGCGGTTCGATCAGGGGTTTGGTGATGTTCATGTAAAGACGCCGTTCGGGCGTGTCCATACTGAAAACGTACATGTCGCACCGGCGGGACTTGGCGTACCGGACGGACTCGGCCCAGGTCTTCGTCGGCACGATCTGCAAGGGAATGCCGATGCGCTCGCTGAAGAGGTCCACGTACTCGCTGCCCATCCCGACATAGCGATCGTTTTCAAGCTTCTCAAGAGGCATCCAGTCCGGATCGATACAGGTCCGGATGATCTGTTTGTTCTGCAGGTAGAGCTGCTCCGCCGGAGAGAGGTGCAGCTGTTTCGGACCGGAACTCGAGAGAGGGGAGAGCCACTTTTCGTTGAGTGCGAGCCGTTCTGCGTCGCTGACGTGCCGCATCGCCCGGTTAAGCAGCGCCTGCAGCTCCGGCCAGTCTTTTCGAACGCCGATGTAGAGCATGTTGTCGTCGTGCGCGGAAAGTTTGGCGGCGATTTTCAGGTTGACCCGCATCCCTTTTTTGATCAGGTAGGCCGCCACGGAGTAATCCATCACCGCAGCGTCCGCTTCACCGTAGGCGACGGCATCGATCATCCCCTCGGCATTCTCGACACCGATGAAATTGATCTGCGGATTTTCCTCCCGCAGATGGTCGTAAATCGCCCAGTTGTTGACGATGGCCACCCGTTTCCCGGCAAGGTCCGCAAGCGTATGGACTTTCTCCTCGGAACTCTGGGTGACGATGACCCGCTTGGAGACAATGTAGGGTTCGGTAAAGAGCGTATTGGTCTCACGCGCGGCGGTCTTTGACATCAGGTGCACCGCATCGAGCTCTCTGGACTCCAGCATCCCGAGAAGATGGCTCCATTCGCCGGTGACGAACTCCGTCTTGAATCCGATTTTCTCCGCCAGCAGTTGCATCAGGTCGACGGAGTAGCCGACGGGAAGCCCGTCCGTGGCAAAATCATAGGGCGGCCAGTCCGGTTCGTTGGAGAGGCGCAGAAGCGGGTGCGCCGCCACGAACGCCTGCTCCCTGTCGCTCAGATGGAAGGCATCGGGGTCGTAGACCAGCCCATCGATCCGGTTGATGGAACTGACGCCATGACCCATCACCGCGAAGGTGTTGGCGATGGCACGGATTTTGGTACGCTCGAGCAGACCGAACCGCCCTTCGTCGACGCCCGAGATCTTCCGAAGTGCTTCCGCTTCGGCCCGGAGCTTTGCGCGGCTCATCTCTTTGGGAACGTAGCGGGATTTGAGCACGTCGATGGTCTCATCAAGGTGCGCAAAGGCGTAGCGCCACCCCTTCATGCTCGCGTCGACGAACCGCTTGAGGCGTTCTGGATGTTCCCGGACCTCGACTTCGGAGGTGAAGAGGATGTCGCCGTAAAAGTCGAACCCGAAATCCGCCGGGTTGAGCACGTTGTAGCCGATACCCCGTTCCATGAGCGTCAGAGGCTGATCCGTCAGGTAGGCGGTATAGGCATCGACGTTTCCGTTCACCAGGTCATTGAGATCGAACGACATCGGGACGACTTCGAAATCGTTCATGGCAAGCCCGTGACTTTTGAGCATCGCCATCACCGAAACGTTCTGGCTGCTTTCCGGGGCGATCATCACCCGTTTTCCCTTGAGGTCGTCCAGGGTGGCGATCCCCGACTTTTCCAGGGAGAGCAGAATGAGCGGAGAGTGCTGGAAAATCGCTTTGAGGGCAACGACTTCCTGCCCCTGCATCCGTTCCTGAATCAGGGCGGAGTCTGAAACGCCGTAGGTGGCCCGCCGGTTCAGCACCTCCTCGGCGATATTGATTCCCGGTGACTTCTCACGGAACTCGACATCCAGGTGCGCATCGCGGTAGTACCCCTTCTCCTTGGCCATGTAGAACCCGGCGAACTGGAAGAGGTGAGTCCACTTCAGCTGCAGCGACACCTTCTCATCAGGGGGCGGGGTCTGGGCGGAAAGCATCCCGGGAAAGAGCAATGCAAACGTCATGCACCCTGTCATCAACCATCTTATCATCGTACCCCGGATTCCTTTCAACATGTCACGAATAGAAGTCTCTACTATACCACAACCTTCTCCCCATACACCCTTTCAAAACGCGCTTTCGACACGGAAAAGTGTCAGATCGCCACACCCCGCTTGTGATGCACGCGCAACCCTGCTATAATTGGCACACGATAACTCACGGAGCCTGCTAAATGTACCATAAGCTGTTCGACACCCTGGAATCTTTTCCCCCGATGCGGGAGTCGATCGAGCAACTCAATTCGCTCTGCAAAGCCGAAGAAGTCGACATCCTCGCTTTCGCCCAGACCATCGAGAACGACCCGATGCTTTTCGCCGACATACTCCGGGCCGTCAACGCGCCCTTTTACGGCTTTCAGTCGGAGATCACCTCCATCCGGCACGCCCTGACGCTTTTTGGCACCTCAAAGATTCATGGCCTGGCGCTGCAGACGGCGATGCTGCAGTATGCCGACGACGCCTTCGAAGCCTACGGCATCACTCTGCAGCAGTGGCTCACCACCATGCGCATGCAGCAGGAGTTTCTCTTTTACATTCTCAAGCACGACGGCGACCCCAGTGTCTTCGTTAAACTCAGCGGTGTCATGTTCGTCCTGGAGATGGGGCGGCTCGCCGCCAATTACGTGATGCAGAAGCGGGGCATTTCACACCGTTTCGAAGCCACGGAGCCCCTGGCCCTGCTTGAGGAGGAGCGCCGGCTTCTCGGCATCAGCGGCGACGACCTCGCGGCGGCACTCTTCGAGAGATGGCACTTCGAACCGGAATTTGTCGAACTCTTCCGCGGCTCGCTGCATGCACAAAGCGCCCCGCGCAACCAAAAGATGGTCGCGCTCCTGCAGGCGGCGCGTACCTGCATCACCATTCACGGGCTCAACAGCTACGAAAGCGTCGTCCCCCTGGCACACAACTTCGGGCTCAACCCCGATTCGCTTGAAAAGGCATGCGACTACGTCCACGAACTCTGCCGGAAAAAACGGCTGAACCTCGAATGCAGGGCCTGAGCCCTTTTTAGATTTCGTAGTGGTACGGCTGGTAGGAGCGGTCCAGCTCGGAGAGTTTCATGGAGAAGAGCTTTTTAACCCGCTCCTGCATGTCCGCCCAGAAATACTCCAGAATGATGCTCGCCCCGACGTTGCCCTCGATGCGGCAGAGGGCGCCTTCAAGGGCTTCCAGAATCTCGATGACCTCGATCTCGTGGGCGGGACGCGCCAGCCGGTAACCGCCGGACGCACCGCGAATGCTCGTGACCAGACCGCTTTTGCGCAACTGTGAGAGCAGTTGTTCCAGGTAGCTGTGGGAGATCTGCGTCATCGCGGCGATCTCCTTCACCTGCATGGTGCGGTTGTTAACCGCGTGGGAGAGCACGTGCATGGCCGCCAGGCCGTACACCCCTTTGGAAGATATTCCCGCCATTATTCACCTCCGAAACGAATCTTTCTAATCCAGACATAGATGCGGCATCCGATGCAGTAATCGAATAATAGCTCCAGACCGGCACAGGCCAGGAAGATGCCGCCGGCGATCTGCCCGAGCAGCGGCAACCCGGCATAATCCGCAAGCAGCAACAACAGCGTCAGAGCCAATCCCATATACGCCGCCAGCCGCTTCGGACCGCCATCGCTCATCCGTGTCGGCAGCCGCAGCAGCTTTTTGAGCCAGAGGGCCGAGATATAGACCGGACCGCAGGCACTGCCGACATAGAGGCGCAGCAGGAAGTCGCTCCCGAGAAGGTAGAGCCATATGGCATGCTCCGTCATCAGGTAACACGCTACGAGCAGCATGACCGGCAACGCGCCGAGCCGTGCGGCCGTGGCATCGATCTGACGGTACAGCAACGGACACACTTGAGACATATCAGACTCCAGATATCGATTTTATAATGACGATGTTATAGCAGCGGAACCAAGATAGTCAAGTAATCATTGCAGTTTACTCAGGTATAGATGATACTTATCTTAAACCCGAGTGTTACCGGAGAGAGCAGGTCCCGACTTTTTTCACCCGCACGTGTGCCGCTTTAATTGACTCAATGCACGAAGAGTGTCTAAAATATCCGAATGTTCACATATTCCCGGATCGGCCTCTCCCGCCTTCTTTTTACCCTGGCTCTCTTTCAGAACGCTGCCGTTGACGCGGCGGAACCCATCAGACCGCTGCCCGTCAAAGCAACCTACGACGACGGCAAGGCATTTCTCGGGAAAATCCTCTTCAGCGATCCCGTCCTCTCACTGGATTACAGTGTCGCCTGCGCCAGCTGCCATGATCTCGACCACGGCGGCGCCGACAACCGAAAAGTCTCTCTGGGCGTAGAGAGCCAGACGGGCAACGTCCAGTCCCCGACGGTCTTCAACGCGCGGTTCAACTTCCGCCAGTTCTGGAACGGACGGGTCAGCACCCTGCACCAGCAGGCCGTCGAACCGATGCACAACCCCAAAGAGATGCACATCAGCGAAAGCGAGATTCTCAAACGTCTCAATGCGAATCCGGAGTACCGGGACCGTTTTTCAAAACTCTACGGAAACGGCCCGATCCGCTATCCCGACGTCATCGACGCCATCGTGGAGTTCGAAAAAGCCCTGGTGACGCCCAACAGCCGTTTCGACCGCTATCTTCGGGGTGAAACCGGCCTCTCGGAACTGGAAGAGCACGGCTACCGCCGTTTCAAGGAGCGCGGTTGCATCACCTGCCACAACGGTGTCAACATCGGCGCCAACTCCTACCAGAAAATGGGTACCATCAACCCCTACCCGCATCATGACGGGGTCCCGGATCTTCATGCGCTCAACGGCCGCCAGGAGTTCCGAAACGTTTTCAAAGTTCCGACCCTGCGCAACATCGCCCTGACCGCCCCCTACTTCCACGACGCATCCGCCTCGACCCTCTCCGAAGCGGTGCGCATGATGGGATATTACAACCTCGGTATGGAACTGCCCAAAGAGGAAGTACGGGCCATTGTCGCATTTCTCGAGACCCTGACCGGAGAAAAACCGGAGATTCTGAGCCGCTGACCGCCGCGTTGGCGCGATTTGTCTCCGGGCGATTGACTTCACACCGCATTTTAGAATAAAATGGGCTTGAAACAAATTGCATCAGCAGACAGGGATTCATGTCCGGTATCATACGCGTCTTTTTACTTTCGACACTGCTCTATGTTGCGGCCTTGCACGCAACCGAGCCCATACGGCCCATCCCTGTTGAGGCCGATTACGACCGCCAGAAAGCGGAACTCGGGAAACTCCTCTTCTTCGATCCCATCCTCTCGAAGGATCAGACCCTCTCCTGTGCCAGCTGCCACGATTTCGAATTCGGCGGTGCCGACCGCCGTCCCGTCTCTTTAGGCGTCGGAAAACAGATGGGCAACATCCAGTCGCCGACCGTGCTCAACGCCCGGTACAACTTCAAACAGTTCTGGAACGGTCGCGCCGAAAACCTGCTGGAACAGGCGGCCGGGCCCATCCACAACCCCGTGGAACTCGGTATGACCCCCGAGGATGTGACGCGGCGTATCAACGACACCCCTTTCTACCGGGAACAGTTCGCCTCCGTCTACGGCTCGGAACTTCCCATCTCCTACCGGATGATTTTGGAGACCATCGTCGAATTCGAAAAAGCGCTCACGACGCCCAACAGCCGATTTGACCGCTACCTTCGCGGCGAACTGGAACTGAACGAGGAGGAGCTTAAAGGGTACCAAACCTTCAAAACCCTCGGCTGCATCACCTGCCACAACGGCATCAACATCGGGGGCAACTCCTTTCAGCGCATGGGCATCATCAACCCCTACCGCTATGACGAACGCTACCCCGATCTCTACAGCGCCACTAACGACGATCTGTTCAAAAACGTCTTCAAGGTACCGACGTTGCGCAACATCGAGTTGACGGCCCCCTACTTCCACGACGCGTCGACGGAGAGCCTGGAAAAAGCCGTCAAGATCATGAGTCACCACAACCTCGGTTTCACACCGAGCGACGAACAGGTTCGCAGCCTGGTTGCTTTTTTGAAGAGTCTCACCGGAGACCTTCCGGAAATCCTGGAGTAGCATGCGGCTGATTGTACTCTTCATCTTTTCCATCATCAGCGGCGCCGTGGCACTGGGCGTTCTGTACTACTACTACACCGTTGAACGGGATTTCAGCCGCTCCTACAAAGAGGTGATTTCCGGTTTCAACCAGGTACAAAACAGTCAGGAACGGACCACCTACGGCGTTTTGCAGAGCGCGCTTTTCGCCTATTACAACCAGGACCCCATCGCGAAAGACCGTCAGCAGCTTCACGCCAATCTCGAATCGCTGCTGCGCCACCCCCTGCTCCAGCAGCCCCATTACACCGGTGTCCTGGCCGAGCTCAAAACGCTGCACGCGGAGACCTCTGACTACATCCTCCAGGTAGAGCGTCACCTGATGATCAACGGCGCCATCAAAAACTCCAACGTCTTTCTTTCGGTTTACGAGGAGGAAGCCACCGCCCTCTTCGGCACCGACACGCCGACCCGACAGACCATCCATAAAGTGATCGACCGCATCACCCAGGCGAAAAAGATGCTCGACAAGAGTTATCTCGACGACATCGAACAGTACGTCAATTACCTCAATACGCAGCGCTACACCCCCGACCAGCAGCAGTTCATCAACCATCTGATGACCCATGTCAACTTTATTATCGATCAGTATCCCCAGTACCTCGACGTTTTCTACTCCATCATCAACGCGCCGCTGCGAGACGACATCGACAAGGTGAAAAACCTCTTTTCCGAGCAGGCCACCCGGGACATGGAGTACATCAACAACCTGGCAACTTCTCTTTTCATCCTGATCTTGCTCGCCATCATCGCCAACCTCTCCCTTATCTGGATGCTCCGGCACGAGAACCGGTTGCTGATCCAGCTTAAAGAGCGTCTGCAGTACTCCCTCTACCACGACAGCCTGACGCGGCTCAAAAACCGCAACAGTTACGAGCGTCTCCTGGCGACCCTGGAAGCACCGGCGGTTTTACTGCTTAACATCGCAAAATTTAAATACTTCAACGATTTCTACGGTACCGACACCGGCGATAAAATCTTGAAAAAAGTCGCTGTCATGCTTCAGGATGCCGCTTCGGAAGCGAATGCCGTCTGCCACCGCGTCGGGGGCGACGAGTTCGCCCTGCTCTTTGACAAGACCGCTACCTCGGACATCGAAGCCGTCGCCCGCCGCATCGAGCTGATGTTCGAGGAGGCGCGTTTCGAGCTCAACGGCATCGCGATGCAGATCTCCGCCATCATGGCCATCAGCGACGAAGCTCCCCTGCTCGAAACCGCCGACATGGCCCTGAAACACCTCAGGGGCACCCTCTCCGACGTCGTCGTCCACTACTCCCCCGGCCTCAACGTCGAAGCGCAGATTCATGCCAACATCGAGACGACCCACCAGCTCCACTCCGCGCTCTTCGACGACCGCATCGTTCCCTACTACCAGCCCGTCGTCGACCTGAAAAGCCGCCGGGTCGTCAAGTATGAAGCCCTGGCCCGGCTCTATACCGAGGATGGTGCGGTGCTGGCGCCCGGAACGTTTCTTCCCGTCGCTTACAACACCTCGCTTTACTACCAGATCACCCGGATGATGATCTCGAAAACCCTGCACTACTTTGCCGACAAGCCCTACCGCTTCTCCTTCAACCTCGGGATGCAGGACCTCGAAGACGACAGCATCGTCAGCATGATCCTCGAACAGCTCGAGATGTACGGACATGACGTTGCCTCGCGCCTTGACATCGAACTGCTGGAGACGGAGAGCTTCTCCAACAAAGAGCGGGTCAAATCCTTCATCAGCAGTGTCAAAAAGCTTGGCTGCCGCATCGCCATCGACGACTTCGGAAGCGGTTTCTCCAACTTCACCCAGCTCTCCGAGTTCGATATCGACGTCGTGAAGATCGACGGATCGCTGATTGAGCAGATCACGACCAACGAGCAGCATTACAAGAGCGTCAAGGCGATTATGAGCCTGCTGTCGACCCTGGGAGTGGAGAGCGTCGCCGAGTACGTCCAGGACGAAGAGAGCGCCTGTATGCTCCAGGAGCTGGGCGTCGACCACGGACAGGGGTTCTACTTCGGCACGCCCCAGGCCGACCCGCTCTCCTAAGCCGTGCCGTTCTTCCCTCCCGCCAAATGCTCGGGTGCTTCAGTCTGACGTTACTTTTTTCCGTTACAATGCCCTTTTTAAAATTTCAGCCTCCATCCAAAAAGGAACCGTTTCATGCGTTTGATTCTTGCAGTTTTAATGTTATTTAGCTTCGGTCTCGCCGAAGATATCTACGAGGGAGACGTCTACGCGGACGAAGCCTACGCCATGCAGAAAAAGGGCGAAGCGATCATCGTCGACGTCCGTACGACCCTCGAGTACCTCTATACGGGCCACGGAGAAGGGTTTATCAACATCCCCGCCTTCGAATGGACCTACGAGCCGAAATCCGTGGAGACCCGGGTCAAAAGCGCCGAATACGAGCTGGAAAACGGCATGGTCAAAGAGCATAAAGACGCCATGAAGCTCTACAACGCCAAAGAGGTGATCAGCAAGAGCTTCGTCAAAGACGTCATGACGGCGATGAAGCTCCGCAACGTCGACAAAGTGATCCTCGTCTGCCGCAGCGGCCCGCGTTCCAAGGCCGCAGCCAATATGCTGGCCCGCGAAGGGATCACCGCCTACAACCTCGAAGACGGCTTCATCTTCGGCTGGAAAGAGGAAAAAATGCCCTGGGGCGGACAGTAACCGCTTCTCCCCGCTTCTACTTGCCCAGCAGCCGGATCAGGTGATCGACGTATTCGACGTTGATCTGCCGGCTCATCTCCCCCTTCATCAGACGCAGCGCCTCGAAGCTGCTGTACCTCCCCCGGTAGGAACGATCCGTCGTTAACGCATCGAAGATGTCGCACAGCGCAATGATCTGCGCCATCACCGGGATCTGGTTCCCGACCAGGCGGTTGGGATACCCCGAGCCGTCAAGACGTTCATGGTGGTAGCGTACCGCCGACAGCATCTGCGGCGTCATAAACGGTTCGTGGGTCAGGGCTTCGACGCTGAACTTCACATGCTCCTTTGCGGCGGCATACTCTTTATCGTCAAGCTTGTCGTTTTTATCCAGGATCGCCGGAGCGACACGCCGCTTACCGATATCATGCAAAAATGCCGCGACGGCAATCTCTTCCAGCTCCCGCCGGCTCATGTTCAACGCTTTTGCAAGGATGAGCGACAGCAGCGACACATTCATCGAGTGGTGCGCTTCACTGTACTCCTCGGACATCTGTCCCAGAAAGGTGAGGAAACGGTAACGCTCCACAGCGACGATGTCAACCATAAGACGGCCGAAACCGAGGATTTCGCTCATAGGGAACCCGTCCTCATCCTTCAGCAGAAAGAGCCGCTCCATAAAAGCCGTCCCGGTACGATAGAGCATCGCGATACGCGCCTCGGGGTCGCGTACCTTTTTCAGGGCCGTTTCCAGTTCGGCGATGCCGGTCTCGGGCTGCGGCAGCACGGACGCCTCCGCCGCCCCTTCCATGGCATGTTCGGTTTTGTAGCGCTGGAACGCTTCCTTCTGGCTGTGCTCGATGTAGATCCGGCTGTGATTGGAGAGTTTTTGCAGCAGCGCTTCCGTGATCTCGGTACCGGCGGGAATGATGATGACGTAGCCGTTGAAACGTTTGACGTAACAGTCGAAGCCGATGGTGGTCCCCACCTGCAAAAATCCCGGTGCGACCCCGTGAAAGTGGTGGTCGATCTGGCGCTGAATCACTTTTTTCATATTGCCAGTGTAACCCTTCGGAGCTTAGAGAAGACACAGGTGCCGACGGCACGCGAGATTTGACGAAAGCCCTGTTTCCGACAGGGTTATTTTATCTTTATTGCTTATAATGGTTTCCACATCTCCGAGCCCGGAGTCCACCACTTGTCATCAAGGAGAAACGATGTTTCCTACCAAACTGCTCTACCTGCCGCTGATTGCCGGCGGGCTCTGTATGGGAGTCCAGGCCGGCGAATGCCGCCCCGACGCTTCCAATACGACCTTCACGGTCGCCTCGAAAAAATTCTACTGTCAGGAGAGCCTCGACACCAGCGGCTGTAACGCCGGCAGGGCCGCCGTCCGCATCGTTGCCGACAGCAGCTGCAACACATCCGCGGAACTCGACATCGTCTGTTCCGCCCGTTTTGCCCTCGAAACCCGCAAAATGCCCGACGGTACCGAACGCAGCGTCATGACCGAAGAGACGATCACGCTCCGCGACGGCCACGCCGAAGAGAAGATCTATTTCAGCCTCAACAGCCTGACCGACCCGATGTCCAAAATCGACATCGTCGACGTCACCTGTGCGGCAGCGGGCGCCCCGACGGTCGCCGCGCCCCAGACGGCACCGGTAGCAGCACCGGCTCCCGTCCCGGCACCGCAGTATGCCGTCCCGGCGGCTCCGGCACCCCAGGCGGCTCCCGCCGTCGTGCCGCAGCCGGTTCAGCCCGTCGCACAACCTGTCGCGGCACCTGTCGCGCAACCCGTACAACCCGCTCCCGCGGACGACCTCGCGGAGAAACGTCTCGACCTGGAGATCCTCAAAGAGCAGAACCGGGCGAGAGAACTCGACCTCAAGGCCCTCGAACTCAAGATCAAACTCAAGGAGATGGAGCGCTAAAGCGCGCTCTTTCTCAGCGCTTCAGCGTGACCACTTCCTGCACCCAGAGTTCGCGGTTTCCCGCCGGACGCCACTTCCGATCGACAAAATATCCCGTAATGCGAATCCAGCCGCTGCGTTTCATGTTTGACGTAAACGACGTGTGGGCTTCCCACCGCTCCACCACGTTGCCCCCCGGGGCGTCGTAGATCTCCGCATCTTCACGCAGCCGGAAGGCGGAAGCTTTGAAGAGCACCGTCTCATCTTTCGCGGTCACCGTACGGGTTTGCGGCGCTTTGACCGGAAGAGGCGGCACAACCGCCGCTTCGGGTTCACTCTTCATCACCAGCTCCGGGAACGGGTTGACCTCGCGGCACGGAGCCGGAACTTCCACCTTCTCTTTAACGACGCGCACCGTCTGGGGGCCGTTAAGGGTGGCGATGTGACGTTTCTGCTCCGAAACGAGCTGGTTCAGCTGATCCACCTGCTCCTCGGCGTGTTTCAGGGAGCGTCGGCTCATACGCTCGCTTTCCCGGGCTTGCGCAAGTGCCGTCTCCAGCTCGGCAATGCGGGCCTGCAGTGCCGCTTCGGTTTCGCACTTCCGTTCCGTTTCGGCGGCCGCTTCGAGCTGCACCAGACGTTCCCGGCAGGCGTCATGTTCGAGCCGCAGCTGCGTCACGTCGTTGACGATGCTCTCGATCCGCTGGATCTCGTCGCCGCCAAGCGCCAAAGCACTCAGGATCAACAGTGTCGGAAAACGTTTCATGAGGGCTCCTTGCGACGGAGCATCACCCCCATCTCCAGGTGATCGGTATAGGGGAACTGGTCGAAGAGCGCCATGGCGGCAACTTCGTGGCTGCCGCTCATGCGCTCCAGGTCCCGGCGCAGGGTCTCGGGGTTGCAGGAGATGTAGACCAGGTGATCGAAACGGGCCGCAAAGTCACAGCCGCTCGCGTCCATACCCGCCCGCGGCGGATCGACGAAAAGGGTTTTCAGGCGGTAATCGGAAAGATCGATCCCTCTCATCCGGTTGAACTCCCGGACCCCGTCGAGGGCCGCAACGAACTCTTCGGCGCTCATCCGCACGAAATCGATGTTTGCCACGCCGTTAAGCACCATGTTGCGTTTGGCCGCGTGGATGGAGGATTTGGAGATCTCCGTCGCCAGAACCCGCTCGAACCGGGACGCAAAGGGAATGGTGAAGTTCCCCGCGCCGCAGTAGAGTTCCAGCAGGTCGCCCCCGATGCCCTCGACGCAATTCAGCGCCCAGGTGACCATCTGCTCGTTCACCCGGGGGTTGGGTTGGGTGAAACTGTTTTCAACCTGTTCGAAGCGGTACTCCCGGCCGGCGATGGTGAGCGTTTCGGTGACATACTCCTGCCCGACCACCCGCTTCTGTTTCCGGCTCCGGCCGATGATGTGGATGCCGAGGGCACTGCCCAGACGCCGGGCCTCTTCTTCCCACGCGTCGTCAAGCTGACGGTGGTAGAGCAGGGAGACGGCAACCTCGCCGGAACCGGCCGCAAGGAAATCGGCGCCGAAGAGCCGGTTGGCCATCGGGGTACCTTCGAGGGATGCCAGCAGCCTCGGCATCAGTTCCGCGATGGGAGCGACCACTTTGGGACAGGCGTCGATGGTGACGATACTCCCCTTTTCAATCCCGTGCATCGCGTAGCGGATCGCTTCGCCTTCGTGCCAGATGCGAAACTCCGAACGGGCGCGGTAGTGGGTTTCGGGAGAGGCGAACACCGAGATGTCGCCGTCATGGAACGGGGCGAATTCCGAACGGATGAGTGCGATCTTCCGTTCAAGCTGATCGCCGTATCCCCCCTCGTAATTGCGGCAGCTGCCGCAGCGGCCGAAATAATCACACTGCATACTGATGGGTCGACTCCTTGAAAAACTATTTGATGCTGGCAATAAGGTTGCCGATGAGCAGGTTCCACCCGTCGACAAGGACGAAGACCAGAACCTTGAACGGGAGCGAGATCATGACCGGAGGCAGCATCATCATCCCCATACTCATCAAGATGGAGGCAACGACCATGTCGATGACCAGGAAGGGAAGGAAGAGCAGAAACCCGATCTCGAAGGCCGTCTTGAGTTCGCTGATGACGAAGGCGGGGACGATGACCGAGAGCGGCACCTCCTTCACCGTCGCCGGATTCTCCAGGTTGCGGATGCGGAAAAAGAGCGCGAGGTCTTTCTCGCGGGTGTTGCGGATCATAAAGTTTTTAAAGGGCTCCGCCGTCTTCTCGAACGCCTCTTCGTAACCGATCTGCTCCTGGGTATAGGGCTTGATGCCGTTTTCGTACGCCTTGGTGGCCACCGGCTCCATGACGAAGATGGTGAGGATGAGCGCCAGCATGACCAGCAGCTGGGTCGGGGGAACCTGCTGGGTACCCAGGGCCTGGCGCAAAAAGCCGAAGACGATGACGAACCGGGTGAAGGTGGTCATCACCAGCAGCAGGCTCGGCGCCAGGAACAGCAGGGTCAGGACGAAGAGGACGTTCAGGGAGCTGACGAGCTGCTGGGGCGTTTCGGGGGCGCCGAGGTTGAAGCTCATGGCGGGAATGGCGGCGGGGTCCGCGGCGAAGGCCGCGCCGCCGAGAAGCAGCAGAAACCAGAATACGCGCATCACTGCCCTCCGGGGGCCTGATCAAGCACGGTTTCGCGGACCTTGCCCTCCTTGCCCGCTTTGGTACCGTAGAAATGGAGTTCGACGCGACGGTTTTTCTCCCGCCCCTCTTTGGTCATGTTGGTCGCCAGCGGACGGAACATGCCGTATCCCGCGGCGTGGGTGCGCTTGGGATCGACCCCGTCGAGCAGCAGCTCCTGGAGCACCGACAGCGCCCGGGCCGTGGAGAGCTCCCAGTTATCCTTGAAGGGACTGTTCTTGCCGGGAATCTGATCGTCGGTGTGACCCTGGACGCTGACGTCGACATCGTTGGGCAGCTGGTCGATGATGAGGGCGATCCGCTTCAGGAAGAGCAGCGCGTCCTCGTTCTGAATCTCGGCGCTGCCGGGCTTGAAGAGAAGCGATGCGGGAAGCTGAATGACAAAACCGTCTTCGGACTCCTCGACGGAGACCGAGGGGCCCTTGCCCTTTTGCATCATTTCGTTGGCGTCGGAAACCGCCTGCTGCACCCGGTTGACCATTTCCGAACTCTCGTCACGAGCTTCGATCGGGGTGGATTCCTGGATGCGCTGTTTGGAGATCTCCGTCTTGGTGCCCCCCTCGAGGACGCTCATCGCCCCGGCCAGCGAGCCGATCGCCTCGGAGATCTTCTTGGCGTCCATGCTCGACATGGAGAGCAGCAGTACGAAGAAGCAGAGCAGCAGGCTCATCAGGTCCCCGAAGGCCGCCAGCCACCCCGGCAGACACTTGGGACAGTCACACTCTTTTTTCTTAGCCATCCATCACTGCCTAGTCAAACTGGCTGACCCGGTCTTTGGGCGGCAGGTAGGAGAGGAGTTTCGCCTCAAGGGTCCGGGGGTTGTCGCCCGCCTGGATGGACATGATCCCTTCAAGGATCATCTGTTTGATCAGCCCCTCTTCGTCATTGCGGATGTTGAGGATGTTGGCGATCGGCGTCCCGAAGATGTTACCGATCATCGCCCCGTACATGGTGGTAAGCAACGCTACCGCCATGGAGGGGCCGATGGCGCTGGGGTCTGCCATGTTCAACAGCATCGCAACGAGGCCGATGAGGGTACCGATCATCCCCATCGCCCCGGCGAGCCCCGCCCACTGGTCGAAGATGAGCGCGTTGCTCTTGTGGCGCGAGCTGGTCTGATCCATCTCGATCTCCAGAAGGTCGCGGATGGTATCGGGTTCGTTGCCGTCAACCGCCATGGAGAGCCCTTTTTTCAGGAACTCGTTGGGTTCCGTGTTGGCGGCGGCTTCGAGGGATAGAATCCCGTCGCGACGTGCCTGGGTCGCGAACTCCACCAGCTTTCTGATCAGCTCCTGGGAGTCCTCCTGGGGAGGTTTGATCGCGACCATAAAGATCTTGACGAAGTTCTTCATCTGTTCCATCTTGAACGACACCAGAAGCGCCCCGATGGAGCCCCCGATAACGATCAAAACGGAAGGAATGTCGATATAGGGCCCGATGCCGACCCCCATAGCCATCGCGCCGAAAAGGAGCGCGAGAATCAAAACCAACCCGATGACGGTTCCTAAATCCATTCAACCACCTTCATCATCACACCCGGTTTCAATATTTGATGCCGCGGGCGAAAATTGACTTAATCATACACCAAAGTTGTTAGACGTACACTTAAGCGACGCTCAGGTGCGACAAATATTTTCGATTTTTCATCACACTGCTCCACATCCCCCGTGCATCCGCGCACAACAGATTTTAAAGGACGATTTATCGATTTTCGATAGAATAACATCAAAAAAGCAGGGGCTCCGACTCATGAACGAAGCACTATCCATCATCATCCTCGCCGCCGGCAAGGGAAGCCGTATGAAATCTTCCAAAGCCAAGGTGCTGCACCCGGTCAGCGGACGCCCCATGCTCTACCATATCGTCAAAACCGCCCGGGAGTTGACCGACGACGTCATCGTCGTCGTCGCCCACCAGAAAGAGGCGGTGACGGAGGCGGTCCGCGCCGCTTTCGACGGCATCACCTTTGTCACCCAGGACACCGACGCCCGCCCCGGGACCGGCGGAGCGCTCATGGGGGTCGCACCCCGCTACGAACGGGTCCTTGTCCTCAACGGCGACATGCCCCTGGTGACCCCGGATGCCCTGGCGGGGTTCCGCGGCGCGGAGGCCGACGTCGTGATGTCCGTTTTCGACCTTGAAGACCCTTCGGGCTACGGCAGGGTCGTCATTTCCGACGTCGGAGTGGAGCGAATCGTCGAAGAGAAGGACGCCAGCGAATCGGAGCTGAAAATCCGCCACGTCAACGCCGGCGTCTACGCCTTCGGCCGTCACGTCCTGGAGTCCTACCTTCCCCGTCTCAGCAACGACAACGCCCAGGGCGAATACTACCTGACCGACGTCGTTGCCATGGCCCGGGCCGACGGTCTGAGCGTCGAACCGCTGCTTGTCGACGAAGAGCACTTCAAGGGAGTCAACTCCCGGGCCGACCTCGCGGCGGCGGAGAGCATCATGCAGCGCCGCATCCGCGACTTCTGGATGCGCGAAGGGGTCAGCATGCAGCTCCCCGAAACCATCTACATCGAGGAGCCGGTCCGTTTTGAAGGAGAGTGCCTGCTGGAAAACGGCGTACGCATCACCGGCGAAAGCCGCCTCGTCAACGCCCACATCAAAGCCCACAGCGTCATTGAAGAGAGCGTCGTTATCGACTCCGACGTCGGCCCCATGGGGCACCTCCGCCCCGCCTCGCATCTTGAAGGCACCCACATCGGCAACTTCGTCGAAGTGAAAAAGTCCGTCCTCAAAGGGGTCAAGGCAGGTCATTTGAGCTACCTCGGGGACGCCGAGATCGACGAGGGGACCAACATCGGCGCGGGGGTCATCACCTGCAACTACGACGGCAAGAAGAAGTACAAGACCGTCATCGGCAAGAACGTCTTCGTCGGCTCCGACAGCCAGATCGTCGCTCCCTGTACCATCGAGGACGACGTCATGGTCGGTGCGGGCACGACCCTGACGGACAAACGGGTCGAAAGCGGGGTCCTCGTCATCAGCCGCGCGAAAATCCGCAAGATCGAAAACTTCTTCTACAGTTTCTTCGGCAAGGAGCGCCCGTGACCATCCCCTCCGACCTGCTGGCAGGCAAAAAGATTCTCCTCGGCACCACCGGTTCCATCGCCGTCTACAAATCTCTGGAGCTCGTCCGCCTCTTCGTCAAGGCGGGAGCGGAGGTCAAGGTAGTGATGAGCGACGCTTCGAAGAAGTTCGTCACGCCGCTGAGTTTCGAAACCCTCAGCCGCAACCGGGTTCTGGACGAAGCGAGCGAGTCCTGGGCCGACGGCCACAACCACATCCAGACGGCGGAGTGGGCCGACCTCTTCGTCATCGCCCCCTGCACCGCCAACACGATCGCCAAACTTTCCAACGGCATCGCCGACAACATGCTGACCCAGACGGCGCTGGCCTTCCCCGGTCCCAAAATCATCGCCCCCTCGGCCAACACCCACATGATTCACAATCCCATCATCCAGGCGGCCCTGAAGATGCTCCGGGTCGCCGACTACGAACTGGTCGCCACCCAGACCAAAGAGCTCGCCTGCCAGACGACGGGGGACGGCGCCATGGCCGAACCCCTGGAGATCTTCTGGCACGCCTCGCGCGCCCTGCTGAAAACTCCGTTCTGGGAAGACCGCCGGGTCATCGTCACCGGAGGCGGCACCGTCGAGAAGATCGACGACGTCCGCTCCCTGACCAACTTCTCCAGCGGAAAGATGGCCTCGGCGCTGGCGGCGGCGCTCTTCCTCAAAGGGGCCGACGTCAACCTCATTGCCACCCGCCGCGACAGTGACCTGCCCGCCATCATGCACCGCATCGACGTAACCGCTTCCGAGGAGATGGCCGAATACCTGCGCGACTCCGTCCGCATCGCCAAAAAAGGGAAGATGTCCCGCCCTTCGCTCACGACCGACGAACCGATGCAGCTCATCCAAAAAACCCCCTACCTCTTCATGGCCGCCGCGGTCAGCGACTACGTTCCGGCCCACCCCCAAAACGGCAAACTGAAAAAGAGCGTTCTCGGCAACACATGGAACCTGGAGCTGGTTCAGAACCGGGACCTGCTCTGTGAACTGGACAAGGAAGGAATCCGTACCGTCGCCTTCAAAGCGGAGATGGACCCCGAAACCGCCGCCGCCAACGCCGCGGCGCTCATCGAGACCAAAGGGGTCGACGCCGTCTGTCTCAACCTTCTTAAAGGTTCGGAGAGCTTCGGCACCGACGACAACCAGATTGATTTCATCACCCCTTCCGGTTCGGTCGCCCTGCCGCGCGCGGACAAAATGGCGCTCGCTCTGCAGCTCCTCGAACACGCCGAGGCCCTATGAGCAACGTCGCTCGCCACATTGCCATCATCATGGACGGCAACGGCCGCTGGGCCCGCCAGCGCGGCCTGAAACGGACCAAGGGGCACGAACGCGGCGCCGAAACCGTTCGGGAGGTCACCACCTTCTGCGCCTCCCAGCCCGCCATCGCCCGTCTGACGCTTTACGCCTTCAGCACCGAAAACTGGAAACGGCCCAAGCCCGAGGTCGACTTCCTGATGAAGATGCTCGAACGCTACCTTCGCGACGAACTCCCCACCTACCTCGAACACAACATCCGGTTCGAGCCCATCGGCGACCTGAGCCGTTTCTCCGACGCGCTGCGCAGCACCATCGAAGAGGTTCGCAGCGCCACGGCGCACTGCGACGGCATGGCCCAGAGCCTGGCCCTCAACTACGGTGCGAAAAACGAAATCGTACGGGCGGCCCGGCAGCTCGCCGAAGCGGGTAGCGTCATCACGGAACACGCGCTGACCGAGGCCCTCGACGTCCCCTGCGACGTCGACCTGCTGGTCCGTACCGGGGGAGACCACCGCCTCTCCAACTTCCTGCTCTGGCAGGCGGCATACGCCGAACTCTTCTTCGTCGACACGCTGTGGCCCGACTTTAGCGCGACGGAACTTCACACCATTCTCGACAGTTTCACAAAGATTGAACGTCGATTCGGAGGCGTCTCATGACCTTTGCGACCTATACCCTGATTTTTCTCCTCGGATGCGCCATCGGCTCCTTTCTCAACGTCCTGATCGTACGGATTCCCAAAGAGGAGAACGTCGCCTTTCCCGCATCCCACTGCGTCCACTGCAAGACCCCCCTCAAGCCGTGGCACAACATCCCGCTGATCTCCTGGATCATGCTGCGGGGCAAATGCGCTTTCTGCGGCGGCCCCATCTCCGTCCAGTACCCCCTGGTCGAACTCCTCAGCGGCCTGCTCTTCCTGGCGGTCTTCCTGAAGATGGGCGTCACCCTTCCCGCCCTGGGCATCGCCGTGGCCTTCTTGCTGCTGCTGACCCTCTCGGTCATCGACTTCTACTACAAGATGGTCCCCGACAGTCTCAACCTCTCGGCGCTGACCCTCGCCATCGTCAGCGCCTACTCCCTGGGAGCCCTGGTCGACCAGATGACGAACGCGCTCATCTTCGCCGGCGCCTTTTCGCTGCTGCGCTTCTACCTCTCCTACATCATCAAGAAAGAGGCGATGGGGGAAGCGGACATCATGATCGCGGCGACCATGGGGGCGTTGCTGGGTGTCAAACTGACCCTGGTGGCGATCTTCATCTCCGCGCTGCTCGCCCTCCCGGCCCTGATGCTGCTGCGCGGCGAGAGCGAAGAGAGCCAGCAGCTCCCCTTCATCCCCTTCCTCGCCATGGCGACCTGGATCGTCTTCATGTTCGACAGCCCCATCAACGACTACCTGAGAGGACTCTATGGATAGGCTCAAACGCTACCTGATCGCCAACTTTACCGTGCTGTTTCTCTCCATCTTTACGGCACTCTTCACCATCGCGTCGATCGTATTTATGATCAAACTGGCCCAGTACACCTCGGTCATCACGATCAACATCCAGGAACTCTTGCGCCTCTACCTCTTCAGCGTTCCCGACCTGCTCTTCTACACGATGCCCGTCACCTTCTTCGTGGCGGCAACGCTCACCCTGCACCGATTTTCCATCGATAACGAGATGGTCGTACTCTTCGCCCTGGGTTTCAAACCGGGCTTCGTCTACCGGGTCTTCTTCAAGCCCGCACTCTGGCTCTCGGTCATCATGGTCTTCAACTTTTTCGTCGTCATGCCCCACGTCAAGATGCTGACCAAAAACTTCATCGCCTACAAGCAGATCGAAGCGCAGTTCAACCTCTCGGCTTCGGAGTTCGGACATAACTTCGGGGACTGGCTGCTCTACATCGGCAAGGAGAACGGCGACAAGAGCTACGGGGACGTCTTTTTGTTCCAGAAAAATGCCGACGAAGAGGTGCTCATCGGCGCCAAAACCGCATCGGTCATCAACGAAAAGGGGGCCCTGACCCTCTCTCTGACCGACGGCGAAGGGTACAGTTACACCGCCGAAAGCCTGACCCAGATGAACTTCGACACGATGCGCATCAACAACATGATCGAGTATTTCGACCTGGTGCAGTACGGCGTCCTGGAGTACTGGATGGACCCCATGAAACGGGACAAGAAGATCAACAGCTTCATCACCAGCCTCCTGATCGCCCTCTTCCCGCTGCTGAGCCTTTTCGCCGCGCTGCACATCGGCATCGTCCACGCCCGCCACCAGAAGAGCTACGTCTACCTCTCGCTCTTCGTCGCGCTGGTGCTCTTTTTCGCCCCCCTCTTCGGTCTGATCAAGCCCCTGCAGTTCTACACCATCCCCTTCCTCTCCGTCGGCTGGATCGTCGTGACCTACATCATCTACCGCAGAAAGATCGTGGCCCACTTCTGATGCGCGTCAAGATCGTTTTGCAATACAACGGCACCTCCTTCATGGGGTCGCAGACCCAGACCACCACCGCCAACACGGTGATGGGGGTGCTGCACCACGCCATGCAGCGGCTGGGGATCAACGCCGTTCCCGTCGCTTCGGGAAGAACCGACCGGGGGGTCCATGCGACCGGCCAGACGGTACACTGCGATCTGCCTCCGCACTGGGAGGAGTACAAAGACCTGCGGCATTCGCTGAACCGTCACCTCCCCCCGACCATCCGCATCCGCTCCCTCACCCCCGTCTCCGACGCGTTCCATGCCCGTTTCTCGGCGAAACGGCGGGTCTACCGCTACCTTCTCAGCGAATCGGAGCCCAACCCCTTCGAGTGGGACTTCGTCACCTTCTCCCCGCCTCTAGACACCGGGGTGCTGAACGCGGCCATGAAAACGTTTCTCGGAACCCACGACTTCTCCCGGTTCAAAAAGAGCGGCAGCGAGACCAAAAACGACGTCCGGACCATTTACCGCGCCTTCGCCTACCGCCACGGGGGACGGGTCGTCCTCACCTTCGAAGGGAACGGCTTCCTGCGCAGCCAGATCCGCATGATGGTCGGCTTCCTCCTGGAAGTCAATGCCGGAAGACGCACCGTACAGGAGCTGGCGGAACAGCTCGCCTGCCGTAGCGACTTTCGTGTCAAACCCGCGCCGCACAACGGACTTTATCTCGCCAAAATCAAATACTGATCCAAAACCCTTCCGAATTCGCCTGTTATCTGTTATGATACATACATACAATCGTTGATCCCCGTGAAGAGCCGGTTGTCCCGGCGCATCGCGGGGGGCCGTCGTATCAATCCTTTTCCAAAGATTTCGATGCATTCATGAAACCGTCGCTGTTCAACCGTGTCATTCTCACTCTGTTAATTTTGCTGATTGTCACGGTCGGCTCGGGCGGTTACCTGCTTGTGCGCCATCTCACCCAGGCCACGACGGACGAGTATCTAGGCGACGGACGCGAACAGGTTTCTCTCATCACCCGTTCCCTCACCCAGTGGATCGAAGAGCAGCAGAACATCAACCGCGCCTTCGCCACCGACTGGGACGTCATCTGCCTCTTTCGCCATCCCGAATCCCGCGAGGAGTACGCGCAGGTCCACCAGCGGCTGCAGAACTTCTTCGACCGTACCGGCTACCTCGAAAACATCGCGCTCATCATCCGCCTGCCGGAGGAGAAGCGTCTCCGGATTCCCGCAGAAGACGGGACGGTCACCGTCGGCAACGGCAACATCTACATGGATACCGTCGGCGGCCGGACTCTGGGCAAGGCAAGCATCCATCGGGATTTCGTCAGCCACTCCATGCTGCTGGGAGAGACCTACATCTCCCGCCCCTACCCCAGCATCCTGCGGGGCAAACCGATCTTCGTCGTCAGCAACCCGGTGAGGGAGGAGGACGGAACCATCCTGGGCATCGTGGCGACGGCTCCCATTCTCGAACCCTTCAGCCGGAAATTCACCGAGAACATCGTCCTGGGGAAACGGGGCTACGTCCTGATGTGCGACGACGCCGGAAACATCATCGCCCACCCCGAGGGCAGTAAACTGCTCAAGGAGAACTTCTTCGACACGGTCGACCGCGAGGCGATGCTCCGTACAAGCAAGGGGTTCATCGAGGTCTCCGAAGCGGGTGAAACCGTCTGGTACACCTTCTTCAGGGAACCGACGACCGGCTGGTACGTCATCGGAAAGATCTATGCCGGAGATATCAGCGAGGCCTTCGCGACGGAGTTCACGCTGCTGATCGCGGGGCTCTGCCTGGTAGTGCTGCTGCTGGCGACCGGAGGGTGGATGCTGATTCGGCGCGAGGTGATCGTGCCCCTGGAGCGGATGCGCCTGGCGCTGCAGCGCTTCTCTCCGGCCACGCCCATCACCGCGAGAGACCTCCGGGGCAAGGCGTCGACCCTGGAGTTCCGGCAGATCAACGAATCGCTCATCTCCATGTCCAAGATGTTCCACGACTATCTCAAAATACAAAAACAGATGGAAGCGGAGATCCGGCACCACGCCATGTACGACTCCCTCACCGAGCTCCCCAACCGCCGCTTCCTCTACAACCACATCGAGGAGGAGATCGCCAACGCCGCGCTGGAGCACCGCCGTTTCGCCCTCTTCTTCCTCGACCTGGACCACTTCAAGCTCATCAACGACTCCCTGGGCCATGACATCGGCGACCAGCTGCTGCAAGAGGCCGCCAAGCGCCTCGGCGGGCTGCTGACGCCTGACGACCTGCTGGCCCGTCTGGGCGGCGACGAGTTCATCGTCGTCGTCAGCAGCCTGAACGAACCCAAGGACTTCGAAGCGCTGGCGTCGAAAATCGTCCGCGTCATGCACGACAAGATGATCGTTTCCAACCACGAGAGCCACGAGTTCATCATCTCCACCAGCGTCGGCATCAGCATCTACCCCGAACACGGCGAGGACATCAAAAGCCTGATGAAGCATGCCGACATCGCCCTCTACGAGGCCAAGGAAGAGGGGCGCAACGGCTACAAGCTCTTCGACAACAGCATGAACGAGCTCATCCGCAACCAGCTCTACCTCGAACAGGACATGCGCAAGGCGCTCCACAACCGGGAGTACACCCTCTATTACCAGCCCCAGATCGACTCGGAGACCGGCGACGTCATCGGCGCCGAAGCGCTCATCCGCTGGATTCACCCCGAACAGGGGGTCATCTCCCCCGTCCGCTTCATCCACCTTGCGGAGAACACCGGTTTTATCTTCGAGCTGGGGGACTGGATCTTGAATGAGGCGTGCGAGGTGCTCTCGCGCTGGCAGCGGACCTACCCGAACTTCAAGCTCTCCGTCAACATCTCCGCGCGCCAGTTCCAGGAGCGGGGCTTCATCGAGAAGGTCCGCATCGCCCTCGACACGCACCGCATCAACCCCGGCAGCCTCGTCTTCGAGATCACCGAAACCCTCATCATGACCCAGAAAGAGCACTCCCTGACGGTCCTCGAAGCCATTAAGAACATGGGCATCACCATCGCCATGGACGATTTCGGCACCGGCTACTCCTCCCTGGCCTACCTGAAAAACTTCCCCATCGACATCATCAAGATCGACAAGGCGTTTATCCAGGGGGTGTTCAAAAATCCCGAAGACTACAACATCGTCAAGGCGATCATCAGCCTGGGCATCGAACTCGACCTCACCGTCGTCGCCGAGGGGGTCGAGTCCCTCCACCAGCTCGACTTCCTCCGGGCCAGCCACTGCAAGGTCATCCAGGGCTTCTTCTTCAGTCCGCCGCTCCCCGAAGACGACTTCATCACCTTCATGCACAAACAGGGCTACTAAGCCCCATTCCGCCGCCGCACCCGCTTTCGCACGCGTTCCAATAGAGCTTTGAGCCGTTAAGGTCACCAAACATTAGTCAATACGACTCATATTTCTTGACAGGACTTGCATTCATTTTTCTCTTTTTGCTATACTTCACAAAATTTTCATAACAAGGATGACACCATGGCGAAACATCAGTTTCAGACTGAAGTCAATCAAATCTTACATCTGATGATCCACTCCCTCTACTCCAACAAGGAGATCTTCCTGCGGGAGCTGGTATCGAACGCGTCGGATGCGCTTGATAAGCTCAACATGCTCGTTCTGACCGATGAAAACTACAAGGGCATCGACTTTACGCCCCGCATCGACCTCGCCGTCGACAAAGAGGCGAAGACCCTGACCATCCGCGACAGCGGCATCGGGATGAACGACGAGGACCTCGTCGCCCACCTCGGCACCATCGCCAAGTCCGGCACCAAAGCGTTCCTGGAGCAGCTCTCCGGCGATCAGAAGAAAGACTCCCAGCTCATCGGCCAGTTCGGCGTCGGCTTCTACGCCTCCTACATGGTTGCGGACAAGGTCGAGGTGGTCACGAAAAAAGCGGGCGAGGAGAAAGCCTACAAATGGATCTCCAACGGTACGGGCGAGTACGAGATCGAACCGGCGGAGCGCGAGGGTCACGGGACGACGATCACCCTCCAGCTCAAGGAGGACGAAGCGGAGTTCCTCGAAGCCTACCGCCTCGAGAACATCATCAAGAAGTACTCCAACCACATCCCCTTCCCCATCTTCATGGACAAGGAGCACTACGTCGCGGCCGAGACCGACGACGAGGGCAACGAGACCAAACCGGCCTCCACGGAGCTCAAAAACGAGCAGATCAACCGCGCTTCGGCGCTCTGGACGGTGAGCAAGTCCGAGATCTCCGACGAGGAGTACCAGGACTTCTACTCCTCCATCGCCCACGACTCCTCCGAGCCGCTGGCGTGGATGCACAACCATGCGGAGGGGGCCATCGAGTACACGACGCTTTTCTACATCCCTTCCAAAGCGCCGATGGACCTCTACCGCGTCGACTACCAGCCGGGTATCAAGCTCTACATCAACCGCGTCTTCATCACCGACGACGAAAAAGAGCTCATGCCGACTTGGCTGCGCTTCCTGCGCGGGGTCATCGACTCCAAGGACCTGCCGCTCAACGTCAGCCGCGAGATCCTGCAAAGCAACGCGGTGATGGCGAAGATCAAGAACGCGTCGGTCAAGAAAGTCCTCTCCGAGCTCTCCAAGATGCGCAAGGACGCGGAGAAGTACGACGCCTTCTACAAGGAGTTCGGCAACGTCCTCAAAGAGGGTCTGTACAACGACTTCGCCAACCGCGAGAAGATCCTGGAGCTGCTGAAGTTCAACACCCTCAACGGCGACGCGCCGACGACCATCGAGGAGTTCGTCAAGAACGTGGACGAGGAAAAGAAAGAGATCTACTTCATCACGGGCAAGATGAGCCTGCAGATGCTCAAGAACTCTCCGCAGCTTGAACGCTTCAAGGCGAAGGGGCTTGACGTCCTGGTGATGAACGAGGAGATCGACACGATCGTCTTCCCGATGGTTCAGGAGTACAAAGAGTACAAGTTCGTCAACGTCGCCGACGCGAAGTTCGAGGAGAGCGAGGAAGAGAAGCAGCAGCACGAGGAGACGGCGAAGGAGTTCGAAGGGCTGGCGAAGGAGTTCAAAGAGGCCCTGGGCGAGCGCATCAAGTCCGTCGAGGTCTCTCACGAGCTCACGGAGTCTCCGGTCAACATCAAAGAGGACAAGGACGATCCGCAGTACATGATGGCGCAGATGATGAAGCAGTTCGGTCAGGGAGGCGAAGCGCCGGAGATCGCGCCGATCTTCCAGATCAACCCCAAGCACGACCTGCTGGTCAAGCTCAAGGAGTCGGGCGACCAGAACCTCATCAACGACGCGGCCTTCGTTCTGCTCGACCAGGCAAAGCTTTCCAACGGCATGGAGATCGACGATACGGCCGACTTCATTGCCAGAATGAACCGCATTATGGGTAAGGCGCTTTAAGGCTTACACCCCTCGTTCCCAAGCTCCAGCTTGGGAACGCAGAACGCAGACGCAGAGGGTGTTGAGGCGTGTGAATCTTACCAGAATCGATCAATCTCCACCAAGCCTTCCGCCCCCGTATAGTCTCTCGCACTGCTGTAACGCCAAGGTTCCGCCTGATCGACATAGCCGCGCTTGACCG
>JBNKLF010000008.1:0-121341 GCA_050292215.1 Sulfurimonadaceae bacterium | reverse complement strand
AACTCGACGATCAAAATGGCGTTTTTCGCCGCCAGGCCGACCAGGGTGACCAGTCCGACCTGGAAGTAGATGTCGTTTTCAAGCCCCCGCAGCAGGACCCCCAGCGCCGCGCCGAGCAGGGCGAAGGGAACGGTCATCAGGACCGCGAAAGGGATGGTCCAGCTCTCATACAGCGCCGCGAGGACCAAGAAGGTGAAGACGATGGCGTAGATGAAGGTGTTGTTCCCCTGCTGGGCGACCTCGTTCTCCTGGTAGGCGGTACCGGCCCAGGCGGTGGTGTAGCCTTCCGGCAGGACCTCGTCGGCCACCTCCTTGATCGCCTCCATGGCGTCGCCGGAGCTGTAGCCCGGGGCCGGAGAACCGGAGATCTGACCGGCGGTAAACATGTTGAAGCGCTGGATGACGCTCGGTCCGACGACCCGTTCGGCTTTGATGAGCGAGCTGACGGGGACCATGGCACCGCTGTTTGAGCGGACGAAGATGTTCCGGTAGTCGTCGACGCTGTCGCGGAAGGGGGCGTCGACTTGAACGTTGACGTGGTAGACCCTGCCGTAGAGGTTGAAGTCGTTGACGTACCCGGTGCCGAAGGTCGACCCCAGGGTGGTGTAGATGTCGGAGATCTCCACACCGTAAGCCTTCGCCTTGTCACGGTCAACGGCGAGTTTATACTGGGGCACCCCGGTTTTGAGGGTGGTGCGCACCATGGTCAGCTCGGGACGGGCGTTGGCTTTCTCGACGATTTGGTTGATGTAGCGGTCGAGCAGGGCGATGTCGCCGCCGGTACGGTCCTGAACGTACATCTCGAAGCCCCCGGTGGTGCTCATCCCCATGATGGGGGGCGGGTTGACCGCGAGAACGAAGGCCTCCTTGTTCTGGGAGAGCGCTCCCATCAGCGCTCCTGAGATCGCCTGGGAGCTCTGGGAGGGGTCGGGGCGTTCGGACCAGTCCTTGAGGTGGGTAAAGCCGATGCCGGAGTCGGATTTGAAGGCGAAGGTGATCAGGTCGATCCCCGCCATGCCGCCGAAATCTTCGGTATCGGGATGGGCGAGGATGGTCTTGGCGACCGCTTTCTGCACCTCCGTCGTCCGCTCCAGGGAGGCCCCGGGCATCAGGTAGGAAAGCACCATCAGGACCCCTTTGTCCTCGTTGGGAACCAGACCGCTGGGGAGTTTTTCCAGGGTCCAGACCGCCGCGCCGATCATGACGGCGAAGATGGCGACGTTGAGCAGGGCGAAGCGCAGGACGCGCCGGACCCCTGCGGTGAAGCTGCCGGTGAGGTAGTCGAAGAGGCCGTGGAACTTTTTGACGAGCCAGAAGGGTTCGGGTTCGTGCTGACGCAGGAAAACGGCGCAAAGCGCCGGGGTCAGGGTCAGTGCGACGATGCCCGAGATGACGACGGAGATGACGATGGTCATGGCGAACTGCTGGTACATCAGGCCGCTGAAGCCGCCGACGAGGGCGGTGGGGATGAAGACCGCACAAAGGACCAGGACGATGGCGATGACCGGCCCCGTGATCTCCCGCATCGCCTCGACGGTCGCTTCATGGACGCTGATCCCCTCCTTGTCCCGCAGGATCCGCTCGACGTTCTCGATGACGACGATGGCGTCGTCGACGACGAGGCCGATCGCCAGGATGAGGGCGAAGAGGGTGAGCAGGTTGACGGAGAAGCCGGCGGCGTAGAGCCCGGCGAACGCACCCAGTAGGGAGACGGGAATCGCCAGAACCGGGATGATGGTCGCCCGGACGTTGCCGAGGAAGAAGTAGATGATGATCACAACCATGAGGATCGCTTCGGCCAGGGTCTTGAGGACCTCTTGAATGGAGGCCTTGACGAACTTGGTCGTATCGTAAAGGGTGTTCTCCCGGACGTCTTCGGGGAACTTTTTGCCCGCTTCGGCCAGAACCCGGTCCAGCTCGGCCGAGACCTGCAGGGCGTTGGCCCCGGGGGCGAGGAAGACGCCGGCAACGGCCATCTCCTGGCCGTTGTAGAGTGCGTTGAGCATGTAGCGTTCGGAGCCGAGTTCGACGCCGGCGATATCTTTGAGGCGCAGGGCGGAGCCGTCGGGGTTGGAGCGGACGATGATCTCGCCGAACTCTTCGGGCGTGGAGAAACGCCCTTCCGTCTGCACCGTATAGGTGTAGACCTGTTTGGAAGCCGCAGGCTGGTCGCCGATCTGTCCGGCGCCGATCTGGACGTTCTGGGCGGAGATGATGCCGACGATGTCGCTGACGGTCAGGTCGTAGGCCGCCAGTTCGTCGGGACGGAGCCAGACACGCAGCGCGTACTCTTTGCTGCCGAACAGAAAGGCGTCGCCGACGCCGTTGATCCGCTTGATGTCATCGAGGACGTTGAGCTGGACGTAGTTGTTCAGCCAAAGCGAGCTGTGCTGCTCCCCCTCGGAGGTAAAAGCGATGACGCGGAGCATGTCCGGAGAGCGTTCGCGGATGCTGACCCCCTGGCGGCGGACCGCTTCGGGGAGTTTGTTGAGCGCGACCTGGACCCGGTTGTTGACGTCGACGTTGGCGTCGGCGGCGTTGGTCCCGGTCTTGAAGGTGACGCTCATGCGCAAAATACCGCTCGGTGACGCGGTGGAGGTCATATAGATCATGTTTTTGGCGCCGTTGATCGCGTCTTCAAGCGGTGCGGCGACGGTTTTGGCCAGGGTGTCGGCATCGGCCCCGGGGTAGGTCGCCTGGACGGTGATCTGGGGCGGTACGATACTGGGGTACTCCTGGACCGGAAGCCCTTTGATGGCGATCAGACCCGCGAGAACGAGAATGATTGAAACGACCGATGCGAAGATGGGCCGGTCGATGAAAAACTTCGATAACATCGTAATTCCTTACTCGGCGTTGAGGGTCTGGTCGACGGCGACGGGCATGCCCGGCTTGACCCGGAAAAAGTTGTTGACGATGACCTGGTCGCCGGGTTTCAGCGGCCCTTCGACAATGTAATTCTCACCCTCCGTATCCCCGAGTGTGACGGGGCGTACGGCGGCTTTGCCCGCTTCGACGATGAAGACGATGGTCCCCTGAGGACTCTGCAGGATCGCTTTCTGGGGCACCATGACGACGTTGTTGCGGACCAGGCCGTCAAGACGGATGCGGCCGAAGGTTCCGGCCATCAGGGCGTTGTCCGGGTTGGAGAAGGCGGCGCGGGCCTTGACCGATGCTGTGGCGGCGTCGACGACGGGGGAGAGGAAGTCCACCGTGCCTTCGGCGCTCAGCGTGCCGCTTTCGAAGCGGGCCTTGATCTCCTTGCCGTCGAGTTTGCTCCATTTGCCGCTTTTAAGGGCGGCACGAATCTTTTTCATGTCGCTGTCGGGGATGGCGAATTCGGCATGGATGGGATCGGTTTGGGTGATGCGCACCAGGGCGGTCCCCGGCGATACGACGTTGCCGACGTCGCTCTGCTTGATGCCGGCGATGCCGCTGATGGGGGCGGCGACGTCGGTGTAGGCGAGATCGATTTTCGCCGTCTCCAGACGCGCCTGTGCGGCACTGACGGAAGCGTCGGCGCTCAGGTGGGCGGCGAGGGCGGCGTCGTACTCTTTCCGGCTGACGGCGTTGTCGTTGAAGAGGGCTTCGACCCGTTCCCATTCGCGCTGGGCGTTGGCCTGCGTTGCACGGGCGACGGCGAGGTCCGCTTCGCGTTCGCGCAGCGTCGCGGCGTAGATGTCGGGTTCGATGCGGTAGAGCGCATCGCCTTTGCGGACGAACTCCCCTTCGGTGAATTTCTGCTCCAGAAGCACCCCCTCGACGCGGGCGACGACCTGGGCGCTGCTGACGCTGACGAGGCGGGCGGGGAATTCGAAATGGACGGGAAGCTGGGCGACGGGACGGATGACGTAGACGTCGGCTTTGGGTGCCGGTGCCTGCTGGGCGGTCGGGGCGGCATCTTCGGCGGCGAGGTGGGGTGCGGTGAAGATGACGGCGGCGCCGATAAGAAGATGACGGATACCGAGGGACATAAAGGGACTCCTGTGTGAGATGGGGTTACGCATGGCTGATGCCTTTCCAGTAGATTTCGAAACTGGTGTCGATGTTCTCCGGGGTACACTGGTCCGGATGCGCGATGAAGTAGGCCATGTTCATCCGGATGTTCCAGACGAAATGTTCGTGGACGTAATCGAAGTCGTCGGAACGCAGCAGGTTTTCGCTGATGGCGCGACGGAAGAGATCCCTGCACCCTTCGAAGCGGTCGTAGATCTTGGAGATTTCCGATTCGCTCAGGTAGTGCAGGAAGGAGTAGCGCTCGAGAAAATGGAAATACTCCCGGTGGGCGATGGCCCATTCGATGTCGAGCTGCCAGTTGTTCCAAAGCTGTTCGCGGACGCTCAATAACGGGTCGAGCCCTTTGAGTTTGTAGGCGAGCAGCGAGTCGTAGATGGAGTGGTAGAGGGCGTTGACCAACTCCTCCTTGTTGCCGAAGTGGTGGAACAAGGTGCCGGTGGCGACCCCCGCCTCTTTGGCGATCAGGGACGTTGCCGTGGCGTGAACCCCCCGTTCCACGAAGAGCCGCATGGCGGCGTCCAGGATGCTTCGGCGCTTTTCTGTACTCATTCGGAACCTCCCGACTGATTAGTCGGTTTGTATGGTAGACGATATAAGCTGAAAAACTCTTGATGAATTGACGGTACCTGATAAAAAATGCGTGAAAAAAAGCTGAAGAGGAGGTGAGAAGCGGGGAACGCCCCGGATCGTTACGAGCTTTTGGACTCGAGTTTGCCGGCGACGGACTCTTTGGCGGCGATGATGCGTTCGATCTGATCTTTGACCCGGTCGTAGCGGTACTGCTCTTTAAAGCCCTGCAGCCGCCCGCCCGAAGCGTTGGGGTGGCCGCCGCCGCCCGCCCACTCCTTGGCGATGAGGGAGACGTCGACCTTGTTGTTGGCCCGCAGGCTCATGGTGCCCCGGGAGCTGACGTCGACGATGAAGTCGTATTCGCCGTAGGCGGTCAGGAAGCCGTTGCCGATGATGGAAGTGTTGCCCATGCCGTAGCTGAGGAACCCTTTGTACCCTTTATAGTAGATGGTCATGATGTTGCGTTTGTGCCCCAGGAGTTCGACGATGTAGCGGGTGGAGAGGTTATCCAGGGTGTTGTCGGCATCTTTGCGGAAAAAGGTTTTCTTCATACCGTGAATCGCCTCGTCGAGGGCGATGGGAGCCTCGGGGAGATGCATCATCTCCGCGGCCCGCAGCAGCAGGGTGAGTTTGTACTCCCGGTCCTCGTTGGCGAACATCACCCGGTTGAGTTCCCGCGTCTCGCTGACCAGCCGCATGCAGACCTTGCCGTATTCGAAGGCTCCGACCTGCTCCTGTTTCCAGAGATCGACGGCGTTGACGACGGTGACGAACGCTTCCATCCACTCCGGTTCTTCCAGGTGAAAGTGTTCCCGGGCGTAGTCGTAGGTGATCTTGGTGGCGCAGCGGGCGGTGTCGAGGTGGTACCAGGCGTAGCGCTCGGCGCACTCCCTGCCGCTGCCGTGGTGGTCGAGCAGGGTGAGGGTGATATCACGCCCTTTGGCGTTGAGGGCCGCTACTTCCTGATCGAGCCACTTCGCCTCGTCGGGGGAGAGGTTGAGGTCGGTCACGAGGATGATCGCCGCCTCGTTGGAGTTCTGAAGTGCTTCGACGATCTCTTCGAGACGTTCGACCATCTCCGCGCCGTAGTTGGCGTTGAAGCTGTGGATGATGTAGGGGGTGTGGCGCATCACCAGTTGACAGCTGTAGCCGTCGAGATCGATGTGGGAGAGGTGGTAAATCGTTTTTTTCATCATGATGTATTCCTAATATGGGGTCTTTAACGGCGCCCGTACTCCGTCGGGGTTCAGCCTATCGAGATGGAACCCAGGACTTCAAATCTGGCGCCTGCGTCGATTTCGGCGTGGGAGAGGGTCACGACGTCGAGGCTGAAACGCTCGAAGATCTCCGCCAGGGGACGCCGCAGTTTCGGGTCGACGATGATGACGACCGGCGACACCCCTTTTTGGAGCAGTTGGGTCGCTTTCTCGCTGGTGGCCTGGATGAGCTGGTTGATCTCGCCGACGTTGAGAAGCAGGTGGCGGACGCCGTCTTGTTCCTGGCTCTTCTCCAGCATCTTCTGCTCGCTGGCGGTGTCGAAGGTGAGCAGCTTGATAACGCCGTCCTCGCCGGTGTACATGGCGGTGATGATGCGCGAGAGGCGTGCCCGGACCTGTTCGACGATGAACTCGACGTTCTTCGTGTATTCGGCGATGTCGGCGACGGTCTCCAGGATGGAGAGCATGTCTTTGAGGGGGATCTTCTCATGCAGCAGCGCTTTGAAGATGCGCTGGATGAGGCCGATGGAGGCGACTTTGAGGACGTCGTCGATGACGACGGGGTAGTCTCCTCTGATCTTGTCCACGAGCGCCTGGGTCTCCTGGCGGGTCAGCAGCTCCTCGGCGTGGCGTTTGACCAGTTCGCTCATGTGCGTCGAGATGACGGTGGCGGGGTCGACGACGGTGTAGCCGTTGATGATGGCATCCTCTTTGTCGTCGGGAGAGATCCAGAGGGCGTCGAGGCCGAAGGCGGGTTCCTTCGTCGGAGAGCCTTTGAGGTCTCCCGTCGCCATGCCGCTGTCCATCGCCAGAAAGCGGTCGGGTTCGATGTCGCCTTCGCCGATGGGGACTCCCTTGAGAAGGATCTGGTACTGGTTGGGTTTGAGGTGGAGGTTGTCGCGGATGCGCACCTGAGGCATCAGGAAACCGAAATCCGTGGCGATCTTGCGCCGCATGGAGCGGATGCGTTCGAGGAGGTCGCCTCCCTGGGAAGCGTCGGCGAGGCGGATGAGCTGGTAGCCCAGGGTGAGTTCGAGCATCTCCACCTTGAGGATGTCCTCGAGGGCCGCTTCCTCCTCCTTGGCGATCTCCTCCTGGCTCTTGACCGGTTTCTTCGCCTTCTGCTCTCCCTCCGCCGGCTGCTCCTCCCTGGGAGCGTCGAAGAGTTTCAGCTCGCCCCGCTCGTACTTCAGAAGTGCGTAGCCCAGGGCGAGGAAGACCAGTCCGACGAAGCCGAGGGAGAGGGTCGGAAGGCCCGGCACCAGGGCGAAGAGCGTCATGATGAAGCCGACGATGATCAGGGTTTTGGCATTGCCCATCAGCTGGCTGATGCTGCCTTCGGCGAAGTTTTCGCCCTTGTCGTTGGAAGCGCGGGTGATCATGATGCCCGTCGCGGTGGAGACGATGAGTGCGGGGATCTGGGCCACCAGGCCGTCGCCGATGGTGAGGATGGTGTAGGTCTGGGCGCTCTGGGAGACGTCGAGGTCGAACTGGAAGACCCCGATGAGGAAGCCGCCGATGATGTTGATGACGGTGATGATGATCCCGGCGACCGCATCCCCTTTGACGAACTTCGCCGAACCGTCCATGGCCCCGTAGAAGTTGGCGTCCTGGAGGATCTCTTCCCGGCGGCGGCGTGCTTCGGGTTCGTCGATGAGACCGGCGTTGAGGTCGGCGTCGATGGCCATCTGCTTGCCGGGCATCGCGTCGAGGGTGAAGCGTGCCGCGACCTCGGCGACGCGGGTCGAACCCTTGGTGATGACCATGAAGTTGATCAGCACCAGGATACAGAAGACGATGATCCCGATGACGTAGTTGCCGCCGACGACGAAGTCGCCGAAACTGGTAATGATCTCGCTCACCGCGCCGGGGCCCTCGTGACCGTGGCTCAAAATCATCCGCGTCGTTGCCACGTTGAGAGAGAGGCGGAAGAGGGTGATGATGAGGATCAGGGTCGGAAAGGTGGTCAGGTCCGTCGGTTTGGGAATGTAGAGCGAGATCAGGATGATCAGCACCGCGACGGCGATGGAGACGGTGAGCATCAGGTCCAGGATGCCGCTGGGCATCGGGACGATGATGATCGCCAGAATCGCCATGACGAAGACGACGATGCTGAGGTCGCGCTGCCCCAGCAGCAGGGTCAGTGTCTTCGAAAGCGTTGCGGATGGGGTCTGTCTGCGTTTAGCCAACGGTCACTCTTCCATGATGTCTGCGAGGGTCAGGTTGTCCAGGAAGGTGTCGATCTTGTCCTGAAGCCGGTTCAGGAAGGGCCAGATGCCGCAGGTGGAGGCCCGGTCCGAGGGGCAGTCGCTCTGCGAACCCGAGCAGTCGAAGACCGCGGGGGTTTTTCCCTCGGCGGCGCACATGATGGCATGGATGGTGATGGTCCGGGGATCTTTCGCCAGGGCGAAGCCGCCGTTGACCCCTTTGTAGGAGTTGAGGATCCCCTGCCGCGCCATCGCCTGGAGAATTTTTGCCAGGAAACTTTTGGAGATGTCGAGCTGCGTCGCCAGGGACTCGGCGTCGAGAGGTTTCTCGGATTTTGCGATGACGACCAGGGAGAGCAGGGCGTATTCGCTGGCTCGGGTTAACAGCATGTCGAAATTCTCTTTTCCAAAAGGGCCGTCCGGTGGCCCGTAATCATGGGACTCTCGATGCCGGGGGCAATGTTTCGAGTCATGTAAATCGGGTGTATTATAACAGACTTCTGCCAAGTTTGCTTGAAGATGCGAACCACGTCGAAAGCGTCATAAAGGCTGAAGTTGCGTTCGGAACGTTTTTCCGCTATAATTCCGGCCTCGACTCAGGGCATGTGCCGTGACGGTCGAAATTTATCTATACCAATCAGGAGGTCTATCATGGCTTTGGATGCGGCGAAAAAACAAGAGATTGTCAAGCAATTCGGACGCAATGAAAACGATACCGGTTCCACAGAGGTTCAAATCGCGCTGCTGACTGCGCGCATCGTCGAACTGACGGAACACCTTAAAACTTTCAAGAAAGACCACGCTTCCCGTCTCGGTCTGCTTAAACTGGTCGGTCAGCGCCGCCGTCTGATGCGTTACCTCAAACGCACGGAGAAAGATCGCTACGACAAAATGGTTGCCGAACTCGGCATCCGCGACAACATCTAAGTTACCGCGCTACCGGGCGGCGGCTTCCTGCCGCGGCCCGCTTTTTTTCTCTTTAACTCCCGAAACACTTTCATTTTTAATCTTCATCATCGCTTCGGTACAATCCGTGGCTTCAGGATGTAGCGCCGTTTACCGGAACCGGCGGCAAACCGCCGTGGCGTTACGCCTTCAGGAAGATCTCTTTTGCCCGTTCCAGATCTTCGAGGGTGTCGATGCCGAAGCCCGTACTGGCGACTTTGACCATGCTGATTTTGCGGCCGTGGTAGATGGCGCGCAGCTGTTCGAGTTTTTCGATGTCCTCGACGGGGGCGTCGTCGAGGGCGCAGAAGTCGTGGAGGCTCTTTTTCGTAAAACCGTAGATGCCGATGTGCCCGAAGTAGGTCGCCGTGCCGCTGCGGTTGTAGGGGATCTTGCTGCGGGAGAAGTAGATGGCGTTGTGCTCGGCGTCCATAACCACCTTCACCAGGTTGGGGTCCTCCGCCGCTTCGGCGTTGACGGCGTTGTAGCAGCTGCCCATGACGAAAGATGCCCCCGCATCGCGGATCGCGACAAGACGGGTGATGAGGAGTTCGACCACTTCGGGCTCGATGAAGGGCTCGTCCGCCTGGATGTTGATCACCAGTTCGTCGTCGGCGATGTCGAGGAGCTGGGCGCACTCGTTGATGCGGTCGGTACCGCTTTTGTGGGTGTCGGAAGTGAGCATCGCGTCGACGCCGTGAGCCTTGCAGACGTCGACGATCTCCTCGTCCTCGGCGGCGACCACGATCCGGTCGAGATGGGCGACGCGCTGTGCCGTCCGGACGACCATGGGGAGGCCGCCGATGTCGGCGAGAACCTTACGGGGAAAGCGCGTTGATGAGAGACGTGCGGGGATGATGATCATATTTTTACCTTATGTCGTTATAATCACACTGATTTCGATTCTGAATTATATCCAAAGCGAGGCTTATGCTGCTCTATCAGCCGGAGTCGGGGTACTGCTACAACAGCGACTCCGTCTTCCTCTACCACTTCATCACCGGCTTTTCACCGCGGGGACGGATGCTCGACGTGGGCACCGGCTGCGGGATCGTCGGGCTCCTGGTCGCCAGGGATTGCCCGCAGGTCCGGCTGGAGGGGGTGGAGAAACAGCCTGATTTCGTCCGGTACGCGACGAAAAACGCCGAGGTGAACGGGATCGATTGCGTGATGCACGCGGGGAGCTTTCTCGATTTCGAGGATGCGGAGGGATTCGATGTCATCGTTTCCAACCCTCCCTTTTATCATGAAGGCGCGCATCGCAGCGAGGACGCGATGCGCCATACGGCGCGCTACAACGTCCACCTTCCCATCGACGCCTTCGTGGCGAAAGTTTCGAAGCTGCTTCGGCCGCAGGGGCACTTTCTCTTCTGCTACGATCCGCAGCAGTTCGCGCTGCTCTGCGCGGCGATGGCGGCGGTCAACTTAAGGGTGGTTGATGTACAATTTGTCCATCCCAGGGCGGACCGTCCCGCGTCGCTGGTCATGGTGCATGCGCGCAAAAATATGAAGTCACTCATGAAGACGCATCCTCCCTTTATCGCGTTCGAGGGGGAGGGGTTTTCCGAAGAGGCCCTCGCGGCCTACGCCAAAGCAAGGACACACAGTATCAAATGCCGACTCTGATCCGACACGAGGGGTTCCCCTACATTTTCGACGCCGACGCCTGTACTGCCTGCGGCGGCCGCTGCTGTACCGGCGAGAGCGGCAACATCTTTGTCAAACGCGACGAGATCCTTGCCATCGCCGCGCTGCTGCAGCTCGACGTCGACCGGTTCATGGCGGAGTACCTGGAGAAGCGCGGCTACAAATACTCCATCAAGGAGCGGGTCGTCGGTCTCTCCCACGACTGTATCTTCTTCAACCGCGAAGCCGGGGGCTGCGACGTCTACGAGGCGCGGCCGCTGCAGTGCCGCACCTTCCCTTTCTGGGATTACTATCGCCAGCGCGTTCCGGAGCTCAAACGGGAGTGTCCGGGGGTGTATGATGCTTAGGACCCTCATCGCCGCAACGCTGCTCTGGCTGCTGAGCGGCTGCAGCCCCATGACGACCTACAACCCGGAACCTTCCGTCAAGAGTTTCGACGGGGAGGACATCTACATCTTCAGCGCCCTGCAGGCGGAAGAACAGAAGCACTACGGCCAGGCGGCGGAGGTCTACCTTGAACTCTACGACCTGACCAACAAGAGTGAATACCTCTACCGGGCCCTTTCGTTCCTCAACGGCATCGGCGCCTATGACCGGGTGATCGAACGTTCACGTACCGAAGAGGCGCGGCATCCCGACGACCGGAACCTCGTCCGCTACGAAGTGGTGGCGATGCTCGCCTTGCAGCAGTACGAGGAGGCGAAGCTCAAAGCGCTGGAGCTCGTCGCCGAGAGCAAGATGGCCGAGGACTACCTGCTGGTCAGCGAAGCCTACATCAAGCAGCACCACTACGACACGGCGATGAAGTACCTTGAGCGGGCCTACGCCATCAACTTCGACGAGGAGATCCTCGACAAGATGTCGATCATCCTCTACGTCAATCTCAGCCGCAAGAAAGAGGCGATCGCCCACCTCGAATCCCACAGCCGCCTGCATGGCTGCTCCCCCGTGATCTGCAAACGCCTCGCCGGTTTCTACAGCGAGCAGAACGACGTCGACGGCATGCTCTCGACCTACCTCCGGCTCTACGAGATCGACCCGCAGAAGGGGTACGCCGACGCGATCGTCAAGATCTACGGCTACAAGAAAGAGTACCCCCAGATGATGGATTTCCTGGAGCAAAGCGGCGCCGACGACCTGACGCTGCTGCAGCTCTACATCAATGCCAAGGCCTATGCCAAGGCTGCGAAAATGGCGAAAAAGCTCTACAACGAAAAGGGTGATGCGGTCTTCCTGGGACAGTACGCCATTTTCACCTACGAGAGTGCCGAGAAGAAGTCCGACCTCCGGATGCTCGAAAAGGTGATGCAGACCCTCAAGCGGGTGATCAACGTCCTTGACGAAGGGCTCTATCTCAATTACCTGGGCTACCTGATGATCGACCACGATCTCGGCGTCGAAGAGGGGATCGCCTATGTGAAGCAGGCGCTGGAAAAAGAGCCCGACTCACCTTTTTACAAGGATTCTCTCGCCTGGGGCTACTACAAGCTGGGGCAGTGCGAAGAGGCCGAACGGCTGATGTTGACGGTCATCAAGGATCTCGGTCCCGACGACGAAGAGGTCCAGTCCCATATGGAAGCGATCAACGACTGCCTCGGACAGGAAGGAAGGGAGTAGGCGTTTAACCGTTCCCAAGCTTTGAACGGCTAAAATACGCCCCGATTTACCGAAGGAAACCGAGCCGATGATTTTAGACGACATTATCAAGAAGACGAAAGCGGACCTGGAGAAGCGGGAGAAAGAGTTCAGCATGGAGTGGCTGGGCAAATCCCTGGCCTTCAACGCCCGGGTCCCCCGCGACGTTTTCCCCTACCTGAGCGCGACGGAGAGCGAACCCTACCGCATCATCTCCGAGGTCAAAAAAGCGAGCCCCTCCAAGGGGGTGATCCGCGAGGATTTCGACCCGCTGGCCATCGCCCAGGCCTATGAGCGCGGCGGCGCCAACGCCATCTCCGTCCTGACCGAACCCCACTTCTTCATGGGGGATCTGGAGTACCTCGCGGGCATCCGGCGTTACGTCAGCATCCCGCTGCTGCGCAAGGATTTCATCGTCTCCAAGTACCAGTTGCTCGAAGCGCTGGTCTACGGGGCGGACTTCGTTTTGCTCATCGCCGCGGCCCTCTCCAAGAACGAACTCAAGGAGCTGCTGGCCTACACCCGCCACCTTGGCATGGAGGCGCTGGTCGAGGTCCACGACAAGAGCGATCTCACCAAGGCGATCTACGCCGGTTCGGACATCATCGGCATCAACCACCGCAACCTGCAGACCTTCGAGATGGACATGAATCTCTGCTACGACCTGATTCCGTTGATCCCCAACGGCAAGGTGATCGTCGCGGAGAGCGGCATCTACGAGCACGGGCAGCTTGAGGATCTGAGCAAGGCGGGGGTGGATGCGTTCCTTGTCGGGGAGTCGCTGATGCGGCAGGATGATGTGGAGAGTGCGCTGCGCTGCCTGAAAACAGGGCAGTGCTGATTTCTCGCCGCTCTTTTACACTTGCAGACGGTCTCCAATAACGGTTTTAGGCCCGGCCCTGACAGACACTGGCTGTTCTCTACTTTATTTATGAGCGCTACCCACTAGCCAAAGCCGCTTCATGCTTTCTTTTTCCGGTTCGGGTTTTCTTTGCATGAGCAAAGAAAAAGGGAACATTGGGGTCTATATAGAACCATGTTCATTCTTTTGTCTTGTCAAAAGAACGAACTAAGAAAACCGCGCCGTGACAGTTGGGTGGCTTGCTACTGCAAGTCCCTGGCGTTTTGAAGCTTTCGTGCTAAAAACGCAAAACTCGCTTTGCTCAAACAGATGCGTTTTCTTAACGCACGAAACCTCCAAACCACCAGCCACCCAAAGCACGGCAACGTGCTACAAGGTGTCGTATTTGGAATGGATTGATTTCGGCTTTGCCGAAATAAGGCTGGCCCTGACAGACACTGGCTGTTCTCTACTTTGTTTATGAGCGCTACTTACTAGCCAAAGCCGCTTCGTGTTTTCTTTTTCCGGTTCGGTTTTTCTTTACACGAGTAAAGAAAAAGGGAACATACGGGTCTAAATTATTTTCAAAAAATCAGTAAAGGAAATAAAGAAGAAAGACCCCGGCAAGTGCCGGAGAGAAGAGGTGTTTTAGGAGAGCAGAGACTTGACGCACTCGTTGATACGCTTCCCGTCCGCCTGATTGCCGACCTTCGCCTTCGCGGCACCCATCACTTTGCCCATGTCCTTCATAGACTCGGCACCCACCTCGGCGATGATCGCCTTGAGGACTTCCGCCAGCTCGTCGTCGCTGAGCTGTGCCGGGAGGTAAGTTTCGTAGATGGAGATTTCCAGGAGTTCCTTCTCCAGCAGGTCGTCGCGGCCGGCGTCGCGGTATTGGGAAGCGGCGTCGTTGCGCTGCTTGATCTGCTTGGCGATGATCGCCATGACGTCCTCGTCCGTGAGCTCTTTGCGTTCGTCGACCTCGATCTGTTTCAGGGCGCTGTCGAGCAGGCGGAGGGCGTCGCGTTTGGCGACCTCCTTGGCTTTCATCGCTGCTTTGATATCGTCTTTGATCTGTGTACGTAGGCTCATATTTTCCCTTTGGAACTCTTTTTGCTGGAAGTATAGCAAAATATCGGCCCAGGGCCTACCGAGGATATGCATGATCCGAACATTGACCGCCGCGACCGCCGCCATGCTGCTGCTGGGAGGGTGTACCGCGAAACTTGCCGATCCCGAGATCAGCTTCGCGCCGCCGGAGTATGTCGAACAGATTCCCTCCAAAGAGGACGAGCAGGACTTCACCTCCACCGGAAGCATCTTCGGCCAGGGGGACAACCCGCTCTTTTCCGACCATAAGGCGATGCACGTCAACGATATCGTGACCGTCATGATCACCGAGAGCGCCAAGAGCACCAACACCGCGTCTCGGGCCCACTCCAAGTCCGACAGCCTGGCGCTCGGCGGCGGCGTCGGGACCAACAGCGGCGGCAGCGATACCGTTTCGAACCTTGTCGACGGTCTGAACAAAGTCAGCAACATCGGCTTCAACGCCGATTCGAGCTCGACCTTCAGCGGTTCGGGATCGACGAGCAAGGACGCTTCGTTCAGCACCACCATCTCCGCGCGCATCATCAAGGTGCTGCAAAACGGCAACTACTTCATCGAAGGGCGCCGGGAGATCATGATCGACAACGAGAAACAGATCATCCAGCTCAGCGGCGTCATCCGCCCCTACGACATCGACCAGAACAACCAGATCGGTTCGTCGCAGATCGCCGATGCGAAGATCTACTACGGCAACCAGGGCGACATGGACCGCAGCACCCAGCGCGGCTGGGGCAGCAAGATCGCCAACGCGGTCTGGCCCTTCTAGACCGCTTCTACCCTCTGTCGCGTTCGAGCAGCGCGACAAGCAGCCCGAAATACTCCTCCGAACCCTCCAGATGTGATGCGGCTTTTCCCGTAACCGTGCGAATCGGTGCAGGACTCTTTTCTACGAAAGCGTGAAAGTTCTCTATGTAGCAGATATCATCATATTGTGCGTGATAGAGGGTGATCTCCGGAAGCGTTGTGTCGAGAGGGCCGAGGGTATGCGCTTTCAGGAGCGTTCTCAACTGCGCTGACGGCGAAGGGTAGAGCGTTTCAGAAAGCAGCAGCTCAAGCTCCTCGGCAAGCAGCGGGTTCAGCTCCGGGAGGTCCCGAAGGGGCGCATCGAAGGTTCGGCGGATCGTGTCGCGGCAGGCCGGGGAGAAGCACGAAAGCGCCGATGCTCTTCCCAGCAGCGAGGTGAGCAGTTCAACGATGTAAGCGGGTGCGGGGTAGCGGCCCCGTTCAAACATCGTGGCGAGCTGAACTTCGAGGTCGAAGATGCCGCCCCCGGCAAAAAACCGGCGGGGACGGCACCGAAGCGGGGAACGCTCCAGCCGCTGCAGCAGCCCCACGGCGTGGTGGGCGCCGAGGGAGTAGCCGAAGATGCCGACGTCCGGGGTCTCGGGAAGGCGCCGTTGTGCGTCAAGACGTTGGATCAGCGTTTGCAGCAGGTGGTAGCTGGCCAGTCCCGCATGGGGTTTGTAGAGGTAGCGCATGGGGGTCTGCCCGCAGCCGACCCCGCAGCCGACGTAGTCGGGAATCAGTACGATGCAGCCCAGAGCGGCCAGCCGCCCGCCGACATCGTCGTAGCGCCCTTCGGTGGCGCAATGCAGGGCGTGGCGCGGCGTTCCCGGGTGATAGACGACGATGCCGGATGCGGGAGTGCTTTCCGGAAGGAAGACCCGGCCCGAGAGGGGCAGCGTCTCACCGGAAAAGAGGATGGAAACGTTCAGATCAAAAAGTCGCATATGTGTCGTTTAACCGGTTGAGACCGATGGCTTGAAAAATGTTTGTCAAGAGCAGCCCCGGAGCGCCTATGGGCGCGAGAGCCCTGCGCTGAGCAGAACCTGTGCGCCCAGAGCAAAGCGATGAAGTCCCCTTGGGGGATTCGTGTAGGCGGCGGGGCTTTGCCCCGGCACCGTAAAACCTAGTAGTTAAAGGCCACTTTGTAGGTCGGATCGTCCTCTTCGTAGCTGCAGTGCGGTCCCGCCTGCTTGAGAATGTTCTTGCAGTCCTGGCTGAGATGGCGCAGGAGGAGGTTTTTGCCCGACTCCTCGTACTTGCGGGTGATGGCGTCGATCGCCTCGACTCCCGAGGCGTCCATGACCCGGGCGTCTTTGAAGTTGATGACGACTTTCGGCGGGTCCTGTTCGACGCTGAAGACGTCGGCGAAGGAGGTGACGGAGCCGAAGAAGAGCGGCCCGCTAAGGTCGTAGACCTTGGTGCCGTCGGCCTCGACGTGACTGGCGGCGTAGATGCGCGCATGTTTCCAGGCGAAGGCCAGGGCGGAGATGATCACCCCGGAGATAACGGCGATGGCGAGGTCGTACATGATGGTGACGACGGTAACGATCACCATGACGAAGGCGTCGGTGCGGGGCATGTGCTTGATGTGGCTGAAGCTGGCCCACTCGAAGGTGCCGATACTGACCATGAACATGATCCCCACCAATACGGCGACGGGGATGATGTTGAGCAGGTCGGTGAGCGACGCGACGAGGAGCATCAGCCCCACCGCTGCCGTCACGCCCGAAAGGCGTCCCAGGCCGCCGGAGGTGTAGTTGATGATGGACTGGCCGATCATCGCACACCCCGGCATGCCGCCGAAGAGACCGCAGGCGAGGTTGCCGCTCCCCTGGGCAATGCACTCCTTGTTGGCGCTGCCGCGGGTACCGCTCATCTCGTCGAGGACCGAAAGGGTCAGGAGGGACTCGATCAGACCCACCAGGGCGATGATGATGCTGTAGGGGAGCACCGTCATGATCGCTTCGGGGCTCAGAATCGTCGTCGGGACGGCAAAGTCGGGGAGCTGGCCCTTGAACTGCGTCAGGTTGGTCAGGTCACCGACGAGCAGGGTCGGCAGTCCGGTAACGTAGACGAGGGCCGTGATGGCGACGATGGCGATCAGGCCTGCAGGTACCGCTTTGGTGAGTTTTGGGAGGAAATACATGATGGCCATGGTCGCCGCGACGATGAGGTACATGGTGCCCCCCTGTCCCTCGAAGAACTTGAACTGTGCCATGGCGATGACGATGGCCAGGCCGTTGACGAAGCCGTACATCGCCGGCTGAGGCACGAGGCGGATGAATTTCCCCAGTTTCAGGACCCCCGCGGCGATCTGCAGCAGCCCCGCCAGGACGGCGGCGAGGGTGATGTACTGCAGCACCCCGAAGGCGAGGTCGTCTCCGGCGAATCCCTGGGCCTGGAGGAGGGTGCGGGCTTCGAGGGTGAGGCCGATGAGCACGACGGCGACGGCGCCGGTCGCCCCGGAGATCATCCCCGGCTTGCCGCCGATGAGGGCGGTGATGAGGCCGAGAATGAAGGCGGTGTAGAGGCCGACGATGGGGCTGACCTCGGCGATGAAGGAGAAGGCGATCGCCTCGGGAACGAGGGCGACGGCGACGACGAGCCCGGAAAGGACGTCGTTCTTGATGGCCTGGGAGGAGTAGTTTCGCAGATTGAACAAACGCTATCCTTGCAGCGCCGCAAGCTGTTCACGGACCTTTTGCTGTTTCTCCTGCGCGTCGGCGAGGGCTTCGCGGTTCTGGGAAATGACCGCTTCGGGGGCGTTGGCGACGAACTTCTCGTTGCTCAGCATGCCGCTGAGTTTTCCGATCTCTTTTTCCAGCTTCTCGCCCTGTTTGGAGAGGCGGTCGATGATGGGGGAAAGGTCGATGCTTTCGGTCGGGATGAAGGTTTCGCAGCGTTCCGCGATGTCGGTGACGGCGTTCTCCACCGCTTCGTTCGTGAAGGCGACGGTTTCGACCTTGGCCAGTTTTTCGATGAAAGGGCGCATCATCGCTTTGGTCTCGTCGTCGACGCCGTCGATCTTGACGAAGGCTTTGTCGATCTTCTGGTTCCCCATGTCCACCAGCACCTTGGCGCGGCGGATGGAGACGATGGCGTCCATGACGACGGAGAAAAGCGCCTCCTCTTTTTCCCGTTTTTTCGTTTTGGAGGGGTAGGCCATGACCATGATGGAGTCGCCGCTCTCCAGGGAGGTGCCGGAGAGCTCATGGTAAAGGTACTCGGTGACGAAGGGCATGAAGGGGTGGAGCAGCTTCATGGCGTCTTTGAAGATGGCGCCCAGTTCGGTGATGCTGCTTTTGTCCGCCTTGCTCAGCTCGATGCCCCAGTCGCAGAACTCGTTCCAGATAAAGCGGTAGATAACCGTCGCGGCGTCGTTGAAGCGGTACTCGTCGAAGGCTTCGCGGACCTCTTTGGTCGCCTGGTTGAGACGGGAGAGCATGTATTTGCCCAGGGGCGTCTCAACGCAGAAGCTGGTGAGGTCGGGGAAGGTGTCGACGTTGAGCTGCAGGAACTTCGCCGCGTTGTAGAGCTTGTTGGTGAAGTTGCGGTTGAGCTCGAGTTTCTTCGGGCTCATGCGGATGTCGCGCCCCTGCGCCGCGGAGATGGCGAGGGTGAAGCGCAGGATGTCGGCGCTGTACTCGTTGACCATGTCCAGCGGGTCGATGACGTTGCCTTTGGACTTGGACATCTTCTGGCCGTGCTCGTCGCGGACCAGGGCGTGGAGGTAGACGTGTTCGAAGGGGAGTTGCCCCATGAAGGTCTCGCCCATCATCATCATCCGCGCCACCCAGAAGAAGAGGATGTCGAAGCCGGTGATGAGCAGGCTGTTGGGGTAGAAGTTTTTCAGGTCGTCGCTGCGGAAGAGCTTGTCCATTTCCGTATCGCCGTTGCCCCATCCCAGGGTCGAGAAGGGCCACAGCGCCGAGGAGAACCAGGTGTCGAGGACGTCGGGGTCCTGGAAGACGTTGGTGCCCGAACACTTCGGACACTGATGCTCCTCGTCGTTCTTGGAGGCCCACTCGTGGTCGCAATCGCTGCAGTAGAAGACGGGGATGCGGTGGCCCCACCAGAGCTGGCGGGAGATACACCAGTCGCGCAGATCGCCCATCCAGGCGTTGTAGGAGTTGATCCAGTGGGGCGGGAAGAACTGTGCCTGACCGTCGTTGGTTTTCTCGATCGATTGTTTCGCCACCTCGGCGCGGACGAACCACTGCTTGGAGATGTAGGGCTCGACGACGTTCTTACAGCGGTAGCAGTGGCCCACCTGGTGGGTGTGCTCTTCAATCTTTTCGATGAAGCCCTCCTCTTCGAGGCGCTTGACGATGACGTCGCGGGATGCAAGGCGCTCAAGCCCTTTGAACTCGCCGGCATAGTCGTTGAGGATCCCTTTTTCGTCGAAGACGGTGATGAACTCCAGGTCGTGGCGCTTGCCGACTTCGTAGTCGTTGGGGTCGTGGGCCGGGGTGACCTTGACCATCCCGGTTCCAAACTCCATGTCGACGTGTTCGTCGGCGATGATGGCAATTTCGCGGTCGGTGAGCGGCAGTTTTACCTTTTTGCCGATGAGTTCCTTGTAACGGGTGTCTTCGGGGTGGACCATGACGGCGGTGTCGCCGAAGTAGGTCTCGGGACGGGTGGTGGCGACGGTGATGTGGCCGCTGCCGTCGGCGAAGGGGTAGCGGACGTGGTAGAACTTCCCTTCATGCTCTTCGTATTCGACTTCGATGTCGGAGAGCGCACCGTCGTGGGTACACCAGTTGACCATGTAGTTGCCGCGGACGATCAGCCCTTCGTTGTAGAGGTGAACGAAGGCCTCCTTGACGGCGGTCTTGAGTCCCTCGTCCATGGTGAAGCGCTCGCGGCTCCATGCGGGAGAGACTCCCATCTTGCGAAGCTGGGAGACCATGATGCCGCCGGACTCCTCTTTCCAGGCCCAGGCGCGTTCGAGAAAGGCGTCGCGGCCGAGTTCCTCTTTGGTCTTCCCCTCGGCGAGAAGCTGTTTCTCGACGACGTTCTGGGTCGCGATGCCGGCGTGGTCGGTACCGGGCTGCCAGAGGGTGCGGTAGCCGTCCATCCGCTTGTAGCGGGTGATGATGTCCTGCAGGGTGAAGGTGAGGGCGTGACCGATGTGCAGACGGCCGGTGACGTTCGGCGGGGGCATCATGATGGCAAAGTTCTTGCCCTCCTGCTGAATGGCCTTGTTGCCGTCGATCTCGAAGTATCCGCGCTCTTCCCAGAGCTTGTAGTAGGCATCTTCGACGGTCTTGGGTTCGTAACTCTTGGACATGGCTGGCGGTAACCTCTGGGTATGAATTTTAGGCGGATTATAGCCAACGGGAGGTAAAATCCCATTTAAAAGTCCGCGGAGGCCGCCAGCGCGCCTTTCGCGGAGTCCCGTCGGATCGACTCCACACCCGAATTATCTCAAGGAAGCCCGTGCCGTTATCACGCCTCAACGACGATCAGTACAATGCCGCGACCGCACCGTTCGGCCACAATCTCATCATCGCCTCGGCGGGAACCGGCAAGACCTCGACCATCGTCGGGCGGATCGCCCACCTCATTTCGCAGGGGGTGCGGCCCGACCAGATCCTGCTGCTGACCTTCACCAACAAGGCGGCCCAGGAGATGGTGGCCCGGGTGGCCCAGTTCTTCGGCAAGGAGGTGGCGGGGAAGATCGACGCGGGGACCTTCCATGCCGTGAGCTACCGCTGGCTCAAGCGCAAGGACGGCAAGGTGGTGCTCAAACAGCCGCGGGAGCTCAAAACCCTCTTTCGCAGCGTCTACGAGAAGCGCTCCTTCGAACATCTCGACGGCGAGACCCCGCCCTACGGCGCCAACTACCTCTACGACCTCTACTCCTTTTACCAGAATACGGAGATGGGGGAGGATTTCGAAGCGTGGATCCGGAAGCGGCAGGAGGGGCACGGGATCTACGCGATGATCTACGCCGACGTCGTCGAGGAGTTCGAGGCGCTGAAGGTGCAGTACGGCTTCGTCAACTTCAACGACCTGCTGCTGCAGATGCGCAAACTCTGCGAGGGGGCGGACCTGGGGTACCAGGAGGTGCTCGTCGACGAGTACCAGGACACCAATGCCCTGCAGGGGACCCTCATTGACGCCATGAAGCCCCCGTCGCTCTTCTGCGTCGGGGATTACGATCAGAGCATCTACGCCTTCAACGGGGCGGACATCTCCATCATCGGCTCCTTCGGCGAGAAGTACGACGACGCCAAGATCTACACCCTGAGCAAAAACTACCGCTCCACCGTGCCCATCCTGGACCTCGCCAACCGGGTCATCGCCTACAACGACCGCATCTACCCCAAACAGCTCGAAGTGACCCGCGGTCAGAACGCCGCGCCGCCGAAACTGCTGGTCTACGACGAGCTTTTCGACCAGTACCACGCCATCGCCCACCACATCGGGCAGTCGGGAACCGACCGGGAGGAGATCGCCGTCATCTTCCGCAACAACGCCTCCGCCGACGGCATCGAGGCGTCGCTGCGCGAACGGGGAATCCCCTGTCGTCGCCGGGGCGGGGTGAGCTTCTTCGACGCCCGTGAGGTAAAGGCGCTTTTGGACATGTACACCCTCGTGGTGAACGAGAACGACATGATGGCCTTTATCCACCTCTTCGAATATGCCAAAGGAGTCGGCAGTGCCATCGCCAAGGAGCTCTTTATCGCCCTGCAGAAACTCGGCAGCGGATCGCTCTTTTACGGGCTTTATGCCCCGGACACCGGAATGAACAACCCGTTCGAAAAGCGCAAGCTTAACCACCAGCTCGGCCTCTTCGACGATTTTCTCGAACTCGGTTCCGTCGGGCGGTTCGCCAAACTGGGATTCGATGCCAAATTCATGAAGAACCCGGTGCTCAAACACCCGAAACTGACCAAGGACGGGGCGAAGTTTCTCTACGACTTCTACACGCTCTACAAGCAGCTTAAAGGGCTCAAACAGCCCTCCGGCGTGGTCAAAAAGATTGCCGCTTCAGAGCTTTACGGCACCATCATCGAATCCCTGGCGACCAAACGGGCGCTGCAGCAAGACGGCTCCATCAACGAATCTTTGAAAGAGGAGTCCCTGTCGCGCATCCGCCGCAAGGGGCTGCTGCTCCAGGAGCTTGCCAAACCCTACGCGGACCATGAACGCTTTCTCAACGCCATGGTGCTGGGTTCCCAGGACCTGACCCAGGGTGAGGGGGTGCATCTGCTCAGCATCCACGCTTCGAAGGGGCTGGAGTACCAGGAGGTTTACGTCATCGACCTGATGGACGGCCGTTTTCCCAACCGCAAGCTGATGAGCGGGGGCGGGGGCATCGACGAGGAGCGTCGGCTCTTCTACGTCGCCGTCACCCGGGCGAAAGATATTCTCTATCTCAGTTTCGCCCGGTACGACAAGATCAAAAAGGCGAACTTTGTACCGTCACAGTTTCTCTATGAAGCGGGGCTGATGGCAAAAGACGAAGCGTATAAAAAGCTGGCGGAAAAGAGTATGAAGAGCGAAGAGGAGTAACCCGCGTCCCGAAAGGGAGCGAATTACATTCCTGTAGGGCGGCCTTGGACGGCGTTGCCCATGTCCCACATCGGGAGGAAAATACCCAAAGCGAGCAGGATGACCATACCGGCAATGAAGAAGAGCATGACCGGTTCGATCGCCTCGGAGAGACCGTCAATGATGGCGTCGAAGCGCATTTTGTAATACTCCGTGACCTTCTCAAGCATGGCGTCGAGCTGACCGCCCGACTCACCGGCTGAGATCATTTGGATGATCATGTTTTCAAAGAGTCCCGTCTCTTTGAGTGCGCTGTTGAGCGTCGCACCTTTTTCGACGGAGCTGCGGACGGTACCGAGTTTCTCCTTGAGCGGCAGGTTGTCGATCATGTCGATGGAGGTATCGAGTGCCTCGGCAATCGGAATACCGGCGCGAACAAGTTCGGAGAAGACGAGGGTAAACCGGTTCAGTGTGGAGAAGTGGATCAGGTTTTTGATCAGGTAGAGCCGATTGAGGAACTGATGCCATCGATAGCGGGCTTCCCGGTTGTGATTGATGATATACCTGAAGACCAGGATGAAGAGGGTCAAGCCGCCTAGTACGTAGAGGCCATAGGTGTTGAAGAGATGTTCGAGGAAGAGCAGGATACGCGTCGGCAGCGGCAGTTCGGCTCTCAGCTCTTCAAAGATCTTTTTGAACTGCGGTACGACATAGGAGATCAGAATGGTGAATGCGACCGCCATGGCGATCATGACGTTACGCGGGTATGCCATCGCCTTCTTGAACTTGATGACGTTGCGGCGGATCTCTTCCAGCATGTCGGCCAGGGCGTACATCGCTTCAGCCATGTTACCGGTTTTTTCTCCGAGTTGCACCATGGCAAGGGTCAGGTTTCCCAGCTCGAAACGGAAGTTGTTCATCGACTGCGAGAGCGAGAGACCGGAGTTGATATCGTCGCCGATGGCACTGAAGACATCTTTGAGGACGCGATCGTCTGTAGCATCGGCAATTTCAATGAACGAGTCATGCACCGAAATCCCCGCGTTGGTCATTACGGCGACCTGCCGGATCGCACCGATTTGCCGGTCCGGGTTGATTTTTCGTTTTTGTACGTTTTTGAGAATATTCTCTTTAAAACGTTTAAACTGATCTTCGAGCGGTGGCGATGCTTCGGCAACTTTGATCACAATGCCGGTGTACTTGATTTTCGCCAGGTACATCGCCTCTTTCTTGTTTTCCGCGTAGAGCCCGTAGTCTGTTTTTTTGCCTTTGGTCAAGACCGTTGCGTTAAAGTATTTCATCCTTTTGCCACCCTTAAGATTTCATCAATAGTTGTGACGCCGTTAATGGCTTTGTCCATGCCGTTGGCAAACATTCCCGCAAACCCCTCTTTGAGGGCCTGGGAAAGAATTTCGTCCTTGGAACCGCTGCGTGCAATGATACTGGAGAGTTCTTCCGTGATCGGAAGCACTTCACAGATCATTTCACGCCCCATATAGCCGGTTCCGTTACATTCGCGGCAGCCGGCACCCGCATAGAAGACCGTACCCTCGGGAATGTAGGTGTGATACTCTTCGATGAGGCTGGCGGGAACGCTGGCCGGCTGTTTGCAGCTTTCGCAAATTTTACGAACCAGCCGCTGCGCCTGGACCGCAACCAGCGCACCGCTGATCAGATAGGGTTCGATGCCCATGTCAGCCATCCTGGGAATGGCGCTGACGGCGTCGTTGGTGTGGAGCGTCGAGAGAACCAGGTGACCGGTGAGGGCTGCTTTGATGGCAATCTCCAGCGTTTCATGGTCCCGAATCTCGCCGATCATGATCTTGTCCGGGTCCTGACGAAGAATGGAACGCAGTGCGGCGGCAAAGGTAAGGCCTACCTTGGGGTTGACCTGGACCTGCTGAATCAGGTTCATCCGGTACTCCACCGGATCTTCGACCGTGATCACTTTCTCTTCCACGCTTCGCAGTTCGTTCAGGGCGCCGTAGAGGGTCGTCGACTTACCGCTACCGGTCGGACCGGTGACCAGAATGATGCCGAAGGGAGCATGCAAAGCCTTGATCAGCTTGCTATAGCTTACGGTGTCCATACCGGCCTCTTCAAGTTTGATCAACGCCCGTGTTTTGTCCAGGACCCGCATAACAACGGATTCGCCGTACATGATCGGCAGGGTAGAGAGACGGAAATCGTATTCAAGCTCATTGACTTTGGCGGAGAAACGGCCGTCTTGCGGTTTGCGCCGTTCGGCGATGTCAAGGTTGGCCAGCAGTTTGATCCGCGAGACCAGCGGCGGATAGATATCTTTGCCGAAGATAAACATCTCGGCCAGTTTGCCGTCGACACGCCCGCGAACAACACAGTTGCGTTCCGTCGGCTCGATATGGATGTCACTTGCCCGTCCCTTGATACACGCTTTGAGAATGATGTCGATCAGCTGCAGGATGGAAGAAGCTTCCTGCTGCTCCTCCAGGGTACCGATAGAGTTGAGCTCTTTACGAATGTTGTCCTCGAGCTCCCGAACGCTGCTTCGGATTTCCATCTTGAACAGGTAAGACTGGATCTGGCGTTCGGTTGCCACGGCGGCCTGGATCGGCTTACGGGGGAAGAGCCGTTGAAGCGATTCCTGGGCCTCAATGTTGAGAGGATCGGAAAAAACGACGGTGACATTCAGATCACTCTGTGCAACCGGGAGTGCGATGAAACGCTTCAGCTGGGCAAGGGGAACTTTTTCGGCAAGATGGTAGTCCATATCGACGGAGTCGAGATCGATGAACTCCAGCTCCATCACTTCCGCAAGGTATTTCAAAACCAGCTCTTCGGTCAGGAAGGGGTAATTTTTGATGATGGAGAGTTCGTAGCGGCCAAGGCGAATCTGTTCAACGACAAAACGCTTGACGAAGTTGACCGATACCGCCCCCACTTTTGTCAGGGTCTCGAGAAGTGTGTCATCTTTGACGCCGCGAGTGGTCAGACGATCGATCTGCTCCTGGGAAATGTGGCGTTTGTTAAGGAGATCAAGGGTGACTCTGTCCACGTGAGAACCTTCTACCAGTAGATATGGCGTTTAGCCAATATTGTATCATAATATTCGTCGACGACCATTTTCTTCACCCGGCCCGATTCGGTTACGTAAAGCTTGTACCTTCGGCGCGGATCTTCGGCGTCCCGGTACTCGTAAACATCACGTTTGCCGGTGTGCTGGTCCCGGGCGTAGTAGTCAAATACCTTTGAGAGGACGTAGTTCGTCGTGGGGAGTTGAAACGCCGAAAGATCGTAACCGTCGATCAATGCATGGTAAAGCAGCTTTTTCTGCATCAGGATGACAGAGAGATAGGCGGCGTTCGCCCGGGACTCTTCCGAGTGCTTGAGTATGGAAATGGGAACGGCCAGACGGTCGATAAAGTCCGATTTTAGGCAGGCGAATGCATAGAGTGAGACGAACTCTGTATCGGTGCGGTTACGTTGAAAATTCCGCATGCCGACACTGCAGGCCTCATGGAATTTTTCGCTTTGGTAGAGTTGGTAAATCTCCTGCTTGACTTCCGTTGCCTGCAGCAGAAGGGGTGTAATGAGGAGGAGTGATAGCCTTGTAAAGGTCATTTGAACGTACCTGATTCAATATTTTGGAACAGCGTTTTTGCCGTGATGGAACCCGAGTGGCCGATATAGGAGTTGAGAACCTTGAGCGCCTGCTCTTTTTGTCCGAGCTTGACCAGTGACTTGGTGAAAATCAACCAGCTCTCTTCGATGTCACTGTCAAGTTCATTGGTTTTCAGCGAATAGTCGTAGGCACTTTGGTATTCGCCCATTTCGTAGTAGCGGCGTGCCAGGAAAAGACTCAGTGCGGGGCTCTTGTTGGTTTTGAAGCGTTTGACGATGTCGTTGAGGTCGTCAGCTTCTTTCTGGGTGATGGAAACGGTATGTTCGGGGCTTGCGGCTTCGACAGCACGGGGAAGGGCCGGTACTTCTGCCTCTTCAACCGGTTCGAACGCTTCAACCGACTCTGCTCTTATGGAAGCGACGGGTTCGGGGACCCGCTCTTCGATAACGGGTGTCCCAGGTTCTTCTTCTGCGTAGTATGGAAGGGCATCTTCCTCCATAGATTGCATGAAACCCAGTGAAGGAGCCATGGCTTTGCGTGTCGCCGTGGGGGGAACCGGCTTGGAAGTGGGGGCAGCGACCGTTTCCGGAACGCCCGGTTGAATCGTCGCGGCAGCGGAATCGGCTGAAACGGTCTGAACAGTAGAAACTGCAGGTTGGGATACGGGCGGGGCCACGTTAGATACGGGTGCAGGTGCAGCCTGTTGGGTTTGTGATACCGAAGATGTTTCCGGCATCTTTTCAGGCCAAAGGAGCAAAGCGGCCGGCACGACGACGATCAGAGTCAATGCTGCAGCTGCCACGGGAACATAGCGGCGGATTTTGTATCGCAGCCACTGGCGTTCGAGTTCGTGGATGTTAAGCATGAATGAATCCTGTCTGAAGGGCGGCCATTTCGATAATGCGCTTCGGAATTTTTGCGTAGCTGATTTTTGTCGGCTGATTCTCTTCATACCAGCTGCAGATCGTGAAGAGGGTGAAGAGCAGTTTGTTCGTGTCCCTGTAGTTTCCGCTGGTAAAGTTGTGAATGATCCGTGAACTTTTTTCGTCGAACATATTGGCGACATCAAAGCAGTTGGCCTTCATCAGCTTTTTCTGAATGTAGATCTTCAGTTCTGAAGGAGTGGCATTCAGAAGTTCGACGCTCTCCCAGATCCGGGTTTGAAAATGCTCTTTGGCGATCAGGTCCTCTTTCTCTGTTTTGTGCAGCGTAATCACGAACTTGATTTTGCGCGAATCGGAGAGAAGGCGGATCTTTTCCATCAGGGCAGGTGAATAGAGCTGCGCTTCGTCCAGAAGAACGAGAGGCACGCTCAGATCGTTCTGCTGCAAAGATGCCAACTCCATAAACTGGGTGAAGTTGAGCGTTTCCTGGGCAGTGACTCCGTAAACATCTCGGGCGAGGGAACGAAGAAATTCCGTTTCGTCAACGATAGGCGTATGGTAGATGACGACTTTCTGATTGGAGCTGAGATCGCTGGCCAGCTTGTTAAGCATCATGCTTTTTCCGGTCCCGGGTTTGCCGTAGACCAGAATCATTTTCAGCGGTTTTCGGACGGAGTCTTTCAAGGATTGATAAATCGTGGAAACCCGGTCGATCTGGATGTAATCTTTGGTATCGACTACATCCAGGAAGACCTCTTTGGGTTTGTCAAAGAGGTTGTCGCTGCTCATCGTCCTCTTTACTTTGTCTCGGCGGACTTGGAGGAGATGTCTTGATCGAGACCGGTGTAACCCAGGTCGGACAGGGAGAAGGTGTTATCGGATTTTTTAACGATTCTGGGCTGGATAATCATAACCAGCTCTTCAGTCGTTTTGACTTTCTCTTCGTATTTGAAGAGGTAACCAAGGATCGGAATATCGCCAAGAAGGGGAATTTTGTTCCCGTCAATGGAGTTGCTTGTGTTGATTAGGCCGCCAAGAACGACACGTTCGCCGTCTTTAACGGTAACAACGGAAGCAAGTTGTCTGCGGTCGAGGTCCGGCGGCATCTGACGATCGGTATTGTCGGTGCTCAGCTGCTGGCGTGTCTGAGTCAGAGAAGGGTTGATCTTCAGCGTGATGGTACCGTCATGGGAGATCTCCGGGGTGATGTCCAGAAGAACGCCGGCAAAGACGGAGTTGATGGAGACATTTTCAAGCTGCTGTGTAATGCCGCCGCCGCTGGTTGTCGAAGTGCCCGTTTCGCGAACACGGTAGAAGTATTCCGTACCGACGGTGATCAGCGCCGGCTGGTTGTTGAGCGTCAGGACTTTGGGGTTGGAGACGGCTTTGACGTCCCCCTGCGTTTTCAGGAACTTGACCAGTTCGTCGATGCTGGCGGAAGCCTTGGCCTGCAGCAGGTGCGCCGGTGCCGAATATTCAGGCTTGGCATAGACACCCTTGGTAATCACACCGTCTTCAAATTCGGTGACGTTTTGCCAATGTTCGGCATCAAGGGTGATCTGAACATTTTGCATTGCATAAATCTGTGACCAGTCGATACCGGTACTGCTGTTGTCGGAGAGGGTGACGGAGAAGAGGTTGACGTCGATCAGTACCTGGTACTGCATCTTCTTCTGCACCTCTTTCAGGTAGTTATCAAGACGTCTGAGCTGTTTGACGGTTGCAGAAACGGTGATCATACCGGTATTGATGTTGATGATGGGGTCTTGCGCCTCGTAAACATCTTCGGGGCGGTTCAGCACCCGGAGCAGTTCCTGGTCGAGCTCATCCCAGAATTTAACTTCGTCGACGGATTGGATTTTGATACCCGTTTCAGTCTGACCGGATTTCTGATCTGATGAAGTAGTTGAAGCTGTGCTGGTAGACGTGCTGCCCGTTTGGGAGCTCAGCAGGATGTCCGTACTGCCGTGGCTGATGCGCTGGCTGATGATGTAGTCAATATTGTAGGTCTTCGTTTCAAGGTAGGAGACCTTCAATACATTGTTTTCCAGCGAGTAGTTGAGGTTGTTTTCCGTCAGGATCAGGTTCAGGACCTCGTCAATGGTGAGGTTTTTCAACTTCGTTTTGTTCAGCGCTTTTTCGAGTACTTTTTCCGCTTCGGAGTCCGTAACGATGACGCTGAATGCACACTCTTCACTGAGCTGATCGATGAATTCGCTGATCTTCGTTCCTTTCGTCGCGGAAATGGAGAAGAGCTGGTAGGTACAGTCGGCACTGGCAACAGTAGCCATGAACAGAGAAGCTGCAGCCGCCGAAACAAGGGTTTTTCTAAACGTCTTAAGAGGAGATGACTTCATGACACTTTCCTATTTGATTTTGATTTGGATGTTGGGATTCTCTTCGGTTACGAAAAGCATTTTTTTCGTTTTTCCGGATGTCAACAGTACTGAATCGGGAACAATTTTGGCCAGGGTATATCCTCTGACTTTGTCATTCACGCGGTACCAGGTTCCGTTGATCAGAGCAACATTGTTCATGACGGCCGACAGGCGGAGCGGTTTTGGAGCAGTCGTAGTGGCTGTCTTCGCCGCTGCTTTCGAGTCGGATGCCTTACTCTCGGGGTAGACGTAGATGAACGGATTTTTGATTGCGTTGATTGCGGTATGGCTGATACCGGATCGCGGCGGTTTAATGGCTTTGATCTGCCCGTCAACCCAGTCTGTATTGGCGTTTGCAAACAGTATTCCGGAGGTCAGGATGAGTAGCGAAAGTAGTGTTTTCATTAGTACGTGATCCCCCATACAGAAATGTTCAGGTCCGACGAAAGTTTTTCTTCTGCCCTCAGATCCATACCATGGATGTCGACGACGAGAAAACTCTGTTCGAGCGAGTTGATGTATTTCAGAAGGTTCTGATAGCCGCCGGTAGATTTGACGTTAATGTCCAGGACATGTCCGAATGCGTCTTTATTGTCGGCGAAGGAGTTGCTGTATTCCATAAGCTTGATGTTGTACTTTTTGGCATTTTGGGCAACAGAATCGACGTATTCGCCCCAGGCCTGCTCATCGTAATAGAGTGACGCAATCTGTTCAATCTGGTACTTGATGTAGGCGTTGCTATCCTGGTATTCGGTGAAGGAAAGCTCAATGGCTTTCGTCTGGTTTTCGATCTGAGTAATCATGGTTTCGGGGTGGGTGTTAAGATAGTCGTTGTCGACTTTGATCTTATCCACCAGTACCATGCTCTCTTTTTTGGCCCGGTCATAGTCCCGTTTCGCCCCGTCCCAGAGAAAATAGTAGGAGAGGAAGATGAGCGCACCGGCAACCATTGCATAGAGCAGGTAGACTTCGCGATCCTCTTTTTCCGCTAAGGACTGATCGATCTGATACAGGTAATCTTCGATATTGAATTTCATTTCAGCACCGCCTTGAGTTCACTGGAGTACCGATGTTTCTCTTCGTCGTAGACAATATGTTCGAGCACGAAACGGTAGTCCTTGGTTTTCGTCTTCGTCAGGTACTCCAGAAGCGCGGTAATCCGTTTGTCGGTTTTGGAGGCCAGCTGGAACGTAAATGCTTTCTCTGTGTCGTTTTGCGCGTAGCTCAGGGAGGTCAGCCTGACATCGTAACGGTTGAAGTCTTTTGTGAAAGAGGTCAGTGCTTTTGCCTTCATGGGGTAGTTAACTTTGACCTCATGAATTTTTTGCAGCGTGGCCTTTTTCGCTTCGAATTCCGCAATCTCGGCATCCAGAAGTTTTTGAACGCGGTCTTTTTCCGCCTGTTTCAGGTTGATGAGTGCTTCCCGCTCGGTTCTGATGTTGTTGAGCTCGTCATATTCGATTTGAAGCATGCCTTTGTGAATCTGTTCCGCATAGGTCATGGTCCAGTAGGATGCGGGGTATGCCATGGCGGCGACGATCGAGATCGCAAGCGTCGCAATGAGCTGTCCGCTTTTTCGCTGAAGGAACGGCGGCGGACGGTGGAACATCGTGAAGTTGCAGTCGTAACGCTCTTCGGGATCCAGCTGGGTGTAGAGGTGCATGAGTGCATGGACCTGGTCCACGTACCACGCCTCTGTTTCGAAACCGTAGTCGAAATCAAACGGTTTGGAACTCAGCCCCAGATAGGTCTGGGAGTACTCGTCCAGGCCGGTGATCGCACCGATTTGCGAACCAAGGTAGACCTGGTCGATCCGCTCAATGTCAAAGGCGCGTTTCGCGTAGGTGAGGACGTCATTGATATGCAGGAAAATCTCGCCGAAAAGTTTGATGAGATGTTTCTGATACTCGGTGTTCGACGCGCTGAGACCCTCTTCGGCAAGGAGCTGCAGGAAGATTTTGAGATCGATCTGCTCACCAAGCAGTTCGCAGAAGCGTTCGTGCATCTGCTTGAAGGAGAACTTCAGCGATTTGGTGTAGATGAACTCCTGCTCGCTGTAGAGGGTGAAAAATGCATCGTTCTCCTGGAAATAGAGGAATGCATGAACACCGGACTCATCGATAATCTCGCGCTGGTAGAGTGATTTGAGCAGAAGGGGGACCGGTACGATCTGGTCAATGTACTTGACCGCTTCTACCGAAGCGCCGAACTCCTCTTCCAGAGTCAGGGGCTCAACGACGAAAACGTGGTATAACCGGTTGTTTTCGTCGGCCTGCGCCCCTTCGATAAACTGGATCTGGTACTCGATCGCCATATCCAGGGCCAACTCTTCGTAGACTTTGTTTTCCAGTGCATCGTAAACGTCGTCTTCCGGAATATTCTTGCTGATTTCCACCATGGCGGTAATGAAGCTTTTCGTATTCAGGAAAGAGATTGCGTATTGATCCTTCGCATATGCCGGGCTCTCATCCGGTGCCAGACGGTTTGACACCCCCTTGTAATAACTCTGGTTATAAGGGTTGATAGAGAGGACACTGGAAAAGGTTTGCTGTGTTGTTCTGTCCATTGCCTTTCGTCCTACTTGAAATGTACGGTTACCATCCCGCAGAAGCTGTCCTTGTCGTACAGCTCTACACGAAAGCAACGCTTGGTACGGTCGATGGAAAAATCTGAATTTAGATCGTTCAAACTGACCAGACTGTCGTTTTCGTTTCGCCTTTCGGGAGTGGTGTAACCAATGATATTGACCCGCAGATCTGCATCCGCTTTCACTCTAAAATCGGCAGATACGTCAGTTTCTGAACCTATTTTAACATTTTTCGTCGATCCGTCAACTTCGAAGGTTACCGAAGAGGCACAGGTACCGTTGTCAAAATGTTCCGGCTTTAGCCGCGTGATTTCCCGATTTCCGATGTAAAGAACATAACTGCCTCGCTCCTTTTTCACGCTACCGAGGGGATGTGAAAAGGCAAAGGTGTTCTGAATCGATTCTAGCGGAATAAAACTTAAAGATTTTCTTATGGTGTCGAGATTCAGGGAAATTTTGTTGTTTATTACAACTTTGCCGTTTTGGGACAAAAGCGTCTCTATCGCTTCCTGGTTGAGGTCGAAGGAGCGGCGGTATTCGATGCCCATGATCTGCATGAAGGCCTCAATGGCATTGAGCTGATAGAAAACTTTTTGCGAAAGAGAAGAGAGGTGCTTGCTGGTTTCGATGGCAAACGCCGGTTTGTTATTGGTGATGGCGAAATAGGTGAGGGAGTGACGCATCGCCTCATCCTCGAACTTGGTTTGCGTGTTTTTGACGTTGAACGAGTGGTGCTCCTGGATCAGCCCGACGTTAAGCTTTTGGCTCACCTCCCGGGCGATGCGGTCCATATCGCCGTAGGTCTCGTTGTTGTCGAGGGCGCACTGGTCAATGACGCAGGTCTGGCCCCAGGCTTTGGGATTGAAGATGGTGCCTTCGTTTTTCTTCCGGTAGAAACCGTGACCGTCATGGAGGTTGAGAATAAGACTCACCTGCCGGTGTGTCATCAGCGTTTTGAGTGCGTCAACCTGTTCGCAATCGGGATCGTTGAGGCGGCAGACCGCAAATTTGCGGTTCATGTCACCGTGAATGCCCCGGCGGTCTCTTTGGATACTGGCGCGGTTGAGATCGGGAACGATCCAGAGATTGCCTTTGGTGATCTCGTAATATTCGGCAAGCATCGCCGCGGAGAAGTAGCCGCCGGGTTCGTTGCCGTGGATGCCGCCGATGACGAAAAGCGTGGGATCGCTTCGGTTGTTATCTTTGGTAACAAGAGAGAAGGGAAGGGCGGCAAAGAGGTTAAAGCTCAGCAGCAGGAGCAGCGGGAGATAACGCATCTTACTGCTCTGCTACGATCTGGATGTGGTTATCGTCCTTCAGTCGAACGATCAGACCCTTTTTCCCGTTGAAGGTGTGGAAGCGTGTGCGGTAGTCCTCATCGAACAAAACGGCGTAGAGGTTCGGGTCGTCGCCGGGGTAGGGGATCACGGCGATGTTTTTGAAAAGAATCTCCTTCTCCTCGTTGCGGGAGAAGATCTGCGTCTTGTAGTCGCGGAAGGCGTCGATGCGCATGCCGTCTTCGCGGACGAAGTCATCGCCGTAAAAGCCGAGGTAGGTTTCAAGGTCGTTATAGGTCCAGGCGTACCGCCACCGGAAGAGTTCGGCCAGGATGGCGGTTAAGGCGTTTTTATTGACGTGGATGTTGAGGTTCTGGTCGATGACCAGCAGCGCCTGCTGGTAGTTGAGGTTGCGGTCCAGACACTCCAGGTCGCCGTTTTCGATCGCAATGCAGCCGCGGGTGTAGGGTTCGCGTTTGGCGTCGGCGGGGAGGCCGTGAATCCAGATGCCCGAGCCGTTTTTGCCGCGGATGCGATCGTAGAAGTTGGGGTAGGAGGTGACAAAGGCCATGGGACCGTAGAAGGGGTCCAGTTTGTTCAGCTTCTCTGTCAGCCGATAGACGCCGACGGGGGTTTTGAGGTCCCCCTCTTTGAGCTTGTCGCCGTTGGCTTTGCCGGTGTAGGCACCGTAGCTGTTCTGGAGGCGGAAGGTGCCGTTCTCGTCGCGGCGGAAGAACTTCAGCGTCGAACTGTTTTTGTCGCAGTTGAGCAGGGCGCTGGTGTTTTCAAAATAGCCGAAACGGGTATCCTGCTCCGCCAGCAAGGCGTTCCAGTACTCCCGTTGCGTCAGTTCGCGGTCGAGCATCCGGTGAAGAGCGTCGGCGCCTTCCGTCCGGTAGAGGTTGGCCAGGTCGGATGCCAGGGAGAGTGTCGTGATAAACAGCAGCAGCAGTTTTACCATTCGTACCCCAGGTCGGAAAGGAATTGCTTGTCGTTCGTCCACCCTTTCTTGACGGAGACGAAAAGATCGAGAAAGACCTTCTGGCCGATGAGCCGTTCGATCTTCTCCCGGGCGTCGCGGCCGATACGCTTGATGGCGTTGCCGCCGCGGCCGATGATGATCCCCTTCTGGCTCTCTTTTTCGATGATGATGGTGGCACGGATGTGCTCGACATTCTCCCCTTCGTCGATTTTGTCGATGATGACGTCGGATTCGTAGGGGACCTCGTCGCTGATGTTCTCGAAGATCGCTTCGCGGATGAACTCCCGGTAGATATCGCGGAGTTTCTCGGTGGTGAGGTCTTCGGGATCGAAGAGATAGGGAGAGTCGTCGAGATGTTTGGCGATGGTGTCGAGCAGGTCGTTGCGTCCGACGTTCTTGTTCACCGACATCGGAATGAGGGCTTCGAAACGGTCGCTGAATCGGTTGTATTCGCCGATGCGACGCAGCAGCCGCTCTTGGGAGACCCGGTCGATTTTGCTCAGGGCGATGATGTGTTTGCGGCCGTTACTGAGTTCGAGGAACTTTTCATAGTGCTCCGTCGAGTCCGTCGCCGGTGCAAGGTAGACGACGAGATCGCAGTCGCCGATCGCCTTGAGGGCCTCTTCGAGCATGAAGCGGTTGAGCAGCTTCTCGGTCTCGTGCAGGCCGGGGGTGTCGACGAAGACGATCTGGTCGTCGCCGTGCATGACGATGGCGTTGGAACGGCGCCGCGTGGCGTTGGCTTTCTGGCTGACCAGAGCGATTTTTTCGCCCAGCAACCAGTTCATCAGGGTGCTTTTCCCGGCATTGGGCCGGCCGATCAGGGCAACGAATCCCGCTTTGCTCATCTACTCCCCTGTGACGTTGACGTGGAGGGTGGCGTGGATGCCGTGGCCGAGTTTGAGATCGAGGTCGTGGCGGCCGACGATCTTGATGGGCTGCTTGGTCTCGATGTGTTTCTTGTCGATGGTGACGTCGAACTGCGCATGCAGCGCTTCGGCGATCTCCTCTTTGGTGACTGCGCCGAAGAGGTGGCCGGTGTCGCCGAGTTTTTTGGAGATGCTGATTTCCATCTTGTCGAGTTTCGCTTTCAGGGCCTGCATTTCGTCCAGTTCCTGTGCCAGTGCCTCGGCCTTGGCTTTTTCGTCGGCGGCATGCTGCGCCAGGACCTCATCGGTGGCGGGTTTGGCAAATCCCTTCCCGATCAGGAAGTTCTTGCCGTAACCGTCTTTAACCTCTTTGACCTCGCCGGCCTTGCCCAGACTTTTGACATCTTTGATCAGCAGTACTTTCATCGCGTTCCTTTCGTGAGTGGTAGTCTCTTTAGCCCCGGACGATTTCGCCGCCGTAGGAGACGATGCCGTGGGTCAGGTTGCCGACCTGGGTGTAGCCGAGGTCGTTCATGATGCGCTGACAGTGCGCGCTGCGGCTGCCGACGTGGCAGTAGACGATGACCGGCATATCCTTGGGAATGTCGGCATCTTGCAGGGTCTGGAAGAAGCTGCTGGTGGGGACGAGGTAGTCGGCACCTTCGATGCGGCCCATCACCCATTCCATGTGTTCGCGGACGTCGACGAGTTTGAAGTCGACCATGCCGAGGGCGCGGGCTTCGAGCAGCGCCATGATCTCGTCGCCGTCGAGCTGTTCGTGGGAGAGGAGCAGCTGGCACTCTTCGGCACTCAGGCCGCGGGAGTGTTTGTGCACGGCCTCTTCAAGCTCTTCGGTCTTCATCTGGGCCGATGCGAATTCCGGGGTACAGAAGATCTGGCAGTGGCAGACGCCGTCGTTGGGGATCTCGTGTTCGAGGGCCGGTTTACAGGGGCAGATACGGTTTTTTTCGCCGTTTTGCTCCTCCTGCTCAGGGGTCAGAACGAAGAAACAGGGGCAGAAACGTTTGCCGTGCATCAGTTTGTTGCGGGTGAGGCCGAACTGGATGCCCTGGTTGATTTCGGCATCCGGGTTGTAGACGAAACCGAACTGGCTGCAGACCTTGTCGGTAAATTTGACCGTTTTGGCCAGTTCGTCCTGGAACTCCTGGGATTCGGGGTCGATTTTGGTGATACTCATCCGTAACTCCTTGTGAAAAGTATTGAATCATGGTCGACGGCTGCGGTAGGCGGCCGTCAGGCTCCCTGTGCCGGAAACCTCGGTGGGCGCTACTGTTTGCGCGCTTTGCCCGCGATGATGAAACGCAGGGCGTTGAGCTTGATGAAGCCGTTGGCGTCTTTCTGGTCGTAAACCGCATCTTCCTCGAAGGTGCAGTACTCGGGGTTGAAGAGGGACTCCTCGGAGCTGCGGCCGACGACGACGATGTTGCCCTTGTAGAGTTTCAGGCGGACGGTGCCGTTGACGTTCTCCTGGGTCTTGTCGATGGCGGCCTGGAGCATTTCACGCTCCGGAGCGAACCAGAAACCGTTGTAGATCAGCTTCGCGTAGCGCGGCATCAGCTCGTCTTTGAGGTGGGCCTCTTCGCGGTCGAGGGTGATGGACTCGATGGCGCGGTGGGCTTTGAGCATGATGGCGCCGCCCGGTGTTTCGTAACAGCCGCGGCTCTTCATGCCGACGAAGCGGTTTTCGACGATGTCGGTACGGCCGATGCCGTGTTTGCCGCCGAGCTTGTTGAGGGCTTCAAGCATCGCGGCCGGGCTGAGGGCTTCGCCGTTGAGGGTGACCGGGTCCCCTTTTTCGTAGCCGATCTCGATGTACTCGGCTGCGTCCGGGGCGTTTTCCGGAGAGACGGTCCAGCGCCACATATCCTCTTCGGGCTCCGCAGCGGGATCTTCGAGGATGCCGCCCTCGTAGGAAATGTGTAGCAGGTTGGCGTCCATGGAGTAGGGGGATTTGTTCCCCTTTTTCTCGATCTTGATGCCGTGCTCTTCGGCGTAGGCGAGGAGCTTTTCACGGGAGTTGAGGTCCCATTCGCGCCAGGGGGCGATGATGGTGAGGCTGCTGTTCTGGCCGAGGTAGCCCAGTTCGAAGCGGACCTGGTCGTTCCCTTTGCCGGTCGCGCCGTGGCTGACGCCGTCGGCGCCGGTGATGGCGGCGATCTCCGCCTGGCGCTTGGCGATGAGAGGGCGGGCGATGGAGGTGCCCAGGAGGTACTCGCCCTCGTAGATGGCGTTGGCGCGGAACATCGGGAAGACGTAGTCGCGGACGAACTCTTCACGCAGGTCGTCGATGAAGATGTTTTCGGGTTTGATGCCAAGCTCGAGGGCCTTGATGCGCGCGGGCTCGAGCTCTTCGCCCTGGCCGATGTCGGCGGTGAAGGTGACGACTTCGCAGCTGTATTCGTCCTGCAGCCACTTGAGAATAATGCTGGTATCAAGACCGCCGGAGTAGGCGAGTACGACTTTTTTAACCTCTTTTTTCATTCAAAACCCTTTGCGTAAGATCGCAGGCCGGTACCTGCCGGATAAAGTGACGCGATTTTATCGCAAAAGAGATGATTTTCAGGTTAAAGGTGGGATTTAAAGGCGGTTCTAGGAGGTAATGTCGAGTTTTTTGGTCGATTCGCCGCGGGTCGCCTCGAGAAATTTCCGGTTTTTGCGCAGCTGCTGGAGGTTGCGGTCGTTCTCATCCTGCAGCGACTGCATCAGGTTGAGGGCTTCGCGGATGAGGTAGGCGGCCTCTTCGGCCTCTTCCTTGGTGTCGAAAGCGGGAACCGCGTCGATGAGCGAGGCGATGGTTTCGACCTCCCGCTGGACGACGGCGAGTTTAAACTTCCTGAGCCACACCGGTCTGCTCCCGCCACGCTTCGAGAAGCCCCTTGACGACTTGGTTGACTTCGTCGACCTTGGCTTCGTCGTTGCCGATGGAGGCCTCGATCAGCAGGTGCATCTGGTAGGTGTAGAGGCCGTTGAGGTAGTAGGCGATCTCGCCCTGGGAGAGGTCCAGGGTGTGGGTCAGTTCTGCGAAGATGGCCGTGGAACGGTTGCTCCAGTAGGTGCGTTTCTCGATGTCGTTCTCCCGGATCGCTTTTTTCATCTGGGCGTTGAAACGCAGAATGCCTTCGTAGAGCATCTCGATCAGTTTGTAGGGCGATTCGATGCTCGCGTTGTTTTGGGCATAGGTGTTGTAGGCAAGATTGTTACGGTACATCTTCTTTTCCTTTTGAGGCATAATGGTTTAGAGTCTATAACGGACAACGAACTCTCGGCAGTGCCGACGGAGGGTTACCCTTTTTCGTCGAACAGAAAACCGTTGAGGTCTTCGATCTTGGGCAGGATGCTTGCCGCCTGCTCGGCCGGGAAACGGCGGATCATCTTGTTGGACTCCGTTTCGATGACGGAGACGTAGAAGGTGTCGTCGTAACCGAAACGGAGGCTGGTACGGAAGGGATCGAGAGCGGCGTTGAGCTGCCGGACAAGCTGCTCCATGTCGTCCTGGGACTCGATCTTCTTGGTACGTGATGCCTCTTGGGCGACCTGTTTCGAATTCTCCACCGATTGCTGCAGTTGCGTCGGCTGGACGGAAACTTTGGCGATTTCGGTGCTTTCAGCCGTTTTTGCGGTCATCTGCGTGCTCTGCATTTTTGCGACGTTTTGCATCAGTTCCATAATGCTGCTCCTTTCGATAAATCATCAATTCTTACCCATACTATCGACAGGAGTCACCACTTTCTTTAATCCCCGGGGAAGATTTTTTTGTGAAAAAGAGGCGGAGGTCCGAAATCGGAACCATCCGACGCCGCTTTATGGTACGCTTTCGGCAATGAAACACTATCTTGAACTCCTGCGCCGGGAACCGGTGCTGCGCCGTCTTTCGCTGATTCAGACCATTGCCTACTTCGCCGCGTGGTTCAGCAACGTCGCCATCTACACGCTGCTGATTCAGCTCGACGTCTCTCCCGCCGTCGTCGCCCTGACGGCGGCGCTCCACTTCCTGCCGGGAGTCGTGCAGGCACCCTTCAGCGGCAGCCTCATCGATCGCTATGCGCCCAAACGGCTGATGATGGTGTTGATGGCGACGGAGATCGCGGCGACGCTGCCTCTGATGCTCGTCGACGACCGGGGGATGCTCTGGATGCTGCTGGTGCTGGTTTTCGTGCGCATGGGTGCGTCGAGCTTTTACTTTACCCTGGAGATGTCGCTGCTTCCCCGGGTTCTTGGGAAGGAGAGCCTGAAAGCGGCCAATGAGATCCACTCCATTATCTGGTCTTTCTCCTATACGGTGGGGATGGCGGTGAGCGGACTGGTCGTCTACATGGTCGGTGTCAGCGCGGCGTTCCTCCTCGATGCGCTGCTCTTCGCGGTCGCCTTGATGTTGCTGCGTCCCCTGAAGCTCCCCGCTGCCCCGGAAGACTCGGGGGAGGGGTATTGGCAGATGCTGCGGCAGAGCATCGGCTACCTGAGGGCGGCTCCGAAAATCAAACATCTTATTCTTCTGCATGCTTTCGTCGGTTTTACCGCGTTCGACGCGTTGGTTCCGTTGATGGTGGAAGCGTACTACATGCCGGCAGTGGCGACGGCGCTGGCCATCGGATTGCTGCATGCATCGCGGGCACTCGGGCTGGTGGCCGGCCCCGTTATCTTCGGCAAGTGGATCAACAACCGCCGGCTGCTGCTTCTTTTCATCCTTCAGGGTGTAGCGATCCTCCTCTGGTCCCTGGCGGTCGAGAACTTCTACCTGGCGCTTCTGGCTTCCGTCGGGGTAGGGCTTGGGACGACCACGCTCTGGTCCTACACCTACACCCTGCTGCAGCAGCATACGGAGGAGCGTTTCTACGGGCGGGTCGTCGCCTACAACGACATGATGTTCCTGTTGACCGTCGCCCTGGTCTCGCTGGGGATCGGGGGGCTCGCGGAGGCCGGGGTCGGGGTGGACCGCATCACCCAGGTGCTCGGCGTCGCCTTTTTCCTGGGGGCCGGTTACCTAGTATGGATTCTCCGGCGGTTCGATCTTAAGGAAGTTTCGGCATGATGGCGTATTCTGATTCAAAGGCCGAGGGATGATCTACGAAGCGCAGGGACACCGCATCGATCTGAAACGCATCACCCGGCTCTACCCGGCGGCGACGGTACGCGCCGGCGGCGAGGTCGCCCAGGTGTCGCTGGAGTGGGCCGATCTGAAAAAAGATCAGGTTCCCATCGAATCCTACGTATTGGTCTTCGACGTCGATCCCCTGGGAGAGGTGCCGGAGAACCGGGTGGAGCTTTGCTACGGAAGCAAAGAGGAGCTCATCGCAGCCATGCACGAGGTGGCGGCCCTTTTCGATGCGCAGTGACTACAAAGAGGTGCTGCGCCTCGCCCTTCCCGCCGCCTTCAAACACCTGCTCGACATTCTCCAGATTCTTATCGACATGATCATGGTCGGTATGCTCAGCGTTCACGCCCTCGCGGCGGTGGGAATGAGCATGCAGTTCCTGATGGTGATCAACGTACTGATGACCCTGTACGTCGTCGGGGGCAACGCGGTCATCTCCCGGCTGGTGGGAAGCCGTAGGAAGCGGCGTGCGTCGGTGCTGCTTTTTAACCTGGCCCTCTTCGCCCTGCTGCTTTCGCTGCCCGTGAGCATCGTCGGCGGCACCTTCGCCGGAGAGTTTTACGCCTGGATGGGGGCGGAGGAAGCGGTTGTGACCTCGGGCGCGGTCTACTTCTCCATCCTCTCATGGGGGATGGCTCTTTTCTTTCTCGACGCGCTCTTTTACAACGCCCTCTCCGCCGCCGGGGATACGGCGAGTTCGCTCTACATCAAGATTGTCTCGGCTCTGATAAACCTGCTGTTCAACTACTGCCTCATCTTCGGTCACGGCGGCTTCGAGGCGATGGGGATCGCCGGTGCGGCCTACGCGACGCTGATCGCCACGGCCTTCAACGTGGCGGCCTACCTGCTGCTTCTGCGGCGGCGGGGTTCGAAACTCCATCTGCTGCCGCGCTTTCATCTGCCGGACATGCGACGGGTGCTCCGGGTCGGCGGCAACGCGGCGCTGGAACGGTTCATCACGGTGGCGTCGTTCCTCCTCTTCGTCGCCGTCATCACCGGCTACGGTACGGCGGCGCTGGCGGGTTACCAGGTGGGACTTCGGATCGAGGGGATCGCCTTTATGCCGGGGTTCGGTTTCGCCATCGCCGCCACGGCGCTCGTCGGGCAGAGCCTCGGGGCGCGAAACCCGGAGGGGGCGTACCGGGCGGGGATGCTCAGTACGAAGGTGGCCGTCGTCTTTATGGGCGCGGTAGGGGCGGTCATGGTGGCGGTTCCCGAGCCCTTCGTCCGTCTCTTTACCACGGATGCCGAGGTCGTGGAGCTGGCGGCGCTCTATCTGCGGCTCATCGGTCTCTCTCAGGTTCCTTTGGCCGTCGTCTTCGTCCTCAGCGGGGCGCTTCGCGGGGCGGGGGCGACAAAGATCACCCTGCGCATCAACGTCGCGTCGCTCTGGCTCCTGCGGCTGCTCCCCTCCTACCTTGCCATGAAGGCGGGCTGGGGCATTCTGGCCATCTACGTCATCATGACCGTGGAGACCTTTGTGAAAGGGTGGATTTTCTGGCGGGTGTTCCGGAAACGGGAGTGGGAGCGGACCCGGCTTTAGAGCGCGGCCCGGAGATCAGTGAATCAGCTCCATCGGGTCGATGTGGTAGTTTTTCTGGGTGACCTCGAACATCAGTTCGTCCTTGACCCGGCCGATGACGGAGCCTTTGCGGATCTTCTTGCCCTTCTCCACCGTCGGGGCGATCTGGTCGAGGTGGGCGTAGATGGTGTGCATGCCGTCGGAGTGTTCGACGATGACGACGTTGTCGAGCAGGGCGGTATTCTGGGCGAGAATCACCTTGCCGTTGAGGACGTTTTTCACCTTGGCATTGGCGATTTTCGGTTTGAGCGAGACGGACTCGTTGAAAATCTTGATGTTATAGATGGGGTCGGTGTAGGGGCCGAACTTCTTCACGAGCAGATAGTCGTCGATGGGTGCGATGGTCTTCGCGCCCCGGTAGTCTTTGGTCTTGATTTTCTTGTAGCTGCTGCCGCGCTGTTTGACCTTGGGAAGCTCTTCGGTCGGCACGTTTGAGGCCCGCTGTCTCAGTGCCGCCCGCTGCCGCCGCGCCTCTTCCGCTTCCCGCGCTTTGCGCGCTTCGTCGCTTTTGATGATGTTGAGCTGGGCCAGGGTCTGTTTGAGGGCATCCTGGCGGTCGAGCAGTTTTTCAATGGAGGCGGCGTAGGCTTTTTCGTCCTTTTCCAGTTTGGCGAGGGCCCGTTTGTTCTCTTTCTGGGTCTGCTCCACCTCTTTGCGCTTGGCCTCGATGGAAGCGATGACCCCCTCCAGAGTGACCATGCGGAGTTCCAGGGCGGCGATGCGCTTGGTGTTCTCCTCGAAGGCGCTGTTGAGGCTGTTGATCTCCGCCTTGACCTGCTTCGCCATCTGTTTGAGCACCGCTTCGGTCATCATCCCCTCCGCGCTGACGGTGCGGCGGTCGTCGAGCATCATTCCGAGCGAAACGTTGCGGGCGACGGCGAAGACCAGTTTTTGCTCAATGGCGTTCTGCTCTTCATTGAGACTGCTTTGGGAGGTTTTCAGCTCTTTGAGCTCGACTTTGTTGTTCTCGTAGCTCTCTTCGTTGAGACTCAGTTCGAAGAGCAGCTCCTTGAGGTGGCGCTGCTGCTCGAGAATCTCTTTTTTCTGCTGCAGGATCGCTTTGGCGGTACGGGCCATCTTGCTGTGGAGGGTGGAGTACTCCCGGTCGAAGGTGTTGAGCTGTTTGGAGGTCGCCTGGATGCGGTCGTCGATGTCGCTGCGGCCCAAGAGCAGCAGCGGAAGGATGAGCAGCAGGCAGAAACGGACCATCATGCCTCCTCTTTGTGTCCCATCACGATCATCGTCGCCAGGACGATGGAGATGCCGAAGGCCAGGGATGCGAGAACGAGTGCGTCGGGAATCATACGGTATATATCGACCGTAATGCCGATGGCGTTTAGCTGCGCGTCCACCCAGCCGTTCTGCTTGATGACGTAGAAGGCGGTGTTGACCGCCAGCGACGCGACCAGGGCATCGACGATCGCAAGGCGGTAAAGCACCGCGGAGCGGAGCCAGACCGGGGCGCCGAAGAGGGCCATGATGTTCATCCGTTCGCTGTGCTGAAACTGCCAGATGCGCAGTTCTTTGAGGATGAGCAGCATGGTGACGGCGATGACGGAGACGGCAAAGAGGATGACCACCTTGTTGATGAGCAGCAGGAGTTTGTAGACCATGTCGTGGTTCTCCGCGAAGTCCTCCACCCGGGTGATCTGCGGGTGTTTGAGCAGCCGTTCGCTCAGTTTCGCGATCTCGGAGGGGGTGGGGAAGTGTTTGAGGCGGATGCGGTAGAACTTCGGCAGGGAGAGTTTGAGCAGTTCGAGGTTCTTCTCGTGCATCTCTCCCCGGAGGCGGTCGATGATATGGTCGGGGGAGATGGGTTCGCTGGAGAGGATGAGGCCGTCGATGTCGCTGAAGCTTTTTTCCTCGATCTCCTGGTTGGCGACGACGATGACGGAGTAGTCGTTCTTGAGCCGCTCCTCGTAGCTCTTGATGCCGCGGTCGACGATCATGAAGATCTGGACCGCGAAAAGGACGGTCGAGAGGGCGATGATGAGGGAGAGGTGGTTTTTAAGAGACTTCATAGACGTTCCCGTACTCGATATGAAAATGCTTGTACTCGATGGCCATGTTCTCGGGGATATGGTGGGTGACCACTACGACCGTCGTCTTGAGCTGGGTGTTGGCCCCCTCCAGAAGGTTCCAGATCACCTGGGAGGAGTAGTCGTCGAGGTTGCCGGTGGGTTCGTCGGCGAGGATCATGATGGGGTTGTGCGCCAGAGCCCGCGCCATCGCCACGCGCTGCTGCTCCCCGCCGCTGAGTTCCATGGGGTACTTGCCCGCCTGGTGCTTGAGTTTGACGTGGGCGAGAAGCTTGTCGACCTGGGTCTCGCAGACGTCTTTGGTGAAGCCGGTAATGATGAGCGGCAGCATGACGTTTTTCTCGATGGTCCACTCCTTAACCAGTTTGTAGTCCTGGAAGACGATGCCGAGGTGACGCCGGAGGAAGTTGAGCTTTTGGGTGTTGATGTGGTTCATCTCCACCCCGCCGGTGATGAGGCTGCCGTTTCGGGGCTTCAGGGCACCGTAGAGGGACTTGAGCAGGGTGGACTTGCCGCTGCCGCTGGCCCCGGTGATGAAGACGAAACTTCCCGATTCGATGTGGAAGGTCGCCTGGTTGATGATGGTCTCGTGTTCGTTGTAGCCCAGGGTGAGGTTTTCGGCAATGATGACTTTATCCATAGAGCAGCTCGCAGAGTCGGGTGTGGGCGGCGAGGTTGCTGCGCGAACGTACCGGCGGGGCCGGGAAGTAGCGCAGGGTGTCGCCGTCGGAGATGAGGTAGAGGTGTTGGGGACGGTCGAAGCTTCCCATGGAGAGGGCGTACATCAGCTGAGGCGTCCCCTCGATGGCGAAGAGCCGTTCGAAGTGAAGGAAACCCCCCTCGAACCGCTCCGTCGTGGTGTTGAAGCTGCGGAAGCGTTCGGCCGGGAGGGGCGCTTCGGGGAAGTCGAAGGTGCCCTCGAGCGCCAGCGGCGGACTCGTCTCTTCGCAGATCATGGTGACGTCGTAGATGTTCTTCTCCATCCGGCGCCAGCGGTCTTCGTACTTGCTGGTGACGGCGATCTCGCGGTTCTTGAAGATCTCGAGCCGGACCTTCTGCAGGGAGGTGAAGGTCTCCCACGCGTACTGGAAGTAGTTGTCGCTGTCGGTGCGCAGCTCCAGTCGTCCTTCGGGTTTGAGGACCCGGATGGCTTCGTTGACGAAGGCTTCGGAGATGACCCGGCGGTGGGGCTTCTTGTCCCAGGGGACGGGGAAGTGGACGTAGATGCGGCCGACGCGGTCGGAGGGGACGAACTCCATGAAGAGACGGGCGTCGTAATCGAGCAGCATCAGGTTCTCCAGCTTCCGGATGTTGATCTGCTTGAGGACCTGTTCGATGGAGGGTTTGTGGATCTCCAGGCCGATGAAGAGGATGTCGGGGTGCTGCTGCGCCTGGTGGAGCAGGTGGCGCCCCGAACCGAAACCGACTTCGATGCGGATCTCTTCGGCTTCGGGGAAATGCTCCGCGAAATCTTCGATCCGCTTGAGGGCGCCGTCGGCGGCGAGGTGGGGGTTCTTGACCGCGTCGGGGACGTTGGAGTGGAGCACGTCGCTGTTGCTGAGACGGGTGTAGACGCCCAGTCCCTTCTGCACGTAGTAGGTGGCGGAGGGGCGGGTGATCTTGTCGCTTTTGATGAGGGTGCTCTCGGCGATCTCCTTGACGTGCAGGAAGAAGCGTTTTCCCTCGACGTCGGCGGCGATCAGGCGTTCACCGGGGTAGGTGCAGTTGGTGGCGATGAAGTCGAAACGGCAGCCGTCGGATTCGGCGGGCATCGGGAGGGGTTCGAAACGGCGGACGTGAACGTGGGGCATCGGCTACAGATCTTCCTGGAAGGTGAGTGCGACCGGTTCGGTCGGTTCGGAGGCGATGCCGAAGCGGTCGACGGCCATCACCTGGTATTCGTACCGGGTGTCGGGCTGGATTTCGACGTCGGCGTACTCGCCCTGGTGAACTCCGGTGATCTCCTGGACCGCTTTGCTGATCCAGCTCTTATGGGTCGTCTTGACGACGGTGTAGGAGACGGTGCGGGAGTCGGTCCCCTGCCAGTGGATGCGGAAGCTGTGGTCCTGGTAGTAGGCTTTGGTCATGACCGGCGTGGCCGGTTTGGCCAGGGTCGCGCCCTGGGCGGGTACCGGGCCGACGAGGCTCTCGAGACCGTCTTTGTCGACGGCGGCGATTTTGTAGAAGTAGACCTTCCCGTCTTCGGCGACGGCATCTTCGAAACGGGTGTCCCGGGTTTTGACGTGGTAGTCGAAGCCGCCGTCGACGTCGTCGGAGCGGTAGACCTTGTAGTAGTCGAAATCAGCCGCGCCGTGGGGAGCCCAGCTGATGACGATCTTGCGGGGAAGGTCGGTGGTGGCGACGACGTCCTGCACCGGGTCCGGGAGGGGTTTGGTGGTGACGGTGACGATGTTGCTCGGCGTGGAGACGATCTTGTCGTAGGTCACGGCGCGGAGGCGGTACTTGTAAACGCTGTTGTCCTTGAGGTCCGTGTCGATGAACTCGGCGCTGAGGCGGCCGTTGATGTTGTCGACGTCGTGCCACTCGGGATCTTCGAGGCTCTGGCGTTCGAGGCGGTACCCTTTGACCTTCAGGTTGGTGTGGGGACGCCAGATGAGCTTGGCGCTGCGGGGCATGTTGTCGATGCTGGCGAAGAAGCTGACGGAGGGGAGTACCGGCTGGGTGTTGACGGTGACGGTGTCGCTGCCGTGGGACTCGGCCCCGTTTTCGCCGTAGCAGGTGAAGCGGTAGCGGTAGCCGGTGTCCGGGTCGACCTGGGTGTCGAGGTAGTGGGTGACGAAGCGGCTTTTGACGGTGTCGATGCGGACCAGTTTGCCGCTCTCGTCCGCCGCGAGGCCGCGGTAGACGTGGTAGCCGGCGACGCGGGGGTCTTCGACTTTTTTCCATTCGAAGGCGATGGAGGTCATGTCGGTGATCTGGCCGTTGAGCTGCACGATGGGCAGGGTCGGGTCGATGCGCTCCTTGGGAGTTTCGGGTTCGGGCTGCTGGGTACAGCCGCTAAAGAGTGTCAGGGCTAAAGCTGTGCTCAATGCGATCTGAATCAGTGATCTCATCTAGGTTCTCCGTGTCAAAATATTTTTCAAGATAATCGCGCATCTCCCCGGGCAGGGGGGATGCAAAAGTGACGCGCTGTTTCGTTCTCGGATGTTCGAAATAGAGTACGTAGGCATGTAGCAAGATACGTGCCACCTTCTCCAGTGCGGCGCCGGTTCCGTAGAGGTGGTCGCCGATGATGTGACGGCTCATCGTCTCCAGGTGGACGCGGATCTGGTGAGTGCGCCCGGTAAAGAGTTTGCAGGCAATGAGCTCCCGTTTTTCGTCCCGGCTGGTGAGCAGTTTGCGAAAGAGGGTGCTCGCCTCCTTGCCTTGGGGGACCGCCCCCATCTTCAGCCGGTTGGAGGGGCTGCGTCCCACGGGGCGCTCCACCAGGGTCAGCGCCTCCTTCATGGGGGGCGTGATGAGGGCGAGGTAGTAGCGTCCCATGCTTTTGTCTTGCAGCTGCAGCGAAAGGGCCTCGTGGGCCTCATTGTTCTTCGCGACGACCATCAGGCCGCTGGTTCCCTTGTCGAGGCGGTGGACGATGCCGTGGCGCTCCTCGCCGCTGAGGGTCGAGAGGCGGACGCCCTTGAGCTTCAGCCAGTCGACGAGGGTCGCCTCCTTGACGCTCGGGGCGGGGTGGACGGTGACGCCGCTGGGTTTGTCGAGCACCAGCAGGTCCTCGTCCTCGTAGAGGATCTCCACGTCGAAGTCGACCTCCTGCGCCGGGGTCTCCTTCGCTTCGGGGAAGGTGACGACGATCGCTTCGCCCCCTTTGAGCTTGAGACCGGGCTTGGCGGTCGCCTTGCCGTTGACGGCGACGGCGCCCTGCTTGATGAGCTGGGCGACCTGGTTTCGGGTGACCTCCAGCTCGCTGCTCAAAAGAGCGTCGAGGCGGGCGGCGGAAGCGGCGACAAACGCGGTGGACTGCATCGTTGGGACAACCTTTGCACTACTATGCTACAATCGCACTACTATAACAGAGTTAAGCTAACGATTCGGGAGCCGTGCGGGTGTGGAATATTGATCGGCGCATTTTAACACATTTCGACTTCCTCTCCCTGGCGCTGCTGGTTCCCCTCGTGCTGGTCTCGGGGTGGCTCATCGGCGAAATCCACCCGGCGCTGGCGGACAAACACACGGTCTACGTCAGCGTCGGCATTCTCGTCTTCATCGGCTTTTTGTTCCTTCCCATCCGCCGTTTCAGCTGGCTCATTCCCCTGGTCTACTGGGCGAACATCGGGCTGCTGCTGGCGGTGGAGTTCTTCGGTCACTCCCGGCTGGGGGCGAAGCGGTGGATCGACATCCCCTTCATCAACTTCACCCTGCAGCCTTCGGAACTCATCAAGCCGGCGTTCATCCTCATGCTCGCCTACCTGATCAGCCGCAATCCGCCGCCCTTCGGCGGCTACCGCCTCAAAGCGTTCGCGCGCCTCTCCTTTTTCATCCTGCTCCCTTTCTTTCTCATCGCCAAGGAGCCGGACCTGGGAACGGCGACGGTGCTGGCGATGCTGGGCTTCGGCGTGCTCTTCCTGGTGGGGGTCCACTGGAAGATCTGGGCGGGCCTCGCCGCCGCTTTCCTCGTCTCGCTGCCCCTCATCTACTCCCAGCTGCACGACTACCAGAAGAAGCGGCTGCACGACTTCGTCGCGGAGAAACCGAGCTACCACGTCCAGCAGTCCATCATCGCGGTGGGATCGGGGGGGCTGCTGGGCAAGGACAAGGAGGACGCCACCCAGACCCAGATGAAGTTCCTCCCCATCGCTTCGAGCGACTTCATCTTCGCCTACGTAGTGGAGCGGTTCGGTTTCGTCGGGGCGCTGCTGCTCATCCTCCTCTACGCGGCGCTCATCCTGCACCTTTTCAGCATGAGCCTCTGGAGCGATGACTACTACATCAAGGTGGTCACCTTCGGGATTGCACTGCTCATCTTCATCTATATGAGCGTCAACATCGCCATGACCATCGGTTTCGCCCCGGTGGTCGGGGTGCCTTTGCCGATGTTCAGCTACGGGGGGAGCAGTTTCGTCAACTTCGCCATTCTGTTTGCCATCATGGAGAACCTGCTGGCCTTCCGTTTCCGCGACCGCTACGATCTGCGGGGTAAAAAAAGCTTTTTGTAAACAACGACTCTCTATAATTTCGTCCTTGACGCACGCAACCCGCTTCCGTGCTTCGGCGGCCATAGCGGCTCCGATGCACTAAAAAGGGTTCTGTCTCTCCCGCGTTCAAACTACGGCGCCGCCGAAAGCGGCGGTGTGCTTCAGAGGCCACGCGGCCTCAGCGCAGTGGGAGGGGCTTTGCTCATTTCGCGTTCAAACTACGGCGCCGCCGAAAGCGGCGGTGTGCTTCAGCGGCCATAGCGGCCTCAGCGTAGCGGGAGGGGCTTTGCTCCTCTCGCGTTCAAAACAAAATGGGTCTTTAGCTCAGTTGGTTAGAGCCCCCCGCTCATAACGGGGTGGTCCAGGGTTCGAGTCCCTGAGGACCCACCACTTCAACACGGTTTTTCCCATCTTCATATCTATTATTTCATTCTTGCTTTTTCCATATTTCATGGCGTAGTAATCGTTTTTTATGTAACATCACTGAATTAAACTAAAAGTATCAGGAAGAAGTGATTTGAAGATTTCCGTCGTCGTTCCCTTTTACAACACGCCCCTGCCGTTTTTCATGGAGTGTCTGCGGGCGTTGAAAAAACTTGATCCCTACGAGGTGATTCTGGTCGACGACTGTTCGACGGAGCCGCAGGTTGTCAAGCTGGCGAGAAATTCGGGATTCCGGTATCTTCGAACGCCCTACCAGTCCGGCCATGACGGATTGCCTTTCAATCTCGGGGTGAAAGCGGCTGCGGGGGAGTATATCTGCCGGGTCGATTCCGACGATGTGCTGCTGGCGCTGCCTGAGACGATGGAGACGGATATCTGTTTTGGCAATGCGGACCGGGTCAATACCGCCCGTCCTTTGAGTCTGGATGAGCTCATTCTCGGTCCACGAGCCATTTTCAATGCGATGGTGTTGCGCCGGGAGCTTTGTCTGCGCTATCCGCTGGCGCAGGACGGCAATGTTTACGGGGACGTTCTTATGGGGCTGCGGCTGCTTTACAATGGTCACTCACATACAGTTTACCCCAGATTGAACTACATCTACCGCAAATGCGAAGGTTCGATTCAAACTTCCAAATCACCTTTTCATCACCGCATGCGCCATGTTCAGACGGTGGCGCGATTCTGTCAGCTGGAACAGGTTCCTCCGAAGCAGGCTGTTCGTTTTCTCGAATTGGCGATGCTCAACGTCCGGCACGGAAGCAAGGCATTGAGATGTCTCAATGCCTCCGACAAATCTACTTCCGGTGCATGAACTACCCACAAAAGACGCCTGATTCAGTCTAGAGGAACGTCGGGTATCTTTATCTAAGAATCGTGGTAGACAAAAAAGTTTCTCCCTTATGCTTCTTTATTTTTTGGAATGCATGTGACTCTTTAGTTCACCCGCATTCGCTTGCGCGCATGCCTCTTGAGTAGTGGGTTCCAAAGCAGTGCGTGGGAATCGATTGACTTCGATCATCCCCTAAAACTGCTTTAAAAACGACGGAACTTTTTCCGCATTACAAATCGACACATGTTCGTCTGGAAATATCTCCATATTTACTTTTCTGTTTACAATCGTTTATTATTTGATATAATCTTTAATATTATTTTATGTTTATTGGTATTTTTAATGTGTAGTTACAAGGAAGAGAGATGCCAGGAAACGTTCGATGGTGGGAAGAAGATGGTATGTATGGGAAACTGGGAAGTGGTTATAGTTATCACCTAACCTCTGTCCCGCCTATCCAGATTTTTTGAGTTGTGAAAACGAAACATAAGCGGTAGAGGAAAATGAGATGATGAGATGTATGGCGTTGACAGTACTGATGGCATTTGGCCTTTGGGGCGCAGAGTATTACCAACCATCGTTCGATTGTGCGAAGGTCAAAGAAAATAGTATCGAATACAGAATTTGTACCGATGCAAAGCTCTCGAAACTGGATCAGAGGCTGTCCGAGCTCTATGGTGATGCTGTGCTTGCTGATACAGCTCTTAAACAAGAGCAAATGAACTGGTTGAAAGCACGGAACCGATGTCAAGACGATGGATGTATCAAACAAGCCTATAGTGCACGTATCGATACGCTTGAGAACGGCATAGAAGCATTTCTAAAAAACCTCAAAAAAGCCGATCGGGAAGCTGAAGCATCGTACGAAACAGACCACAACCCCTACACGGCTATCAACATCCTTAAAAAAGCGGGGATGAAACAGGCCATCGATAAACACCCATCGTTTTTTACCAAAGAAGCGTATGTCGGCATCATGCAAAATTATGCAGGCTACTACATCCGAACCAAACACGATATGGCGCATAAACTCAACCTTGACTATGCGAAAAAGATTCTAGACCTGGCCATCAAAACAGCTCCAGAGGATCCAAACAGCTATAAGGTCTTAGGTGAGATGTACCGTGATAAATTGTATTATCTAAGACTGGCACACGGTGTTTACCCTATCTATGAAGAGAACCTCGATGGCAAGAAAGAGTGGCGCTTCATGCCGTACAAGATGAAAGAGGCCTATAAAAAGTATGTTGCCTTATGCGAAGAGCAAAATATCGAACCCCGACTCTCGAAACAAGAATGGACGATTGTCAAACGAAATCAGATATTCATCGACTACTACAGTACCTTCAAAGGACAGCCTTTAACCTATGTCGATCCTCCGGAAATTGACAAATCTATCATGTACAAGGTGGGGTTCGAGAACATCTGCGCTGAGTATGTGGAGATGCTAAACATGTTGCCTGAAGATGAGCTGACAAGATGTAGCCGTTATGTGAATCAACCCAATTCCAAGTTTGTGCATGTCTTGGAGGATAAAGCACCGGAGGAGTATATAAAATATATCAAGCCAGATGATATGGGTTGGGTAAGAGGTCATTTATTTCAATATAACGGTGAATACTTTTTAGATAGGAAAAATGCTTTGATCCTAGCAAATCAACTGGGTACAGGAGATCATGCAAATTACCCTTCAACCTATCCAAAAAATGCATGTTTGTATCAATATGTAGACTTGCGGGAAAAAAATCAATTTGATCTAAATGATCGATGGCTGGGTGATGGCACGTATGATTGTTCATCAATTGTTAATTACAGAAAAAAATACATTACCAAATAAAGAAGAATTATGTCATCAACGCTTAAAGAGATTATAGCAGCATTTGAAGGTAGTGACAGCTCAGCTTATTACGATACGAATGGGTTGATTACGATCGGGGTTGGTGCAAATATAGAGGGTAACCCAAAATATAGAGAATATGTATTGGCGCAGTTAGGATTAATGATACAAAAAGAAGATGGTACATATGAGTTTACAAAACTCTATGACATTAACGGAACAACTGGTGTGCAAACCATCAATGCAACTGTCACAGCCCAATTAAAAGTATATACAGATGCCATTATCAATAGAATCGAAAACGATACAGTAGGTGAGGGTTTAACAGATGCTCAATATACTGCAAAAACAACAATATTGCAAAACGACTTGAAAGTCCTAATGGCCGCTATCCAGACCGATGGCATATTAAACGGCTACGTCGGTGGCATCCCGACAAGCCTCTCTCTTACCTCAGGACAAATAGACTCGCTTTTTGAAATGTCTCTCGTGGAAGAAGAGAAAAAAGTCACTACGTTTTTGAACGGGATTCAAGGGACAGGTAGCCTGATCATTGCCGAAGGGAGCGATGAGTATAAGGCGCTGACGTCACTTGCGTTTAACGGCCTGTTAACCAAAGATGATCTGGAAAACGGGGAATATACCGGAGGGGAGTCCCCTTCACTTGCCAACGCCATAATGTCCGGCGATAGAATCAAGGCATGGTATGAGATTCGTTACCGAAGTAACGGCGGCAAGAGCGCTTCCACAGGTATCGCAAAACGACGTTATTATGAGTCGGAACTCTTTGGACTGTGGGAAGGTGAAACACCGACGGCACAGGAAAAACAGGATTTTCTTGATTTTCTGGGGAGTACTTATCAGGGAAAAAACGTTCTTGAAAATATCATCAGATATGAAACCGATGCACCCAATTGGGTGAACGAGAAAAATATCGGCGGCTGGAATAAAATTTCAGATACCTGGGGATTCACAGCCACCAATGCGATGGGATTACAGCCTGAGACACACTCTTTGTGGGATACCTTAACCGATCTAAAAACCGAACTCGTCGAAAAATTCGCTGCCGACTACAAAGACAACGACATGGTCGTGCAGGCTCTGGGTAAGATCGACGGGCTGGCGATGTTGGGCAAAGGGGGAAATCCTTTCAATAAAGACAAAGACGTCAATATCAAGGCGTGGGACAAAACCACAGAGATATATCGCGCTGACTACAATAAACTTAATGATCTCCTGATTGGTTTTGATGCCAACAAAACCTATGCACTCAGTGGCTCAGAAGGCGACGATTTGCTCATCGGTAATGCGAAAGATGACAAACTTTATGGTGGAAGCGGCAATGACACCCTGGTCGGTCAGGGGGGTGACGATATCATGTCCGGATGGAAAGGTGCCGACAAACTCATTGGCGGTGAAGGAAGTGATACGCTACTTGGTGGAAAAGATAATGATATTCTCATCGGCGGCATCGACAAAAATACAACCGATGCAGTATTTGACCAACTCGAAGGCGGTACAGGCTTTGATACCTATTATGCCGGTCATCTCGATACCATTAAAGATGATGATGGAAAGGGTCGTGTTATCTTTGAAGGCGACATGCTTTCTGGCGGGGACTCTATAGGCGATAACAAGTACCGTGGTGATGATGGCATTTATACACTTGAAGAAGGAACTCTCAAGTTTGAGAAAGGAGACAAAGTACTGTTCATCGAACAATACGATAAACGTAAACAGGACTTGAGGATTATTCTCAAAGATCAGGACCCACCTTCAGACCTTCCGGAAGAAGAGGGACAAAACAACAACCACGGTTCACCCCTCATTCTGGATCTTAACGGCAATAGCGAAACCTCTACATTCATTGATGCCACCCAAACCTATTTTGACCTTGACGGAAACGGTACGGCGGAACGGACCGGCTGGGTCGAAAGCGGTGACGGGCTGCTGGCCATCGACCGTGACGGCGACGGCATCATTGAAAATGGCAGTGAACTATTCGGCAACTACACAAAAAATAGTGACGGCACCTATGCCGACAACGGCTTTGAAGCGCTTGCGGAATATGACGACAACAGTGATGGCGTTATCGATGCCAATGATGACGCATACCGGGCACTTAAGATCTGGCAAGATGCCAATCAGGACGGTATAACGGACGATGGTGAGTTAAAAAGTCTCGCGGAACTGGGTGTCGTTTCTATCGCAGCGGAATATGAAACCACGGACGACCTGGAAAATCGCAATCTCGTCAGTCAGCGTTCCTCTTTTACAATGAATGTCATTGATGCTGAAGGTGCGGTATCGACCGTTACCAACGAAGTGTCAGATGTATGGTTTGAAAGAGATCTTGGGGAGACCCGTACGGTCACTGGCATCAGTATTCCCGATGATGTGGCAGCCCTCGCTAATGTCGATGGAAGCGGCAATGTTCAAGATCTCCATATAGCAATGACAGAAGATGCGGCATTGAAGGAGATGATGCAAACGCTTTCAGAAAGCCTGGCAGTTTCTGATGACTTTAGAGACCAGTACGCGCTAGCCGATGCCTTGCTGGCCCGATGGACAGGTAACGAAAACGTTTCGGGGCTTAGTGGAACCATGAATTCTGCGAACGGTTATTTAGAGGTAACAAACCTTGAACAGGCAGTCGTAGAGAGTTTCACCGGTGAAGCCTTTAGCATGATCCAGAAAGGAACTATGATTTATCATGCGGAAGGCATGCCTGCCTTGAGTTACCTCAGGGACAGTTATAATCAGGTACGAAGTCAACTGCTCCTGAACATTAAAGCGTGGGAACTGTTTGGGATCGACGGTTCCGATGTTGAAACCATGCAGGAAGAGATTGGCCGGTTATATGAAGAAGGGTCCGAAGATTTAGCCAATCAGATGACGGCATTGATGCTCAAAAGCGGGTATTTGCCAATGGAACGCGAAGTCCTGGAGTCGGTCAGCATGACGGATATTGCCGCCGTTGAATATTACTTGACAGAGTTTTCGTATGAGGGTTACTCCCGTAAAGTTAAAGCAACAAAGAGACTATTGTCAGATTCGCGCATAGGTGACAATCTGGCTGATACCATGAGTGGGTATAACGGAGATGATACGTTTTACGGTGCTGGTGGTGACGATAAAATCTATGGAAGTTACGGATATGATAAGCTGTATGGTGGTGATGGGAATGACTATCTCGACGGTGGTTGGGGTAATGACATCCTGGATGGCGGTGAGGGTGATGATATCCTGTTGGGTGGCGGAGGATGGGACAATGACCACCTTCGTGGCGGAAAAGGCAACGACTTCCTTGACGGAGGCAGCGGCGACGATACGTATTATTACCGGTATGGGGATGGAGACGATATCATCCGTCAAACCCCCGGCAGCATCTATCCTGTCTACGCGCGTTTCATTTCGCAAAACAGTTTGTTGTTTGAAGCGATTTTGCCCGAAGACGTAGTGTTTGAACAGTCGGGTCTAGACCTTGTGGTCAAGATAAGAGATCTGACCGGGGCTGAAGAGTATAGCGGATCGATTACCATACAGTCTTGGTTTAGCGCTATCAGTCCGCTACGAATCTTCAAATTCGATGACGGAACCCGGTATGAAATTCAGGAGGTCATCGATTATCTGCAGGAGCATCAGGGCGACACTCTGGATCTTTCCACTTTCAAAGGCTGGAGTGAGCTGGAAGGGGATGCGGGGGACAACCAGCTGACCGGTACAAGCGGTTCCGATACCCTAATAGGGCACGAAGGCGATGACCTGTTACAGGGGGAAGCGGGGAATGACCTCTACCGATTCAACCTTGGAGATGGGCACGATACAATTTTCGATAAACACTATTCCAATATTTCCGGTGGCTGGGGAGATTACGATGCCGGTAACGATATGTTGGAATTTGGTGAAGGCATTACACCGGAGGACCTGATATTCAATTACGTCGAGGGTAAAGGGCTCATTATAGGAATCGCCCAGGAGGGCGTTGCTTTTGAAGATCTTGATGACACTATTACCATTCAAAGTCCGTTTCATGTGAAAACAAAGATCGAACGTTTTCGGTTCTCGGACGGTACGACGCTTACGTTTGATGAGTTGGTATTGCAAGGGGGGGCGGATGGTGACAATATCGTCATGGGCTCCGAAAACAGTGACGTACTCTCAGGCGGCAAGGGGAATGACATTCTGGTCGGAAATGAGGGGGATGATCGCTATCTTTTCTTTCGAGGCGATGGTCATGACAGCATTATTGACAGCAAAACGAAACGTTCAATTTCAGGCGTCTTTAGTGATATAGATACCGGCAACGATACGCTTGTTTTCGGAGAGAGCATATCGGTCTCGGATTTAGTTGTCCGTGCCGAAAGGGACACGGACAACCTGATCGTCGCTTTGCGTGAAGAGGGGAAAACATTCGAAGAACTGTCCGACAGGATTATTCTGCAGGATTGGTTTATCAATACTCGGCGTATTGAATCGTTTGAAATGTTTGATGGGACGGTTCTAAATAGTGCCGACATCGCCGCTTTACAGGAGGTGACGGAGGGAAGCGACTATTTGCGATATGAAGAAGGCGCTTCCGTCGATGCGGCAGGAGGAGATGATCAGATCTTCGCCAGTGCCCAAAATGATATCCTGTCGGGCGGTGCCGGAAATGACTATCTGGAAGGCGGTGCCGGAAATGACACGTATCTTTTCGGCAAGGGAAGCGGTAACGATACGATCGTGGACTCTGCAGGTTACAGCGATACATTACGTTTTGCAGAGGGAATTAGTATTGAGGATGTGCTTTTTCTTTCAACGAATCAAGATGCTGATTTGTTGATCTTGTTGAAAGACGGGGACAAACCAGCAGAAGAGCTGACAGACCGTGTACTAATCAGGCAATGGCAACGGATCGGAAGTAGTGTTGAATTTTTTGAATTTTTTGATGGTACGGTATTAAACTTCCGGGAGATTCAGCTGGTTTCAACAAATATATTGTATGCGTCATACGGAGCTGAGTTGAGAAGTGGATCGAGTAACGATACTTTTATTGTGGGTCGTGGTTCAGGGAATGTAACGATTCGTGAAAATTATTATTCTTATGGAGGAAGTCCGGCCGGAGAGGAAGATACCCTTTCATTTGAAGCGGGTATCGTCCAAGAAGACCTCTGGATTCAAAAATCGGGTCATGACCTTCTCATTGGCTTGAAAGAAGAGGGTAAGTCGTTTGATGAATTAAATGACAAAATTACGCTAACGAACTGGTACGTAGGATTGAACCGTATTGAAATATTTAAGTTCGCAGACGGAACGGTCTTAAATAAAGACGAGATGCTTTCACATATGTTGATTGATGGGATGTCGACGGGAACATATGAGGATGATCAGATTAGCGGAACGACGCAAAATGACGTAGTAAATGGAGCCGAAGGGAGTGACACTATTGCCGGTCATGCTGGTGATGACACGCTATATGGTTCTGCTGGTGATGATGAGCTTCTCGGGGGTGATGGCAATGATGTTCTATTCGGTCAAAATGACAATGACACCCTTGAAGGAGGGGTTGGCAATGACACACTTTATGGTGGTCAGGGGAATGACGTGTATGTCTTCAGTCGTGGAGATGGGCACGATTCAGTGCATGACGACTACTCACAGTACAAATATATCGGATGGAGCTACATATCAGGCGAGCGGCAATGGGTAGGTGACATGAAACTAATGCCGGTCAATGCCGGTTCCGACACCCTCCAGTTCGGAGCGGGGATCACCGCGGATGACCTCGTCGTTAAAGTCGATCCCTCCACGGAAGATATGGTCGTCGCCCTCAAAGAGACGGGCAAAAGCTTTGAAGAACTCAGCGACCGCATCGTCCTGACGGACTGGTTCAACGCCTATAACCGTATCGAGACCTTTGCCTTTGAAGATGGAACAACGTTGAATGTTCAGGAGATTCTGAATCTTCAGGGGACCGACGGCGATGATACCTTGCGTACACTCGGTACCAATGATGCGGTAAACGTCGACCTCGGTGGCGGTGACGACACCGCAGTCACCTACGGCGGTGATGATCGCCTGGAGATGGGAGAGGGGACCAACCATGTTGAGAGCGGTGCCGGTGACGACACTATCATCTCCGGCAGCGGAACCGATACCATCGACCTGGGTGAGGGTGACGATGAAGTCGCTTCGGGAGGCGGCAATGACACCATCACCGCAGGCGACGGCAACGATCGCATCGACGCGGGTGCGGGTGACGACACCATCGACGGCGGCACGGGGGACGACACCTACGTCTTCGGCTTCGGCAGCGGCCACGACACCATTAACGACGCCGCAGGCAGCGACACCATCGCCTTTACCGAAGGCGTCACCCCCGACGATGTCGTCGTCACGGCATCCCCCGATCATAACGACCTGCTCGTGACGCTTTCCTCCAGCGGCGAAACGTTGACGCTCCAAGGGTGGTTCGATCTTGGCACCCGCATCGAAACCTTCCGCTTCGCCGACGATACCGAACTCGACGTCACGGGCATCTTGCAGCTGCAAAAGGCCGATGCGGATGCCAACTACATCCGCTACGCCGAAGGCGGCGACACCCTTCAGGGATTTGGCGGCGATGACATCCTCGAGGGCGGAGCGGGCGATGACGTCTACGTCTTCGGCCGGGGTGACGGTGCCGATACCCTCTTCGACGCTTCCGGAACGGACCGCATCCGTTTCGCCGAAGGCATCACCTCCGATGACGTCGAACTCCAGGTCGATGCCAACGGCAGCGACATCTACGTCGCTCTTAAAGAGGAGGGGAAAACCTTCGAAGAGCTCAGCGACGTCATCACCATCGTGCAAGGACAGCACCGCAGCCAGATGATCGAACTCGTGGAGTTCTCCGACGGCAGCGTCATCAACCTGCGCGAACTCGGCGGCAGCTATACCGGAACCGAAGGCGACGACATCATCCCCGAAAGCGGTGACGGCGGCGACGGCAGCGTCACGGTCCATGCCCTGGGCGGCGACGACACCATTACCTTCGGCAACGAGATGAACGTCATCGACGCCGGAGCGGGCAACGACGAGATCGTTCTCGGAGACGGCGACAACACCGTCTATGCCGGAGAGGGCGACGACGACATCTACCTGGGGGACGGCAGCAACATCGTCGAAACCGGAACGGGAGATGACTTTGTTCGCGCCGGTAACGGAGATAACGAGATTAGATCTCTGGGTATGCTTGAGGCCGAACTCGGAAATGGAAACAATTCGATTGCAGTGGAAACCTTTGCTTACGTCGCTGCCGGTGACGGGGATAACGCGATCACTGTTAACGGAATCCTGGATGCGACATTGGGCAATGGTGACAATGTGATGGCCGCATCGGAAGATGCGAGCATTGTTGCCGGTCATGGCGATAACGAGATTACCGTCAATGGCGTACTGGAAGGGTCACTCGGCGACGGCGATAACACCATCACCGCTTCAGACAGCACCCACCTCACACTGGGCAACGGCAGCAATCGCATTGACGTGCAAGATGCAGAGGAGACGGAAGTGGATGTGGGTGAGGGTAACAACACCATGACCGTTACATCCACGCATGCCATACTGCGTGCCGGGGACGGCACCAACACCATCACCGCGACGGCGGAAGAGGACGTACACGTTGACGCCGGCAATGGTGAGAACACCATCACCGCCACCGCAGATAATGCCCAAGTAAAGGTCGGTTCGGGAACCAACCATATCGACGTTACAGCCCGGCAGGCGTCCATCATCGGTCTGGGCGGCAGTGACACCCTCACCGTGCATGCCGCGGACGGACTCTATGCCGACATCAGCCTCAATGGCGGCAGCGGAACGCTTCGGGTCGCCGATGGCGAAACCCTTGGCAGCAGCGGGAACGTCACGGTGGATATCGCTTCTACCGACGGCTCGCACGACATCTCGGTAGCCGGTAACGGCGCCGACGTGAGCGCATCGGGAACGGTCAACCTCTCCCTTGATGCCGGGGAAGGGGACAACAACATCGCGCTGCTCTCCAACGACGTGGCGCTCGATGCCGCAGGCAACCTCTACGTGACTCTCGAAACCGGAAAAGGGGAGAACGACCTGAGCTTCGCCGACAATGACGTCGAACTCGCTGCCAACTACCTTTCTCTTAACGCCACCGTCAAAGGCAGCGGCACTACGACGCTGCTCTGCAATGACGCAACGGTCGATACGACCTACGGCCTCACCATTAATTACGCGGATGCCGATAGCAGCTTCTATTACGGCGGTGAGGGCAGCGTCTACACCAGTGACGTCGGCGTCGGGCATAACGACATCCGCATCGCCACCGGCGGTGCGGAACTCAACACGTCGTACACCCAACTGAACGTCACTCTCGCCAGCGACGGCAACACCCTGCAGATCGGGGACGAGGCGTTTGAACTCAACACCGGTTCGCTCTACGCCGGCGTGCAGATCACCGGGGACGACAACGATGCCAGCTTCATCGCGGAGCTGGAAGAGACTCTGGCCGCAAACACCACCATCGACGTCGGTCTGGGCGGTCATGACAACGCCTTCGAAACACGCACCAACGCCAACGTCAACGTCTACTCCCTCCAGAGCAACGAGGATGATTACTACGGCGATTACTATGGCGATTACTATGGCGATTACTATGGCGATTACTATGGCGATCTGACGCCGAGGATCTCGATGGCCGTCGCCATGGTCAGTGACGATACCTCCGTCGCTGGTGGCGATCAGAGCGTCATCACCGGTTCGGGCAACGACACCGTTACCCTGGTGACCGAGGGCGATCACGAGGTTCGTACCGGAGCGGGGAACGACCGCATCGAACTGGGCAGCGGCAGCGACGAGGTCGACGCCGGGGCCGGCAGCGATACGGTGATGACGGGGGAAGGAGACGACACCATCCATTTCGGCATCGGTTCGGGCGAGGACGCACTCCAAGACAGCGCCGGGATCGATACCCTGTGCTTCGGTGAAGGGATCACGCGCGATGCCCTCGACGTCTCCATTGCCTTCGATACCGAAGGCAACGCCGTGACCCTCACCGACCTTGACCACGCCCATCTGGTGATCGCCCTCAAAGAGCATCCCGAAGACCGCATCGTCATCGGGAACTGGTTCACCGACGGCCGGATCGAGAATTTCGTCTTTGCCGACGGCAGTACCCTGAACGATCACGAGATCGTCAGCCTGATCGGCACCGGCGAAGCCGAAATCGTTCTGGGCACGGAAGGCGCGAACGTTCTGGAAGCGCTCGGGGGTGACGATACCGTCGCCGCCGGAGCAGGTGACGACATTTACCGCTTCGGACGCGGCAGCGGGCACGACACCTTCGAAGAGACCGCCGGGTTCGATACGATCGCCTTCGGGGAGGAGGTCATCGGTGAAGACCTGATCCTGACCAAAGAGGGCAACGACCTCAGAGTCGCCCTCAAAGAAGCGGGCAAGACCTACGAAGAGCTCGAAGATACCATCGCCATGCGCGACTGGTTCGACGAGAGCGGCCGGATTGAACGGTTCGTCTTCGCCGACGGATCGGTCATGGAACTCGATGCGATCTACGCCGCCATCGATGCGGATGGGCTCATCTTCTACGGTACCCCGGACGTCGACGTCATGGACGGCGGCGAGGGAAGCGAAGTCATCATGGCCCTGGAAAGCGGCGACAGCGTCGACGGTCATGACGGCAATGACATCCTTTTCGGTCAGGAGGGCGACGACACCCTCACCGGCGGTACGGGGGACGATCTGCTCTATGGCGGCAGCGGCGACGACGCATACATCGTCGGCTTCGACGAAGGCAGCGACCGCATCCTCGATACCCAGGGCAGCGATACGCTTCGCTTCGCCGAGGGGATCACTGCCGCCGATCTGACGGTCACCTACGAGAACGACGACCTGATCGTCACGCTTTCAGGTACGACCCTGCGGCTGACGGAGTGGTACAAGGCGGACAAGCGCATCGAGAGCTTCGCCTTCGCGACGGGGGAGGTCCTGGACGTCGACGGCATCGTCAACCTCCAGCGCGGTGACCTCAAAGGGGTGGCCGAAGGCACTACCTTCGTAACGCACGAAGGCGACGACGTCATCCACGGTCAGGAGGGCGACGACGTCTACACCGTTGCCCGCAATGCCGACAACGACGTCGTCATGGATACCCTGGGCAGCGATACGCTGCGCTTCGCCGAGGGAATCGCTCCCGAAGATCTGACGGTCACCTATGAGAACGACGATCTGATCGTTTCCCTCGAAGGCACGACCCTGCGGCTGAAAGATTGGTACAACGCAGACAACCGCATCGAGAGCTTCCTCTTCGAAGAGAGTGGCACCCTCGACGTCAACGGCATCATTTCGCTGATGGCCACGGGAGCCGGCGACCGGATCAGAACGACGGAACGCGATGCCGACATCGCCGCCCTTGAAGGAGACGACACCCTCATCGGCGGCAGCGGCAACGACATCTTTGAGGGCGGCAGCGGGGATGATACCCTCGACGGCGGGGCAGGCCGTGACACGCTCGCTGCCGGAGAAGGTGCGGATACTTACCGGTTCGGTTACGGCCGCGGTCGCGATGTCCTCTTTGACAGCGGCGAGCAGACGGAAAGCAACGATGCTTCCGACCGGGTCCTTTTCGATGCCGACGTGACACCGGATCAGGTGAAATTTCAGTGGGAACAGTCGACGGACAACCTGATCGTCTACGTCCTCCGCCCCAATCAGGAATATGAGGTTCTGGATATGGTGGACGATGTCCTGTACATTCAAAGCTGGTATCTGAATACGCACCGGATCGAGTATTTCGAGTTCGCCGACGGAACACTTATCGATGCCCAGGGCGTCATCGACCGGTTGATTACCGAAGGGGGAGACCTGATCAGAACGCTCGATGAAGGAAATACCTATGTCGAGGCGCTTGGCGGTAACGACGAAGTCTATACATTCGGCGGCAACGACTTTCTTGATGGCGGGGAGGGATCGGACCTTCTTGCCGGTCAGCAGGGTGATGACACTTACTATTTCCGGCGCGGTAACGGCATCGATACGGTGATCGACCGTGCGTCGCACACCTGGGATGAGCGGAACACCATCGATTCCGGCTTTGATACCGTCCTGTTCGGCGAGGGCATTACGGCGGATCAGTTGCGGGCATATTGGGACCGGGATACGGAAGATCTGATTATAGGGATTATCGATCCGGAACAGCCGGATGTGGCTTTCGAGGATTTGACGGATAAACTGATACTCAGAGAGTGGTTCAACCCCAACTCCCGCATTGAGCAGTTTGCATTCGATGACGGCAGCTATCTGGATGCCGAAGGAATCTACAATCTCTTACCGACACCGGAAGCGGACCATCTTCGTGTCTTTGACGAAGGGGGGACGCTCGGCGGCCTGGCCGGCGACGACTCCCTGTATGGTTCGTTCGGTGCGGATACGCTGCTGGGAGAAGAGGGGGATGATGCGCTCTTCGGCGGTGAAGGCGACGACATCATTGAAGGCGGTGCCGGTGACGACCTTCTCTACGGTGAAGAGGGGAATGACCTTCTTGACGGAAACGGCGGCAGTGACCGTCTTGAAGGCGGTGCCGGAGATGATGCCTATATCTTCGGGTACGGGTCCGGAGTGACCACCGTGTATGACCACCATACCGTATTGGATGTGGAAAGTACACGGCAGGATGATTATGTTTCCGTCGACGCCGGCGAGGACACACTCTACTTCGGGGCGGGGATTGTTCCCGAGGATTTGGAGCTGACGAACGAGGGCATGGACCTGGTGATCGGGATCAAGGATTCTGCGAAGGACCGGCTGAGAATCATGGATTACTACCTGCCGAATAACACCATCGAGTACTTCGTCTTTGAAGGAGGCGAAGTACTTACCGGCACAGAGCTGGAGGCGATGTTCTTCAGCGCCGATGACGACATCGTAACCTTCAGCGACGACAACGACCACGATGTCGATACCGGCAGCGGGGACGATACCGTAACGACCGCGTCGGGCGATGACGTTCTGACCGGCGGCGAGGGTGACGACACCCTCAACGGCGGCATGGGCGACGATACCTACCGTTTCGGCCGGGGCGACGGCCACGACGTCATCCACGACAGCGGCGACGCCCAGTGGTGGCAGAGTAGTTCGGGTAACGACACCATCGCCTTCATCGGCGGCCTGAGCGCCGAAGATATGCTCATCCGCATCGACGGGCCGAACGTTGTGTTCGGCCTCAAAGAAGCAGGGGTAAGTTTCGATGCACTGCAAGATACCCTGACCGTCGTCAACGCCTTTGACGATTTCAGCCGTATCGAGACGGTGACTTTCGATGATGGCACGGTATTCGACTTCGAACAGATGACGACGCCCCCGGGCATCGCAAACGCCACAGCCGGGCTGCTCGAGGATGCAAGCGCCAACGGCAGCTTCAGCGCCGAGAACCCCCTGGGCGTGACACTGAGCTACGCACTCATCGGCAACGCGGACAACGGCAGCTTCAGCGTCGATAGCGAAGGGAACTGGAGCTACACCCCCGCAGCCGATTACAACGGAAGTGACAGCGTGAGTGTTCAGGTGACCAACAGCTTCGGCCTCTCAACAACGGCAACGCTGACCTTCGAGATCGAAGCGGTCAACGACGCGCCGGGGTTCGAAAGTGCCGTAGCAACCTACACCCTGACCAACGTCCGCGATCTCGACGGCAAAGCCGAGGCGACGGACGTCGACGGCGATACCCTGATCTACAGCGTCGCCACCGATGCTTCCCACGGCAGCGTTACCATCGACGACGAAGGCAACTGGCACTACCGCGCCGATGCCGAGTACAACGGGGAGGACAGCGCCCTCATCACCGTCGACGACGGTAACGGCGGTACGGCGAGCATGACGCTTGCCTTTACGGTGGAACAGACCGATTACCTGTATGACGGTGTGGACCTGGAGATCGACGATACCAGCGGTGAACGCAACCTTCTGATGGAGGGGATTAACAAGAACGACCTGGCTTTCGACCGCAGCGGCGATGACCTCGCCATTCGCGTCAAAGACGAAGCAACGGTCACGCTGAAAAACTACTTCACCGATCCCGACGCCGGGGTCGAGAGCATTGTCACCGCACAAGGAGCGATCGAGCTCTCCAAAGAGGTGATTACCCAGACCGGGTGGGGCCATTTCTCCAAATGGGGACGGTTCGGCAGCTACTCGGCAATTGACGATTCGCAGCTCATCGTAGGTACGGATTGGTCGGACCATATCGTCGGGACCCGTCAGCATGACGTGCTCTACGGCGGGGAGGGCAACGACCGGCTTTACGGTGAGGGCGGCAACGACACCCTCTTCGGCGGCCGGGGCAACGAGATGCTCTTCGGCGGTACGGGGGACGATACCCTTTACGGCGACAGCGGCAACGATGCGCTCAGGGGCGAAGAGGGCAACGACGCGCTTATCGGCGGTGAGGGCAACGACCGACTTGAGGGCGCATCCGGAGACGACTGGCTCTGGGGCGACAGCGGCAACGACGGCCTCAGCGGTGGCAACGGCAATGACACCCTCCTTGGCGGCCTTGGAAATGACCGTCTTAAAGGGGGGAAAGGCGATGACCTTTACCTCTTCGAAAAAGGAGACGGCTGCGACAGCGTTTCCGATCGTGCAGAGCAGGGATTCCATGCCCTGATGCTGCGTGCCTTCGGCGGACACTTCGCCAGAACGCAAGACGGTGGAGAGGATACCATCCGCTTCGGCGAAAGCGTCTCCAGGGAAGATATCAGCTTCGTGATGGATCACGGAGACCTCTACCTGCAGTACGGCGAAGAGGACACCGTGGTCGTACGTAACCAGTTCAAAGAGAGCGAGCAGATCGAACGGATCGAGCTGAGTGACGGCAACTACCTGAGCAGCGACGATATCGACCTCGTCATCCAGCAGATCAATGCCTACGCCCAGGACGAAGGGATGTGGCATGTCGACAACCGCGATGTCCGCAACAACGAGCAGATGATGCAGATCGTCGCCAACGCCTGGCATATGTAACCTCTTTCCCCCTCGGGGGAATTACCGTAACGCCTCTTCAAGCATTTAAAATCACCAAAACCGTTTTAAAGTAATGCTTATCAAATTTTTAATAGAGTAATACAATTTATAACATCAAGGACCGGTTTGGTATTCAGAGGTTTTTTTGCCCTGCTGTTGACGGGTATGGGGCTGCATGCGGCGGATGCCGTCACTTTCGACATGCTGGCGGAGTCGGCTTCCCGTCACTCCCAAAAGCTTCAGCTGCACCGTTACGACATTCAGATCGAGTCCGCTCGGGCCGACACCGTGCGGGCGGAGTACTACCCGACGCTCTCCGTCGCTTTCAACAACGAGTACAACAAGGATATCGACGGCAGTTCCACGGGGGTGGAGACGGTGGGGGACTCGCTGCTGACCAGCGGAACCCGCTACCAGAGTTCCCTTTCCTTCGGGCTCAATTACGAACTCTACCATTTCGGGGTCACCGCACGGAAAGTTGCCATCGCCGACCAGGAGACGGCCCTGAAGCGGACCGAGTGGTGCCTGGCGGAGCAGGCGCTCCACCAGGAACTCCTCGAACACTACGGCACGGCCCTCAAAACCCAGGGCGAAATGCTGCTTCAGGAGAAGATCGCAGCGTTGCAGGAGGAGGCTTACGGTCAGAAAACGCGCCTTTTCGAGGCGGGCAAGCTCTCCAAAATGGCGCTGGGCGAAGCGGCCATGGAACTGCTTGAACTCCGGCAGCGCATCGCGTCGCTCCGGCAGCGTTTTGACGACGAGATCGCCACGCTCTCCCGTCTGGGATACCTGGAACTTGATCCGGAACATACGGTGTTGCAGCCGCTTGCCGAGGCGGGGGATGTGTCGCAGATGCCTGCGTTCGACGACACCCCGGCCGGGGAGCGGCTGCGCCGGAGCATCCGCCAGAAGGAGACGGAACTGGCCATGCAGCGCCGTTCCCGACTCCCCTCGGTCGCGTTGTACTCGAACTACTACCTCTACGGTTCGGACCCCGACGGGCTGGGGCGTTCCCTGGACGACATTCGGCGCAACAGCTGGAAAGCGGGCATCGGGGTGCGTATGAACCTTTTTGACGGGTTTCGCTACCTGAGCGAGACCCGGCGGCTCTCCCTGGAGCTGCAGCGTCTTCAGGAGGAGCGGGAGATGTCGGCGCGGGACTACGCTTACGAGACGTCGACGCGCCTGCGGCGCCTTGACGCGATGGCCGGCCGTGAACCGGCACACCGGGAGATGCTGCAGACATCGGATGCGAGTGCTGTCATGGCCGAACGGCTGCGGCAGCAGCAGGAGATCGACGCCCCCGGCCACCTCGAACAGCAGGTGCGGCGTCTGCAAAGGAGTCTGGAAGTGGAAATGTTGCGTATGGATGCCCGCCTGGAAGCGGCGGCCCTCAAACTTCACACCCGGGGGAGTGCACAATGCAGTCTGCGCTGACCGCCCTCGAAATCGCGGGAAAACTCAACCGCATCGCCATCGACAGCCGCAGCATCGTCAAGGAGTACGCGCTCGGGGAGCAGGAACCCTCCATCGAGGAGCTGACCCGCATCGCCAAACATCAGGGATTCCGGGCCGCAGTCAAGAAGCTTTCGGTGGAGAAGATCGTCGAAAACTATCCCCTTCCGGCCATCGTACTGAAGCAGGACGGTACCTACCTGACCATCATCCGCGCCCAGGCGGAAAGCAGGGAACTGCTCCTCTTCGACACCACGTCGCAGGAGCCCTACACGCTCAGCTATGAAGCGTTCGAAGCGATCTCTTCGGGGAAAACTATCGTCTTGAAGCACCGCATGCTCTCCCAGCAGATCCGTTTCGGATTCGGCTGGTTCTACCAGCAGATGCTCAACTACAAGAAAATCGTCGGCGAGGTGCTGCTGGCGTCGTTCATCCTGCAGCTTTTCGGCCTTGTGACACCGCTCTTCACCCAGGTGATCCTCGACAAGGTGCTGGTGCACCGCTCCATGACGACGCTTGACGTTCTCGCCATCGCCTTTGTCGCTGTGACGCTCTTCGACTTCGCGATCAACCTGATCCGCAACTACATCTTCGTCCATACGACCTCGAAGATCGACGCGAAACTCGGCGCCAAACTTTTCCATCACCTGCTCGCGCTTCCCATCGCCTATTTCGAGCGGCGAAAAGTCGGTAACATCATCGCCCGGGTGCGGGAGCTCGACCAGATCCGGGAGTTCATCGCCAACAAGTCCGTCAGCGTCATCCTCGACGTCCTCTTCTCCGGGGTTTTCGTCGCGGTGATGCTGCTCTACAGCGTCAAACTGACCCTCATCGTCGTCTCCTTCGTCGCAGTGATCGGACTGATCTACTTCTTCGTCACGCCGCAGCTGCGCAGACGGCTGGAGGAGAAGTTCCAGATGGGCGCCCAGTCCAACGCTTACCTGGTGGAGTCGGTCACGGGGGTGCAGACGGTCAAATCGCTGGCGCTGGAGGGCTCCATGCAGCGCAAGTGGGAGGACCATCTCGCCCGTTACGTCAACTCCGGGTTCAACCTGAGTAACCTCTCCAACATCCTCGGCGGCGTTTCGGGAATGCTGCAGAAACTGATGACAATCTCCATGCTCTATGTCGGGGTAACCCTGGTGCTGGAGGGGAAACTGAGCGTCGGTCAGCTCATCGCCTTCCAGATGTTCGCCAACCAGTTCAGCGGCCCGGTACTGCGCCTGGTCAACCTCTGGAACGAGTTCCAGCAGACCCTGCTCTCCGTCGACCGTCTCGGCGACATTCTCAACACGCCGACGGAACAGAAGAACGACAAGGCGATCACGCTTCCTTCGGTACGCGGCAGCGTGCGCTTCGACGAGATCAGCTTCGCCTACGCTCCGGACAAGCCGACGGTTCTCAGCGGAGTGAGCGCCGACTTCGCAGCGGGGCAGAGCGTCGGACTGGTCGGCCGCAGCGGCAGCGGCAAAAGCACCATCACGAAGCTGATCCAGCGCCTCTACGTCCCCACCGGCGGGACCATCTTCATCGACGACGTGGACATCCGTCACATGAACCCCAAGTGGCTGCGCAACAACATCGGGGTGGTACTGCAGGAGAACTACCTCTTCAGCGGCACCATCAAGGAGAACATCTCCCTCTCCCGACCCGACGCTCCCATGGAGCAGATACTCGCGGTCTCCCAGATGGCGGGAGCCCACGAGTTCGTCTCAGAACTTCCGGAGGGGTACGACACGGTGGTCGAGGAGCGGGGGGCTTCTCTCTCCGGGGGGCAGCGGCAGCGCATCGCCATCGCACGGGCGCTGCTCATCAACCCGCGCATTCTCATCTTCGACGAAGCGACCTCGGCGCTGGACTACGAGTCGGAGCGGGTGATTCAGAACAACATGGCGACCATCAAACAGGGGCGGACGATGTTCGTCGTCGCCCACCGGCTCTCCACGGTCCGGGAGTGCGACGTCATCCTGGTGCTCGACAAGGGGCGGGTCGTCGAACGCGGTTCCCACGACGAGCTGATGGCCCTCGGGGGTTACTACCATCACCTCTACACGCAGCAAGGATAGGCATGGGATTTTTTCACACCAAGGACAAACACGAATTCCGCCCCCTGCTGGTGGAGATCGAGGAGCGTCCCCTCAACCCGCTGGGACGGGCGCTGCTCTGGACGGTCATCGCCTTCATGACCCTGGCCTGCCTCTGGCTCTACTTCGCGCAGATCGACGTGGTGGTGAGTGCCCGGGGGAAGGTGATTCCCCACGGCGAGATCAAAGTGATGCAGCCCATCGAAACGGGGGTCATCAGCAAGATCCTCGTTCGAGAGGGGCAGTACGTGCAGAAGGATCAGATCCTGATGGAGATCGACCCCTCGGTGACGGAGACCAACCTCGACTCCAAACAGCGCAACCTCGAACTGCTGGAAGTCGAGACGGCGCGGCTTGAGGCGCTGATTGACGAACGGCCTTTCATCGTTCCCGGTTCCTGCAAGGATATGTCCGCCGTCGCCACCCAGCAGCTCATCTACACCTCGACGAAGTCCGCGTACGACCAGCAGATCCAGCTGCTGAGCGAACAGACGGCCCAGGTGAACGAGCAGATGACGGCCGCCCGGGTCGACCGCGAACGGCTCGAACGCCTTCACGAGACAGCGAAGGCGCGGGAGGAGCGGCTGGCGGCCGTTTCGGACATCATCGCCCGGAGCGAGTACGACGAAGCGCGGAACGAGGCGCAGAACTACGAGAAACAGGTCACCATGAAGGGGCACGAGATCGCGCAGTTGGGTTCCAAGCTCTCCGAGCTTCGCGAGCAGAAACGGCTGGTGACGCAGGAGTACCGCAGCCGCCTGCTCGAGGAACTGACTCAGAAGCGCAAGGAGGCGACGGAGCTGCGCGTCGCCATCGAGGCGATCGAGTTCAAAAGCGCCAAACAGCGCCTCCGCGCCCCGGTGGACGGTTATGTCGGCAAGCTGATGGTGCATACCGTCGGCGGGGTCGTCACTCCGGCGGAGAAGCTGATTTCCATCGTTCCCAAAGACGCCCCGCTGGTGGTCAAGGCGACCGTTTTGAACCAGGACATCGGTTTCATCAAAAAGGGGATGTGCACGGCGATCAAAGTCGATACTTTCGACTTCCAGAAGTACGGCCTTATCGACGGCAACGTCACCCACGTCTCCGACGACGCGATCGACGACGAGAAACTGGGGCCGGTCTACGAGGTCTACATCGAACCGCAGCAGCATTCGCTGACGGTGGAGGGCGAAGAGCTCTACCTGAACTCCGGCATGAGCGTTACGGCGGAGCTGAAGGTCGGGAAGCGGCGGGTCATCGAGTTTTTCATCTACCCGCTTATCAAATACCTGGACGAGGGGATGAGCGTTCGGTAGAGCTAATAAAGGGGTTTTAATGAAAAAAGTGTTGATTCATGTGCTGGCGCTAAATTACAGATGATTGTATTGCACTTTATTTTATCGTTATTCTTTGTCGGACTTTTCACAATACTGTTTGTAGTGTTCTATTTTTACATTGTTAAATTTGCTGTCTGGTCGTATCGTGCTGTCACAAAATCACCGTCTCCTAAACCGATGCTGAGAAGCCTGCTGGTTAAAAAAGTTTTTCTGGCTTTTTTGTTTTTTAACACAGCAGTTTTTTTGCAGCAGCTTATCTACTGGAACGCTAAAGGCAGTGCCCACCACAGTGCCAAGTGTTACTATGCCGCCGGAAACGTCATAGCGATGTACCGCTCTTTTCTGGCACCGGTGCTTTCCCCCAACAACCCATTGACCTACTGGCTCGAGCTTCCCCAGAAAGTGATTTTTGACGTTGCAAGCCCGTTGATCCCTCAAGAAGACGGTGAACTGGCACTTTGGCGTTACCACTGGTTCGCTTACCCCTTTGCTAAACGCTTCACGATGCCGCATCGCATTTGGGAATCTGATGACAGGTTTTGGTTACGTTCGAAAGGCGAGATAGCGACCATCGTTTGGGAGTACATTAAAGCAGTAAATAATGACTGCTTTAAAGACCAGAAGATGCGTGATGAGCATGCGCTGCGAGACCTGCCTCTTGCCGCACTATACCTCGATGAAATGTACAACCATGAGAAAGTACCGCAAACGATTTTTGTCACGACAGATGCGGAAAAGGCGATCGCCGCTAAACTGATTGAATACGATGCCTGGCAGCTAAAAATGATCACGGGCCCCTATGACACAGAAGAGTTGCATGCAAAATATAAAAGAGCGTTTGATCGTAACTGGATGGTTTGGCAAAAGGCCCGTTACATTGCCAGTACTGCCTATCTAGCCTTGAATGCTTTAGAAACAAAATGGAAAACTTCGGAGAATATGCAAGGAGAGGGCACGCAGTCCATCGTGCTGGAAGCGACCCGTAAGGCTGCCATGATCGCGATGCTACAGAGCGGAGCGTTCGCCAGGGAACTCGATGCTTCGCGTCTCTCTTGCTCTCATCCTTATGTGATGCATTATATCAAGCTGCGCAAGGAACTGTTGAGTATGGCCAAAAGGCATTCAGGGCAACCGTTAATCAACAATGTTGCCAAACGCATCGTCGAAAGAAGTCTTGGTGCGGAACACTTCAAATATATCTTTGAAGAGTACTGCGGTTATACGTTGGCTGGGGGCTATGATACTCGCGTCGGGTCAGGCACATCAAGGTATAAGGAAATGCCTTCAATCGTCAAATATCGGGATATCAACAAAACATACCAATCTGTGAAATTAAACAAGGAGCATTGATATGACAAGTAACTACATTAAAGATTCCATCGCCGCGTCAGAAATTTAGAAATTTAGGGTTAGCCCATGAATTCACACTTTCAAAAAAGGGGTCAGGTAACAGCCATAACTCCGTAAGAACATTGCTAACGGCTTGTCTCAGGAGGATGAGCGTGCCCAGAGCTCCAAAATCGATAGGATGGGTCAACCAACACGCTTAAGATAAACCAAACCACAGGCATGTAAAAACCATTCTTTTTTTTTATCGGAACAGAACATGGTAGTATATGTCTCAGTCTATGAACCCGACTCCCCGAAACGGAAGGAGCATTGATGGAAAAGATAGCCTACGGTGTTCTCTATGTTGAGGACGAAATCGCCATTGCCAAGCCGATGACGTCGATACTCTCCCGGATCGCCGAACCCGTTTATGTCGCGGCGGACGCGGCGGAGGGGCTGGAGCTTTTCAAAGAGCACCGGCCTCACGTCGTGATCAGCGACATCAAGATGGCGGGCGAGGACGGCATCCAGCTCGCCGCCAGACTCAAGGCCATCGACCCCGGCGTCCGGGTCGTCATCACGACGGCCCACAGCGATACCGAGTATTTTCTTCGCGCCATCGAAGCGGGGGTGGACCGTTTCTACCTCAAACCCATCGACTCCGACAAACTGGCCGACTACCTCCTGTCGGTTAACGAAACCTATGAAATCGGCGAAAAGCTGAAGCGCTCCGAAAGTTTTCTGGAGCAGTACCGCCGCGCCATCGACGCCGGAACCCTGGTCGTCATTACCGATGACAAGGGCACGTTTTTGTACGTCAACAACAAGTATTGCGACGTCAGCGGCTACAGCCGCGAAGAGCTGGTGGGGAAGCGTCACGCCCTGGTGCGCCACCCGCTGGAGGATTCGGAAAAGTTCCGGAAACTCTGGGAGACCGTCCGTGCCAAAAAGATGTGGCGCGGCAGAATCCGGAACAAACGCAAGGACGGCAGAACCTTCGTCGTCGATACCACCATCGTCCCCATACTCGACGAGAACGACGAACTCGTCGAGTACATCAGCCTGCAGACCGACATCACCCGCGAGATCGAACAGCAGGAGGAGCTGGAACGGCTTCAGGCCGTCGAAGCCTCCCGCTATGTCCGGGAAGCTTCGAACGTCCACTACGCCGAACTGGTACGCGGCATGCCGGTTCCCGCCGTTTTGTGCGATGCGGACGAAGCCGTTCTCGCCGTCAGTAAAGCGGTGGCGCAACGGCGCAGCGAGATTGCGCTGCCCGAGACGCTGTGGGAACTTTTCGAAGAGCGGCCGCAGTCGCTTTTTGACGAGGCGGCTTACGATCTCGGCTTCGAGGAAGCCGAAGAAGAGGTGCGTCTGAAAGACGCCGTGACGGATGAATCCTACCATCTTGTAAAGCAGCCGTGCGGCGCCGAGGGCGGGCCGGTCATCTGGTACCTGATGCCCCATGCAGAGTGCTGAGAACTACCGGCTGACCGACCGCATCGTCCTGCAGGGGAGCGCCCTGGATCTGGTCGTCTCCGACGACAAGCTCTACGTCATCGACAACAGCGGAATTCTCTACCTGTTCGACGCGAAGGCGACCGACTTCAGCAAACGGGTCGACCTCGATTTCAAACAGCCGCTCAATGCCCACTCCAAGGCGGCCACGCTGGGACTTCCCCCGGTCGTCGCAGTTCCGAGGGGAAAACATTTTCTCTCGGTACGCTCGGTCCGGAAGGATTACGCCAAATATGTTGTCGGCGACTGGCACACTTCTCCCATCACCTACAGCCGTTTTTCGCCGCAGGGAAGCTTCCTTTTCATGAACAGCGAAGACGGCAGGGCATCGCTCTATGACCACCCCAACGGGGCGTTCCGGACCCTCTTTCCCCATCGGCCCGACTACATCTCCTCGGCGGCGTTCAACCATGAAGAGACGCTGCTGGTCATGGGCTACTACGACCGCAAAGCGGTGGTCTACAGTCTCGAACGCGAGGAGATCGTGACGGAGTTCGACGTCCCCGATGTCGTCAAGACCTTTACCTTCACCGACCGGGACCGCAAACTCTTCATCGCCATGCGCAGCGGCATCTGCCTCTACGACTTCGCAAGCGGCGACATCACGCAGAGTACGGCAACATTCGACTACTGGCCGACCTGCGCGGTAGAACTTGAGGATGCGGCGTATGTACTGTTGGGGTTTCGAAACGAGGAGATGTACGCGTTCGAAACCCGGACCATGGAGCAGCGCTTCGCGGTGACCTTCCCCTTCAAAGGGGTAAGTACCATGAAGATCTATCACGACGTTCTCTATGTGGCCTATTTCGACGGGAAGGTCGACTTCATCGACCTCGGCTATCGCCGGGAGCGGATGGCAATGGAACTCGAGGCGCATCACTGGAGGGAGCTCAACGCGCTGATGAAAGAGAACTGTTTTTTAATGCTGGAACGCTCGGTCATCGAGGCCAAAGCCCGGGAGTGGGAGCGCATCGCACCGGAGTTGACGGAGCTGTGCGGCAAGGGCGAAGTGGACGAAGCGACCCACCGCGCCCAGCCTTTTCTGGACAACACGGCGCGGCGCCGGGAGTTCGACCGCATCGTCGGGCACCACAAGGAGATCCGGGCCTTCAGCCTCGCTTGCAGCCGCGGGCACTACAAAAACGCCTATGAGCTGGCCGCACTTCACCCCTGGCTCAAAGAGCTCTACCTCTACGAACAGGTGGAGAAGGCGTGGACGGACGCCTTCATACAAGCGAGAAAACTGCTCGGTAGCGACCCGTTGAACCATGTCGAGAAGGCCCGAAGGCTCCTGCGCCCTTTTGCCGGAGTGAAAGCGAAGCAGCTGCAGATGCACGATCTGCTCGGGAATCCGCGCCTCTTCGCCGATGCGGAGCGCTGCATCAAACGGCAGGACTTCAAGGGGTATTTCGATTTGGTGGAGGCGCATCCCGTACTGCGGGAGCTCGAACAGTACCGCAAAGTCGAACTGCTTGGCGAAGCCCTGCTGAAAAAGCTCGAAACCCTCGATCGCGAAGGGGAGTACGACACGGTGCTGAAGGAGGCGGCGAAGCTTTCCGACTTCCGCAGTATCGCCGGGCGTCTAGACGCACGGGTGCGCATCGTCGAAGCGAAGCAGCGCTTTTTGGCCCTGCTTCAGGCATCGCACCGCGGCGAGGCGGTCAGAATCGCCGAAGCGACGCCGGAGGTGCGCGAACTCGAGGCGTACCGGACGCTGCACGCGCAGATGCGCTCCCATCTCGACGAGGCGTACCGCCACGCCTACGCCGGGGAACCGGCGGCGACCCGGGGGGCTTTGCAGAAGTATGCGCAGATGGGTCTGCAGGGCAACAAGGTCCGGGAGGTGATGAAACTGGCCTACATCAACGAAATCCGCCGTGCGGACGGGGAAGCGAACGCGATGGACTGGGGCGCAACGGTGGAAACCTATGTGGCGCTTTTCGGCCCCGACACGGCCATCGCCCACCTGGCGGCGGGGAAAACCGCCGTTCCCAAAGAGGCGGAGCCGGGGACACCGCGTCTGGGGGTCGATGCCTACCCCGACTCCGTCGTGCAGTGACGCGGGGCGTTACTTCGCGCTGATGCTCTCCAGCGCCTCTTCAATCTGCGCCAGCGCCAGCTTTTTGCCGTTCTCCTCCTCTTCGGCGCTCCACCAGTACTCGATGATCTGCTGTTCGATGGTGCCGAGCAGGTCGATGGGGAGGTTGGCGAAGACTTCGAAGGAGCTGACCGCCTCCTTGCCGACGCCGTTACGCTTGGCGATTTCGTCGATCAGTTCGCGGATGGAGCGCTCCACGGCGGTCGGTTCGGGCAGGGGTGTTTCGTCGGTCGGCTGGGGGATGATGCGGGCGTAGTCGATCCAGGTTTTGATCTCCCCTTCGAGGTAGTCGTGGCCGTAGACCTGGTAACAAAGCAGCCGGTCGCCGTCGTAGAGCAGCTCCTCGTTCTCCTCGAGGATGTCGGAGGTGGCGGGGGTGCCTTTGTGAAGGTAGACTTCGATGCGCTGGCTTTCGCGGATGGTACAGGCGGTTTCGAAGGCGTTTCGGGCCTGTTTGAGCAGTTCTGTCGTGAGGGTTTCGGTATTCATGGGTGGGGCTCCTTGTCAGTTCATGTAGGGGATGTCGAGGACCGCGTCGCGGTCCTCCGCTTCATAGTCATAGGTTTCGTACCGCTCGATCATCGCGATTTCGCGGGTGAGGGCGATGCGCTGCAGGGGGTGGAGCTGCATCCTGTCGACCTCTTCGAGCACCGCGTCGCAGTAGTGGTTGGTCACGATGGGGTGCCACTCCCGGTAGTGACGGGCGACGTAGCGGGCAAATTCGTTCATCGCCTCCAGCCCCATTTCGTCGACCCGGGGCAGCTTGCGCACGACGTTGCGCACAAACTGCTTGGAGAAGTAGGGCTCTCCCAGCAGGAGCAGCTTCGAGGCCGCTTCGACGTCCGCGGCGTTTTCGCTGTAGCTGTAGGCGTAGCGGAAATGTTCGCAGACCCACTCGGTGTAGCGCGGGTAGTGCTCGAGTACCGTGACGAGATCCTTCAGGTCCTGGTCGATGAGCACCTGAAAGAGACTGACCGTATTTTTGCTGATGCGGCGCCAGTGGGATTCGTCTTCGCGAAAATGGTCCTTCTCGAGGATGGGGCGGTACTGCTCGATCCGGGAGGGATCGTCAAGCAGGCGCCCCCTGCCCGTGTAGTCAGGGTTCATGCGAACTCGGAACGGGCGTTGTGGTAGTCCCACAGCTGCTTGTAGAAGCTGTCGAGCTTGGAGAGGGTCGCATCGGCGAAGAGGAGCTCCTTCATTTTGGGGAAGTGCTCCCCGGGGAAGGTCTCGTACCAGTGCTGCATCTCGTTTTTGATCGATTCGCGCTGTTTGACGGTTTCGATGATCATGTTCCGGATCTGTTCCATCTCGGGGGTGACGATTTCGTTGTTCAGTGGGTGCATCCGCATTGGCAGCTTCCTGACGGGGTGCCCGGGTCGAGGTAGGTCTCGGCGTTGGACGCGTCGACTTTGACGAAAGCCCCCTGGTTGAATTGTTCGACGATCTCGAAGAGCGGCATCGGTTCGCTGCCGATGTAGTAGACGGCGATGCCGTCGCGCTGCATGGCGTTGAAGGGGCCGTCGCCCAAAAAGGAGTAAACGACGTTCTCGACCTCCCACTTCTTGAGCTGTTCCGCCGTTTTGACGCCGTTGCCCGCTTCGGGGTTGCGCACGAAGAAGAACTGATCCTCCTCCGGCTGGTAGATGGCGAAAATGGGTGCGTTCCCGAAGAGTTTCGAGGAGGTGACGCCCGGTGTGGCCGAATCGACCGGTATTGCAATCATAATGGCTCCTTATCGTCGAATGGCAACGGCAGTCGGAGCCGCCGTTTGATGAGAAATATGCATATCCGGTTCTAGAACGTGGGATGCATATCGGGTCGGTGAAAGGATGCTTGTGACAACTCAAACGTACGCACTCGACTACTACGGTTTCTCCAACGAAGACGGTGACGGCTGCATGGCCGTTTTTGTCGACTTCCCCGATGTCAAAGGGGTGGGCGACACCTTCGAGGAGGCCGCCGAGGACGCCTACGAACAGCTGGAAAAGTATCTGAAAAAACGGGGCCCGGAAGCGGCGGTCCCTCACAAGGATGAAGCAATGACGGAAACATTCGAAAAAGCGGTGGCAGCGTATGATTCGAAACGTTACGACGAGGCGTACAGCCTCTTTGAAGCAGCGGCGGAGGCCAACCCCAACGCCATGGTGAACCTCGGGTTCATGCACATGAAAGGAACCGGGTGCGAGCGGAGCACCACGGCGGCGGCGACATGGTTCGAGCGCGCGGCGGAGCACGGCAATCAGCACGCGCTCAACAGCCTGGGCATCTTCTATGAAAAAGGGATGCACGGCACCCGCGACGCGGAGAAAGCGCTGGAGTACTACCGCAAAGCCGCGGACGCCGGTCACGTCGACGCGCAGGCCAAGGCGGGTATGCTGCTGCGGGAGCGGGGCGAGAACAGCGACGCGATGCGCTACCTGATCGCGGCCGCCTACAACGGCAACGCCCAGGCCCAGGGGATCATCACCTACGTCAGCAACTCCGGCCTGACGACGGAACGCAACGACGCTTTTCACGCCCTCGACGCCGCGCGTCAGCGCGCCCTGGTGGAGAACCTGATCGAAACGAAGATCCGCCCGACGCTCGCCCACGACGGCGGCGGGATCGAACTGCTCAACTACGTTCCGGGCAAGACGCCGCAGATCTGGTTGAACTACCTGGGTGCGTGCTCGGGATGCCACCTCGGCTCGACCTCTACCGCGGATATGCTGCTCGATCACTTCGAAACAATGATCGACAAAAATGTCATTCTTTACCTGATGTAGGAGTGAGGGGATGAACCGGATCGAAGGGATCGTCGAAGCGATCGAACCGAGCGGCATCGTGACCTACATCCGCATCCGCAGCGGCGAGGAGACGCTCAACGTCATCAAGTCCCAGACCCCCGAATGGATCGGGGTGGGGGACCGTGTCGGCTGTACGTTCCAGGAGGCCTCCGTCTGCGTCAGTACGGACTGCCCCGTCCGCGTCTCCATCGAAAACCGTCTCTGCGGAACGCTTAGCGGCATCCGCCGCGGCCAGTCGCTTTGCGAGCTGACCTTCGAATGTGCGCTGGGGAAAGTGGTTTCTCTCATCACCGAGCACGCCTGCGAAGACCTCGAACTCGAACCCGGATGCGAGGCGACCATGCTGCTGCGTGGGGTCGACGTGGGGCTCGAACCGCTGTCGGACCCGATCGAACTCGACGCCTATAAAAAACTGGCGTCAAGAATGAAAGATGCATACTAAGAAGTGTCCAAAAATATCCAGGTACCTAAAGGAGATTTGATTTATGGCTGTAATGATTACTGAAGAGTGTATTAACTGTGACGCGTGTGCGCCGGAGTGCCCGGTAGCCGCCATCCTCGGCGACGACAACGAGAAAAACCCCTTCGAGGGCGACCGTTTCTACGTGAAACCCGAAGCCTGTGTCGAGTGTGTCGGCCACGCCGATACTCCCCGCTGTGCCGACGCCTGCCCGACAGACGGCGCCATCGTATGGGACATGCCCTACACCGTTGAATTCAACGACTACTTCGCTTCCGGAAACGATGCGGGAACCTACAAGATCCGCGAGCACAAGAAAAAAGGTCTGATGCTGCCCGAAGTCAAGGCGATGGAATTTATCGCTTCCATCGGCATGGACGTGCGCGAAGGCCACGAAAACGTCAGCGACTCTTTCTAAGAGAGACGCGAAAAATACGCTGCTTCGGTCGTCGTGCCGAAGCCCGGGAAGGAATCCGATGAACATCGCATTTGCATCCTCCGACGGGGTGGCGGTCGATCAGCATTTCGGCTGGTCGAAACAGTTCTATCTCTACCGCGTGGAGAAGGAAGACTCCGAACTGCTTGAGGTGATCGACAGCTCCGAAGAGCCCGAAGGGGAGCAGGAGAAGCTCGGTTACAAGATCGGAACGATCGCCGATGCGGACATCATGTACTGTACGCAGATCGGGCCGACGGCTTCGAAGATGGTGCAGGCGGCGGGCATCCACCCCGTTCGCGTCGCCGAGGGCGAGACGATTGCCGATGCGATTGCGCAGCTGCAGGAGATGCTCGCTTCCCAGCCGCCCATCTGGCTGCTTCGCATTTTCCACAAGGCGGAAGCGCGTACTGCCTGACTTGGCGGGCTTTGCCCGGTGAATACAATACGACAAGACTTTGCCTCGAAGAGGCAAGCTTCAGTGCCTCAGCGGCACGCGTAGTTCGGCGGGCTTTGCCCGGTGAATACAATACGACAAGACTCTGCCTCGAAGAGGCAAGCTTTAGTGCCTCAGCGGCAAGCGTAGTTCGGCGGGCTTTGCCCGGTGAACGGGACCAAACAATAAGGATTTTCTCATGGCTGTAAAAATCACCGATAGCTGCATCAACTGCGACGCCTGTATTGACGAGTGCCCGGCAACGGCCATCGTCAGTGCGGACGACTCTCCGCTTGCGCAGGGCGAATACACCTACGTCAAGCCCGAAAAATGCATAGAGTGTGTCGACTCCGCGGTGCCCAAGTGCGCCGACGTCTGTCCGACGGAAGGGTGCATCGTCTGGGACATGCCCTACACCGAGCCGTTTAACGATCACTTCGTACTGAGCGACGAGTACGTCATCCGCGAGCACAAGAAGAAGGGCCTCCTCTCCCCGAGCGTGGCGCCGAGACCCTACCGGGAGAGCATCTCCCTCGAGCTTCGCGAAATGGGGGCCGCCGTCAGCGAGACGCTGACGCTGCACCCGCCGAAATAAAACCGAAACAAAAAGGATCTATCATGGCAGTGATTATCGATGAAAGCTGTATTACCTGTGATGCCTGTGCGCAGAACTGCCCGGTCAACGCGATCGTGGACGACATGCACAATCCGACCGGGGAGAGCCGCTACTACGTTCAGCCCGAAAAGTGCGTCGAATGCGTCGGCATCTACGACGATCCGCAGTGTGCGGCTATCTGCCCCAGCATCGGCTGCATCACCTGGGACATGCCTTTTACTTCGGAGTTCGATGCGCACTTCCTGAACGAAGAGCTCTACCGGCTCGGAACGACCAAAGAGGGCGTCGTGAAATCACCGGCTTTCAAAGAGAAGTCGTACCGCGAAGACATTCCGTTGGAACTGCGCGGCGTGAAGAAAGAGGTTCAGGAGGAACCCGTCGAGGTAAAGGAAGCAGGATAATGCCCTATGAGTTATGATCTTGGCCGTCTCGAAGCGGTTGCGGCCGGCCTGAAACCCGTCGAAAACGAGTGCCTGATCACCCTGGCACTCAAAATCACCGATGATTCATGCAAGATGGATGCCTACGAGCGCAGTGTCTTTATGGCGCTTTATGATGCGCTTCCGCACTACGGCAGCACCTTTTTCGCCCCCGAGGTCTTCGATATCATCGCCGAGGGGCGTCGGCACCCCAGCGCGCAGATCTTTGCCAAAATCCGTCCCCTTCGCCAGGCGGGGATGGACCACCTGACCCGCGACGTCATGAAGGCGTTCAAAGCCGAAGTCCGGCGTCAGCTCAGCGCGTAAGCGCCTTTTTCGCATTCGTCTCCGCTTCCAGAATCTCCAGATATTCGTACCGGCGTATCATCGGCCGGCGCGCTTCAATCATCGCTTCAAGTTCCGGAAACTCCTGGGTAATTTTCTCCACCCGTTCGTACTGGTAGGGTTCGATCTCCTTGAGGGAGAAGTAGGTCATCACGAGACCGACGACGAGGAAGACGCCCAGGACCACCTGCGTGGAACCGGTGACGGGGAGTTTCAGCAGCAGGGCTCTCGCGTAGAGGCCCGCGGCGGCCGCAATCAGGGCCAGGGATACGATGAGGTAGAGCAACATCTCTCCTTTGTAGAAGTAGCGTCATTGTCGCACATTTACGACAATTTTGTCAGAGATGCGTGATGAATGTTTGGGCAGGAGGGGCGCTAGAGCAGACGCGCCCCGTAGAAGTGGATGCCGTCGATCGCTTCATCGCTGGCATGGACCACTTCAAGCTCCCAGCTGCTTCTGCCGTCGAGGGGTTCTTGCAGGGTAATGCCGACCCGGTTGCCGACTTCGACGATGCCTGCTTCCTCCGCATCCGCCTTGTAGAAGGCCATACCGTTTTCGGAACGGTCGAAGATGTAGACGTCGAACTGCCGTGAACCGCTGCGCAGGGTTCCCCGGATGGGCGGGGTGACGATGGTGCGCAGGACTTTGCGGTTGTTCAGCATGACCTCGAAGCCGTCCGCCAGCGTTTTGAGCTCGCCGCTTTTGTTGACCAGGCGGTTCATCAGCTCTTTGGAGCTTTCGGCGTTGGCGTTGAGCACCTGGTTGCTCGCTTCGACGCGTTTGAGTTCGTCGCTGACCCGTTCAAGGGCGACGGTCTCCTCGTTAAACTCGTCGCGGAACTCGTCAAGGACGTTTTTGATGAGGTCGGTACTGCCTTTGATCTCCTCGAAGCGTGCATTGAGCTGTTCGGCGCTGGCGGAGAGGGAGTTGATGACCTCTTTGGTGTCTCCGGCGTTTTTCGTTACCTTGTCGATGTGCAGGTGGATGTTTTTCAGGACGTCGCTGATGTTCTGGGCGTTGCTCAGGGAGACCTCCGCCAGTTCGCGGATCTTGTCGGCGACGACGGCGAAGCCGCGTCCGTGCTCCCCGGCACGGGCCGCTTCGATGGCGGCGTTGAGGGCGATGAGGTTGGTCTCGTCGGCGATGTCGGTGATGACGCTGATCGTGGAAGAGATCTCGTTGGAGAAGTTCTTGAGTTCCGAGATCGCCACGATGGTCTCTTCCATCGCTTCGGAGGCTTTTTCGCTGTCGCCCAGGTTGACGTTGACCTCTTTCTGGCCGAGTTCGATCTGCTCGACGGAGCTTTCGGAACTCTCCATCAGACGGTTGAGGTTCTGTCCGGCGGTGTTGTTGATGCTCAGTACCGAGTCGATCTGGTGCTGCGAGGTCTGCAGCGCCTGGTTCTGTTCGTCGACGTGGGTGTTGGTCTGGGCGATCTGCACGTAGCCGTAGCTGGCTTCGAAGGCCATCATCTTGCTTTCGGCCACGACGTTGCCGATGACCGGGCGGAGGGTGCCGACCATCTGGTCAAGGTGGCGGAAGAGACGGTCGATCTCGTTCCGGCTCGCTCCGGATTCGAGGTTTTCGCCCTCGAGCAGATCGTCGATGACGAAGTTCCCTTTTTCGACCCGGAAGATCACCTCCAGAACCTTGGCGATGCGTGCGGCGACGTAGCGTTTGAAGAGGAAATGGGTGAGGATGAGGATGACGATGACGTTCAAAACGGCGGTCAGCGTGGTCATCAGCAGGCTTTCGGAGAGGGCGGCGTTGTAGTCGACCATGTCGATGCGCACGTCTTCGATGGCGATGACGTTGCCCGGGGTCCAGTCGGGGTGGCACTGTTTGCAGCGCTCTTCGCTGACGATGGGCTTGGCGACCATGAAGTACTGCTGGCCGCCATCTTCGACGACCATTTGGATCTCTTTGAGGGAACGCTCTTCTATGAGGGAGCGCAGCGCCTCTTTTTCGTAGGCGGTTGTCAGGTTGTTGGGGTTGACCGGCGTATTGGAAGCTTCCTTGTAAAAAACCTTCCCTTCGGAAACGGCGGTAAACTTTTCGAAGACTTCGCGGTGGATGACCTGCGGGATCTCGAAGGATTCGCCGCTGAAGAACTTCTCGTTGCGCGAGGTCAGCAGCGAGTCGGCGAAATCGAGTACGGAATCGGCCTGGGCTTTCAGGTTGGCCTGGAGGGTCTCCTTCTGCGTCTTGTAGTCGTAGACGTAGAAAACGATGGAGATCAGAATGAAGGCCCCGGCGAACATGATGGAAAACATCGTTGCGAGCCGGGCGCGTTCAGGATTCAGGGACATGGGCCTGCCTTTCGTGTAGTGCTGTGTACATTATAGGGCATTCTGGATAAAATGCGGACGAAATTGACACAACGAAGTCCCTTTTTCTTCCATGTGTGGCGCTATTGCCGGGGCGGAAATCACAGCCGTAACCGCGCTTCACGGAAACCGTACGACCCCTGTTTGTCATGATTGAAACGGAAAGAAATGGAAGGGGGGCTGCACCGTTAACGGTGCGGCTTGTGAAGGGTTTAGTCGGTGTAGCCGACGTATTTGCCCTCTTTGAAGTGGTAGACGCGGGAGTTGAAACGGCCGTTCCAGTACTGCCAGTCGTTCGCGTTGAGATCGGGGGTTTTGTGCGCGGGAGGATAGCCTCTGGCAACAAGGACCGCCTCTTTAGACATGCCCGGTACGATATTGCCCGAAAGGCAGGCATTTTGTTCTTCCGGTGTGAATTTCGACAGATCCACGGGAGCCGTGCCGAACATGCGCTGCGTTAACGCGTCAAGGGAAAGACGGGAATACTTTTTAATATTGCTCAGAGCGATCAGGTTGCCGTTGTATTTGAAAAAGACGGTGTTGGAGTCGGTTGCCACAATCTCGATGCGGGAGTTCACGGGAATCAGGGTGTCGCGCTGATAGTTGGTTGATTCGACGGTATGGGCTGCCCGAAGGGGTTTTGCCATGCTGAGGCGTGAGCTGTTCTCAGGCAGATTCTGGATGGTGTACCTCTCGATGTACCACATATTTACCTGGGTATAGAGTGCCTTTTGCTCGACGACGGGTTCGGGCTCGGCGCAGCCGCCGAGCAGCAAAAGCCACAGGGCCGACATGATAAGTAGCAGCTGTTTCATGGAATTCCTTTAACGATAATCTACGGATTTGATTGGATTATATCGTAAAAAAGGGGCGATTTCGTGTGATGCGGGGATACCTGCACCGTGGTGCGGCGGTGCAGGTGATGCCGGAATTATGCAGTTTGGGGTGCCCGGGAGTATCGGGCGGGGAATCAGACGGCGCCGAAAAGGACTTTGCCTTCGGAGCTTTGAAGGGCTTTGATTTCGTCGTAGCTTTTGTCGGCGATGCGGAGGGTGGTGCCTTTGATCTCTTCGCAGACGATGTCGATCTTCTCTTCGGCGCTCGCTTTTTTCAGGTCGCCCTTGGAGAGGTCGGCGTGGTCGAGGAGCTCGTTCCAGACGGAGCTTTCGTCAAGAGAGAAGGCGTAGAAGGTGATGCCTTCGTATTCGAACTTGCCGTCAGCGTCGAGGTCGACGACGAAGAGGAGGTAGAGCCCTTCGGGGGAGAGAACCTCTTTGTAGCGTTCTACGAAAGGCTCGAAGAAGTCGAGGGTTTCGAGTTCGCAGGCGAGGAAGTCGATGGTGTCGCCGTTGGCGGTCAAAATGACCTGGGTCGCCGTCGCTTTGGGGGGAAGCTGTTTGTCGGCGGAGAGGACTTTGCCCGGAGTGATCACGAGGCTGCCGCGGTAGCCGTAGGCGTACTTGTCGGTGTTGGCGTTGAAGGCCGCCTGCCACTGAAGGTTGTTGTCGTAGATAAAGCTTTGTACTGTGGACATGCTCTTGAATCCTTGGTATGATGAGTTTCCATGACATATGCAATTGCGATTCTCGAAATCGAGGCCATGATGAAGCGTGATTGCACTAAAATGTCGATCATCATTTCGGGAGGGGTCGATGCTGTTTCACCGCGTTCACGTCGAGGTCACGAACGTCTGCGGACTGGCGTGCAGTTTCTGCCCCCCGAAGCGGCTGCCGTCGAAGAAGATGGATCTGCCCCTTTTTGAACGTGTTTTGGCCGAACTGGAGGGAAAGACCCGGGAGCTCGCCTTTCACGTTATGGGTGATCCGCTGACCCTTTCGAACCTCTCCGTCTACCTTGACGCGGCAGCGCGGCACGGTCTCGCCGTCGCCCTGACCACCAGCGGCTACTACCTCTCCCGGACCCCTTGCGAAACGCTCTTTCATCCCGCGGTGAAACAGCTCAACGTCTCCCTTAACAGCTACAACAAGAACAGTCTGGACCTCACGTTCGACACCTATATGGACGCCGTGCTGGCCGTGTGCGATGAGAAGGCGGCACGCTACCCGAAACCGTTCGTGAACCTGCGGCTGTGGAACCTTGACGAGGCGTGCAGCGAGGCGGCGTTCAACAAGGAGCTTTTCACGCGCCTCTCCCGGCACTTCGGTGTACCTCCGGATGCCGCCGTCGCTGCAGAGGGAGCGCAGACGCTCAGGCTGGCACCGAAGATACGTCTGGCGTTCGACCGCTACTTCGAGTGGCCGTCGCTGCAAAGCGCAAAGGAGAGCGACGGCAGCTGTTACGGGCTGCGTTCGCACATCGGCATACTGGCCGACGGTACGGTGGTCCCCTGCTGTCTCGACGGCGACGGAATCATCCATCTGGGCAATCTGAACGAGACGTCGCTGAACGCCATCCTGGCTTCGGAACGCGCGACGGCGATCAAAACGGGGTTCTTGCAGGGAAAAGCCGTTGAGGAACTGTGCCGGAAGTGCCGCTACAAGGAGCGTTTCAACAGGGAGTGATCACGCTCAGCCGAAGCTTCCGTAGGGCTCTTCGACGCCGACGGTGCTCATGTCGATCTGCAGGCTGTCGATGACGAAATTGTCACGATCGGAGGGGGGAAGCCGGAGTGCGAGGCGTGAATGGGCTTCCTCTTCGCTCCGGGCATCGATGCGGTAGGTGCGGGGGGCGCCGCCGTCGATGCGGATGACGAAAACGTAGGTCATTGTCACTCCTGGGGGAGGTAGAGGCGGCCGGAGCAACTGCTGTCGGCGTTGACGTTGCGGCCGGTTTCCAGGGAGTAGCGGCCGAAGTTGGTCATGATGGCGGAGTCGTCGACTTCAAGCACCTTGACCCGGCGGACGCGGCGGGAGGCTTCGGCGGTTTTTTGGTGGAGCTGGTGGACCCAGAGCAGTTCGCTGTCGGGGTGCAGCCGCTTGGCACTGTTCGCGTCCCACTCCCGTACGGCTCCCAGGCGGGCGAGCTCTTCGTCGGAGATGTTGCGGTAGGGTCGCATCACGCCTCTTTCTGGTTGGTGTAGCCGTAGGTGGATGAGATGGAGCGAAGGCGCTCGGCAGCCCTGGTGAAGGCTTCGATGACGTAGTCGACCTCTTCGTCGTTCGTAAAACGCGAGAGGCTGAGGCGGATGGCGGTGTGGGCCAGCTCCGGGTCCTCGCCGATGGCGCTCATGATGGGGTTGGCTTCGAGGGATTCGGAAGCACAGGCGGAACCGGTGGAAGCGGCGATGCCGGCGCGGTTGAGGTCCCAGAGCATCGCTTCGCCCTCGATGCCCCGCAGCGAGATGAGGATGGTGTTGGGGGTGCGCTGGTCGCGGGGGCCGACGACGATGGTGTCGGGGATTTGGGCCAGGGCGTCTTCGAGACGGTCGCGCAGGGCGCGGACGCGGGTGTTCATCTTCTCGACGTGGTTGACCGCCTGTTTCATGGCCAGGCCCATGCCGACGATGTAGGCGACGTTGAGGGTACCGGCCCGTTTGCCGCCCATCTGCTCGCCGCCGTGCAGCAGGTTGGGGAGTTCCCGCCCTTTTTTGACGTAGAGTCCGCCGATCCCCTTGGGACCGTGGAACTTGTGGGCGGAGAAGGTGAGGTAGTCGACGGAGGTGGCTTTCAGGTCCACCGGAAGCTTGCCGATGGCCTGGACGGCGTCGGTATGGAAGAGAATGCCGTTCTCTTTGGCAAAGGCGGAGACCTCTTCGACGGGGAAGACCATGCCGGTTTCGTTGTTGGCCCACATCATGGAGATGAGGAGGGTCTTGTCGGTGACGGCGGCCTTGATGTCTTCGGCGGAGATGCCGCCGTTATGGTCGACGTCGACGTAGGTGACTTCGACCCCGTAGTCGCTCAGGAAGTGGAGGGTGTCGAGTACGCAGGGGTGTTCGACGGCGGTGGTGACGATGTGATTCTTCTCCGGATTGCTCAGGATGTACTTGAAGTAGATGCCCTTGAGGACGGTGTTGTTGCTTTCGGTGGCGCAGGAGGTGATGAGGATGTCGTCCTCGTCGGGGGCGCCCAGCGCGTCGTACATCTCGCCCATCGCCTGATTGAGGTAGGGACGGACTTCGATGCCGTACTGGTGCAGCGAGTTGGGGTTGCCGTAGAGCTCTTCGAAGAAGGGCTGCATCTTGACTTTGACCATGGGGTCGATCTTGGTGGTGGCATTGTTGTCCATGTAGACGCGCATCGTGGGTTCCTCTTGCATATTGGTTGTATTGGGGAGCAACATGCAAGATTCGTTCGAGACGGGGGGTTGACACATATGTATCCGATTGGATACAATTTTTAAATGTACACCATTGAAGAGACCGAAACGTTTTCCAAATGGCTTGCAAAATTACGCGACCTCAAAGGGAGGATCGCCGTGGCACGCCGTATCGAACGGATGCGTGAGGGCCATTTCGGGGATGCGAAGGCATTGGGAGCGGGTGTTTCCGAACTGAAGATCGACACGGGACCGGGGTATCGGGTCTACTACACGATCCGCGGGAATGAAATCATCATTTTGCTGATCGGCGGTGACAAGTCAACCCAGCAAAGAGATGTCGAAAAAGCAAAAAATATGGCCAAGGAGTTCCAATGAAAACCCGACCGTTTGACATTACGGAGTACCTCGACTCCGATGAAGCCATTGCCGAGTACCTGAACCAGGTGCTCGAAGAGGGCGATACCGACGAACTCGTAGCCGCCATCGGCCATGTCGCCAAAGCCAAGGGTATGAGCCAGATCGCCCAGGCTTCCGGACTCGGACGCGAGAGTCTCTACAAAGCCTTTTCGAAAGGCGCGAAACCCCGGTTCGATACGGTGATGAAGGTCATGTCGGCGATTGGGGTGAAACTGCATGCTTCGGCGTGATTGAAGAGCATATGTGTTCCTATCGGGGATGAATGGTGTGTGATGGGAACGAGAAAACTCAGTCTGATCAAAAAGATCATTTTACGGGATTGCCTCCCGGAGTCATAGGCGATTGCGCGCTAATTCGCTAAAATACGGCTCATATTACAAGCAGTTCCAGGATCAAAAGGTTTTTAGCAATGAGCGAAAGCAAAGATTTTTTACGTGTCATCGTCGAAGAGGATTTGAACTCAGGCAAATACAGCGAGATCGTGACGCGCTTTCCTCCCGAGCCCAACGGCTTTCCGCACATCGGACACGCGAAATCCATCGCTCTGAACTTCGGGATCGCCCGCGACTACAGCGGGCGGTGCAACCTTCGCATGGACGACACCAATCCGATGACGGAAGATACGAAGTACGTCGAGGCGCTGAAAGACGCCGTGACGTGGCTCGGGTTCGAGTGGGACGGTAACGTCAAATATACGTCGGATTACTTCGATGCCCTCTACGGCTACGCCATCGAGCTGGTCAAAATGGGCAAGGCCTACGTCGACAGCCTGAGCGAAGAGGAGATTCGCGAATATCGCGGCACGGTCACCGAACCGGGACGCCGCAGCCCATACGCCGAGCGCAGCGTCGAAGAGAACCTCGACCTGCTCGAACGCATGAAAAACGGCGCGTTCAAAGACGGCGAGCACGTCCTTCGCGCCAAGATCGACATGGCCGCGGCCAACATGAAGATGCGCGACCCGCTGCTCTACCGCATTCGCAATGCCCACCACTACCGCACGGGCGACACGTGGCACATCTACCCCATGTACGACTTCGGCCACTGCCTTTCGGACTACCTCGAAGGGGTCTCGCACTCCATCTGTACCCTGGAGTTCGAAAACAACCGCGACATCTACGACTGGGTGCTCGACACGCTGAAACTGCAGCCGCCGCGTCCCTACCAGCACGAGTTCGCACGCCTGGGCATCAACTACACGGTGATGAGCAAACGGCTCCTGCTCCAACTGGTCAACGAAGGGTACGTCAGCGGCTGGGACGACCCGCGCCTGCCGACCATCGCGGGTTACAGAAGACGGGGCTACACCCCCGAGGCGATTTTGAACTTCTGCCACCAGATCGGTGTCGCAAAAGCCAACTCCACCGTCGACGTCGCGCAGCTGGAGTTCTGCATCCGGGATGATCTGAATACCAAAGTCCCCCGGGTGATGTGCGTGCTCGACCCGCTGAAAGTGACCATCGAGAACTACGAAGGCAGCGAGGAACTCGATGCCTCCTACTACCCCGAAGACGTCCCCAAAGAGGGGTCGCGGAAGCTGCCGTTCTCCCGCGAGATCTACATCGAGCGCGACGACTTCAGCGAGAACCCGCCCAAAGGCTTTTTCCGCCTGACCCCGGAGCAGCCGGTGCGGCTCAAACACGCTTACATCATCACCTGCAAAGAGGTGATCAAGGACGCGGAAGGGAACATCACTGAGATCAAGGCGGAGTACCACCCGGACTCCAGAAGCGGTTCGGATACCAGCGGCATCAAGGTCAAGAGCGCGATCCAGTGGGTCGACGCCGCAACGGCGAAGAGCGCCGAGGTGAGACTCTACGACCGGCTCTACGCCTCTGAAGCTCCCCAGGGGGTGGAAGATCTCAACCCCGACTCTTTGAGAGTGGTCCAAAACGCCCTGGTCGAACCCTCGGTGATCACGGAGAAACCCGACGTGCGCTTCCAGTTCGAGCGGCAGGGGTACTTCTATGCCGATCCGGTCGATTACCGCGACGACACACCCGTCTTCAACAAAATCGTCGGTCTGAAAGACTCCTGGGGCAAGAAGAACCAATCGGCGGACGCCGCGCCGAAGGCCGAGCGCAAGGCCCCGGAGAAAAAAGTGCAGATCGACGGTGAAGTGGCGCCGATGAATGCCGTGGAAAAGGCGCGCTTCGAGCGCTATACGGCGGATCTGAACCTGAATGGCGAAGTCGCCAATACTTTGGCCCGTGACGAGAAGCTCGCTACCTTCTTCGAAGCGGCGCTCGCGGTCAACAACCGCCCGGTGACCCTTGCCAACATCGTCGCCAACGAGGTGGCCAGAGAGTTGAAGGAGACAGAGGCTCAGACGCTGAAATTCAGCGCGGCGCAGATCGCCGAGCTTGCGAAAATGGCCGATGAGGGTACCATCTCGAACAAAATCGCCAAACAGATATTTGAAGAGATGGCAGAGACTGGCGGCAATCCCGCCGCGATCGTCGAAGCCAAGGGGCTGGTGCAGATCAGCGATCCCGCCGTTATCGGGCCGATCATCGATGAGGTGATGGTGAAAAATCCCGACAACGTCGCGAAATTCAAAGCGGGCAACACGAAGCTTCTGGGCTTCTTCGTCGGGCAGGTGCTTAAAGCCACCGGCGGCAAGGCCAATCCTCAAGTCGTCAACGAACTGGTGGCGCAGAAACTGCAGTAAGGGTAGAGATTCCATCGCCCCGGAGAGGGGCTGGAAAGAAGATCACGCTTCGGCGTCATCTCCTTTTTTGAAGGTGAAGATAGGGTCTTTGTTCGGGTCCTCGACCACCCCCTCGGTGATGGTGACGCTCTCGAGATTCTCCGTCGAGGGGCAGGAGTACTGCAGCGGCAGCATCGTCTCTTCGATGATGCCCCGCAGGCCCCGGGCGCCCACACCTTTGTCGATCGCTTTCTGGGCGATCGCTTCGAGGGCTTTGTCTTCGAACTCCAGCGTGATGCCGTCCATCTCGAAGAGGGCCTGGAACTGCTTGATAAGCGCGTTGTCCGGCTCTTTGAGAATCTGCACCATCTGCTCTTTGGTCAGTTCGCGCAGCTGGGCGATGACCGGGATCCGGCCGATGAACTCGGGGATGATGCCGTAATGCACCAGCGCTTTCTGGTCGACCTTGAACTCCTTCATCTCCGCTTTCTGCACCGAGGCCAGGCCGACCTTGTTGGTCTTCTTGGTATGGGTGTCGGGAACGAGGCCCACGAAGGCGCCGCCGCAGACGAAGAGGACGTGGGTGGTGTCGAAGAGGACCGTTTCGGTGGTGGAGTTTTTGCGGCTCCCTTTGACCGGGACGTAGACCTCGGCGCCTTCGAGGATCTTCAGCAGTCCCTGCTGGACCCCCTCGCCGGAGACGTCGCGGCCCATGGTGGAGGACTCCGCCTTGCGGGCGATTTTGTCGATCTCGTCGATGTAGATGATGCCGCGCTGGGCCAGCTCGATGTCGTAGTTGGCCGCCGCGAGAAGCCGTGAGAGGATGCTCTCGACGTCTTCGCCGACGTAGCCCGCTTCGGTCAGCGCCGTGGCGTCGGCGACGGCGAAGGGGACGTTCATGATGCGCGCCAGGGACTTGGCCAGCAGGGTTTTACCGCTGCCGGTGGGACCCAGCAGCAGGATGTTGGACTTCTCCAGCTCGACGTTGTTGTAGACCGGGTTCTCGATGCGCTTGTAGTGGTTGTAGAGCGCGACGGCGAGGACTTTCTTCGCATCCTCCTGGCCGATGATGTGCTTGTCGAGGAAGGAGACGATCTTCTCCGGCTTGGGGAGTGCCTGCTGCATCTCCGCGCGCTGCTCGTAGCGCACCTCTTTTTGCAGGATGTTCGAACAGGTGGTGACGCACTCGTTACAGATGTGCGTCTTCTCCGAGGAGAACATCTTCTTCACGTCGCTCTGCTTGCGGCCGCAGAAGGAACAGACTTTTTCCTGGCTCATGTTACGACTCCTTTCTCATGCTCAGTACCTGGTCGGCCAGCCCGAAGGCGATGGCGTCCTCGGCGATGAAGTAGTTGTCGCGGTCGCTGGAGCGCTCGATGGTCTTGACCGGTTTGCCCGTGGCTTTGGAGAGGATCTTGTAGAGCCGTTTTTTGAGGCTGATGATGTGGTTGGCCTGGATCTCGATGTCGCTGGCCTGGCCCGACGCGCCGCCGAGGGGTTGGTGGATCATCACTTCGGCATTGGGCATGACGTAGCGGTGCCCCTTCTCGCCGCAGGCGAAAAGAACGGCGGCCATGGAAGCGACCATCCCCATGGCGTAGGTGTGCACCGGCGCGTTGACCAGCTGCATGGTGTCGAGGATGGCCAGGCCCGCCATGACGGAGCCCCCGGGGGAGCTGATGTACATGTGGATGGGCTCTTCGGAGTCTTCGGCTTCGAGGTAAAGCAGCTGGGAAACGACGACGCCCATCATGTGGTCGTCGATGGGCTCGGTGATCATGATGACCCGGTCGTTAAGGAGTTTTGAAAAGAGGTCGAAGTAGCGTTCGCCTCTCGGGGAACGGTCTCGTACGGTCGGTATCAGCGGCATAAAGGCTCCTTTGTCAATGTATCTGCAACGTCTGGTTAGATGAACGCCTCGGTGAACGCTTCGAGACTCATGGGAAGGACTTCGAGGTTGTGCTTCTCGATGAACTTCTTCTCCTTCTTTCCGAGTTCGCGGTCGATGATGACGTACCCGCCCTCCAGGTCGAGGGTCAGTTCGTTGGCGACCATGCGGTCGGTGTCGCGGTCGAAGAAGGTCCCCAGGAAGAGGTACTTTTTCGTTTTGCGGTAGGTCTTGAGGACCGAGGGGACCGCGAAGCCGCCCATCGCCTCCGTCAGCCAGTCGACGTAGTCGGCGTCGGAGATGATGAAGCTGGGTTCGGGCAGCGGGGAACCCATCGGTTTGAAGAGAATTTTCTTCGCGTCGTCAAGCGCCTCTTCTTCCACCTGGAAGTAGCGCTTGTCCTCCACGTCGTATTCGAAAATCTCGTAGCGGTAGTCGTTGTTGAGAATGCGCGACTTCCCGACGATGAGGCAGTGGGGCTCGAAGGCGAAGAGCTCCTGCAGCTTCGTGTCGCGGTTGGTGTCGACGACGTAGCGCGGCGACATGTTGGCGACGGCTTTTTGCAGCGGGGTCGGCTCGAACTCCTTGGTGTAGATCCAGTTGATGAGCTGGGTCATGTAATCAACGCCGCGGCGCTGTTCGAGGTGCATGGCGGCGCGGGAGTACTCGAACATGAGGCGCTGGCTCATGGGACGTCCCTGGTTCATCATAAGGATCATGGAGTCCGAATCGTAGGGCATCTGTTCGCCCTCTTTGGTGGTGACGCCTTCGAAGATTCCCAGTCCGAAGTAGGGGACGGTCGTCTGGTTGCGCAGCTCTTTCTTGATCGTTTCGATCGTGGTTTCGATATCTTTGACTTCACTCATCAGTGGCATCCTTTCCCGGTGTAGCAGAGCTGTGCGGCGGTGATTTTGCGCAGCAGGGTATCGGTGTTGAACGTGTCGTGCAGGTTTTTCGCGAACTCGTCGTAGAAGAGGGCGCCGTCTTTGGAGATGACGAAGAGCGCCTTGGTGAATTCGCCGTCGCAGGGCTCGCCGACGAGACGCACGCTGTACCAGTCCCCGAACTCGCCTTTGTTGTCGATGTAGAAATCGAACTTGTCGAGATCGGGGGCGGTATGGGTGTCGTTGGCCACGACGATGGAGGCGGTCACTTCATACTCGCCGCCGGAGGGGAGTATGGCGTTGATGGCTTCGAGTTCTGCGACAAAAGCGTCGTCGATGAAGGGGGTGGTGACGATGAGCTGGGTTTTGCCGTTCTGGCCCCCCAGGGAGCAGCATGTGCCGTCGCTGCTTTTGACCTCGACTTTCTCGGAAGCGTACCCGACGTCCAGGGGCGTATCTTCAAGACGCATGGTGGATGTGTTCAACTGTACTTGCAAGTGAAGCTCCTATGAGAAAGTTTTTTATGGCGTTATCGATCTTGTTGACGATGGGCGGAATTTTGAAAACCTCGATGCCGCCTTTGCCGAGGGCGCGCTGCAGGTTGTCGCAGCAGAGGTCCGCCAGCAGGTAGCGGCATCCGCCGATAGCATCGAGCAGCGCGTAGTGCTCGGAGATGTGGCGGATGTTGCTGCGGCGGTCGACGTCGCAGCAGGCGGTGACCTGATCTTCTCCGAAGTCGTCGCCCTTGACGGCACTCCAGGGGTTGTCGACGATCACCTCGAGGCGGTAGACGATGCGCGAGCGGTCCCCCTCGATCTGGTAGATCGCGAACTTCGGCGCCGTACACGGGTTGTAATGGTAGAGCGTCAGCTGCCGGTGAAGCGGGATCGCAATCTTCATGACCGTTGCCTTTCAACCCTCTTGGGGTGCGTTTGCATGAAATTTGCATATTCCGTTCCCAAGAAGGTGTGTGACGCACCCGGAAGCGAAGAATCGCGCTTCAAAGTTCTGCGGTATATAACTTTAAGTAAACTGCCGTAAAATGAGTTCAAGACGAAAACAGGACGGTCGGATGCGGCTTTTCACCCATAAATACGAAAACGAACAGATGCTGACGGCATTTCTCGAAAGGGAGCTAGCCGAACACGATGGCACGGTCTTCATCCAGCTGTTCAGCGGGATTTTCGACAAGGGACTTCTTGCGTCGGTGCTTGGACGGATCGCCGCCGAACTGCCCAGGGCCGTCGTCATCGGCGCGACGACGGCGGGGGAAGTCATGGAGGGTCGGCTCTGCTCCGGGCAGATCGTGATCGCCGCCGCCTGTTTCGATGCGACGGAGGTGCGCACCCGGTACTACCCGGCGGCCGACTTCGAAAGCGGGGTACGTGCCGCCCGGGAAATGGTAACGGAACGCACCAAAGCCTGCATCGCCTTTTGCGAGGGGCTGGGCGAAGACAGCGAATCGTTTCTCGAAGGGATGGCGTCGGTACGGGGCGACACCCTTGTCGCCGGAGGCAACGCCGGAGACGACCTGACGTTTACCCGGACCTATATTATGTCGGGAACGACCATTTACGACAAAGGTGTCGTCATCGCCGCCCTGGAGAGCGACGTATTGCAGGTGCACAACGCCTACTCGCTCCACTGGACGCCCGTGGGCAAGGAACTGACGGTGACGCGGGCGGACAAAAATGTCGTCTACGAGATCGACGGCCGTCCCGTCAGTGAGCGCTACGCCCACTATCTCGGACCGGAGACGGTGGCACGGGTACCGGCCGGGGCCATCGAGTTCCCCCTTGTCCGTGAAGAGGACGGGGTCTTCGTCGCCCGCGCCCCGGTTGCGACCAGTGCGGACGGCGGCTTTGTCTATGCCGGGCACTTCAAAGCGGGGGACCGGGTCCGGTTCGCCATCGGGAACGTCGAGGAGGTGCTTAACCACGCCACGGACATCCGCGACGCGGTGGCGCGGCGACCGGCGGAGGCGACGTTCATCTACTCCTGTTCGGTCCGTAAACTCTTTTTGCAGGAGCAGCTCAATTACGAATTCGGCCTGATCGACGAAGTGGCGCCCACGGCGGGCTTCTTCACCTACGGCGAGTTTTACCACTCCGACACCCGCAACCAGCTGCTCAACGTCACGACGACGACCCTTTCGCTGAGCGAATCGGAAAGACCGGCTCCCCGCGAATTCGTCAAGGAGCGGGAGTACCGCCACACCATGCTCAAGTCGCTGACGCACCTGGTCAACGTGACCCAGTCCGAACTGGACGAAAACATTGCGTTTCTCGACCAGTACAAAATGGTACTCGACGAGAGCTCCATCGTCTCCAAGACCGATGCCCGGGGGTTCATCACCTACGTGAACGACGCCTTCTGCGAGATCTCGGGATACCGCCGCGAAGAGCTGATCGGGCAGGACCACAACATCGTCCGCCATCCCGACACGCCGCCCGCGCTCTTTAAAAATCTCTGGGAAACCATCCGCTCCGGGAAGGTGTGGAAAGAGACCTTCAAAAACATGGCGAAGGACGGCAGCGAATATTACGTCAAATCCGTTATCGCCCCCATTTTCGACGATGAGGGGCGCATCGTCGAGTACATCGCCGCACGGATGGACGTGACGGAGCTGGTGCTGCAAGAGCGCATCATCCTCCGACAGCGCACCGACGACGTGACGGGCCTGCTCAACCGTACCGCCCTGCTGGGGGACCTCGAAAGCGGTCCCCCGCAGCGTACGCTGGCACTGCTCAACATCGACCGCTTCTCCGAGATTAACGACTACTTCGGCTATGAGATCGGCAACGACATCCTGAAGCTCTTCGGGGCCCATCTGACCGAGGAGTTCGCCGATGCCGGGCTCTACCGCATCAGTGCCGACGAGTTCGCCATCATCTGCCGGGGAGACCACGGCGACGAATCATGGCGGGAACGGGTGATCGATCACGTCGTCAACATCGAGAAGAAGCGGTTCCACATCGAAGATTACGACATCTCCGTCGACATCTCCTGCGGGGTCGCCGCCGCGGAGAGCAGCGAGGTCTACAAACTGGCGCACATCGCCCTCAAAGAGGCGAAGGTGAAGCATCAGAAGGTGGTCTTCTTTAATGAAAACACCAACCTGAGCGAGACCATACGCAACAACATCCTGATGATCGAGAAGATCAAGTCCGCCATCGAGAACGACCGCATCGTTCCCTATTTCCAGGGGATCGCCGACAACCGTACGCGCCAGATCACAAAATACGAATCCCTCATCCGTCTCATCGACGGTGACGGTTCGGTGCTGACGCCGTTTTGGTTCCTCGAACACGCCAAAAAAGCGAAGCTCTACGGGACGCTGACGCGCATCATGATCGCCAAGACGTTCGAGATCTGTTCTGCGTTGAGCTGCGAGTTCTCCCTGAACATGACCCTGCAGGACATGCTTTCGGAGAAGACCCGCCGCTTCCTGATGGAGACGCTCGAACGCACGGGGGCCGGGGAACGCCTGATCATCGAGATCGTGGAGTCGGAGGGGATCGAGAATTTCGAGGAGGTCGACGCCTTCTTCCGCGAGCTGCGGAGTTTCGGCTGCAAGATCGCCATCGACGACTTCGGCACCGGCTACTCCAACTTCAGTTACCTGACAAAACTCGACGTCGACTACATCAAGATCGACGGTTCGCTCATCAAGAAGATCATCTCCGACGAGGATTACCTCTTTACCGTCGAGAGCATTCTCCATTTCGCCCGGAAGAAGGGCATCCGTACCGTCGCGGAGTTCGTCGAGGACGAAGCGACCGTCGAGAAACTGCTCGAACTCGGCGTCGACTACTCCCAGGGGTACTACTTCTCCGTTCCATCGCCCGACCTCTCACCCGGTGTCTGACGCCGGGGAACGCCGCTTCTCCTACAAAAACGTACCGCTTTGTCCGACCCTGTCCCGCAGGCCGTGATCGCGTCGGGAACACGAATTGCAAATTTCTCCGCAGAAATGATTGTCGCTACATGATGCAAGGTCATTCAACCTAACATCTAAACCGGGCCTCCGAGCTGAAGTGCCCGTCAAGGAGCCGATATGAGCTGCTGTTCCAGCAATCCCGCCGAATCCGCAATGCCCGCGGACATTCAGGCAAAGATCCATAACCACCCCTGTTACAGCGAAGGGGCGCACCACCACTATGCGCGCATTCACGTTGCCGTTGCTCCGGCGTGCAACATCCAGTGCAACTACTGTAACCGCAAATACGACTGTTCCAACGAGAGCCGCCCCGGCGTCACCAGCGAACGTCTGACGCCCGAAGAGTCGGTCAAGAAGGTCATGTTCGTCGGCGGCGAGGTCGAGCGCATGAGCGTTTTGGGCATCGCGGGACCCGGCGACGCCCTGGCCAACCCGGAAAAGACCTTCGAGACCTTCCGTATGGTGCGCGAGAAAGCGCCGGACCTCAAGCTCTGTCTCTCCACCAACGGCCTGGAACTGCCCAAATACATCGACGAACTGGTCAAGTACAACATCGACCATGTCACCGTCACCATCAACACCGTCGACACCACCGGCGAGATCGGCAGCCAGATCTATCCGTGGATCTTCTACAACAACAAACGCTACTACGGCAAGGAAGCCGCGCAGATTCTGCTCGAGCGTCAGCTCGAAGGGATGAAGCTTTGTGCCGAGAAAGGGATCCTCATCAAGGCCAACTCGGTCCTGATCCCCGGCATCAACGACAAGCATCTGCCCGAAGTCTCCAAGAAGCTCAAGGAGATCGGCGTCTTCCTTCACAACATCATGCCGATCATCTCCGAGCCGGAGTTCGGTACCAAGTTCGGTCTCGACGGCATTCCCTCCGCGACCGACCAGCAGCAGATGGAGGCTCAGGAAGCCTGCGGCATGGACATGAAACTGATGCAGCACTGCCGCCAGTGCCGCGCCGATGCCGTCGGCCTTATCGGCGAGGACCGCGGGGCGGAGTTCACCAAGGCGCGTTTCGCGGAGATGTCCTTCGACGCCCTGGAAGACCACTACAACCTGGAGGGCCGCCAGGAGGCTCAGGCGAAGATCGAGGAGTTCCGTTTCTTCCTCGACCAGGCCAACGAACGGGTGCGCCGCGAGAAAGCGGAGATGAGTTCCGACGGCCAGACCATCCTCGTCGCCGTCACCACGGCGGGCGAGGGGATGATCAACCAGCACTTCGGTTCGGTCAAAGAGTTCCTCATCTACGAAGCGGGCGACCTCGGCATCCGGTTTATCCAGCACCGCAAGGTCGATTACGAGTACTGTGCCGGTCCCGACGGGGTCAACCCGATCGCGCCGATTCTCGAAAGACTGAAAGACTGTAAGCTGATCCTTACCGCGAAGATCGGCGGCTGTCCGCAGAACGATCTCGCCGAGGCGGGCATCGTCGCCGACCAGAGCTACGCCTTCGAACCCATCGAGGCCTCCGTGCTCAAGGCGACGCGCAAATATTTCAACCTTCCCGAAGAACTCGAGGGGAATTGAACACCTAACAACTGAAAGTTTTGAGAGGAGTGCGACGATGGCGATCATCAACGATACCACTTTGAGAGATGGGGAGCAGGCTCCCTACGTCGCCTTCAATACCGCGGAAAAACTCGCCATTGCCCAGGGGCTGGTCGCCTGCGGTGCCGATGAACTCGAAATCGGCATTCCCGCCATGGGACGCCGGGAGCAGCAGGACATCAAGGAGCTTCTGGCTCTGGGACTCGACGCCCGCATGATGACCTGGAACCGCGCCAAGATGGCCGATTTGGAAGCGTCGCTTGAGTGCGGCGCGGGGGCGGTGGATCTCTCCATTCCCGTCTCCGACATCCTCATCGACGTCAAGTTCGGCGGCGACAAAACGAAGATGCTCGAACAGCTTGCCGAGGTGGTCCGCACCGCCAAGGCCGAAGGGCTCTTCGTCTGCATCGGCGCCGAGGACAGCTCCCGCGGTTCGCTGGAGTTCATCACCGAGGTGATGCGCCTGGGACGCGAACTGGGAGCCGATCGCTTCCGCTACTGCGACACCGTCGGCATCCTGACCCCGACGCAGACCTTCGAAAAGGTGAAGCATCTGACCGACCTGAACCTCCTTCCGATCGAGATGCACACCCACAACGACTTCGGCCTGGCCAACGCCAATGCCCTCAGCGGCATCGACGCCGGCGCCGTCAGCGTCAACACTACCGTCATCGGTCTGGGGGAACGGGCGGGCAACGCCTCCTTCGAACAGATCTCCATGGCCCTCAAACACCTCTACGGCGAGTCACGCTCCTTCGACCCGCTGCAGATGCGTAGCCTGGTGACGACGGTGGCCCAGGCGGCGGGGGTGACCCTCGCGCCCAACGCGCCGATCTTCGGCGACCGGATCTTCGCCCACGAGAGCGGAGTCCATGCCGACGGCATGATGAAAAACGGCCGCGCCTACGAACCCTTCGATGCCGAAGAGGTGGGGTGCCACCGGGAGTTTCCCATCGGAAAGCACTCGGGTACGGGTACCATCGCCTACCACCTCAATGCCCTGGGCATCAGTGCGGAAAAGGCCGCGCTTACGACCCTGCTTCCCCGGATTCGCGAGATCGTCACTTCCCGCAAGCGGGTGCTTGACGACGCGGAGCTGGTGACGCTCTACAAGGAGAGCCAATGTTTATAGGGTGGCTGAAGTTCGTCGACGTCAGCGAGCTTGTCGCCATTGCCGAGGAGGTGGGCTGGCTGGTCGACGGCTACCACATCAAGCTGATGATGATGCACTCCCCCCATCTCTGTTACGGGGCGTACGACAACGGGAAACTGATCGGCGCCGTACTCGCCATCGAGTTCGAACACTCTGCCATGGTCAAGTACTTTATGGTCCGCTCCAGCTACCAGCGCCAGGGGATCGGCAAACGCCTCTTCGAAACGCTGCTCGGCGCTCTCGACAGCGAATACCGCAAGATCTACCTCCACGCCAACCCCGACCTGGTTCCCTTTTTCGAAGCCCACGGTTTCGAGTCGCGGATGCGGGTCGGCCGTTTCGTCAACGTGGGCAAGGTTCCCCCCTTCAACTTTACCAACGCCCATGCCAAAGAGCTTGACGGCAGCAACTTCGACGCCGTCGCTTCGGCGATCGACAGGGAGACCTTCGGGGAGAACCGGATGGACTTCATGTTCGACGAGATGGAGCGCAACAGCTCCTTGAAGCTGACGCTGCCCAACGGTTTTCAGCACTCTAGCGTCGTCAACGCCCGCAACGTCTACCTGGGCCCCTGGCAGGTGCGCGAAGGATACGAAGAGGAAGCGGAGAAGATGATGCGCGGCGTGCTCTACTTCCGCGGGCTAAAAAAAGTCGTCGCCGACCTTCCCCTGGAGACGACGCACGCCGTGGAACTCTACAAGCGCTACCACTTCCAGAAGAAGCAGGAGTTCGTTCACATGACCCGGGGCGAAGGCTTCGACGTCCGGTTCGAAAACATCTACGCCTTTTCGCTTTAAGCCGGAACGGCATGCGAAACCGCTTCTTCTTGAACGGAAATTGCATAAATAAAAAAAATACGTTGTAGGAGTTTCGCATGTGCCTTCTGGAGATGAATACCGGTGAAATGCTCGCAGTGGATGCGATTGACGTCGACGAACTGCTCAGACAGCGTCTGGGCGCGATGGGGCTGACCCGCGACGCGCGCATCTGCATCAAGCATTTCGGCTGGTTCAAAAGTACGGTGCAGATCATGATCAACCGTTCGCTCATCGCCCTGCGCAAGGACGAAGCGGCCTGCATCGAAGTACACCGCATCTGAAGCGCGGCGAAAGAGACTACAATACAACAAGGAGATCGTATGTCCGAAGAGACAAAAGAACTGAAAAAAGAGCTGGCGAAGTACAAGCGCCAGGCCGTTGAGATCGCTTCCGAGATTCACGATATCGTGGAAGATACCCTCTGGGTCGATTACATCAAAATGCCCGAGCTCAGCGAAAGACTGGTCAAAGCGGTCGAAGCAGCCAATCAGTTCAAGGCCGACAACGGTCTTTGATGCCGGGTTCGGCATGCTCCCTTCACGGGACGCCGCCGGCTTCCCAACAAGGAGGTGACCATGGGTTCGCAAAAGAGCGAAGAGGAGATTCTCCGGATGGAGATCTGCGAATGCGGCGACAAATGCGTTGCCGACGCCATCGAGATTTTCCAGAACACGTCGCTCCCTTTCAAAAAGGCCAAAAAACTGGTGACCGAATGCGACAAGAACTGCTGCCGGGCCGTTTTGGTCAAGCTTTTCGACATGGTCCATTTCGGGAAGTACGACTATGAAGAGATCGAGCGGCAGATCCAGATTCGCAACGATCGCCTGGCGCAACTGCTCGAAGGACTGAAAAGTGACACCTGATACCGCACCGGCACCTGCCGAAGCTTCCGAATTTACCGTACGCCGGGCCCAGCTCGACGACCTCCGGGTGATGGCCCGCCTCATCGGCGAGCTCTTCGCCATCGAATCCGACTTTCGTGCCGATCCCGACAAGCAGTACGCGGGGCTGAAACTCCTTTACGAACAGCATGATGCGGAGATTCTCGTCGCCAAGCACAAGAATACGGCCATCGGCATGGTGACCATGCAGCGGGTCGTTTCCAGCGCCGAGGGGGGCTATGCCGGTCTCATCGAAGACGTCGTCGTCCGTCAGGGATGGCGGGGGCAGGGGATCGGCAGCCTGCTCATCGGCGAAGCGGCCGCCCTGGCGAAACGCCACGGCTATCTGCGCCTGCAGCTCGGTGCCGACGCCGCCAATGCCCCGGCGCTGAGCTTTTACGAAAAACAGGGGTTTTGCCGCAGCAACCTGAACCTCTGGTACCGCGCGGGGCTCTGCGATGATTGAGTGGCGGGAGGAGTACCGCCTGGGCAATACGGCGCTGGACACCCTGCATGAAGAGTTTATCGTGATGCTGGCCGAAGCGGTCGACGCCAAGGGCGAGGATTTCGACCGGGCCTTCGGCGGGCTGGTCGATCACACCGCCGCCCATTTCGCCTACGAAGAGGAGCAGATGGAAGCGGTTTCCCTGGCCTCGCGCCGGGAACACTGCGACGAACACCGCCGCATCCTCTCCGAAATGGCGTTTTTCCTTGCCAAGGCCCAGAGCGGCCGGCGCAGTTTCGCCCGGGCCTACCTCCGCGACCAGCTGCCCCACTGGCTGCGCCAGCACACCGCGACCATGGACGCCGATCTCGCCGCACGGCTCGCATAGCGGCCGAAACCATTCCCCGAGTTTATCGAGGCGTACCGTCCGGCTTCGTCTCCTGCAGTACCGGGGGCAACGGGGCGAGGTACCCGATCAGCAGTGCCAGAATCCCTACCGCGATAAAAGAGATGATCCGCTCGACCGTACCGCTGTTGGAGAGGTCGATGAGGAAGAGTTTCACGATGACGCCTCCCAGCAGTGCCGCTCCGGCGATCCAGAAGAGACGGCTCGAGAACCGACGCGAGAGCATGATGAGGGCGAAGGCGATGACCGTCCAAAGCAGGGAGAGCGCCATCTGAAACAGCGGGTCGCTCCAGAGCGCCTGGAACCGGTACGGCACCGCCGCGTAGAAGTGGACGGCGCGTCCGATGCTCACACTGACGAAGAGCAGGAGGAACCCCGCCGGAAAGAGCAAAACGGCGGGGTAGGGCATTTGCGATACCGGCAGTTCGCGATGGCTTTTCATGTACCAGTACGCGACGGCCGCGGCAACGACCAGCGCGAACATCTCAAGTGGGTTCAACAACGGTATGAACGGCAGGGGCGAGGCATCGCCGCTGTATGAGAAGGCCGCCGCTTCCCACATCAGCAGATAGAGCGCGAAACCGGCCAGCGCGTCGATGCGGTATGCCCGTTCATGGCGCAAGACGGGCCATGAAACGGGGATGCTCCGCTGCATGACCAGGATGCCCAAAAGCAGCGGGACGACGGCATAGGCCAACAGGGTGTATGTCGGGTTGGGCGTGATCTGTCCGATCTGCCACGCCGCTTCCAGAGAGAGCAGGCCCGCGAGCAGCCAGGTTCCGGTGATGTGCCACAGAGGAACCGCGTTCCAGACATCTTCGTGACGATAGAGCAGCAGGTAGTGCAGTGCAAAAAAGGCGGTATGCGCGACACATCCCCACTGGGCAAAAGGGTGTCCGCCCAGCAGATGCGGAGCCAGCAGCAGGTAACACGCCAGACCGAGGGGGAGATAGCCCTGAAGCAGACGTTTCAGGGCGTTCCACTCCAGCCGGGAAGCTGCGATGCTGAACACGGCCGCGCCGGCGGCGGTATAGATGAGCATGCCGTCGCCGAAGATCGCAAAAGCGGCATCGACGTCGCGAACTCCCGCCAGCAGCCACCACAGCACCCCGAGTAATAGAAATGCCTGTGCGCTTAGGGTTTCGTAACGCGGATCACATTGTGGGGTGTAGCGGGTGCAGAGTCGGGAGATAAACAGCGACGCGAAGCTGACGGTCAAGGCGCCGAGGAAGATGCCGTTGGCGAAGGGGAGTTCGGGAACGCTCTCCAGGGAGAGCGCCATAAAGAGCAACGCCGATACGACGTGAAGCGCCATACCGAAAATCCGGGCGTAGAGACGTTCCTGCCGGAAGCCGATCCAGACAATGGCCGCGGCTTCCAGCGACCAGCTGGCAGCGGTCCAGTGCCCGTCGAGCGCATAGGGAACGGCGAGTGTGACGAAAACGACGCTGAGCGCCAGAAAGGCTTCGGAGAGGAGGCGCATGTTCCGCTTCTCCCAGAGCAGTTTTGCCAGCAGCAGGTAGAGACCACCCATGAAGAGGGCGCTGAAAGAGAGTGCGTATTCGATCTCCCTGACCAGGGCATTTTGAAATGCGAAGGTCGCCAGCGGCACGCCGAATACCAGTGTCGAGTCGATGAAACCGCGAAGCTCGAAGGGCTGTTTGTAGGTAAAAAGGATGCTGATCCCGACAAAGAAGAGAAAGAAGAGGATCAAGAACGGTTCGGTCGTATCGAGAAGTGCGCTCTCATAGCGCAGAAGCCCCCATGCGGTTGCGACGACGAAGGTGAAGAGAAAGCCGGTGACGTTGAGGATGCGCCATGCGCGGTGCCAGGCGATGATGACGATGCCGAGATTGAGCAGTGCGTAGTAGCTGAACAGCAGGAGGTGCGATTCGCTGTCCGATGAGGTGAGTATGGGAACGAGAAAGCCTCCCGCGGTGGCAAAGAGTGTCATCGGCAGCGAGTCCTGTTTCAGGGCCAGCATGGTGCCGAAACAGACCGTCAGCAGCATCAGAACGAAGGCCAGGTTCAATGGCATCAGTGCGTAGAGTTTCGCTCCGGCAAAGATCACCAGATAGAGGGTCGCGATGCCGACCCCCTGTATGATCAGCCCGTAGGCTCCCGGACGGTCGCGAAGCCGCCATCCGACAACGATGAGGGCGATGCCTGCCGATGCGATGCCCAAAAGGCGAAGCTCGATGCTGATGAGCCCCAGGTCGGCAGCGTATTTGGCCAGAAACGCCAGGCCGAAAAAGAGGACGACGCCGCCGATGCGAACGAGGGGATTGCCTCCCGAGAGATACTTCACCAGAAGAACGAGCGGGTCGGGTCGCTCTTTGGGGGAGGGGCGCTTGCGTTCGCTTACCCGTTCGGCGGCTGCCGGTGCGGGATCTTTGACGGGTAGGACCGGTTTGGATACGGCCTGTTCCGCCGCAGCACCCGGAGCCGTATGTTCCGGTGTCGGGGAAGGAGCGGGCCGCGCTTTTTTAACCGGCGCGCCGTCACGTTGATGCTGCAATAGCGTCAGTCGGGAGTTCAGATTGGAAACGGCGCCGATCAGGCCGCCGATCAGAAGTGTATGTAAAAGTGAGGTGGATGGCAGATAAAGAAGGAAGTGCAATACCGCTGCCGAGACGGTTCCTATGGCGATGGCTTTCAGCATGTTCAATCACCCTATGTAAAAGTGTTAAATAGTGTATCGTAATAGTGGACACCCGGCAACATGCCGCAAGCGAAGATCCCGCATCGGTCATTGCCGCGCATCCTGGAAGCTCATGGAGCTATGTGCGGGTGAAAAAGAGGAGATACCTGAACACTATTTAAGCACGACAAAATTGCTACAGGGGATTGTCGTATTTTGTCGCACTTTTGTAGCACGCCGCGAAAGCCCCTGTTTTAGGGGATTGACGGGGCACTGTAGGAGATTGGAGGGGGGCTGCATAAAATGTTCTTACAAATTTGTTCCATTTTATGACAAATGTTGCGACAAATCGGGTTTTGTCGCGATTTGGCACTGAAAAAAGCGGGAACGCAGGATGCACAAACTACGGCGAAGTACATACGGACGCTTTCCGAAAGGGGCGTCTAAATAAGGGAGAAAAAAATGTCTGAACTTCGTCAAATTGCATTCTACGGAAAAGGTGGGATCGGTAAATCTACCACATCTCAGAACACGCTTGCCGCTATGGCACACTACTTCGACAAAAACATTCTGATTGTCGGATGTGACCCGAAAGCGGACTCCACTCGTCTGATTCTGCACGAGAAAGCTCAGTCTACCATCCTCCAGCTTGCTGCTGAAATGGGTACTGTTGAAGACCTCGAACTCGAAGACGCATGTAAGCCGGGCGCCGGCATCTTTGCTCCTGACGCACCGGGCGGCTGGATCAACTGTACGGAGTCTGGCGGTCCTGAGCCGGGCGTTGGTTGTGCGGGTCGCGGCGTTATTACTGCGATCAACTTCCTCGAAGAAGAGGGCGCTTACGAAGAAGAAGGCCTGAACTTCGTTTCCTACGACGTACTCGGTGACGTTGTTTGTGGTGGTTTTGCGATGCCGATCCGCGAAGGTAAAGCTCAAGAGATCTACATCGTTATGTCCGGCGAGATGATGGCTATGTACGCTGCCAACAACATCTCCAAAGGTATTCTTAAATACGCCAACACCGGTGGTGTCCGCCTTGCAGGTCTGATCTGTAACGCTCGTATGACCGACCGCGAATACGATCTGGCTTCCGCTCTTGCAAAAGACCTCGGTACTCAGATGATTCACTTCGTACCCCGTAACAACATCGTTCAGCACGCCGAACTTCGCCGTATGACCGTTGTCGAGTACAGCCCGTCTTCCGACCAGGCTATCGAGTACAAAGAACTCGCTCGCAAAATCATCGCGAACGACATGAAAGTCATCCCGACTCCGCTCGAGATGGACGACCTCGAAGACCTCCTGATGGAATTCGGTCTCGAAGAGGACGCAGACGAAGAAAACATCGGTAAGGCTGCAGAAGCCTAATCCGCGATCTTCGCAAAATTTCACCCTTAGTGTGTTCCCCCTCGGGGGAATAGCAACAATTCTCGTAATGAAAAGAAAATAACAGAAAAAGAAGGAGAATTACGATGTTTATTCTTGGTTTCCACTTCCCGGCAGATATGGGTAACAAAATTCCGGACGAAAAAGTTCTTGCTAAACTCGACGAAGCAGGTGTTGATGTTGATTCCGTCAGCGAAATCAAAATGACGATGACCAGCCGCGAAGGCCAAAAAGAAGAGCTGTCTTACACTAACAAAGACACCTTCATGTTCAAAGCCCTGGTTCACTACGCAAAAACTGCTGAAACAGACTACATGATCTACACCAACCGCTACCAGATCGCTGAGCTCTCCAAGCGTATCGATGCTGCTGACGACGAGACGATGGCTCTGTGTAAAAAATTCGACTCTATGGCAATGTTCCGCATCACTGCGGCATAAGTTCTTAATTCACAAAAATCATAGAGGAGGATAACATGGGTCCTGAAGAATTAGCTGCAAAGCAGAAAGCGGCGGTAGAAGAAGTACTCGCCGGATACCCGGCGAAAGCCGCCAAAAACCGCGCGAAACACCTCGGTGTCGGCGGTCCTGAAGACGAAAGTCAAAAAACTTGCGGTAACGTCCGCTCTAACAAGAAAACCGTTCCCGGCGTAATGAGCCAGCGCGGTTGTGCGTACGCCGGTTCAAAAGGCGTTGTATGGGGTCCGGTCAAAGATATGATCCATATCTCCCACGGTCCTATCGGTTGTGGCCAGTACTCCCGTGCAGGTCGCCGTAACTACTACATCGGTACTACCGGTGTCGATACGTTCGTAACGATGAACTTCTCTTCCGACTTCCAGGAAAAAGACATCGTATTCGGCGGCGACAAAAAACTGACGAAGTGTTTTGAAGAGATCGACGACCTGTTCCCGCTCAACAACGGGATCACCGTTCAGTCTGAGTGTCCGATCGGTCTGATCGGCGACGACATCAACGCGACGTCCAAAGTTTACGCCAAACAAAGCGGCAAAACGATCATCCCGGTCAACTGTGAAGGTTTCCGCGGTGTTTCCCAGTCCCTGGGTCACCACATCGCAAACGACACGGTCCGCGACTACGTCTTCGACGGTGACGTCAACTCCCTGGGCGAGGCAATCGTTCCGACTGAGTACGACGTTGCCATCATCGGCGACTACAACATCGGCGGTGACGCATGGTCAAGCCGTATTCTTCTCGAAGAGATGGGTCTGCGTGTCGTAGCCCAGTGGTCCGGCGACGCGACCCTCAAAGAGATGGCACAGACTCCGAAAGTGAAGCTGAACCTGCTGCACTGCTACCGTTCTATGAACTACATCTCCCGTCACATGGAGAAAGAGTTCGGTATTCCGTGGGTAGAGTACAACTTCTTCGGCCCGACTCAGACCATTACGTCACTGCGCAAAATCGCAGCGTTCTTCGACGAGTCCATCCAGGCCAAATGTGAAGAAGTCATCGCCAAATACCAGCCGATGATCGACGCGGTTACAGCGAAATACCGCCCGCGCCTCGAAGGCAAACAAGTGATGCTGTTCGTCGGTGGTCTGCGCCCCCGTCACGTTATCGGTGCTTACGAAGACCTCGGTATGGAAGTTATCGGTACCGGTTACGAGTTCGCTCACGACGACGACTACAAACGTACCAAAGACGAGATCTTCCGTTCCACGGTGATCTACGACGACGTTAACGAATACGAACTCGAAGCTTTCGTCAAGAAACTTCAGCCGGACCTCGTTGCTTCAGGTATCAAAGAGAAATACGTGTTCCAGAAAATGGGTCTGCCTTACCGCCAGATGCACTCCTGGGACTACAGCGGTCCTTACCACGGGTACGACGGTTTTGCAATCTTTGCCAAAGACATGGATCTTGCAATCAACTCTCCGGTTTGGGGACACAGCAAAGCACCATGGGAGAGCGAGGCGTAAGCCTCGTCCTCTAGAAAGAGAAGGAGAGAATAATGCAAGAAGTCGAAAGCATTGTAAACGGCCAGAAGCTGTTTCTGAAACCCGAATACAAAGAAGTCCTCGAGAACAAAAAACAGTTCGAAGGCGGTATGGGTGCCATCAACCCCGAGAAAGTCCAGGAAGTTGCTGAATGGACCAAAAGCTGGGAATACCGTGAGAAAAACCTCGCTCGCGAGGCGATCACGATCAACCCCGCCAAAGCGTGTCAGCCCCTCGGCGCCGTCATGGTCGCTCTCGGTTTCGAGAACACTATGCCGTACGTCCACGGTTCACACGGTTGTGTTGCCTACTTCCGTTCCTACTTTACGCGTCACTTCAAAGAGCCGACACCGTGTGTGTCCGACTCCATGACTGAAGACGCGGCGGTATTCGGCGGTCTGGCCAACATGAAAGACGGCCTGAAAAACTGTAAAGCGCTCTACAACCCGGATATGATCATGGTTTCCACCACCTGTATGGCGGAAGTCATCGGTGACGACCTCTACGCCTTCATCACGGCGGCGAAAGAGGAAGACGGCGGCGAGTATCTCGCGGCAGATTTCCCGGTAACGTACGCGCACACTCCGTCTTTCGTCGGCAGCCACATCACCGGCTACGACAACATGATGCAAGCGACTATGCAGCAGCTTACCGATGGTAACAAAGGCGAGCAGAAAGAGCGCATCAACATCATCCCGGGCTTCGAGACCTACATCGGGTCCCTTCGCTCCGTTAAAAGCATCGTAGAAGCGTTCGGCGCAGACTACATCATGCTCGGCGACCACTCCGACCAGTGGGATATGCCCGCAGGCGAGTACAGCATGTTCGCCGGCGGTACGAAGATCGACGACGCCAAGGATTGTATCAACTCCAAAGCGACGATCTCCCTGCAGAAGTACGCGACTGCAAAAACCATGAAAATGGTACAAAAACGCTGGAAACACGACGGCGGCTTCAGCAACCCGATCGGCCTCAAAGGTACCGACGAGTTCGTTATGAAGATCGCTGAACTGACCGGCAAAGAGGTTCCGGAGAAACTGAAAGTAGAGCGCGGCAGACTCGTCGACGCGATGCAAGACTCCTACCCCTACATGCACGGCAAGAAGTTCGCTATCTGGGGTGACCCCGACTTCCTGATCGGTATGGTTTCCTTCCTGCTCGAAATGGGTGCAGAACCGACACACGTCCTGTGTCACAACGCTCCCAAAGGCTGGGCTGACGAGATGAGAGCGATGCTCGACACCTCACCGGCCGCTGCAGACTGCCACGTATGGGCTGACAAAGACCTCTGGCATATGCGTTCACTGCTCTTCACCGAGCCGGTCGACTTCATGATCGGCAACTCTTACGGTAAAGAGCTGATGCGCGACACGGGCACGCCGCTGATCTACATCGGCTTCCCGATTTTCGACCGTCACCACCTGCACCGCTACAGCATCAGCGGTTACGACGGCGGTCTGAACCTGCTGACCTGGATCACCAACAAGGTCCTCGACCAGCTCGACGAAGAGACGAAACACATCGCCTCTACCGACTACTTCTTCGACGTCGTACGCTAAGTACGGTGTCGCCTGCAGCACCCGCTGCAAGGCACGCTTCATTAACAAACATGACTCCATGCCGTCCGGTCACGGGCGGCACCCTTTTGATTTCCGACACCTGACTCCCATTTTTATTTCGGCACTGTTGCCTGCACCATATCTCTCTTTCCCGAACCTTCAGACCGTTATTTGATCAGTTATTGAACAACATTGAGTGTTTTTTAGACACCCCCCCGGTTCCCATTCATGGCCAAGCGTGCTACAATCCCGAAAAAATCACCGAGGGAGTCGCGTTTCATGTCCATGAAAGAGCCTTTCATCATTCACCTGCGCCTGGCACGGGCCCGCCATCTCAAGTGGCTTAACAACGTCAAACTCCTTGTCAGCGGCCTTTCCGTCGACGGGACGCTGCTTCCGCCGAACCAGTCCGAAAGCGAATTCGGCATCTGGCTCTACGAAGAGGCGATGGCGTTCTCCATCTCCGGAAGCCGCAGCGTCCTGGCGGATATGGATGCGCTGCACACACGCTGCTACCACCACTTTCTTCAGATTCATCATCTCTTCGCCGGTACCCGAAGAGGCGGACTGCTCCAGACCCTGTTCGGAACGAAGCGGGCGGGGGAGAGCGAACTCATCCTGGCACAGAAGTACTACGAGGAGCTGGTAGAGGTTTCCGACGCGCTCCTGGGGCGTCTTCGGGTCTTCGAGAGCCAGATGATGGCGACGCCCGAGTCGAAGTTCGACGAACTGATGCTAAACGCCGAAGCCCCGTCCGAACATCTCGACATCATGACCCCGGCACCGAAAGTGCAGCGGATGTACCGCGGTCAGCCCGTCGACTAGCAAATGCACGGTGCAGGTACGCGACTTGCACAGGTCCGGGAAAAGGATGCCGCAATGACCGTACAGGAAAAGATCAAAGAGGAGCTCCTCAAGGAGATCTACACGGACATCGACAAGATGTACGATTTTATGGAGCAGCACTTCGTGCTCACCGAGGAGCATGAAGCCCTCGTCATCAAACAGCTCAACCGTCTCAAAGACCAGTTCTACCTGATCGCCTCTAACAGCCCGCTCTCGTAGAACGGTGGATGCATTTTCGCTGATAACCAAAGAACAGGAGTCGAAACATGGAACATCATGTCGTCATCGAGAAACTCTGCAGCTGCGCCAAAAAAGCCGGTATTTCCCAGATCGAGACCTTCGAGAGCAAAGAGAATGCACTCACGGGCGCGCAGCAGCGTCTGAATATGATGCTTTCGACCTTTTGCGGCAAACACGATTTTGATATCGTGGAAGTCGACGACCACTACGTCATCGGCATGCTCGGAGGCTGCGACTGCAGCAAATCCGGAGCGTGACCCCTGTACCACGTCGTCATTGAAACGCTCTGCCGGTGCGCCCTCCGGCACGGTACGGAGCGCATCCGCAGCTGCGGCAGCCGGGAAGAGGCCGAAGCACTCGCCCACGAATGGGCGGACCATCTCAACAACAGCTTCTGCGGTCGTCACGGGTTCGACGTGGTCGAAGTCGGCGACCACTTCGTCATCTCCGTCGAAGCGGGCGGGTTCGTCGAAAGCTGCGAACTCTGACCCCGTAAAAGCTTTTGATACTTTCTTGATGGATTCCGTCTTACAATGACACCCAAGGATGCTTCGCCCTCTAACGTGACGGACACCGGTGGCTGCATGAACACTCTTGGTGGTTCCGAAACTGAAATGTAGACGGAATGACATTTTGGTTAGAGGCATCCTTAAATGGACATTTTTGAAACCCCAGGCATAACCGGCGGGTTTGCAGGACATGGGTGTATCCCGACTGTCACCGCGCGGATCGATGCTGCCACATTTGCGATCCGTGTTGCCGGGACGCCGACGGTACATGACCTGCAGTCTCCTCCTAACACTCTCTCTCATCGTAAATTGTCTGCCGGGAGTGTCTGGGGTTTCAGAGATGTCCCAAACGATTTAGGCTATGCTTAGCGATATTTGAGGACGTACTTTATGAACCGTATCGTGTTGAAATACCGCTATTACGCCATCGCGTTCGCCCTCCTTGGGGTCGTAACCGCCATCAGCCAGCTGCTGCACGCGCACCTGGACATCATCAACGTCACCCTGATCCACCTGGTCCCCACCATCGTCATCGCCCTGCGCGGCAACATGGTCGCCACCATGATCGTCACGACGGCTTCGGTGCTGATGCTGAAGTTTTTCTACGTGCCTCCCTACTACAGTTTCCACGTCGAGGACCTGATCTACATCTGGAGTATCATCATCTTCTACCTCGTCGGCTACACCATCACCCTCCAGGCCAAACGCATCCACGTCAACGAGATCAAGCAGCTGCTGCTCAACACCCTCTCCCACGATCTGAAAACCCCCCTGGCCTCCATCCTCGGCAACGCGACCCTTCTGCTCGAAGGGCGGGGCCTCGCCGACGAGACCCGCCAGAAGGTACTGACCGAGATCAAGGAGTCGAGCGAACGGATGGACCGTCTGATCGCGACGCTCCTGGACAACGCCCGGCTCAAACACAACGACCGGGTGCTCAAGGAGGAGTGGTGCGACCTGGAAGACCTGCTGGGGGTGGCGCTGCACGAGTTCCACGAGGAGCGGCACCTCAAACAGCTCGAAGTGAAGGTCGATGACGACCTGCCGCTCTTCTGGGGGGACGGAACGCTGCTGGTACGGCTGCTGGTGAACCTGCTGGAAAACGCATTCAAATACACCGATGCCTGGCAGCAGATCCGCCTCAGCATGGAGGCGACGAAGAAGTCGGTCCGGATTTTGCTCTTTAACGAGTGCGAGCCGATCCAGAGCGAGGACCTAAAAAACATTTTCGAGCGCTTTTACCGCCTGGACAACACCGCCGACATCAACGGCAGCGGCATCGGTCTGGCGATCTGCAAGGAGATCGCCACCGCCCATGAAGGCACCATTGAAGCTTATAATACCAAGGGAGGCGTCTGTTTCGAGGTCGAAATGCCGATCCGCAAACAGCCCGCAGAATCCCTGAAAGAGTTGCTATGACACCTAAAGACCTCGTACTTATCGTTGAAGATGACGAAGCGATCAGCCGGATGCTGATGCTCTCCATGGAACAGGCCGGATACAAGACGATTCTCGTCGGCGACCTGCGCTCGGCCCACCGCACCCTCGCGTCCCGAAGCCCGGACCTGGTGCTGCTGGACCTGGGACTGCCCGACGGCGACGGCAAGGAACTCATCCGCAGCATCCGCGAATCGGTGGAGACCCCCGTCATCGTCGTCTCCGCCCGCAGCGACGAGAAAGAGATCATCGCCGCACTGGACCTGGGAGCCGACGACTACGTCACCAAGCCTTTTTCGACCCAGGAGCTTCTCGCCCGGGTACGCTCGACGAAACGGCGTTTCCTCGGGCTGCAGCCGACCTCCAACATCATCGCCTGCGGCACATTGAGCCTCGATATCGACCAGTACGTCGTCACGCGCGACGGGGAGGCCCTGAAACTCACTCCCACCGAGTTCAACCTTCTCAAGTACCTCATGCTCAACCGCAACCAGGTATTGACCCACAAACAGATTCTCAAGGAGGTCTGGGGCGTGGGATACCAGAACGAGATGCAGTACCTGCGTACCTACATCAACTCCCTGCGCAAGAAGATCGAAACCGACACGACGCGACCGGCCTACATCCGCACGGAGATGAGCGTCGGCTACCGCTTCTGCTGCAACGAAGAGTGCACCGAAAGTGAATAACAAAAAAGAGGTTTCACACCATATACCGTTTTGATGTTAAAAGATGAAGGTATTCAATGAAGCGTCATCACAGGTAAAAAGCAAAAGAGGGAAGCAAAAAAAAGAAGTAGCGAACAAACGTTCGAGAAGAGCACCCCCGGAGCGTAAACAGCGCGAGAGCCTTGCGCTTAGCAAAACTCAGTGTTAACGTAGGTAAAGGGGCTTTGCTCCTTTACCGTGTTACATTAAAAGGTGGCGCAGACCCATTTGGTGATGAAGTAGCCCCCGACGACCAGCCAGGCGAACATGGCGCCGGCGGTGTAGAGCGGAGCGAGGCCGAGGCCCTTGAACTTCGCGAAGCGCGTGCCCATCCCCAGGGCGGTCATCGCCATGGTGAGCAGGAAGGTGTCGATTTCGTTGATCACTTCGACAAGGTGACCCGGTACGATCTGCAGCGAGTTGAATCCCGCCATCCCGATGAAGTAGACGGCGAACCAGGGGATCACCAGGGTCACCGCGGCGCCTTCGCCCCCGCTGCGTTTGGCGGTGTAGGAGAGGTAGAGCCCCAGAATGATCAGCATCGGGGCGATCATGATGACGCGGGTCATCTTGACGATGACCGCGGCGTCGCTCGCCTCGGTACCGTAGGCCCCGCCCACGGCGACGACCTGGGCGACTTCATGGATGGTGCCGCCGACGAAGATGCCGAACTCCCGCGCTCCCATGTCGAAGACCCCCGCGGAGTAGAGCGCGGGGTAGAGGAACATGGCGATGGTACCGAAGAGGACCACCATGGAGACGGCGATGGCCGCTTTATGCTCTTCGGCTTTGAGCACCGGTTCGGTGGCCAGTACCGCCGCCGCGCCGCAGACCGAGGCCCCCGATGCGGTCAGCATGGAGGTGTCACGGTCGAGCTTGAAGAACTTCTGTCCCAGCCAGGTCCCCAGCACGAAGGTGGTGGAGAGCATGATGAGCGAGACGAGGAACCCTTCGACGCCGACTTCCGCGATCTGCTGGAAGGTGATGCGGAAGCCGTAGAAGACGATGGCGAAGCGCAAAATCTTTTTGCCGGAGAAGACGATGCCCGTCTCCCATGCTTTGGGGACACGGTTGTGCAGGGTGTTGGCGTAGAAGATCCCGATGACGATCCCCACGACCAGGGGGGAGATCCCCAAACTGCTGACCGCCTTGATGTCGGCGATCATCGTCGCCGCCGCCGCGAAGATGGCGACGAAGATGATCCCGTTGATCGTCCCCGCGCGTTGTGCTTTTGAGAAGGCCATCGTTATTCCGCCACCACGCGGGCATTGACGGGCTGGACCGGGCGGTTGTTATGGCCGTGTACCGCATGAGAGAATTTTTCCACCTGGGCTTTGGAGATGCTCAGCGGCGTCTTCATTACCATCCATTTGACCCCTTCGGAGCAGGGCGGCGTTGTGAGAGAACCGTTGAAGCGGTAGTATTCGCGATTGGCTGGGAGCAGTCCGGTCACGGCTTCGGGAGTCGATGTCAGGGCATGGTGCTCTCCCGCTTCCATGGGCATGTGGGCCCAGAGTTTCGCCAGTTCGGAATTTTCGGCACCCTCTTCGAACATCACGCCGACGACGGCCAGGTTGCCTTCGGCATCTGCATGGACGAAATGCGCTTCCAGGGGAAACTCTTTTCCGCCGATGTGGTTTTCGCTGGGGGTATGGAAGTGGTACTGTTTCAGGGTGTAGGTGTGCCCGTCGATGGTCATCGTACTCCCCTCGGCAACATTGACCTGAACCGTGTGGCCGTTGTTCAGGATCTCCGTCGGTGCGCTTTGGTATCCGAAACCGATGGCCTGCAGATCGGCATCGACGGAAGCGATGATGTTGATGGGAGACTGGTTCATGCCGGTTGAACAGATATGGAACTTTTCGGAGATGTCGCCCCAATGTTCCGGACCGGTATGCCCGGTGTAGCCCCAGTGGGTTCCGTGGTCGCCCGCAAAAGCCGCGGAAGCGGTCAGAAGCAGTGCGGTTGCAATGGTTGCTGTCATGCGCATGGTGTGCCTTTGTGATAAAATTTTGATAAATGAAGTGTACCCCCGCCCCCCTTAACCGGGGCGGGAAATGGGGGAGAAAAAGAGCTTTTTTATCTTATTTTGATGCGCTTGTGTCGATTCGGACCGTCTGCCGGGAGGCGATCCGTCCATGCAGCTTTTCGGCCTTCGGGCCACCTCTGAATGTCACAGATTTGCTGTAGGATGATTTATTCAGGCTAGCGGCATGTTTTTGCATTACAATAGTACCGACAGTGGTAAAAAACCATCGCACCGGATCGGCTGATATGGCGGCTGGCACATCCGATGCATCGTGATCGTAAAGATTATTTTAACGGGAAGGAGACCCCATGATCATCGGAGTTCCCAAAGAGATAAAAAGCGACGAGTACCGCGTGGCGATGACCCCGGCGGGAGTGCGCGAGTTGACGGCGGCGGGTCATGCCGTTCACGTTCAGTCCGGAGCCGGGGAGGGGAGCGGTTTCCACGATGCGGAGTACGAGGCGGCCGGAGCCCTGCTCGAACCGGGCATCGCAGAAGTTTATGCCGTCGCGGAGACGATCGTCAAGGTGAAAGAACCCATCGCGGCGGAGTACCCCCTCTTTAAAGCCAACCAGACCCTTTTTACCTACCTGCATCTCGCCGCGGACGAGCCGCTGACCCGGTTCCTGCTTGAACGGGGAGTCCGGGCCTTCGCCTACGAGACCCTGGAAGTGGAGCGCCGCCTGCCTCTGCTCGAACCCATGAGCGAGGTGGCCGGGAAGATGGCCGGGCTGATGGGCGCCGTGCATCTGGGGCGCTACCACGGCGGTTCGGGCATTCTCGCCGGAGGGGTGACGGGGACGCCGCGTGCGAAGGTGATGGTCCTCGGCGGCGGTGTCGCGGGCCGGGCGGCGGCGGGGGTGGCGGCCTCTTTGGGGGCGGAGGTGAGCATCCTCGACATCAGCCTGCCGCGCCTGCACCAGCTCGCCGACATCCTGCCTCCCAACGTCACGACGCTCTACAGTAGCGCCGAGACCATCGCCCGGCTGCTCCCCTCCTGCGACGTTGTCATCGGGACCGTACTTATCCCCGGGGCGAAGGCCCCCAGGCTGATCACCCGCGATATGCTGGGGCAGATGCGTCCGGGCAGCGTTCTCGTGGACGTCTCCATCGATCAGGGGGGATGTTTCGAGAGCTCCCGTCCGACGACCCATACGGAACCGACCTTCGCCGAAAACGAGATTGTCCACTACTGCGTCGCCAACATGCCTGGGGCGTACCCGAGAACGTCGACGGTAGCACTGACGAACGCAACGCTTCCCTACGTCACACTGTTGGCACAGCACGGCCCGGAGCGCATCTGCAGCGTCAGTCCGGCAATGGCGGGGGCGCTGAACACCTTTGACGGGAGTCTGCGTAACGCGGCGGTCGGTGCCGCCCACGGCATCGAATGCTCCTAGTGGAGCAGGGCGTCGATGAGGGCGTGCTCTTCCGCATCGAGGTCGAAGTTAAAACTCTGAAGGTCCGAAGCCATGTGCTCGGTCGAGGTCGTTCCCGTCAGGGGAATGATGCCGGCGCGGTTGAGGTGGTTGAATAACAGCTGCACGCCGCTCTTCCCGTGTTTTCGTGCAAGGTCTCGCAACTCCGGTGCGGCCAGGACATGGGGATTGGCCGTCAGGGTCCAGAAGCTCTGGTAGACGATGCCCCGTTCCCGGCACCATGCGCGCAGTTCCCTGTCGTACCCGCTGTCGGGGTAGAAACGGTTCTGAACGACGGCGGGTGCGATGCGGGCGTCGCCGCAGAGCCGCTGAAACCATCCCGGATCGTAGCAGTTGCTGATGCCCAGTTGCTTCGCGCGTCCCGTTTCCGCGATGCGTTCCATCGCCTCCCACACTTCCATCAGCCGGGAGTGGGGAAAGAGCGGGGAGTGGAGCACCAGAGAGTCGACGTACTCCGTCTTTAGATTGCGCAGTGAGGTTTCGAAGGATTGGGCGACCTGCGCGGCGAGCGCAGCGGCGGGATCGTAGGGGATGCGTTTGGGGTCATGCCCTTCGAGAGGGGTGAATTTCGTCTGCACAAAGAGCGACTCGCGGGGAATCCCCTCCCCGGCAAGACGCTGCAGCGCGTCGCCCACGCCCGCTTCGCGGTAGTGTTTGGGCTGACAGGCGGTATCAATGCCCCGAAAACCGCAGCGGACGGCCTCGACCACCAGCTCCGCGGTACGCTCCGCCTTCCAGGCGGTACCGTAGATGAGCGGCGGCATGGTGACGCCCGAGGGGGCGGTCATCTCTCGCGAATGGTACATGGCGACTCCTTCGGATAAGCATAGCATACCCCGATTTACCCCTTTTTAAATCCCAGAAGGCTCAGGGCGTTTCGGGTCGCGTTGGCGATGATGCTCTGCTCGGGTCGGAACATCACGTCGGAGATCCGCTTGGCGGTGTCGAAGATCTGTTCGAAACCGTAGTCGGGGTAACCGCTTTGCAGAACGATGCGGTCCATCGGCAAGGCGGCCAGGAGTTCGGGGTCGAAGGCGTCGACGTTGCCGGGCCCGATGGCGACGAAGAAGTGTTCGAGCTCCGGGTGGGGACGGGTGGCGTCGAGGATGATGCCGCGGCAGGCCCCCTCTTCCAACAGTGCGGACATGGCGGCGTCGAGGTATCGCTCTTCGACGAACAGGGGTTTTGAAAGGTCATGGGTTTCCAGCGCTTCGGGTGTCGCGGCGTAGACGCCCACGCAGTTGGCATCGGTGGCGTGACAGAGCTCCGTGGGGGCGACGTAGAAGATCGAAGGGTGTTCCGCGGCCGCCTCGACCGCCGCTTCGAGGGAGGCTTCGTCCCGGGTCTGCAGAATGAACATCTGCACCATCGTATCTTCCATGATCTCCTCGATGCCGTCGAGGAGATGCGCATCGGCGCATGTGACGTTGACGTCGACGGTCATCGGGAGGCCTTTCGAAGCGGTCTCTCTTTTTCAAGTCGTTTCAGGAGGTTGAGATTTTTAAAATAGCAGCCCCCGCTGTAGCTGTAGAGGCTGCCCGATATGATCATATGTTCGGGATCGAACGCAATCATCCGCTCGAGATCCTCTTGGGTCGTGGGATAGCGCTTTTCGCACTGGTGGCAGTAGACGGTCATGGGCATCGCCGGACTCCTTTTGCGGCGGATATGCAATTGCCGTTCGGAGCCCGGCGGCGAAAGCTTAAAGAGCGCTAAGTTTCTACGGAAGGGGACGGGGTTAATGGTTCTGATATTCATGGAGTGTTATCGTGGCAGATAACGACGCATCGCATGCAATGCCCGGAAGCTGTCCGGATGAGGGGGCCGGGCTTGCGATGCCCCGGAAAGAGGACCGCCTAAGGGCGGTCACCGGTGGCCGCTTCAAAAGAAGTCGGCCGGTAATGCGGCGGCTGATCGTCACGCCGCCCCAACGACGAAAAGGATTCGTTATGCAAACTCGTGGAACCGGTATGCGACAGGTCGCATTGATGCAATTCGGCCCCGATGAAGTCGACGCCATGGAGCGTCTCAATACGGTGTGGGTTCAGACCATGGACCTCCGGCATGACAACGTGCTGCTCTATCCGATCGATATCGTCGTCGACGATATCCGGGAGCTCTACCCGAAAAAGTACATCAACGCCGATGACTTTATTGAGTACGAAGCCGAAAACGGCGGGCATTGGCTCATTTCAAAATCGCTCCGCGCCGACGACGTGGACGCCTTCTTCCATCTCTATCTCCACCTCGACGAGACGGCAGCCTGAGGGCTGCGTCTCCGCTTCAATTCCGAAACAGTACCAGTCCCCGCCCGAAAGGGACCTTCGCCGGACGTGAAAGCGCCCAGAGTACTTCGTAGCTCGGAGCGCGCCGCGGGAACCAGCCGTCCCCGTCGGTGAAGTAGAGCAGCATCGTGGTAAGGGGCAGTTCGGCCTCGATGTAGTCGAAGACGGGGCGGTAGTCGGTACCGCCGCCCCCCTTGATGGGAAACTCCAGCTTTTCGCCGCCCTGGAAGCTATAGTGGCCGTGCACCTTCGCGTCGGCGATGATCAGCTCGATCCGCACCGAGGGGAAGTTGGTCATGATCGACTTGAACTCCTCCATGAACGCCCCCAGCAGCGCCTCGTCGATGGACCCGGAGGTGTCGACGGCGACGCAGAGGCTCAGGGTGTCGCTGGCGAGGGAGGGGAGGGCGATGCCGCGCCAGATGTGTTTCTTGTTCGGCGGCATGAAGGCGTAGTTGTTGCGCATGTGGCGGTTGACGGCGTTGTAGAGCTCGAAGCGCCAGTCGACGTCGGCGGTTTTGACCTTCTTGCCCAGCCGCTCCATTCCCGAGGGCATGGCGCTTTTGCGCTGCGCCACCTCCCGGGCCACCGACGCGGCGTACTGCCACTCCGATTCGGTCTGGGCGTCGAGCGCCTCCTCGATGGCGCCGGGGTTGGAGAAGGCGCCGCGGTCGTCGTCCTCCCCGCCGGAGCTTCCGCCGGGCATTTCCGGAGGCGGGGGAACGTCCCCCTCGCCGAAGGCATCCTCCATCTCGCCGTAATACCCCTCCTTGAGGGCGTCGTAGATCTCCTCGGCGTACATCCCCTCGAACGCCTCGTTGAAGTTCGCCCCCTGGGGAATCGCGAGGCCGTTTTTATGCAGAAGGTTGTTGATGGCGTAGTCGGTGGCGAGCTGCCACAGCGCCCCCTTGCGTCCCAGACGGCGCTGCTGGTGGGAGAGCACGTGGTGCATGACGCAGTTGGTGAGGATGAACATCAGCTCCTCGATGCTGCGACGCTGCATAAACTCGGGATCGTACAAAAAGCGCCTGCCGTTACTGGCGTAGCCCCGCAGCCCCGCCTTGGGTTCCTGCTTCAGGCGGGAGGCGAGCATCCCGAAGTAGGGGTGCTGCATCGTCAGGCGGCTTTTGGCCTTGGTAAGACGCGCTTCGGAAGTCACCGTCGCTCCCTAGCGCAGCAGGTCGTTGAACTTGCGCATCCAGAGCGTCCAGCTGTCGATGTGGTCGAGCTCGATCCTGCGTTCGCGCAGGTCCTGGACGATCATGACGGCGAATTCGCCGGGCATCTTCAGGGTGTAGGCGATCAGGTTGTTGAGTTTTTTGC